>CAYGPZ010000003.1:130806-225432 GCA_964352025.1 uncultured Hyphomonadaceae bacterium
GAAGGTTTAGTCCAAAAAGTAAAGAGAATAAATGAATCCAGGTATGTACCACCCACTTAGATTGAGGTGTGATCTGTTCTGTATCTTCGTCGTGCAGAATTCTATCACCTTCGGCGCGACAATCTTTTATGATTTGCTTGGATTCTTCATAAAAAACACTAGGAATCAATACTCTAATGTCGCTATGGTAGCGGTCTATTGCATAATTTATGACACGGTTTGCGTGAAAATCGCATAAGTGTGCGGGGATTTTATGTGCCTGCAATGTTATTGCAAAAATGCGTGCCTCTTCATGTGAGGCAAACCAAAATGTTGTCACATTGCTTGTCATTATTGTCCCCAACCAATTTAGTCTTAATCCTCGCCCTTTCTAAAAGGCGTTCGTTTTCCCAAATATTCTATATCAGATTCGACATGTTCGCGTTCGTGCGTCAAGTATTGTGCGATAGCTTCGGAGAAGCTTGCATTGGCGATCCAGTGCGCTGAATATGTCGGTGATGGTGCGTATCCGCGAGCCAGTTTATGTCCGCCTTGTGCACCTGCTTCAACGCGCTTTAATCCTTTAGCGATCGCAAAATCGATAGCTTGATAATAGCAGGTCTCAAAATGCAGGCAGGGGCGTGGTTCTGAACATCCCCAATAACGGCCATATAGCGTATTTGACCCAATCATATTGAGCGCACCCGCAATGGGAAGATTTGTTTCTGTGTCATAAGCAAGAATGAGTAGAATTTTATCCGCCATCCTTTGGCCAAGCAGATCAAAAAACGCTCTGTTGAGGTATGGCGAACCCCATTTTCGTGCGCTTGTGTCGGTATAAAAGCCGTAGAAAATATCCCAATG
Organism: uncultured Hyphomonadaceae bacterium; assembly: GCA_964352025.1. Classification (GTDB taxonomy): domain Bacteria; phylum Pseudomonadota; class Alphaproteobacteria; order Caulobacterales; family Hyphomonadaceae; genus Hirschia. The sequence goes on from CAYGPZ010000003.1 coordinate 131,650, forward strand.
ATCTTCGGTAATATCTGGTCCGGTTAGGTGCAGATAAGTAATGCCATCTTGCGCCTGTGCACGTTCCTTTTTGAGGTTTTTACGTTTCCGAGACGCAAGTTTATCAAGGAAGTCTTCAAAGCTGGAATAGTTGTCGTTTTCCCAGTGAAATTGCTGGTCAGTACGTTGTAGTAATCCATCAGCGCCTAGTGCTTCATGTTCTAACGCGTCGATAAAGTTGATATGTAGAGAAGATAGATTGTTTTCAGCGGTCATCTTGATCGCAGTTTGCAAAAGTGCATCTCGAATAGATGACGCGTTTGGACCTTCTGCAAATAATCGGCGGCGTCCTGTGACTGGCGTAAAAGGTACTCCAATCAATAGTTTAGGATAGTATCGTCCGCCAGCGCGTTCATATGCATCTGCCCAGGAATGATCAAATACAAACTCACCCTGAGAGTGCGATTTTAGGTACATAGGACATGCGCCCACCAGATTGTCTTGGTTGTCTCTTGCGACTATATGGTAGGGTGCCCAGCCCTTATCGGGATGAACACATTTTGTCTCTTCCAGTCCTTGAAGAAAATCCCAATCTAGAAATGGATCGTAAGTTGACCCTTCAGGGTTTGCGATAGCATTCCAGTCAGAGCTGTCAATTTCACCAAGTGAATTGACGATAGATATGGAGAGCGAGAAGTCATCATCTGTCATGGAATGTAACTTGGCGATGAATTCCCGCTCTTTCAATTAGATAATAGATAGAATTATTCAAATTCGACCACAGCGTCGACTTCTACGGCAACGCCCAAAGGAAGAACAGGGCAGGCAACAGCTGAACGTGCATGACGCCCTTTGTCACCAAATGCTTCGACCATAAGGTCAGAACAGCCGTTTATAACCTGGGGAATCTCGATGAAGTCTGGCGCAGCATTGACGAAACCGCCAAGCTTCACGACGCGTTTAACCCGATCGAGGGAACCAAGAGCAGCTTTCATTTGCGTGATGAGGTTTATTGCACAAAGGCGAGCGGCGGCTTGCCCATCTTCCAGCTTCATGTCTTCTCCAAGGCGACCCGTGACTAAACCTTCTGGGCCGGTCGATATCTGACCCGATATGAATAGCTGATTGCCTGAGATGACGTAGGGCACATAATTTGCGACTGCAGCATTAGGCTCGCCCAATTGAATTCCAAGACTTTCCAGGCGTGCTTCAGGTGTCGACATATGTGTCTCCTATTAGGTTGTTTGGCTTCCTAACCGAGATGCCAGACTGGTTGATAATTGCAAGGTCGACCGGAGAATTTTGTCAGATTAAGCTCTCGTTAGGCTCGGCTTCTTTATATTTTTATATGATTCTAGGTAGTGAATTTATAGCATTGAACGGAACCGCAATTTGGGTTCGAGATGGGGTTCTTATCTGAATGCTTGTTAATTGACTGAATATTCATATCTTATAGCTCATATAAGTGAGTAATAAGGATGTATTTTTCTTTTGATGTAAAAGGGTGTTTAACTCTCTTGCGGCAGAAGAGTGCTTAGAAGCGGGAAACAATTTCACGTTTCTTTCTTGGAGTGGCGACTGACATGGCAAGTAGCGCATCGAAAAAGGTCCTGATTGTCGAGGATGATGAGCTGAACATGAAATTGTTCTGCGACCTTCTCGATGCTCATGGTTTTGAAGCAGTTAGGTCTGTCGATGGTCTGCGTGCAGTTGAATTGACCAAGGAAGTTTTGCCTGATCTCATCATTATGGATATTCAATTGCCAGAAGTGTCGGGATTAGATTTAGCCCGTTGGATTAAAGATGATTCCGCGGTGAGTAACATTCCGATTCTTGCAGTGACTGCTTTTGCTATGCGCCAAGATGAACAAGATGTTTTTGATGCAGGTTGCGAAGCGTATATGACCAAGCCAATTCAAATGGCTCCTTTTATTAAAAAGGTTGAAGACCTTACTAGAGGGCCGGAGCGTCCCCATTGAGTGCTCGAGTCCTCGTTGTTGATGATGTCGAAGCCAACCGAAAATTACTCTGCGCGAAACTAGCTCATGAGTATTTTCAGGTTACGACCGCTGTTGATGGTCTTGATGCTATCGATAAAGCGATCGCGACTGAACCAGACATAATTCTGCTTGATGTCATGATGCCCCGCATGGATGGGTTTGAGGCTTGTCGTGAGCTGAAATTTGATCCACGCACTGAGCACATTCCTATTGTTATGGTAACCGCGCTGAATGAGCGTGAAGATCGCCTTAAAGGGCTACGTGCTGGTGCAGATGACTTTTTAACAAAGCCTATCAATAATTTACAGCTTTTGTCGCGCGTGCGTGCGCTTTCAAAATATAAGCTTGTTGCCGATGAGCTACGCAAGAGGGAGGCATCTGGCCGCCGTATAGGCGTGATAGATGTAACGCCTTCAGGTCGTGGCCAGGTACCGGCCCGTGTGTTGGTCGTTGATGATAATGAGCGTCAGGCTGCACGTATCTGCAGATATCTTGAGTCCGATCACAAGCCCATGACCCTGTCGAATGCAACCGGCGGATTGGGAGCAGGGGCTGCAACCGTTGACCTTATGGTCTTGTCGCTAGGCGGCGATAAATATGATGGGTTGAAATTGTGTGCCTATCTTCGAAACCTTGAAGCGACCCGTGATCTACCAATTTTGGCTATCGTTGGCGCGGAAGATGAAGATCTGGCTGTGCGCGCACTTGATTTGGGGGCGTCTGATATTCTTGTTAGGCCGATTGACCCAGAAGAGCTGCTTGCGAGGGTGAAAACTCAAGTCAGTAAGAAGCGATATATCGATGCTCTTCGCGCCCGTTTGGATCAGTCGATGGAGCTTGCGGTAACAGATCAGCTGACCGGACTGCACAACCGGCGCTTTATGGAAAACCAGCTAGAACAATTTATGAAGCGGGCAAATATGGGCGGTGGCCCTGTATCCATTCTGCTTTGTGATTTGGATCACTTTAAGAAAGTGAATGATGGTCACGGCCATGATGTTGGTGATGAAGTGCTGCGTGAGTTTTCTGGACGCTTGATGGCAAACATACGTCCGTCAGATATTGCGTGTCGCTATGGTGGAGAGGAGTTTATGGTCATCATGCCAGATACGACCATCCAGATGGCGCAGCTCACTGCTGAACGCATTCGAGAGAAGGTTCACGGACAAGCATTTAGCATTAAAGGTGGTCGCGACAGGTTGAAGGTGACTATGTCGGGTGGTGCATCCGTGACATTCCCGCCGGATGATAGTGTAAGTCTTTTGATTAAAAGAGCTGATGAAGCATTGTACCAAGCCAAAGAAGCTGGCCGCAATAAAATCATATGTAATTTTGACGGGTTCTGATTTTGAGTGATCAGGTCGTATGAGAATTAAACAAAAAAAGGGCTCAGTACATAATACTGAGCCCTTTTTTTAATTCATATAAAAGAAGATCTTACTTGATCTTACCTTCTTTGAATTCGACGTGTTTACGGATGACTGGGTCGTACTTTTTCAAGACGAGTTTTTCAGTCAAGTTACGCGGGTTTTTCTTCGTGACGTAGAAATAACCTGTGTCCGCAGTCGAATTCAGGCGAATTTTCACAGTGGTTGGTTTGGCCATTGATCTCTTGCTCTGGTCGAGGCGCGGTTACTCGCGCGTGAAACGGAAAGCGTGCTTAAAACAGTAAACGCACCACTACGTCAAGGGCTCATAAAGAAATGTAGGCAATTAAGCGCAATTATTTTGAGAATATGCCAATTGATCCGAAAATTACATCCAATCACATACATATAGAGCTGCTTTGCCAGTTTGGAGAGAGAATATTCATTCTCGATTCTTTATGAAAAGTGAGCCGATCTTTTCATAGTTTTATCTTTTTAGTTGGGGGGGATTCGTTCGCAACTTGCTTTTACGCCATCGAAAGAAAAGAAAAACGGCAGGATTTTCCGACTAGGGTTTTCAACGCGTTCTTGCACTTCCTGAATTGTGAACCGCGTGACCCGAGGTAGATCAAGACTTTCGATTTCGTCGAAAGTGAACCACTTCAGTCCTTCCAATTCAAACGTGTCGATTGGTTTTGTAAGTTGAGCCAGAACTTGATTGGACTCAGCAAGGAAAAAGCGCGCGTCAAATCTTTTAGGTTGATAGGGCGGCGTTACAGCTCGGCCAATAAATTCTATATTGGTTAGGCTCGGCATGAATGCGTGCGACAGAAATGCATTCCAGCTCGCATCTTCTGCTTCTAGCGCAATATTATCGTCAGTGGGACGTCGGCCTATTATCAGGCCTGTTTCCTCAAACGTTTCCCTTATTGCAGCCAAGGCTAATGCCTCAGGCGGTGTGTCGCTATTAACTAGAAGCGATTTTCTGCAATTTGTATTTAATTTGTCTAAGGCAGTGACTTCAAAATCAGCTTTGTCCAAACGACCACCTGGGAAAACGTATTTGTCCGGCATGAAATCATGCCCGCTAGTACGTCTTCCCATTAATATGCGGGGTTCTGGACCGTCTTTTCGAACAAGTATCATTGTTGCCGCATCGCGCGGAACAACAGGGTTGTCCGCTAAAGATGTATCTTCCGGTGCGTCATCAAATTTATATTGTTCAAACTTCTTTTTTGTCATGGCCTTCGCAGATGTGTGTCGCCATCTTATTTCTTTTTGCCTAGGCGTATATTCTTAGGACGTTTTTGTTTATTCGTTGAGCGCTTTTTTCCACCGCCTTTACGGCCACGTGGAGGGTAGTTGTCTCTACCTCCGTCGCGGCGTGTGCGTTTTGGTTTCTCTAGATCTTCGCGAGCATCGCGAGGTTCAGAAAGCATTTCAAATAGCAAACCGCCAGTGATAGGTGTCGCTTCTTCTAGCTTCACGAGAACAGGCATACCCATTTCGTATCGCTTCTCAGAACTGTCAGCAACCAATGCTGCGTTATGCTCATCATATATCCAATACTCTTCAGATAGTCTGGCAGCTGGGACAAACCCGTCTGCACCGCTTTCATCGAGGCGAATAAACATACCTGCTTTGGTCACGCCTGCCACGCGGCCTTGGAATTCTGCGCCAACCTTATCGGACATGAAAGCGACCAAGTAACGATCGGTCGCATCGCGTTCCGCAGCCATAGAACGACGCTCTGTCGTTGTCAGGTGCTCCGCAATTTCTTCCAGACGCTTTGATTCTACATCTGTTAGACCTTCAGGCCCGAGTCCCAATGCGCGGATAAGTGCACGGTGGACAATCAGATCTGAATACCGACGGATAGGGGATGTAAAGTGAGCATATTTGGCGAGGTTTAATCCAAAGTGCCCAAAATTCTCATTGCAATAGCGTGCTTGAGATTGAGACCTTAGTACCATTTCAGAGACAAGGTGTTCATGCTCTGACGCGCGGGCTTGTTCAAGAAGGTGATTAAACCTTGCAGCAGTTCGTTTTGCGCCGCGATCCCACTTCATACCAATTGTCGGCAGGAAGAAACCAAGAGCCAGAATTTTCTCATCTGACGGTTCTTCGTGCACACGGTAGATAAGTGGAGAGTTTGCTTTCTCTAGACTTTCAGCCGCACAGACATTGGCTTGGATCATAAACTCTTCAATGAGTTTATGGGCGTCAAATCGGTCTTTTGTATAAACACCAAGGACATTGCCGTCTTTATCAAGAGCAACGCGACGTTCAGGTAAATCCAACTCAAGCGGTTGACGTTTCGAGCGTGCTTTACCCACACATTCATAGGCTGCCCACAAGGGTTTCAAGACAGTATCTAGAAGGGGGCTAGCCTTGTCGTCAGGCTTTCCGTCAATGGCATTTTGAGCTTGCTCGTATGACAGTTTGGCAGCTGAACGCATCCGACCACGAATAAAGCGGTGATCTATTTTGTTTCCTTCAGAAGAGAAACGCATTTCGACAGCAAAAGTCTCTCGAATTTCGTTTTCTTTCAGAGAACACTGTTCAGCCGAAAGAGCTTCAGGAAGCATAGGCGCAACGCGGTCAGGGAAATAAGTCGAGTTTCCGCGTTTAAAGGCTTCGTCATCTAGTGCTGTGCCATGTTGGACATAGGCTGCTACATCCGCAATCGCGACATAAACGATCCATCCACCTTTATTGTTCTCATCTTCATCAGGCTTTGCAAATACCGCATCATCATGGTCGCGCGCATCAGCAGGGTCGATCGTGATCAGCGGGATGTTGGTAAGATCTTCACGCTCGGTTTCCGGGGCCGTTGCTTGCTCTGCCTCAGACGTAATTAGAGCTGGGAATTCGTCTGGTACATCGTGCGTATGCAAAGCAATAAGCGACGCTGATTTTGGATCTTCCAAACGTCCGATGACCTCAATGACTTCCGCCATTTGTGGGCCGTAAGGTTTGGACTTCTTCAAGCCAATACGAACTAGGTCACCAGTTTCTGCGTTTTTAGATAGTGCGCGTTCGACGATGTATTCGCGTTTATCTTTGCGGCTGGTGGGTTTAACGCGGCCACCATGTTTGTTGGATTCAAACAAACCGACCACTGATGTAACCGGATTATTGTCGAATTTTTTGATGACTTTTGCATACCAAAGGTCATCATTGGCTTTTCCGACTTTACATAGAGCGCGATCGCCTATGCCGAGTGTCTCACCTTTTTTGCGTCCACCAGTCGCGACGCAAGTTATATCAGGGCCGTAGATTCCGTCTGTACCTATGCAGCGCCCAACAAGGTCGCCATGTTCATCCAGCTTTTCAAATTTCACCACAGAAGTTGGAGGAGGAGCTTCAACACTTGAGAACTGGCGTTTACCAGTGCGTGCGATACTACCTTCGCTCTCCAACTTTTTTAGAATCTGGCGCAATGCTACGCGATCAGCACCTTGAACTCCAAGGCCACGTGCAATGTCTCTTTTATTTGATTTGTCTGGGTTGCGTTCTAGAAATTCTACAACGGCTTGTTCTGTTATTTTTCTCATTTGGAGGCATATAACTCAAAATGAGAAATTATGCGCGTTTTTTGTTCGCTTTTACCGTGAAGAAAAAGTGAGTTGGTTCATCTTGGTCGCGCTTTGGTGATTTGACTTCGTATTTTATCGTCGTTTGTGGAGACCAAATATCAACTGGTTTCAAGCCAAAAGACTTCCACCTTGTGTGGTAGTCGCCAGTTAAAATTTCATAGTGAAGGTGGCGGCCAACAGCTTGTTTTGCCGTTGTGCCCATAGCGCCAATAGGTTGACCAGCAGCGACATATGCACCGACTTTCAATCCGTTTTGGAAATTATCCAAATGGGCATAGCGTGTGAAGACACCGTGTCCGTGGTCAATCAGAATCATGTTTCCATAATCATATCGGTAATGTGCTTCTATGATATGACCCGTGCCCGCAGCATAAACATCTACAGCTTTATTGAAGGCTATGTCCCAGCCTTTGTGGAGGCGCACACGGTGATTCAGCGCGCGCATTCCAAAGCCCGAGAACAGACATCCGGCTTCAACAGGAGCTGTCGCTAGCGTGACGTGCTCATTTATTTCGAGCATGGGTTTGAAGTTGGCAATGTTCAGCTTGCCATCTGTTTGGGGAACATTTTGATGTGCACCGCGATAGCAAATCTGCAATTCTTGAGGAAAAATCTTGGATAAACGTTCGTTTTCTTCGGCGGCGTATATCTCTGCTAGGCGATCTGTTTCCAGCTGATATGTCTCAGCAGCAAAATCAACAACGCTGTATGCGGACGCGTGCGCCCACTGTCCCAAATCCACCGGTTCGGTAGATGTTGAAGGCGTAAAAAGTGCCAAAACAGAAGGAATAAAGCTAAAAAGCATAAACGCGCAGATGTCCCAATCAGAAACTGTATGCGCGTTCTCATGCTTAGATCATGCCAACCTAGGCGAGTGATATTCATCAAAAAAGCGAATTCCATTGAAATATGAAATTCGCTTTAAAGGCGTTTAGCAAAGATTAGTTGACCTATTCGGCTTCAGTTTTCTTCGCCGCTGTTTTCTTTTTAGCAGGCGCTTTTTTCTTCTTGGCGGTACCTGCTTTAGCATTGATGAGTTCAATCGCTTTTTCCAATGTTACTGTTTCAGGTGTCATATCCTTAGGCAGTGTTGCGTTGGTTTTCTGGTGCTTCACATAAGGGCCATAGCGTCCATCAAACACATTGATTGGTTCATCTGTGTCAGGGTGTTTTCCAAGCTCTTTAAGGGCTTTTGCTGCACCACCGCGTCCACCTTTGGCATTTTTCTCCGCAATAAGTGCCACTGCGCGGTTCAATCCAACTTCGAACACTTCCATTGGGTCAGGTAAATTGGCGTACGTCTTTAAATGCTGCACATAGGGTCCGTAACGACCAAAGTTTGCATACATCATTTCACCGTCTTCTGGGTGAGGGCCAATTTCACGTGGCAGATTGATAAGTTGAATTGCTTGAGCAAGTGTCAGCTCTTCTGCTTTCCAACCTTTAGGTATCGATCCGCGTTTTGGTTTTTCTTTACCTACGGCTTCGCCAAGTTGAACATAGGGTCCAAAGCGCCCAGTGCGCAAAGAAATATCTTTTCCTGTTTCAGGGTCCTGACCGAGTAGCTTGCCATCAGGTGAAACTGCATCATCTGCTTCTGTGCCATCAGTTGTGAATGGACGTGTGTGACGACATTCCGGATAGTTAGAACACCCTATAAATGCACCATTACGGCCCAGCTTCATAGACAGCTGGCCTTCGTTACATAGTGGACATAAGCGCGGGTCTTCACCTGTCGGCTCGCCTGTCTTCTCGTCTATTTTAGGTGGGAAGATTTTAGGGCCTAGAACATCATTTAGTACATCCAGTACATTCGTGACGCGCAATTCCATGACTTCATCAATTTTAGCGCTGAACTGTTTCCAGAATTCTGCGAGGAATGTTTTCCATTGCAGTTTTCCGTCAGACACAAGATCGAGTTTTTCTTCAAGTTCCGCTGTGAAGTCATATTCCACATATTGGCTGAAATAGTTTTCAAGGAAGATCGTAACCAATCGACCTTTGTCATCTGGAACAAAGCGGTTTTTGTCCATCGTTACGTAATCACGGTCACGTAGTGTCGACAAAGTGGATGCGTAAGTAGATGGACGACCAATTCCCAGTTCTTCCATCTTTTTCACAAGCGATGCCTCTGTGAAACGAGGGGGAGGTTGTGTGAAACTTTGTGTAGCGTCTGCCTTTTTAAGGTCGATCGTGTCGCCAACATTCATTGCCGGAAGGCGTTTTTTGGAATCGTCGTCGCCATTGGCGTCATCCTTACCTTCTTGATACAAGGTGAGATAACCATCAAATTTCACAACCTGACCTGTTGCACGCAAAGTCGCGTTGCCATCTTTAGATTTTAGGTCGGCTGTTGTGCGCTCTAACTGAGCTGTTGCCATTTGAGATGCGACTGCACGTTTCCACACGAGTTCATACAAACGCTGAAGGTCTTGATCCAAGCGGACGTCAGATGGATTTTTCGTGAAATCTGTTGGACGAACCGCTTCGTGCGCTTCTTGTGCATTCTTAGCTTTTGAAGAATAGCGGCGCGGACTTTCGGGCACATAAGGTGCACCATAGCGCTCGCCAATTGCATCACGAGCAGAATGAATGGCTTCTTCAGCCATCTCCACACCATCGGTACGCATATATGTGATCAAACCAGCTTCATAGAGTTTTTGCGCTGCGCCCATTGTACGAGAGGCGTTAAAACCAAGCTTACGAGAGGCTTCCTGCTGTAGTGTTGATGTCGTAAACGGAGGCGGTGGGTTTGATTTTACAGGTTTGGCCTCAACAGACTGAACCGTATATCCACCGACGCGAACAACTTCTAAAGCTTTGTCCGCTTCTTCTTTGTTCGGTAAGGAGAATTTTTGAACTTTTTTTCCATTGAGTTCATACAGACGCGATTCAAACTCTGCATTTGAAACCGAATTCATAATGCCTTTTACAGTCCAGTATTCTTCTGGTTTGAAGGCTTCGATTTCCATCTCACGTTCACAGATGAGACGAAGGGCAACAGATTGAACACGCCCCGCAGAACGAGAACCGGGCAGTTTCCGCCATAGAACAGGTGAGAGGTTGAAACCCACAAGATAGTCTAGTGCGCGACGCGCTAGATAGGCGTCAACCAACTCTTGATCGAGCTTGCGTGGGTTTTCCATAGCTTCAAGGATGGATTTTTTCGTGATCGCATTAAAAACGACACGTTCCACTTCCTTGTTTTTCATTAGGCCGCGTTTTCTGTTTAAAACGTCGAGCACGTGCCATGAAATCGCTTCTCCCTCTCTATCAGGGTCGGTCGCGAGTATCAGACCGTCTGCGTCCTTTAGGGCGTCGGCAATATCTTTTATACGTTTGTTGGACTTAGAATCTGCTTCCCATTTCATGGCGAAGTCGGCATCTGGATCAACTGATCCATCCTTGGAAGGTAGGTCGCGAATATGCCCGTAAGAGGCGAGTACGATATAGTCCTTGCCTAGATACTTATTGATTGTTTTTGCTTTGGCCGGGGACTCAACGACGACGACTTGCATTATAATATTCTCCCGGCATTTGGTATATAAAGGGCAGATATACACAATCCCCGCCCAACGTATAAGAGCGGCGGAAACTGGTGGACCTTATCAAAAATGTCAATTCAGCTTTTCGTGACAAATTGCACTAACTGTTAAAAAATATCGCTTTGCAGGCGAGTTTAGCGGCTTTTTGCAAAATAAAATATCAGTCAATTGATCCGTAAACTGGCTAACCCGCCAGCAAAAGACTGCGCGAACCCATCTAATTCTAATTCTGTCAGAGCGGCTTGGACTTCTCGAATTGGCGCACCGACCACACGTGCCAACTCCTCAATATGGGTTGGTGTAGGAGAAAGTGCGATTTTTAGAGATTGGATAAGTGAAGAAGATAAATCCACAATGTCTGGTGGATCATATTGCGCTAGAGATGGCTCCGCGAGCATGGGCGGTGTTGAGCCTTCTAGAGCGGCAATGACATCTTCTGCATTTTCAACGAGCCAAGCACCTTGCTTCAGTAATTGATTGGAACCGCGCGTTCTTTCATCTAATGGCGATCCGGGGATAGCGAGGACTTCTCTGCCTTGCTCCAATGCGACACGCGCTGAAATAAGGGAACCTGACCTCGTCGCTGCTTCCGCAACGATGACCGCCATTGAAAGTCCAGTGATGATACGATTGCGTTTGGGAAAATCTCTTGCGGTTGCGACATATCCAAGAGGTGTTTCAGATACGATTGCGCCGCGTTCGAGAATACTTTGATATAATTTGTCGTGTTCGGGCGGATATACAGCATCGACACCGCCTGCGAGTACAGCAATTGTATGACCAACTGATAGGGCCGAAGCGTGGGCTTCTCCATCTATGCCTCGGGCCATACCTGAAACGATTGTGTAGCCTGCTTTGGACAAGTCATGAGATATATCTCGCGTTAGCTTTCGACCTGCTGCGGAAGCATTACGTGCTCCGACAATTGCGATACCCGGCTTGCGAAAGGCTTCCATATTACCCCGCACACAAATCATTGGCGGCGGAGGAGATAATGCTGATAATGGAAGCGGGTAGTCGGCTTCGTCATACGCAATAAAACGTGCACCAATCTTATTAGCTCTTTCTATTTCACGCTCGATTGAGGAGAGGGTGGGAATGCTAAAGTTACGATGCTTACCTGCTTTAGTCGTCATGCTCGGCAGAGCTTTTAATATTGCATCAATATCGCCCTCAAACTTGGCCATCAGCTGGGCGTAAGTCATAGGTCCGATATTGGGCGTACGCAAAAGTTGAAGACGTTTAGCGCGCTCAATATCTGTAAGTTTTTTGTCTACTGTATTCATCAGTCCCCCAACCGAAATTCTTTTTACATAAAGCTTATTCAGCTTTTTTCTTCTGACCGATTTTCTCTTCAGTCCCGTTCATAAGACGAGAAATATTCGCGCGATGTCGATAGAATAGTAAAGCTGAAAGTCCCGCTGTGACAGCCACAGCGAATACATCACCAATCAACCACCATGTCAGGAATGGAAGTAAAGCTGCTGTCACGAGGGCCGCAAGGGAAGAATATCTAAAAGCGACAGCAATAGATAACCAACATACACCAAATGCCAAACCGACTTGCCACATAATACCAAATAGCATGCCGATAAATGTCGCGACGCCTTTACCGCCTTTGAACTTTAGCCACACGGGATAGCAGTGACCAACAAATGCTGCCGCTCCCGCTAATAGGCCAGCGTGAAAGTCGAAGACAAAATTGAATATAGCTGCGGCTATACCTGCTTTTCCCGCATCTAGTAAAAGAGTTGCAAGAGCGAGGTCTTTGCGGCCAGTCCTTAGAACGTTTGTCGCGCCAATATTTCCTGATCCAATATTTCGGATATCACCTAGTCCAGCCATTTTGGTGATCACCAGACCGAATGGAATTGATCCAAATAGATAACCTCCTGCGATAGCGAGACTGAAGGCTAAGGCTATTGGCAGATCAATCATAATGTTTCCAAAGCTTTGCGCCAGCATTACAATCTGGCCATCTATGCAATAGGCATATCGTCAAGATATAGGAGGTGCAACAGCCAACAATGCTTGGAGCATTAGTTTGTGTTGAATAAACGAAATTGTGTTTGTAAATATTCAGTGTTTATTTGAACTCATACATTCTATCAATTGCACCTTGAAGAATGTAGGCGGCGGCCATTTTATCAATGACTTCAGCGCGCTTAGCGCGGCTAGCGTCTGCTTCAAGTAATGTTCGTTCAACTGCGGCGGTTGAGAGGCGTTCATCCCAAAAAGCTATGGGTAGATCACGTTTCTCTAGTATGTTTCGCGCTAGAGCTTTGACCGCTTGCACGCGTGGGCCTTCTGAACCATCCATATTGACCGGGAGGCCGATAACGAGACCTTCACAATTCCGGTCATCATAGATTTCAAAAAGGCGCGCCAGTGCAGGGGCGAGTTTTTTGCCTTTTTTGATTGTTTCAACAGGGCTAGCAATCATTCTCAATCCATCACAGGCCGCGATGCCGATTGTTTTTGTGCCGGGATCTAACCCTAATAATGCGCCCGCTTTGGGTAAGTCTTGGAGTTCAAATATTGCCATGAGGCCGTGTTACTGGGTTCTCATGGCAAATGATAGACCTCGAGGCTTAAGATTCTTGAGATATGTCTTCGGTGGTCTCAGCATCAGCGTCGACAACAGTTTCAATATCTACTTCTTCTGGGGCGTCTTTGTTGTATTCATAGATATTGGTAATGATACATTTGAATGAACGAGCATCGCCCGAGCTTGGCCCGAAAGTGTTTTCAAATGCCAATAGAGAGTCACCTCTAGATAGACAGCCACTAAATTGATTGAATTTTATTGATTGCGCGTTTTTCAGGTTAAAACAGCCGCCAGCGACTTTTAGAAGGTGTCTTCTATTAACGCCTGAAGTCACAACGACTGTGTTTCGTGTGGTTGCTCCAAACCCATTGATACCGCCAGCGCGGCAAACGCGATTCACTTCTCCGCCTATTTTAGGGTTTTCAGGATCAAATTCTGTATATTTTTTGCGACCATCATCTGATGTTTCACAGGCAGTCAGTGCGAAGCCTAAAGCGATGACTGGAATTAGCTTAACAATGTTCTTCATGTCGACCTCACCTATATAGTGTGAATATCAAGTTTCACATCAATTATAAGTGTCGCTTTGAATTTGTTTTAGGTCAATTCACAATAGCGGCATCAAAGATGGCGTTTAGCACTTGATCGAATGCCAAACAGGTCGTACCCCTCGCAAGTGGTTTTACAAATTGAAGAGGCAAGAGTGGCATGAGCGTCACCCCAGATGATGTGCGTAAAGTAGCGCGTCTTTCTCGCATTAAGATTTCTGAAGAACGTGTCGAGCCGATGACACAAGAGCTGAATGGTATTCTTTCTTGGATAGAGCAGTTGAACGAAGTTGATGTTGAAGGTGTTGAACCTATGACATCAGTTGTCGAAACAAGCTTGCCAATGCGTAAGGACGACATCACTGATGGGAATCGTCAAGATGAGGTTTTGGCGAATGCGCCTAACTCAGCTGATGGATTTTTTGTTGTGCCCAAAGTTGTCGAGTAAAATAAACTCCACTTTGTACGTTGAATATAAGAAGATTTTTATTTAGGAGAGCGCCGCGTGAGCGATCTTACAAAACTGACACTGACAGATGCAGTAAAAGGCCTGAAAGCGAAAGACTTTTCCTCTCGCGAGATTACGCAAGCTCATATTGATGTTGTTGAAAAAGCTAATCCAGCAATCAACGCCTATACTTTGACGACGGCTGAAAAAGCGTTGGAAATGGCCGATGCATCCGATGCTAAGCTAGCTAACGGCGAGGGCGGTGTTCTGGAAGGTGCGCCAATTGGTGTTAAAGAGCTGTTTTGTACAAAAGATGTGCGCACGACAGCGTGTTCAAATATCCTAGAGAATTTTGTGCCGACTTATGAGTCGACTGTCACACAAAACCTTTGGGATGAAGGTGCGGTTATGTTGGGTAAGCTCAACATGGACCAGTTTGCCATGGGGTCTTCAAATGAGACGTCCTGCTTTGGTGATGTAGTAAACCCATGGCGTCGTAATGGAGATGACGCCAAACTTACACCGGGTGGATCGTCCGGTGGTTCAGCGGCAGCCGTCGCAGCTGATATGTGTTTGGCCGCAACAGCATCAGATACTGGTGGATCAATCAGGCAGCCAGCTGCTTTCACTGGAACTGTAGGAATTAAGCCGACATATGGTCGTGCTAGCCGCTATGGAATGGTCGCATTTGCGAGTTCGCTAGATCAAGCAGGTCCTATTACTAAATCGGTCGAAGATGCTGCGTTAATGCTTGAAGCTATGTGTTCTTCTGATTCCAAGGATTCAACGTCTTTGAATGTAGAAACGCCAAAGTGGACAGATTCATTGTCCAATGGTGTTAAAGGCATGAAAATTGGTATTCCGAAAGAATATCGCGTTGACGGAATGTCTGACGAAATTGAAGCGTTGTGGCAGCAAGGAATTGATTGGCTGAAGGCTGCGGGTGCGGAAATTGTTGATGTGTCTCTACCGCACACGAAATACGCTTTGCCAGCTTATTATATTGTTGCGCCAGCTGAAGCCTCTTCAAACTTAGCGCGTTATGACGGTATGCGTTATGGGGTCCGTAAGCAGGGTGAAAACCTAACTGATACGTATGACATGACACGTGCTGAAGGTTTTGGTGACGAAGTTAAACGTCGTCTGATGATCGGGGCATATGTTTTGTCTGCCGGTTATTATGATGCGTATTACCTGAAGGCTCAAAAAGTACGTCAGCGTATTTTGATGGATTTCCAAGAAGCCTACAAACAGTGTGATGCACTGCTGACACCAACTTGTCCGTCTGCTGCTTTTGGATTGGGCGAAAAGTCTGCTGATCCAGTTGAAATGTATTTGAATGATATTTTCACAGTCACTGCCAACTTGGCTGGTCTTCCAGCCATGAGCTTGCCAGCTAGTTTGGATAAACTGGGCCTACCATTATCGCTGCAGGTGATCGGTAAAGCGTTGGATGAAGAAAGTTGTTTCCGTGTTGCAAAAGTGATTGAAGAAGCTGCTGGCTTTTCATCCAAAGCCGAGGCTTGGTGGGCATAGACCACCCAAGGTTCTGTAATTTATCGACTTGCTGATTCGGTGTAGGAGATAAATTACAGACTTTTCTAAAGGCCGCTGCATTGTACTTATGCAAACAATGTTTTGCGGGCGCGTTTTTATATGAAATGTGATTTTTAATTAAAAAATAGTAATTTAGTGTTGAGATTTTGTTCAGAACCTGTTCATCTAGCACTTTAAGGCCCTTCGGGGGAGGTCTTTCAAACTGAAGATGAACTGCTTTTATGTATGTCGTTTTCTGTACTTAGGGTTAATCTGCATAGGCGCTGATTAACGAGTGGCGTAAAGTAGAGTTTGGGAGAGTAGTAAAGTGTTGTTGTCTTCAATGTCGGCATTGTCTTTGACACTAGGTGTACTGGTAAGTGATTTAGAGCAGGGTGGAACGCAACGCGCCACCGCACTTCAGCTGGTAAATGCTGAAGTATCGGGAATGCTAAATTCATCAAATAATTCAAATAGCGCACCGCCAGTCTGGTTTGATTGTGTCGCTCAAGTATTTGAAACTGGTATATTGGAACGCAAATTAAAGCGTTTAGCGCGTGATGAAGCGTTAGTTGATATCGAAGTAGGCGGAATAGTCAGAAGAACAATTGATGACCTCTGCGCTGACGAATTACACGAAAATTAAAACTGATTGATGTTGCGGTTTGATTGGCCCTAATTGTTGTTGAGGGCCATTGTATTGCTGTGTTAAATCGCTGATTGCAGTATTTTGTATAGCTAAAGTATATACGTTTTGTTGATTTTTCGAAATTTGTATGTACAATGATTAGATTATGCGCTGTGGTATTTGCTTCAATTCCTACTAAACAGTGATTATAGGGCAATGTGAAAACATTGGGATTGGTTCGTCGCGGAGATATCTTAGTGGATTTTCTGCATTGAAACTCGATCATATCAAGGAGTGTAAGTATGACACTCACGACAACACATTTTGGCGTAGAATTTCCACGTATCGGACTTGGAACACGGGGATTAACAGGTGTTTCCTGTGAGACTGAAGTGCAAAAAGCGCTTAGCCTAGGTTATAAATATCTGGAAACGGCCCAAATTTATAATAATGAAACTCAGATCGGCGCAGCTATAAAAGATTCCGGTATAGATCGGGAAGAGCTGTTTGTCTCAACCAAAGTCTGGATAAATGACTATCGATTATACGATTTGTTATGGTCAGTCCGTGAAAGCCTAGATCGCCTGCGCCTAGATCATGTCGACATGTTGATCCTTCACTGGCCGAATGAAAAATACTCTCTTCACCGGACAATAGATGCGATGAATGAGGCAAAGGAATTAGGACTTACTAAGCATCTAGGTGTCGCTAATTTTACCGCCCAACAATTTCGAACTGTCTCAGAATATTCGGAAAACCCGATTTTGTGTAACGAGATTGAATATCATCCATTGATAAATCAAAGCCGCGTTATCGAGGAAACTCAAGCCACTGGTGCTGCTGTTATGGCATATGGCCCAACTGCTGATGGTGAAGCGCTTAATTTTTATGAGGTCTCTCGCATTGCATTGAACCGTAAAAAGACGAAGTCGCAAATTGTTATGCGTTGGCTCATGCAGCAAGAAGGGATTGTAGCCCTTCCGCGCGTCACGCGGCGTTCGACTGTAGAAGAATACATGGATGTTTTTGACTTTGAATTGTCTGACGAAGAAATGCTGATGATTGATAAATTGCGTTCTGAAAATCGCAGATTATTTGATCCTGAATTTGCGCCTGATTGGGATGTTGTGGCTTCTTAGTTTTAAAAACGTCGAATTTTACCCACACATAGGGCTTAGAGCTAAGAAAACATCTGTTTATGGATTGAAATATTTGTCAGCATCGGGTCAAACAGAGGATCAGATGTTTTAGACATCTACCTGATTCAAATTCAACTAAACTGGCGAAGCATATGTCGGACCGTAAACCTTTAATCATTTCTGGAGTCACCGGCGATTGGGAGGTGGTCATGGGCCTAGAGGTTCATGCCCAGATTACTTCCAAGTCCAAGCTTTTTTCTGGAGCATCTACACACTTTGGAGCGGACCCAAACTGTAACGTGGCTTTGGTTGATACCGCGCTTCCAGGTATGTTGCCTGTGATCAATGAGTTCTGTGTTGAGCAAGCGGTAAGAACTGGTTTGGGATTGAATGCTCAAATCAATCTTTATTCTAGATTTGATCGTAAAAACTACTTCTACCCAGACCTACCTCAAGGCTACCAAATTTCTCAATTCCAATACCCAATCGTTGGTGAAGGGGAAATTGAAGTTGAGCTAGAAGATGGTTCTTCAATCACTGTGGGTATTGAGCGTCTTCACATGGAGCAAGATGCTGGTAAGTCGATCCACGATCTTGATCCAAGCGCGACATATGTCGATTTAAACCGTTCTGGCGTGGCGTTGATGGAGATTGTTTCCAAGCCTGACATTCGGTCGCCAAAAGAAGCATCTGCATATGTGAAAAAGCTGCGCTCAATCGTGGTCGCACTGGGCACATGTAATGGCGTGATGGCCGAGGGTAACCTTCGTGCCGATGTGAACGTGTCGGTTTGTAAAATTGGTGGGTATGATAAATTCCAAGAGACAGGAGATTTCTCTCACCTTGGAACGCGTTGTGAAATCAAGAACGTCAATTCATTCCGCTTTATCGAGCAAGCTGCTGAGTATGAAGCGCGTCGTCAGGTCGAGATACTTGAAGATGGTGGTTCAATTGACCAGCAAACACGTTTGTTTGATGCGGAAACGGGTGTAACGCGGTCTATGCGTTCTAAAGAAGATGCACATGACTACCGTTATTTCCCTGACCCTGATTTATTGCCGCTTGAGCTTACTCAAGAATACGTCGACAATATCAAAGCAAATCTGCCTGAATTGCCTGATCAGAAGAAGCAGCGCTTTATCTCAGACTATGGTCTTAAAGCTTATGATGCAGGCGTGTTGTCAGCTGAATCTGACAAAGCAGCATTCTTTGAAGAAGTCGCCAATGGCCGTGATGCAAAAATGGCAGCAAATTGGGTCACGCAAGAATTGTTTGGGTATCTCAACAAATTTGACCTTGAACTAGCTGATAGTCCTGTTTCAGCCAAGCAGTTGGGTGGTTTGATTGATCTGATTGCCAATAAGACCATCTCTGGAAAAATTGCTAAAGATGTCTTCCAGAAGCTGATCGAAGAAGATGATGCAGATCCGGCTGCAATTGTTGAGCGCGATGGCTTGAAGCAGGTGACTGATACCGGTGCTATTGAAAAAGTCGTAGACGAAATCATGGCTGCAAACCCAGAGCAAGTCGAGCAAGTGAAAGCTCAATTTGCTGAAGGTCACAAAAAGCCTAAAGCGCTTGGTTGGTTTGTTGGGCAGATCATGAAGGCTTCTGGTGGTAAGGCAAACCCACAAGCTGTGAACGAGATCTTGAAAGACAAACTCGGTATATAGTTTTCAAATTTGGTTGAAGAATAAGGATGGGATCTATTGATCCTGTCCTTTTTTGTTTTGGGGAAAAATATGGGAATGACAGCCAGCGTGTATGAGGTTTTGGCAGACTCTTATGCTGAAGTAATTGAAAGAGGGCTTGAAGCTCTAGATTTCGAAGAGACGAATTCCATTGATTTAGACAAAGCATGGCATGCGATTTCTTATCTTGTTTCAGGAAAAGAGGGCGATGGATTTTTTCTAGGTGGGACAATCATTGGTTCGGGTGAAGAGCAATGTATTGTTTTCTCTATTGAGGATGTGAAATCACTTTGTGAAACTATGAACGCTGATAAGCAGCTAGCCTATCTTTCAAAGTTTAATGCAGACGCTTTCAATCAGAAAGAAATTTACCCCGGCACTTGGGATAGCTGGTCGCGTGATGGTTACCTCAAACCCAAACTATCTGAATTTGCGCGCTTTCTTGAGGAGGTTGCCAAGAGCGGAAACGCTGTGGCGGTGATTATCTGCTAGATGAGCTGAGGCTAGATCGTTCGTAACGTTCCTAGCTCGCTTTCAGAAGAACTTGGAGTTATGGCGGGAATTCGCCAAAAGTGGATGGATCGGACTAGGAGCTAACTGGCGAAACAGCTCTAGAATTTTCGTATCAGTCACATTATCTAAGAAACAGAAATTGGAAGACATTTAGCATTGGGTTGGGATATATTGATGGATCTTCAGAAATGTATTCCTAAATCAAAAAATGACTTCGATGCTGTCAAATATGCGGAATTAGTTAGTTTTCCAGAAATTTTACCAATTGTCCCAGAATTGCTTTGCTGGGTACAAGACGCCAACTGGCCAGTTGCCCCCAGGATCGCCAATCTCCTCGTTACTGGTGATTCAGATATAATTCCGGCTGTAAAGCAAGTCTTTCAGTCATCTGATGACATTTGGAAGTATTGGGTAATTTCTCTCATAGTAGCCGAATTACCAACAAAAGTCATTGAAGAAATTCGAATAGAACTCCATGCATTATCGAGCTCAGACGCTAACGATGAAGATGCTGAAGACTTGAAGTCGCTTGCCAAAACTCTTCTTGCCCGCACTAAACTATAACCATTCTTTGTTTTGACGTTCTCGGGTTGAAGACACTAAGCGGCAACTTAGGGCCAAAACCAGACTAACTTCCATCCATAAAAAATCGCCGGAAGTTCACTTGCGTTGCTTTCCGGCGATATCAAATAATTGGTGCTAATTTTGTTTAGTATCGGCGTCTTTTATAGCCACGGTCGCGGTGGTGGTCATCTCCGTCGGCAATGATAGCACCTACGACCAAACCGATAATTGCACCGGTAGCAACAGACGCGAGAATAGCATCGCTATTGTCTCTATCACGTACCCAGCGGTGGCCGCGTGGTGGGTCATACAGCCCATAACGGTGATAGTCGCCAATCGTCACGCTTGATCCAAAGCGGTCATAGCGACCACCTATGTAATAGCGTGAACCCGAGTGATCAGGGCAATATAAATGGTCATTGCCTCTGTGGTAATGTCCGCTGTGGCGCGTGTTATATGAGCGCGCTTTTCTACGATAATATCCATCGTAATTGCGGTGATTACTCCAGCCGCGGTCGTAATGCTTGCGGTGATGTATCGGACGACGATCTGTATAGTGGGTATTACTATAGCGCTTGTGCGTGTTGTGATGTCTTTGATAATAATGGTCTGCACGTTTCCACTGACGATTATAATTATCGTTTCGTCTGTGTCCGTCATGACGCCTATCGCTATCATTACGTCTATGACCATCATTTCGATAGGATCTATCGTGATGTGAGCGGTCTGCTTTTTTGTGGCCGCCGGCTAATTCTTCAGAGTGATGCGATTGAGCGCTAGCCGTGACGACTGAAGGAGCAGCTATCACACTCGCGGCGATCAGACTTGCCGCGGAGAGGATTTTCTTTATTGAGATCATGAACAGGGTCTCCTGTTGGTCTTTTATGAGCCCAATAATTTATGAATATCTCACATATTCTGGTGGCTCTTAACACCTAATGTTGCGTCAAACTATATGAACCGAAGCTGAACAGTCAGCCTTTACTCTATCACGAAATAGTGTGGTTTTGTAGAGCTGGTAATGATATTAAGTGGAATGTTGATTTCTTGAAAGGAGGTCTAGTGCAATGATTAATATTAATATTTTAGAGCTAGAGCCTTTTCTCGAAGAGGTTTTTATCCGTGCGGGAGGTCCTGGTGGTCAGAATGTGAACAAGGTCGCGACTGCTGTTCAGCTGCGGTTTGATTTGCGCAATTGTGACATCATTCCAGACGCGGCCAAAGTGCGAATAACACGGAAATTAGCGTCTAAATTGACTAAGGATGGTGTTCTTGTCTTAAAAGCTCAGCAACACAGAACGCAGGAACGAAACCGTGAAGATGCGCGCAATCGATTGATTGAAATGCTAAAAGAGGCGGCGTATAAACCTAAATACAGGGTTGCTTCCAAACCTAGCCTGTCCGCCAAGCGTCGGCGTGCCGACACGAAGACAAAGCGTGGTCAGGTGAAAAAGCTACGCGGTAAAGTGACTAAATACGAATAGCTAGATCAGATTGATTTCTCTTAATCGCTGCATCAAATATTCATTGGCAGTGATGGTGTCTGGATACTGGTTTGGATTGTCGCTGGAAATGCAATTTTCCAAAGTTTTGATTTCGAAATCTGGTCTAAAATGCGCGAAGAACGGCGTGGAGTAACGCGCAAATCTACATCTCTCTGGCTTAGGGTTCACGACGCGGTGTAGAGTTGATGGCAATACATTATTTGTAAGGCGCTCCAACATATCCCCGACATTGACGACCAAGCATCCTTCTGGCGGCGTGATGGGTAGCCAACGACCATCGCGGTCTTTGACTTCCAATCCACCTTCTTCTGCGCCCAATAATAGTGTGATGACATTGATATCGCCATGCTCAGCAGCGCGAACTGACCCTTCAGGGGGAGGTGTATCTTGGGCAGGGTAATGCAGTAGGCGAAGAACTGAGTTTCCGTCACTCATCGCGCTATCAAACCAGTTTTCTTTAAGGCCTAGAAACAGCGCTATTGAAGACATGACTTTCAGACCTAGCTGGTCCATAGCATCGAACATTGCATATGTTTTTGTGTGCCAATCAGGTATTTCATCAATAGAGATATTGGATGGCATATATGATTTGAATTGATGGTCATCGGGTAAGTCTCGTCCAATATGCCAAAATTCTTTGAGGTCAATATGATCAGCGTCTTTTGCTTTTTCCTGTCCAAATGGAAAATAGCCGCGCTGGCCTTCTTTTGTATGCTGGTATTTGGATTTATCTTCCGGGGACATTGCAAAGAAGGTTTTGGTTCTGTCCAATGCCGTATCAATAATGGACTGATCCAATTCATGGTCTGCTAGAACTGCAAACCCATACCGTTTGAAGCTCTCACCTAAAGCATTAGCAAACTCTAATGGTGCACTTTCACGTAGCTTCATGGATACGGGAGGGATGGCTGATTCAGGAGCCGACATAAATGTCTCCGGTGTTTGGTGTTCGATTATTTAGCGTTTGCGAGTTGTGCGAGGTGGCTGTGCCCAATATGGCGCAGACAAAGGCGGCGGACCTTCGTCAGATTGAACTTTTTTTGCGATTAAGGCGTAGGTAAGGAAAAAGAAGAATAGGGCGGACGCATGGGAGTTTTGCGCCATAAGGAGGCTCTCTGACATAGAGAACATAACAATCTGGATAATGAATAAGAATAAAAACGGGCCATGTTTTCCCGTTGCAAGGAAACCGGCTTTGAAAAGGGAAAACAAAGTTATTGCGAACAATAAGATCATACCGGGATAGCCAAGAGCTAGGCCGACTTCCAGCCACCCATTGTGTGCTGTTGGTACTTCCCAATCGAGTGTATTTACAATGAATGCAGAAGGACCGTTCTCATCTGCCCAGAAAGCTCCAAACCCAAAACCAGTCATCTTGCGATTATCAATAAGTTCAATGACGAGAGCCCATATATCTGTCCGTCCCGTAAAGGTCAGGTCTTTTCCTATCAGGGCAACAATTGCTTCTGGGAATAGTGTGAGGATGGCATAACCGAGGCTAAGCAGACTAATACCTGCCCACAACGAGATGATCCCCATAATAGGTGTGCGAATTGCGATTTGATAGAAAAGTACACCTAAATAGGGAAGTGATGTCGCGATCAGTGCAGTCTTAGAAGTCGACCCTAGAATTAGCATCCAAGTTAGAAGCAAGCCAGCTTGCCAAACAAATTTGGGTTTTCCGCTATCTCTCTTTCTGTCGTAGAAAAGGAGCGCAAGAAATAGAAGGTTTGCGCGAGACATTTCTCCACCTAGATGGTTTTTCTCAATCAAATATCCGCGCCATGCGCCTACGTGTAATTCGGAATGAACGCCCCAATGCGGCATACCCAATATAATGAGTATGTTTATGATCGCGATTGCAACCCATGCCCAACCAATAATGCGAAGCGTATCTATCAATGGACCGCGAACAGCTAAATAGAACCCGCATAAAAATGTAAAGCTTAGTGCGATGACCCTTCTTTGGGTGATGTCGGGAATTAATGACCAAGAGATGGAGGCAAAACATAGCCCCAATAACAATATGATCGGCCAGAACCTCAAACTCGCAAAAAATACTTTCTTTATGTTTAGGACAAGAAGAAGGAGCAGGGCGAGATACGCTGGAAACCATGATGCTCTTGCAATCGGACCCGGATCTGCGCCGACCATGGTTGGCGTTTCGGAGGGGACCCCCGTTATAAGCGCGATCCAAAAACCGGAGTAAGTGACAATAATGATAAATACGATCGCGCGTTCCAAATTAACCCACAACCGAGATGCCGGTTGCGTTTGGGGGTGCCATTGCGCGATGTGAGTATCATTATTCAACAAGTCATCGAAATCCGTTTCGACTGAGTGCAGCAATTCATTCAATGTCATGAATCTATTGGTTTGCTTATTCTTTCAAGAGTGTAGAATGAAGTTTGATACTTCAAAGTGCTCTGCGGGCAATGAATATTCTCAGTTAATAGCATAAGGGTCCAAAGTATATGAAACGTTTGGTGGTTGGAGCTGTTTCAATAATCGCACTTATGGCGGTGGTTGGTGCCGGTTATGCTTTGGTAAAAGCTGACGGTGATGGACAAAATGTAGCGGCATCTTCTAGTTTACGTAAAAGCCCCGTTTCAAAGTGTATTAATCTGGGGAATGCTTTGGATGCGCCAAATGAAGGTGACTGGACATACCGCATTGAGGACGATCATTTGCGTGCGATTGGGGAAGCAGGATTTGAGACCGTTCGGGTTCCGGTCAGGTGGTCCGCTCACACTATGGAAAATCCCCCATATACGATAGACGAGTCGTTTTTTCACCGTGTTGAGCATGTCGTAAACGAAGCGCGCAGGGCAGACCTAACTGTTATTCTCGATGTTCACCATTATGAAGAGATCATGCAAGATCCAGAGGTGCACTATGATCGTCTCAATGCAATGTGGAAACAAATAGCGAGACGGTTTCGTGGATATGGCGATGATGTCGTATATGAGGTCCTAAACGAGGCAAATGCTGAGCTAACGAATGAGAAGCTGATGGGGCTAAACGCTCGCATTGTGAGTACAATTCGAAATAGTGTGGGTGCTGACCCATGGATCATACTTGGTGGAGAGCAATGGGGTAATCTTTCCGGAATACGCGATGTCGTGTTTCCAGAAGATCCAAGAACAATCGCGACCTTCCACGACTATGGGCCGTTTGAATTCACTCATCAGGGCGCTGAGTTCACTGTTGACTACTATCCGGTTGGAACAAAATGGGGATCAGCGAAAGATAAGAGAGATGCTGATGAGCTTTTTGAAGAAGCCAAGAAGTTAGGGCTCTATCACGACAAACCACTCTTTATGGGGGAGTTTGGGGTTATAAAGGGTGTACCTGATGATCAGCGGGCCGAGTATTTAGAATATTACAGACGGTCCGCCGAGGAAAATGGAATTGGATGGTGCTTGTGGGACTTTGGAGCAGCATTCGGCATCTATGATGTTGAGAGTAAGGCTTGGTCATCATCTGCGCTTGACGCTTTGTTGGCTGAATAACTCCAGATCCTATAAAAAACTACTCGTCCAATTTAAAAATATAGGCGCTATTCTGTCGAATAGGGCATTAAAAGTTCGTCTTTAATAACTGGAATGAACCCATATTGGGCATCTTTAAGAAGTATTTGCTTGGTGAACAGCCTCAACATCTTATTCAAAGATATAATTGTGAGCGATATACGCTGCTTTATGTAAACTGTATTTTAATCGACACTAACATGGTAAATACAGGTGATACAAAATTTTACTTACTAAGTAATGATTTGATAATATAAGTTTCTATTCAAATAATGTGAAAAGAAAATTCATCGACAACTGGTAGTTTTCAAGTATTTGTAGTTGATATTAACTATAGATCAATAGAGATTCGTTTCAATGTATACATCGCCGGAGAAGGTGATGGTTTATGGTGGAATGGCTCTCAAGACTGGGAAACAACCCTTGCAAAGAGCCTACAATGTCGAAAGAGAGACAATAAAATGGCTTATGCTGATGCATTAATCGAGGGTCCAGAAGCTGGACTAACAATGGAGTCTGCGGGCGAAGAGCTTTACCGTGTAGGACTTATGTATTCTACAGGTTTAGGTGTAGCAGTGGACTACGTCGCCGCTCACAAATGGTTCAACCTTGCTGCTCTTAAAGGTGTCAAAGAAGCACGTGAGCAACGTCGTGAAATGGTTGACTACATGTCATCAATGGAGCTTCGTCAGGCACAATGTGCAGCACGCGAGTGGATGCAAAAAGCTCACTAAGGTTTTCCGATTCAAAGCTTCTTATTAGAAGCGTTGTTCTCCTATATCGTAGAAGAATGAGAAATCTATCGGAAGGGCGCTTAGAATAAATTGGTCTATGAACAGGTTTTGATTGGCTATGCGTTTGCGCGATACGTAAACGACATCAAACCTTTGCAAGGGACCAATATCTAGATGGCTTGGGTCTTTTAGGGCGTTTTTGACATCGACGACGCGTGTCATGATTTCACCATCGCTACCGCGCCTAAGAATAATAACTTGTTCGGGCTTTGATGTACTGAGCAAACCGCCGGCCATGACAATGGCTTGAAGCGGATCGATTTGACCGGGAAGGTCAAAGACACCTGGGCTGGCGACCTCGCCGCCTATAAATACTTTTTGCGGAACAGCTTCTGTGAGTGTGACAGTCAAAGAGGGATCCACCAACTCTCTTGTGTAGACACGCTCCAGAATGTTCTGAAGTTCAGAAACAGATAAATCAGCAACAACGACTGGATCCATCAGTGGCAAGCTAATGCGGCCATCGGGAGCTACAACAAGGTCTTTGTCGAGCTCCGGCGCATGCTGAAATGAGATGTTTAGCTGATCTCCAGGATAAAATTTGTACGCATGACTGCCTTTAGACCAGTCAGTATAAGAAACTGATGGGAACCGTGGAACATGGGTTTCAGGTTGCGGTGTCGAGCAGCTCGCTGTTGAAAGGAGTGCCAGTGCGAAAACAGATTTAGAAATTTTCTTCATGATGCCATCCTTTATATACCTGTCTTGAATAATGAAATATTAAGTGTAATCAACCGATAAAAGCGGCGGGTTTTAAATAAAGTAGTATTTGGATATGGCGGATTACATCGAAGCAGCTCAATCTGCGGGGCAACGTGACAAACGTGGCGTGAATTTGCGCGTACGGCCACGTTTCGGTGTTGGGGATGTTTTTCTTCAGCTCTGGCGCTCCTTGTGGATTATGATTCTGGTGTTTCTACCAATCGCTGTATTAGGTGTCTTGTTCGCTATGACGATGCCTAAAAAATATACTGCGTTTGGAACCGCCCAGATCAGTTTCGATGAACAATATGTCTATGATCCTCTTATCGGTGATGCTGGCCGAGGGGCGGCTTTCGAATCCGAAGCGGTTGTGCAAGTTGAGGCGGAGAAAGCTAACTCACCAATATTAGCGCGCCGTGTACTCGACCAGTTGGGTATAGACGAAATTTACCCAAAAATTTATGCTGAGGTATTAGAGGCCGAGAGCAGTGAAAAGCGAAGAAAATTGCAAGAGGCTGCCTATACGACATTTAATGAGGCCTATGGTGTAGGCCATAGCGCAAAGTCTCCTTTGTTGACGTTCTATTTTACTCACAAAGATCCCGAAATAGCAGCTAAAGTCGTAAACACCTTTCTGGATCAATATCAGGATTATCGAGACGTTCGCAAAGATAAAACCGATGTCGACGCAGTTGCAGGGCAGCGCGCAAAAGTTGGAGAGTCTCTGAAAATAGCAGAAGACAAACTCCAAGACTTTTTAGTTGCGAATAATATCGGTGATTTTGAAGCTGAGCGTTTATTTGTTTCAAATCAAATGACTGGATTACGTGAAGAATTGTTGCGCGTTGAAGCATTGCAGCAAGAAGCGCGGGGGCGGCTCATCTCACTTAATCAGTTGCTCGGAAATACTTCTCCGACAATAGCTTTGCACATTGATTCAACAGCCGAGCAAACATTGCTTGATTTGCAGATTGAACGCGAAGAACTTCTACGCCGCTACACTCCTGAAAGTCGCGCTATCCAAGAGATTGATGCACGAATTTCTGGTGTTCAAAGACTATTATCAAGTGGTGAGGGGGGAACTCGACGAACTGGCCCAAACCCAGCCTATCAAGATCTTTTGTCCTCTATTGCTGCTGCACAATCAGATGGGAATGCGGCTGAGGCGCGGGGCAATGAATTGCGGCGTCAAGTCAAAGATATTGAAGTTCGTCAAAGAGAATTGGTTTTGATTCAGCCAGAATATAAAAGACTTCTACGTGAAAGAGATGTATTGGAGACTTCCATGTATGAACTTTCAACAAGAGAGTTGAGTGCTCAGGCGTCTTTGGAAATAGCAGAAAGTTCAACTAGCAATATTACAATAGTTGACCGTGCTTTGCCGCCCACTAAAGGTAGCAGCATGAAAATGGCGGTCGCATTGGCGTCCGTCCTGTTTGGCGGGTTTACAGCACTCATTTCCGGTTTGTTGTTTACCTTTAGCCGGAAGAATTTAGCGACGCGGCGTTCAACGGAAAAAACCATTGGGTTGCCGGTTATTGGCGTTATATCAAAACAATAAAACATTGAATTAAGTTGAGTACTGAAATGGTTTGTTACTTGAATCTTAATGTGTAAGTACGAATTCGTGCCTGCCGTTTTCCTTAATTTAACGCTAATTGGATTAATTTGTGTGAAGTTACGCACAGAGAAAAGTTGTGAAATAGAATATGATTGATTTACGTCGGGAGCTAACAGAGACATGGCGTGTTGCCACGCGTGCACCCAGTAAATCTGGTGGACGTATGATTATGTTTATGTCTGCAATGTCTGGTGAAGGGACATCCAGTGTCGCTGCATCATTTGCTATGCTTGCCGCCCAACGTGCCCGAAAGGGTGTTTGGTTGATGGATTTGAACCTTATGAAAGGCAGGTTATTTACCGCTTTTGATAATGGTGGTGAATTTGTCGATGTGTTTGGCCGGGTTGGTCCAGCCCATAATGCAGAGCTATCTGACGGATCTTTCTTCTCTATTTCTCCGCCTCCGCCACCGCCGCCTCCGGGTGCAAAAAAAGATGCAGGTCTATTTGTGATGCATCGCGTAGGTGAATCCAAATTGCTTGTTTCGCGTTTCAGAAAAGAACGCATGGAACAAGGACAGCG
Organism: uncultured Hyphomonadaceae bacterium; assembly: GCA_964352025.1. Classification (GTDB taxonomy): domain Bacteria; phylum Pseudomonadota; class Alphaproteobacteria; order Caulobacterales; family Hyphomonadaceae; genus Hirschia. The sequence continues at coordinate 160,429 of CAYGPZ010000003.1, forward strand.
TGTGCGTGTGAAGATGGATACAAATTACTGGAAAGCTGTTAGTGAGATAGCTGATTGGGTCATTGTAGATGCACCATCACTTGAAGAGTCTTCAGCAGGTCTTGCTGTCTGTAGTCAGATGGATGCAACAGCCATTGTCGTGCGCGCGGATAAGACTCCTGCTACCGAAGTGTCAAAACTTGGTCAAGAAATTGAGGGGCATGGCGGCACGTGCATGGGTATCGTCCTTAACGGCATACGTGCAGACGCTCGCCTAGCCGACGAGATTTCAGGGTAGCTCTAGCAATATTGGCTCAGGTGGTTGCCGCTGAGCTTTGCGTTCCTGAATTCTTCTTTTTCTTGGTGTTGTCTCCATAGAATTTAAATTCAAATGGTGGAAACCACAGAAGTTTTCCAAGCCCTCTAACCGCTTTATCGTACATGTACGCGCGTCTTGGGTGGCGCATAAGAAGCATGAGTAAGGCAAGTAAGCCATATATTGTAAATTGCCCAGTTCCGATCACCATCCACATTAGCAGCCGTGGTACGTCGACTGTTTTGCTATTGCGTACACAGTTGGTGGAGGGGCCTTGCCCGTAAGCAAAGGCTCTACGCAGCGTATATCCAAGGTGGCTACGCTTTGCTGGCACATGCTCATCGACTATGGCGTTGTGAGCCCATCCAAATGTCTCACCAGCTTTTTCGACTTTTGCGAATAGATAGTCATCTTCGCCGCCAGTCTCATTGGCAATTTTGTTGAAATAGGGTTCGTCTTCATCAAGGCATGGACGGATGCGTTCGAGGTCGAGCAAAGCGTTTCCACATCCAAAAGCAGTATCTATCGCTTTGGTCTCATCAGGACCTTTGCGAGAAAAGAAATCTTCTAGATAGGTTTTGTGTGCTTCGGGTGCCTCAGGAGGAAGGACTGTTTCGACCGGGCCAAATATAACAGCTGCCGACAATTGTTTATGTGCAGCGAGTAAGCCGTCCAACCAGCCATCATGTGCTGTTTCATCGTCATCAATAAAAGCAATCAAGTTGCTTTGAGCTTTGGATAGACCATTATTTCGTGCGTTTGCGACACCTGGGTCTGGTTCGGTGACATAATGAATAGGGACGCGGCTGTTTGCGGCAAGCTCTTCGGCGGTTGACTGTGCACCAGCTTCTTTGGTGTTGTCAGCGATCACGATTTCAGCAGTTTCAAGCGCTTTATCGTTCATCGCCAAAATGCTGTTGACGGCATTGCGAAGCCCATCATTGCGGCGAAACGTTGGAATGACGATACTGACGATAGGTGTTGGCATCAGATAACTCCGCACGCTTTTGCTGCTTGTGTTGGTGTCGGAAGCGAAGCACCCAGCGCGACTGATCGTTTACAAAGGTCTTCTATGACTGAAGATGTCGTTCCGTAGTTAGTTGGGTTATGGGAGACATCATGGGTAAATATCATGACCCATCCACCTGTTTTTCCAGCCTGTTCAATAGCTTTCTGTGCACGAATAGTTGTTGTTGGGTCGCCGTTTAGTTCAAAACAGCGAAGCTGAGCAAGGTCAACTTGGCCGACATTTATACCCGGCAGGATGCCGCGACAAATATCAAACTGCTTGAATACTTCTTTTTTAGTATCGAAAAGCGTTTCGCCATATGGGTAGGCAAGGCTTGTCGGTTTGGTTTCAAGTCCGGCTTCTTTAAGCGCATCCAGATTGTCTTGAACATCTTTCAAAACGGTTTGGGTATCCACCATGGCGCAATCAATATGACTGTGAGTGTGTGCACCGATTTCATGTCCGCGTTTATCTAGATCTAGCATAGTTTCGATATCAAACATCGCGCCATAGGGGCCATTGGCTTTGATCATTTTCGTACATGCATAGAATGCGGCTCTGCCACCATGTTTTTCGACAATGTCCGCGCCATTTACGGCTGACATTGGGAAGTCGTCGAAAGTGAATGAAACCTGGAATTTATCAGCGCCGATTTGCGCTGGCGCCGCGTGTCTCCACTGGGTGAGGCGGCGTTTTATTTTGGCAGGCAATGTGCGTGATGGATTATGTTCCCAATCAATATCAATCATTGAGTGCCTCAGCATAAACGAGTGCGCGCCATAGTTTGAGTACGCGTCCTTTTATCGAAACGGGTAGAGGGAGGAATTTTGCAGAAATAATCCACCCACTGATTGATTTGAATAGGGCTTTGAAAGGTAAAGATGACAACGCATTAGCAGCTTTGAAAAGGCTAGTGGATTTCAATTCATTCGGGTGCTTCTCAATGGCTTTTTTGAAGTTTGGACCGGAGGCACCGTATTTGCGCATTAAAGTATGTATATTATCCAGACCTAGATGTGTCGCAGTGTTATCCAAGTGGATCACAGGATAGGAATGAGCAATACGAAGGCCCCAATCAACATCTTCCCAGCCCCAACCTTGGAAGCTCTCATCAAATGGTATTTCTTCGAACAGTTCTGCATGAGCCAAAACATTGCTCGTAAACACATATCGGCCAGGCTCCGTGGACCGTATCTCAGCGGGAACACACTCTGATTGTTCTGCTTGCCAACGGTGAAGTGCAAACTCTGATGAGTTGGTAGCTTGTTGTAGAGAAAAGCCTCCGACCACAAGTTTAGGCGTAGGATTGTTGTCTATTTCCGAAATGTAGTTTGATAGAAAGTTATTGCCATCTGGAAGCATATCTGAATCTAGCAGCAAAACCCATGTGCAACGAGCGTGATTTAGAAGGCGATTTCTTGCACCCGAGCGACCAAGGTTTTTGACAGCGGAAACAATTCTTATCGGGTAGGTCAATTCCGAAGATGTATCAGATAACCGTTCAATTAAACCAGTATTTTCACTTCCGTCATCAAAGACAATCAATTCAATTTTATTCGATTGGTCGCATGCTTCCAGTGCTCTCAAGAGAGGAGTGGGGTCATCTTTGTAGTTTGGTACTAGGATAGAGATTAACTGGCTTGGCTGACGCTTCCATAAAGGATTGTCAAAAACAGTTTCCTTTGATGCACCCGCTTCAAGCAAGGAGGGTGCAGAGGTTTCTGATTGAACGTTCATGAAATGCGTTGCCTATCGCTGAGTCTTTGAATCGCCAAGGAGGCAAGGGGCAGTTTTCAGAATGACATACATGTCAAACCAGAAGGATGCCTTCTCCATATATTCCATATCGTAACGAAGGCGTTCTTTGACCAATTCTGTTGTGTGAACAGGGCCACGGGATCCGTTGATTTGAGCCCAACCTGTAAGGCCAGGTTTCATGCGGTGCCGATGAGCGTATTCAGCCACAATGTTGTGAATTTCAATTTCTTCAGTTGTCATTCCTACTGCGTGCGGACGAGGACCAACAAGAGACATGTCACCTAAAAGAATGTTTATCAGTTGTGGTAGCTCATCGAGGCTAGTGCGGCGAAGAAATTTTCCAACCTTTGTAACGCGTTTATCATTGCTGACAGTTTGTACGACTTTCTTACCGTCCTCAGCTGCTTTATCTGGCGTCATCGTTCTAAACTTCCAGACTCGAATTATCTGGTTGTTGAACCCATGGCGGCGTTGTCTGAAGAAGATAGGTCCCTTGCTATCCAGCCTTATAAATGTCGCGATTAACAGCATAAAAGGAGAGAATAGGAGGAGCATGGCAGCTGCGCCGACGATGTCTAGGCAGCGTTTGATAGAGGCTCTACGAGCATCTTTGGGCGCGCCGGAAACATAAGCGGCAGGCGCATCAATCAAATCCGCAATAGATGTTTTTTCTGGGCTAAAACCTTCAAGGTCCAGCATGAGTATGACTTCTTGGGGAAGCAATCGGAGCTGATCGATTAAGTCTCTAACACGATCTCTAGCAGTGGAGGTTACAGTTAGGATAATACGATCAACCTGAGGGAGTTTTTCCCAATTAAGCAAGTCGTCCACTTTACCTAAAACGGGCACGCCTGAAATCGAACTCGGCGCGCGGTCCAACCTGTCTTCATAGACGCCTAGAATATTCATATCCCGGCGCTCTTTGTTTTTTTCGATTAAATCATATGCAGCAGGCGTTGCGCCTATAATAACGACATTGTCAGATAGAGAGCCAGATCTAGTTAGAGATTTAACCGCAGCTAGATAATGAGCATGCAGACCAGCAAATCCTAGAAGAAGGATTGAAGATACCTGCAGCAGATTATTTGATTTGCCACCTAGGTTGAAAAACCAACTCAACAACAGAGCTATTAATATGCCTGAGGTTGCTCCAAAGAGGACACGCCATAAATGAGAGGCTGGCGGTGCATTGAATTTAAATCGGTATGCTCCACAAATTCTCATGCCGGCATATGCAAATAGCGGCATTAATAGATAAGGAAGTGCTATTCTTAAGCTACCTTCCAACAACTCGACATTCAGAAGATGACAGGCGAGAACTGAGATGCCTAAGCCACCGATGACATCGATTAATTTTGCAGTGAGCCTTAGTCCCGCGCGATCAATTGGAAAACGGCGAATAGGTTGTGACTGATACGCAGATTGAGATGAGTTTGATCCATCGAATGAACGCAGATTCGCAATGTGATAGCTATCACCTGATGCGTTATCTTCTGTTTCGGTGGTGTCGAGGCTCATGCCAGCGATTCCCAATGCGCTCTATATTAATACGGTCGGTATCTGCTTTTGCAGATTACGTTTTTAGGAGAAGAATGATGTACTCAACTTGAACAACACTTATCTCTGTTTAAATCTACTATAGGAAATCTTGCTTAATTATTCTTTGTTTTATTCTACAATAATCATCGTTTTATTATGGACGCAGTTTTTATATTTGTTAAGAGTTGGCGGGATTTAGAAGCCTCCACCTGTTTTGAAACCGCCTCCGCGTCCGCCAAATCCGCCACCTGACGATGGAAATTTAACCCCGGATGATGACCGTCGAGAAGGGAATCTTCTCTGGGTTGATCTTCCTCCACTCGGAAATGAAGATTTTCTCCTGCCGCCCAATCCTGTGCTTTGTCTTGCTGCTTCTTTTGCTATTTCTATAGCGATATCGCCAAAAATTGTCGGTAGCCCAAGCGTAGACTGGCGTCTGCGTCCGCCAAAGTCTGGATCCACTTTGGGAATTCGGCGAATGATGGCTTTATTCAGCAGGCGTTTAGCGCCATGCACGTCAGTATGGCCTCGTAATAGCGATGTAATAATGGTTTCAATGCTGGACGCTTTGAAGGCAGCATAGGGGCTGTCAAATTTGGCCATTTTGAACTCACGACGCAAGCGTTCCAAAAGCGAAAGATCTTTGCGTCGGTCTGCTGGACTATTGGCTAAGTCTTCCGCAGTCACTTCAAATTCCAGCTCTTCAGTACGAAGTTTGACCAGCCTATCTACAAGGCGATCATCTTCTGGATTAACTGTCTCAGCGACCAGAATTCTTAAATCAGGGAAACTTGCTCGCTTGAGTGCATTTTCCAATACGCGGCGGGCTTCCATAGCTGGTCCAGTATCAGCGTTAAGCGCTGCTTCGTGTAATTGAGCTAATGCTTGGTGATGTGCTTCGGCAGCGTCTAATTGAGCATCAAGCGTGTTGATGGAAGAGCGCAGTTCTTCAACGTTTTCTCGCAGAGTATCTGCTCCGCCAGCGGTGAGTGCTTTAGCTTCGGCTTCTTCCAATGCTTCTTGGCAGGATTGCAATGCGGCTTCGGTTTTCTGTGCATGTTCAGACAAGCGAATAGGTAATTCGGTCAGCCGTTTGTAATTTAAGTGTGCTGCATCATATTTACAGAGCTTAGCAACCCAATTGTCCATAAATCGTATGAACGCAGGGGCTTTGTATTCTGTCGTCCTGAATTTGCGTGACCATAGATAAACAAATAGAGGATTGTTTTTATATGGCTGGCCTTTTGTCTTCTCGTCTTCTTCCGAAAGCTTAAGTTTCGAGTGGGCGCGTTCTGCAATCGCTGACGCATCTTCCATAGCTTCAGCAAGCGCTTGATACGCCTCATCTTCAGATAGGCGGAGCTCAATCTTCGTCACTTTTTTCTCATACTGATCGACAGCATTATCGAGACGTGACGCTAATTCAGATCGTTCATTTTCCAATTTCAAAATGTCATTGGAGGCAGCGTTGAGTTTTTCTTGTTCTTCTTCAACGAACGCAGAATGGGAAGATAGTAGTATTTGAGCACGTTTTTCAGAGTTCAGCAGGGTGAGTTCGTTTGCTTCAGTATCGTCTGCAAGAGTTTCCAAGCGCATGTCGGCAAGCGATTGATACGCGCTGACTTGTTCCTTACGGATTTCTGTAATGCGCGTACGTGCGTCATCGGCAGCCTCGACGGCGTGCGCTAGCTGTGTGCGAGCACGTAATATGCTTTCATCAAGTTCCTCTAGCGCTTCTCGTCCGTTTATGGGCCTAGCCATGAAGTCTTATCACCAATTAAATATTGTGCCATCGAGCGTGTCGATGGAGTATTCAGGGGCAATTTCCCCCTTCGTTTTTGTGCCAATTTCTGAAAACTGAATAATGGCGTCATCTTTTTTGTCTTGTGACACTTTGTCAAAAACTGGTTTCGGGACGCGAACACCCCAAATATTCACACGTTTTGCTGATTGCGTTTCAATACTGGATATTGGAACAGTCAGAATTCTGCCTGCCCCATCTATCGCTTCCACAATCAGATAATAGTTAGGGCGTTGCGGTGCGTCATCTGGAATGCGGAAAAGCCCAGAATATTCACCCGGTCTCGATACAATTCTTACAGTATATTCAGCGTTTAAGTCATCTTGTAGCAATTCTAGAGATGAAACGGCGCGCGTGGCATCTGCCTTATTGCCATTTTGAACCGCAAGCATGCCGTCTTGATAATAAGTTTCAGTGGCGCGTTTTACGCGGTCATTTTCTGTCGATGCCTGAATCTCTGAACGCAATTCGTTTAGACGAGCTGGAAGCTTTTCTGTCAGTTCTTGCTGCGCAAATTGAGCCTTTGCTTTGGTTGGTTCGGAGACTCCGAAGTGCCAAACACCAGACGTAATAATTAAAGCAGCAAAAGCCCCAGCGGCAGGTTTAAACCATTTATCCCGTGCGATATAAATTTCGGCAAGCTTGGTTTGCCAATTTCGGGCAGGGGGCGTGTAAACGAAACGGTTTTCTTCAAGCGCTTTTACGCCGTCTCTGAGTTTTTCATCAGAGACTTCTATGCCTTGGGCCGAATAAATCTCGCGTAAACGCTCAATGAGATCTTCTTCCCGGGAGTCCGCATCTAATTCACGTAGGACGAGTTGTTCTCTGTGCCGCAAAGTATCAACGATATCCATAGCCATAAGGACGTCATCAAGTGTTTGTTCACTTTTAGGAGCTTCGTCGTCGACGGAGATAGGTTCTAACTCTTCCGTCACTGGCTTTATATCGTCTTCTGTTTTTGGCATTTATGCGTTTGGTAATAGAGCGTTTGATGCGCCTTCTTGCACGAGACGTGTAAGGCGTCGCTTGCCGTCTTCAACGGTTTCGCGAATTTCTTCGGAATTTTCAGTCGCTAGAACACGCATTTCTTTGATGATTTCTTGGCTTCTGATTTGATAATTCACAACTGAATCAACGAGCATTTTTACGGAAGCTGCTGAAACTGTAGGGCCATATCCTGCTTTAAGGGCGGCTTCCTGAACTTTGCCGCCAATGTCAGCAAGTGTTTCCAGTGACTCGTTCACGCCTTTTTTCATGGCTTCGAGCGTCTGCGTGCTTTCGTGCAGGCCGTGTAGACCCGTGAATGATGCTGTTAGTGCCGTTAGTACAACTTCATTCGTTGAGAAGAATGACACAGATTGTGCGTAGATACGCTCTTTAGCCGAAGTCGTCTGAACCAAGCGTGCCATAATCACTTCAGATGTATTGTAACCGATCGTGATATTGTCAGACAAATCTTTGGCAATTTGATAGCGTTTTTCTTCAGCCTGCAATTTACGAAGTTTTTCGTCGCGGACTAATTCCAGATTTGCGCGGCGGGCTGCATCGTGCCCAACGTAATCAGTTACATCTTGAAGTGCTGTAGCTACGACGTCCTTGGCGGCGTTCAGCTTTCCTTCGGCTGTTTGAAGAACTTCCAAAGCAAGAACTTCTGACTGTTTAAGCGCGCCACGAAAATCGAGGTAAGCTTCAAGAATTTTCTTTTCTTTATCAATCTGGCTTGCTGATTCAGCTTGGACTTCAAGGTATAAGTCTTTGATCTTGCCAAAGCGGGAAGCAACATCTCCACGTGTCATTTTCATCCAGACATTGGAGACTCGCTCCATAGTTGAAATTTTGCCATCCGAATATTGGTCGACCAGAGATTTTGAATCGTCGCGTATCGAATTGAATGCTGTTGTGATGCCTTCATAGCGCTCGCCTACAGTGACGCCAGAGATGTGTTCGCGAACGACGTCGTTAAATGTAGACATCTGGTCAAGTGTACGTGCAATCGCGGCGGTCTTGTCTGGGTTGAGATCGGAGATCTGCTCAAGAAGGGCTACAATTGGGGCGACTTCGTTCTGTTTTTCCGGCATTATGCCAAGATTGCGCAAGCCACCGACCGCTTTATCCAGATATTGAAGCGCGCTTGGGCTTTGGCCATTTATAGAAGATTGCGTGTTCATTGAAATGTGTCCCTTCCATTTTCGACAGAATTGAACGCAAGAACCCTATCGGAACATAGCCGTGAATTCGTCGATCAGATTATGTCTTACAACAAGTTATACATTGCAAATAGTCTATTCACCTGATGAGCGACATTCTTTTTCGCATATATCTTTCTAACGGATTTTTAATGATTAATTTCAGAAAGAACTAGTTTTCTTCAATCAGATGAGGACCGTTATTTCTGACATTTCCAACATCTGGCTTTATAGGCCAAGCGTGCATATCAATCGATGGAAATGGGCGCATTAAATCATACACATCATTATAGTGTGCGGTCATCCATTTCTCGAAATCTTCTGGATGGATAATCACTGGCATTCTGGTGTGAATACCCGCCATCACATCGTTTGGTGTCGTTGTTAAGATCGTGAAAGTATCTAATTCGGACCCTTCGATCATAGCGCGGCTCCAAAGCCCTGCACAGCAAAACCAACGCCGATTGCGAAGGTGTATGGCAAAAGGTGTCTTTGAACCTTTTGGGCCACTCCATTCATAAAACCCGCTCATTGGAATGAGACATCTATGATGTCGGAAGGGGCCTTGAAAAGATTTGCTCTGATTTACGCCTTCACTGCGCGCATTGAAGGTGGGAAATTTTTTCTCTGACAGTGGTTTGCGCCACCAAGAAGGAATGAGGGACCATTGTGCTGGAACAAGTTCATATCCCGGTTGATGGTGCTCTAATGGTCGAATAATTGGCGCAAAGGACGTCGGCGCTATATTGTAATTAGCTTCAGGAGGCGCGACGTTTTTGGGCGCAATTAAATTAAGGGCAGAATAATATTCTTCCCAAGTCACACCATGTCTAAAAAATCTTCCGCACATATTTTTCTTCATAAGCCGTAAGCGTAATTTGCACCAGCTAAAAAAGCGATGTGAATTAATTGATAAAATCAATAGTTGATAAATTCATGTAATTTGATATCCTATCACCTGAATAAGTTATGGAGAGCAAATTGAGTCCTGATTATACAGATCAGATTATGCCTTGGGTTGGGCGGATAGAAAGGCAGTTTTCTATCCTGATGAAGGAAGCATTGGGGCCACTGGATATTACTTATCCTGAATTCAGGATGGTCGGTATATTGCTCGAAGAAGATGAGGGATTGTCGCAAAAATACCTTGCAGCACGATTGGGACTGGATGCTTCGGGTGTGTCGGTTTCATTGAAACGGCTTGAGAAAAAAGAAATTGTCGAGCGCGTTCGTGATCCAGACGATGCTAGAATTGTGCGCGTGAAATGCACCTCTAAAGTCTATGGCATGACTGAAATATTGGATGCTTACCGGGCGCAAGAAGTTTGTGCATCTGAAAACCTATCCCCGGAAGATAAAGCGCAACTGACACGATTACTGAGTGTCGTCAGCGAAAATTTAAGTCAAAAAACAGGTGTTCTATGATGTGCAGATTATTTACTCATAAATTGAAAGTAGAGGGATAGCCCATGTATGTGTTGTTAGCTGGATTATTCCTCTTCATTGGAGTGCACGCATATGCTTCGGTCAGGTCTCGTGCCGATGGAAATATGGCTCAGCGGTTTGGCATCAAGTATAAAGGTGTTTTCTCTTTAATCAGTTTGGTCGGACTAATCCTGTTGATTTATGGATATGGATTGGCACGTGAAGACGTCGCGTGGAACCAGCCACTTTGGAATGCACCTGAATGGACAAGGCATATCATAATTGCGGTTATGCCATTTGCTTCAATCATGCTTGTCGCCGCGGACGCACCGGCTGGCTACATCAAAAAATACACGAAACATCCAATGGTGAATGGGTTGAAGTTGTGGGCAGCGTCTCATCTCATTTACAATGGAGACTGGCCATCTATTGCACTTTTTGGTGGGTTTTTATTCATGGGGTCTTTGTCGCGGACAATGGCACGTATCCGCAAAGATGAGGGAATGCGCCGTGAAGAAGTGAGCATAAAAGGCGACATCATAAGTGTGGTTGTCGGTATCGCTCTGTACCTTGCAGTCTTTTTTATATTCCACGAGATGTTGATTGGACGCCCAGTATTGCTCTAAGTCATGGGTTGAACAAAATGTTGCAAATAAAATGTAGCATAAGATAGGCGCTCTCATTTCTTTGGGGGCTCCTGTTTTGTATGGAGCAAATTACATGTCCGCCCAGAAACAGATCAGAAGAAAAACCGTCCGTGACTTAGCAAAAGCTAAGGGCCAGACGCCAATTGTTGCTTTGACAGCTTATGATGCGCCTATGGCTGAAATCATGGACCCGTTTTGTGATATGATTCTTGTGGGCGATAGTGTGGGCATGGTCGTGCACGGGTTAGATTCGACCGTTGGCGTCACCATGGAAATGATGATCATGCATGGCCAAGCGGTTATGAGAGGTGCATCTCAAGCCATGGTCGTGGTTGATATGCCGTTTGGATCATACGAGACAAATCCTGATGTCGCTTTCTTGAATGCAGCTCGCATTATGAAAGAGACTGGCTGTCAGGCAGTTAAGATCGAAGCGGGTGAGTATGCCGCTGAAGTGGTGTCTCACCTTGTCGAGCGTGGAATTCCTGTTGTCGCGCATGTTGGTTTGAGGCCGCAAGCCGTGAATGTTGATGGTGGCTTTCGTGCAAAGGGACGTACAGCAGAAGAGCGTAAAAAAGTGCTCGCCGAAGCAAAAGCTGTGAATGCAGCTGGATGTTTTGCGATGGTCGTTGAGGGCGTTGCTGAAGACCTTGCTGAAGATATCGCTAAATCAGTTTCTTGCATCACGATAGGAATCGGTGCGTCTTCTGCCTGTGATGGGCAAATTCTTGTTACGAACGACATGATCGGTATGTTTGACTGGGTTCCTAAATTCGTAAGACGCTATGGTGATTTGCGTGGCGAAGTAGGGCGTGCCATTGAAGCTTACGCCGCAGATGTTAGGGCAAGACGTTTTCCAGGACCTGATGAGACGTATGCACTGTCATCAAATGGAAAAAGCAAGTAATTCCTCATTGCAGTGAAAATGTATGGCGGCTAGTGTCCGCGTTGATAATCGGTTTTTCCGATAATATTGATTGGTCGATTGAATTTAGGAAGGTGGGCGCGTGAGCGACATTTTTGACGAAGTAGAAGAAAACGTAAAAGCTGACAGGCTGAGTAAGTTCTGGAATGTCGCTTGGCCGTTTGTCTTAGGAGGTTCAATCGCCATTATTGCTATGGTGGCGGCCAAATCATATTTTGATGATAAAGCAGCCAAAGAGATAGAAAACAACGGTCGCCAATTTGAGCTTGGCTTGAAAGCGCTAGAAATTCAGGACCTTGAAAAAGCTCGCTCGCATTTTGGCGAGGTCTTAGAAACTGATAGTGGATTTGCTGATCTTTCGGCACAATACCTTGCTCAGGCAGAATTAGAATTAGCTGGTGATACCGAACAAGCAGCGAAAGTTCTTGAACGCTCAGCTGGTGGGGAAGGTGCTTTTGCTAATCTGGCGAAGCTTAAATCAGCTTACCTATTGGCAGAAACAAAGTCGCTTGCAGAAGTTGAAGCCGCTCTAGGTAATCTCGTTGATAATCAAGATAGTTTTGGCGCGCTCGCTCAAGAGCTTATCGCGGCAAAAGCTTTCGAAGAAGGTGATTTGAAGCGCGCTCGTTCAACATATCAAGCACTAACACTTCGTTTGAATGCGCCTCCGGGCGTTCAACAACGCGCAAGCGAAGCGATCGCAATTTTGCCAGCGCCTGCTGTTGTTGAAACAGAAATTGTCGAAGATGCTTCGGAAACGAATGCAGAAGATGCAGCAGAAGAGACAACGACAGAAGAAAACGCTGATAGTAGTACTCCAGAGGAACCAGCATGAGAAATCTGACAAAGATTGCACTTAGTGCATTACTCGTATTTTCAATAAGTGCTTGTTCTTCAGCAAAGAAAAAAGAAGCAGAAGCAGCTGACCGCGCTCAACGTGTGCCACTTGTTGCATCTGACGCTGAGCTTACAGCGGATGTTGATTACGCCACTATGTCGGTCTACTTGCCAGATCCTTCTGATGAGAGAACATGGACGCAATCAGGTGGAAATGCGCTGAAAAACCCGGGCAATCGGGTTGGTGCTACTGAGTTTAAAATTGCATGGAAGAAGAATGTGGCTGCCGGCTCTTCGCGCCAACGTCACCTGACTTCATCGCCTGTTGCTACTGAAGATGCCCTATACCTTTTAGACAGTGAGCAAACGGTACAAGCGATTGATCTTGCTGGTAAATCACTTTGGCGTAAAAAATTGGAACCACCACGTAAGCGCGATAAATTAGCCGTCGGTGGTGGATTAGCTGTCGCGGACGACAAGCTCGTTGTGGCTTCAGGTTTTGGCTATGTTGTTGCTTTGGATCGCAATAGTGGAGCAGAACTTTGGAAGCGAGTGGTTCAAGCGCCAATTACGGGTTCACCAACAGTTGATAGCGATTATGCTTATGTAGCGTCTTCAAATAACGAGATTTACGTCCTCTCAATGGAAGATGGCAGCGTCATTTGGAGTGATCAGGCTATCGAAGAAAGTGCTCGTGTCCTTTCGTCGCCAAGTCCCGCGCTTCTAGATGATTTACTAGCTGTGCCGTTCTCTTCTGGTGAGGTGATTGCCTATGTACCAAGTAATGGGCGTCGCCTTTGGTCTGACAGCCTGACGCGTGGTGGCCGCTTTACACCTATTTCAGCTATCAACGATATCGCAGGCAACCCGGTTATTGATTCAGGAGCTGTTTATGCTGCTAGTCAGTCTGGTGTTCTGGTATCCATTGATGCTGTTAGTGGCGTGCGTTTGTGGGAAAAATCATTCGGATCAATCCACTCTCCAGCTGTATCAGGTCAATTCGTTTTTGCTGTAAATGTTGAAGGTCAACTTGCCTGTTTTGACAAAAGCACAGGTGGTGTTGTTTGGATTAAGCAAATGCGCCAGTTTAAAAATGAGAAAAAACGTAAAAATAAAATCGTTTGGGCCGGACCAATTGTTGCTTCTGGAAAAGTCGTAATGGCATCTTCAGAAGGTAAAGTTGTATCGATTGATCCTGAAACTGGTAATATTGTAAATGAACTGAAAGTTGGAAGTCCTGTTTACATTGAGCCAATTGTAGCCCATGAGCTAGTTTATCTTCTCACTGACGAAGGCACATTGGTTGCGATCCGTTAGTTGTAAGATTTACAGCTTTTAAAAGAAGGACAGATTCATGGCGTTGCAGGTGGCCATTGTCGGTCGCCCAAACGTTGGGAAATCGACTCTATTTAACCGACTCGTCGGTAAGAAAATTGCACTCGTTGATGACCAACCCGGCGTAACGCGCGATCGTAAAGAAGCGCGTGGCCGTTTGGGTGACTTAGAGCTTGATCTCATTGATACCGCTGGTTTTGACGATGTGACGGATGCTTCGCTAGAAGCACGCATGCGTCAACAAACCGAGGTGGCAATTGCGCAAGCAGATGTATCTCTTTTCGTGATTGATGCCCGTGTTGGTGTGACACCGATTGACCGCGTCTTTGCGAAACTTCTCCGACAGGCTGATAAGCCGACAATCCTCGTCGCAAATAAATGTGAGGGACGTCAGGGAAATACAGGCCTCATCGAAGCATTCAGTTTAGGCTTTAATGAGCCAGTTGCTTTATCTGCTGAGCATGGCGAAGGGATGAGTGATCTCTTCCAAGCTATTGTTGAAGCAGCACCTGAGCAGACTTCTGAAGAGGCGATGGCGAATTCGGGGCCTGAATGGGATGATGATACAACTGAATTTGATCCAGAGACTGACGAGTTAGAGGCTCCGCCAGAGCGTCCGATGAAGTTTACAGTTGTTGGGCGTCCCAATGCTGGTAAGTCGACTCTATTGAACGCATTGTTGAAGTCTGATCGTCTTTTAACAGGCCCTGAAGCGGGAATTACACGTGATAGTGTAACGGTAGCTTGGGAGTATGAAGGGCGCGAAATGCGTCTTGTCGATACGGCGGGTTTGCGTAAAAAGGCGAAAGTTCAAGAACGTCTTGAAAAAATGTCGACGGGTGAAACTATTCACTCGATTAAATATGCTGATGTCGTCGCTATTGTGATGGATTCACGTGACGCATTTGAAAAACAAGACCTTCAAATTGCAGATCTCGTTATTCGTGAAGGTCGCGGTGTCGTATTTGTATGTACAAAATGGGACCTTGTTGAAAATGGTGGCGAATTACGCCGCGAACTTGAGGATAAAGCGCGTCGTCTTTTACCTCAGGCAAAGGGCGCTCAATTAGTAACAGTGTCGGGTGAGACGGGCCGTAATCTTGATAAAATGATGTTAGCTGCGACTAAGACATTTAAAGATTGGTCCGCGCGTATCAAGACACGTGATTTGAACAATTGGCTTCAGCACACAGTACAAAAACACCCACCTCCAGCACCAGGTGGCCAGCGTATTAAGCCTCGCTATATGGCGCAGATGAAAACGCGCCCACCAACATTTGTGTTGATGGCATCGCGTGGGGATCAAATGCCGGAAAGTTATAAGCGCTATTTGGTCAATGGAATGCGCGAAGCCTTTGATCTGCCGGGTGTGCCTATCCGATTAGTTATTCGCCAAGGAGCAAATCCTTATGCGGATAAAGCTGACGGGAATAGAAAAACCAAGGCGCAAAGAACGTCTTACAAGAAACATTAAAAAAAAGGCCTGCGAAATTCGCAGGCCTTTTTTTTGTTATTGCGTTGTTAGCTTTATCCGTAGGCGGAGTAGAGGCTACACACTGCAACTGTCGAGTCGTTGAGCGCAGCGTCAATTTCTTCTAATGGACCCAAAAGATCTGCATGGATTTCAGAATATCCATGGTCATGCGTTTCATCTGTATCTGAAGTTTCGACCAACTCATCAAATTTAGAGTTATGCCTGTCTTCAGCCGGGAATACATCGCGCACTTTAGTGATCGTATCTGGAATTTGAAGCTGCGTGA
Source organism: uncultured Hyphomonadaceae bacterium (assembly GCA_964352025.1). Classification (GTDB taxonomy): domain Bacteria; phylum Pseudomonadota; class Alphaproteobacteria; order Caulobacterales; family Hyphomonadaceae; genus Hirschia. The sequence continues at coordinate 175,946 of CAYGPZ010000003.1, forward strand.
TTTGCTTGAGCAATACTTCCGCACTAATGGCAGACCCGTGGCGACGAGAGAACTCAGGAAGGCGTGCAGACAGAGAGAATGCGCGCATCATAAGTGCCTGACGAACGGCGTGAAGAATGTGCATGTTTACCCGCGATTTGTAGCGGTTCGCAGTTACACTTTCTCCTTCGACTTCTTCAAGGATGCGGTCAAAGCGTGCGAGATCAACTGTAATTGCGTTAGCGAGTTTTGTAATCGCTGAGTGCGTTTCAAGGTCAGAGAATAAATAGCCCAAACGACGATAAACAAGCGCTGTTGCACGGTCGTTTCGTTTAGCGATTGCAAACCATAAGCTTGGGTCATACAGGCAACCATAACTGCGGAAGGCTGGTAGACTTGTCAGGTTTCTCGCTTCAATAGCCATTTTGATCAAGTTTTGCATACGCTTTGAATTACGCATGAGGTCAGCAAGGCGGTCTGGCTCGTTGCCAGCGGCAGAACCAAATCCACACGTTACGTTTAGCGGAATAGCGAGCTGTTGGAGTATCGCGTTTTGAGGAATAGCCCGAAGTGAACGTAGACCTAGTTCACCTGCAGAAGCACCTGTCTGGCGGCGAGATTTACGTGATCCACTTTTAAACAATAACCCTGGTCCAAATTCCAAGAGAGCAGTTGGGTAATCTTTGTTTTCAAACAGTGTTTCATGCCAGTCGCGAAGTTTGCGGTAGAAGTCCCAGCTAATGTCACGACGTTTATAGAATGGGTCTTCCAAATCGACGTCTGGCTCTGAAAGTGTGTGAATAGCGACTTCAAGCATGGTTGATCTTGCTGTTTGAAGCGAGTCAAAATGCATAAAGCCATCACCACCTTGGAAAGAACTTTCGTGGATGAAGGCCAATCCTTTTTGCGCGAACTGTGAACGAGTCCACGGTGTAAGCAGGTGATCAAAACGGTCTTTAAATTGACCTGGGAAAGCACCACGACCCATAGATTCACCGTGGGTGTTGAAGAGTAGGAGTTCAACATCTCCAAGTTCTTCATGTTTGGCCAGTGCGGCACCCACAAGGTTGTGAATGCGTTCAATCGCCATATTCGCGGCAGGTTGAGACGAGAAACGACCAGAGTCAGAGAAACCAAATTGCAAACAAACACGTCCGCGTTCTTTGGCATATTCGATGAATGCCGGATCTTCGATGAGGCGTTCGACGAAACGGTCTCCACGCTCCAATGCATCAGGCGTTTCAAATAGTGGAGAAAGATCGACACGGTCAGCAACACCAAACTGGCGTGCGATGAAAAGGGCACCCATGATAGTCGCTGGGTTTTCACTCTCAGCGATCAGGAAGCGGATAGGTGTGTCAGCGTCGATGTGCTTGAGGATTTGAGCACATAGCATGATTTGGCGACGTGCTGTCATTTGCTCTTGGAAGAGGTCGGCGAAGTTTATCTGTTGAACTTCTACATCACCCGCGCGCTTAGCGAGTTCAGCAAGAACCATGCGGCCATATTCGACGTCATTTGTCGCAATACGTAGTTCATTTTGCAGCACCGAATGGATTTGTGCAGAGTTGATGCGCAAGTGGATACGGGCGGTACCCAATCCCAATGTTTCCATTTGCGAACTAATCAGAAGTAAAGACTTAGCAGTATCGTCGTCGGATTTTAACGCCCGCTCGCGTAATTCTGCGACGATCGGTTTTAGGCTAACAACTTTATCATCTGAGTCTGGTGTCAGAAGATTTGCGGCATTCACCAACACTTCAGGGTCATCTAGATCACCGCCAAAAGCATTTGCTGCAGCGCGTGAGTGAGCAGATGCTTTGTCTAATAGATCAGCGAGTTCTTTGACTTTTGGTTCTGATTTTCCAATTTCGCGTAGGCTCTTCGCATAACGATCAAGTTGGACAGCTTTTTCGGAAAGACGGAGGTGAAGTGTTGCGCCCCAGTGGATGTCAGTTCGTCCGTCCAAATCATATCCAACCCATGAGGCCAGATTAATCATTGCCGGGTGAATGCTCTTCCAATTGTCACCAAAGTTTTCTTTTGCAACGTCAAGAATGAGGCCCCAAATTTCTGTTAGTGCAGCTTGACCATTGTGAAGGGCTGATTGAACATCTTCATGCTCCATCATCAGAGAAATCTGATCGTCTTGGTATAGACCTTCAGCAGCAATAGTTTTTAATTCTTCGCGGCATTTAGATCCATCTTGAGCGATTGCTGTTTCCACAAACGCGCGACGTAGATTTCTGTGAAGTGCAAAAGTAGGGTGGGCTGTAAAAACAACACCTGATGCAACACGCTCCATGGCCACGCGATATGTTTCTTCACCCTTGCTTGCTAATTCAGTAAGTAGTGCTTTGAGTTCTGCTTCGGGGTGTTCTTCGGCGAGTAAACGGTGCCTTTGACGAAACGTGTCACAACGTTCTTCGAGTACTTTCCCGCCAAGCGTATTTATTACACCGTGAAGGTCCGAAACCTTCAATTCTCCAGTTTCTATTTCTCTGAATAAATCAATTGCCAGACGCCGAACTGAATTTGTCTGTGGGTCATGGGCAACTTCCGAAGAGTATTTTGCCAGAATTTCACGAGTAGCTTCAATGTATGCTTCTGGAGATTTTCCAGATGTTAAACGAGTGGTCATTTATGCTTCTCCCAAATTCTGGACAATTTTTGGTATTACGGACACGCAGGATAAAATATTCTGGCGGCATGCTTGTAACCCACTTTTTGAAAATTCCAACCACATCTTTTGAGCTGGCTTATTCAATCAGTAAATTAGCGCTAAGCATTTGTTCAAATTGACATTTGATATACCAAAATTGCACAAATTGTAGCGTTTTTCTGGCCTACTTGAAGTATTATTCTAGAGGTCTTTGAATGCAACTCTTTGATTATGTAAATCACAATCAATCGAGACATAGTGTTTCAATTTTTCAGCTACGTTTTCTGGCGCAGGCAAAGTAGACTGATCCTCACCAGGCACTGCCGCAAAACGCATATCAGTGCGTGTTGCGCCTGGGTCAAACAAATTGATATTGAGATTGGATTGTTCTCGTTCAAATGCCCACGCTTGCACTAAGCCTTCAAGTCCGGCTTTGGATGCTTGGTAAGGCCCCCAGAATGCGCGTGGTCGTGTTGTGACACCGGACGTTATAAACACAGCGCGTCCCGCTTGGCTTTCTCTTAGCAGCGGATCGAGCGCGCGTATCAGGCGCCAGTTCGATGTCAAATTTACATTAATCGTGTCTTCAAAACTGCGAGGGCTTACCGTTTCCAGCGAACCAATTGTTCCAAGTATGCCCGCATTGGCAACGAGGCCATCCAGACGACCAAACCGCTCTGATAATGGCGCTGCAATCCTATCAATAGATGCGCCATCTTTCATGTCCAATGTTATAAGTGTTGCACTTTCGCCTGTTTCCGAGCGAATTTCATCATCTAGTGACTCTAGTGCTTCCGTCGATCTTGCAAGCGCAATGACGTGATTGCCATCTTTTGCAAGTGCTTTAGCAGTCGCGCGACCAATCCCTTTGGAAGCGCCGGTCACGAGAATAATGCGTTTATCAGTCATATAAGTGTCTACTGTTTAAATTGATTAACGGTCGCGACCAAAAATACTCTCTTGTTTGACCTTGAGAGCTTGATTTCTTTGGTCTGTCAGCACGGTTGGGTAGTTCCCTGTGAAACAGTGGTCTGCGTATTTAGGATTTTCCGGATCGTAGGATTCTTCCCCTAGAGCGCGGTAAAACCCTTCAATTGAAAGAAAGCCAATCGATTCAACACCAAGCCATTCACGCATTTCTGGAATGCTCATATTTGACGCCAACAATTCTTTCTTGGTTGGCATATCTACACCGTAGAAATCGGGATTCATAATGGGTGGTGAGGCCACTCGGAAGTGAACTTCTTTCGCGCCAGCATTCTTCATCATGGCGACGATCGCTTTTGAGGTTGTGCCTCGGACGATAGAGTCATCGACTAGAATAACGCGTTTGCCTTTTACAAGATGAAGATTGGCAGCGTGTTTACGTGTCACACTCCCAGCACGCGCATCTTGCGTCGGTTGAATAAAGGTACGGCCAATATAGTGGTTTCGAATAATACCAAATTTGAAAGCGATACCGCTGGCTTCCGCATAGCCAAGACCTGCAGGGTTACCCCCATCTGGAACAGGCGCGACTAGGTCTGCTTCGACAGGGTGCTCCATAGCCAGTTGGCGGCCCATTTCTTCGCGTACTTCGTAAATGCTTTTGCCGTGCATAATGCTGTCTGGACGCGCAAAATATAAGTATTCGAACGCACATGGACGCGGTGTCTGTTTTGTTTTTTCAGGGAAAGGATAATGGCTCTTGATGCCATTCCTGGTGATAACAACGACTTCACCTGGTTCGATTTCTCTGATTGTATCAGCACCAACAGCTTCAAGCGCACAGCTTTCTGATGCGAGTACCCAAGCTGGCTGAGCATCAGGGTCGGAATTTGGTATCTTACCTAAAATTAGCGGACGAATTCCCCAAGGATCACGCGCACCAATTAGTTTTTTGTTTGTTAGGCAAACAAGCGCGTATCCGCCTTCAATTTGCTTCACGGCATCTAGAAAGCGGTCAACAGTATTGCTTTCCTTTGATTGTGCCGTCAGCTGTAAAATGACCTCGGTATCCATTTTAGATTGGAAAATGGCACCTTTTTGGATCAGCTCATCCCAGAGAGTTTCTGCATTTGTTAGGTTGCCGTTATGGGCAACTGCAAATCCGCCAAACTTTAGGTTTGCAAAGATGGGCTGAATGTTTTGTTGTGCAACGCCGCCAGATGTCGAATAGCGATTGTGACCGACTGCAGCAGTACCCCTAAGTTTCTTAATGGAAACGCCGTCTTTACCGAAATTATCCCCGACGAGACCAAGGTGACGTTGAATGTGAAAGGATTCAACCGGTTCTTCTTCATCTTGTCTGTCAGAAGCATCATATTCAACAAACAGCTTTCCTGATTCTGCTGTCGTGTCTTTTCTTAATTGCTTATAGGCTTTGTCACGTTCTTTTTCGTTTTTAGCGTCAGTAGGATAAATACGTTCAAAGCTGATAATACCGGCTGCTTCTTGTCCACGATGTTGGAGAGCGTGTAGGCCTAAAGCAGTTAGGACGGACGCATCCTTATGGCCGAATACACCAAACACACCACATTTGTGTCTTAAGCTTGCAGTCTCTAGTCCCATATCGTTGTTCATAGGGCTAGCAGTAATCGTTTCGTTGCGCACGAGCATTCCTTTGCTTAGGTAGCATTAAACGAATTTCGGCTCAAAATATTGTGCCGATTTATTCTACAGGTCTTCTGCTGCTTCTTTGGCTTGTTCAACAAATCCAGGGAAACTGTCACTGAACCAAGACGCTGCGCTATCCGCGTAAGGATAAAGTTTGGAGTTGGCAATAAAGGCAGGCGTATTATCTTTAGGAATCACCATGTGCATGAGCAAAACAAAGAGAACTATTGCAAGCGCGCCACGGGCAGCACCGAAAAAAGCACCTGCGACTCGGTCTAGTGAGCCTATTTGGGGAGAAGAATGTATAAGTTTCGCGAGCTGAGAACCCAGCCATCCAGCTGCGACGTATACGGACAAAAAACCACCGACGATTAAAATGGCGTATGCAGCCATTGGTGGCCAACTTTCGGGAAGGGCACTTTTAGCGGCATCTCCAAAAAGTCGTACTAGGAGCAACGCTGCCAATCCACCGAGCGCAAACGATAGAATCGAGGAGGCTTCTCGGACTAATCCGCGACTTAAAGACATAACGGCCGATACAAATATTATAGCGACGACGACGATATCAAATGCAGTGATCTGCGATCCAGCAAATTCTTCCATGGTCCTATTAAGCCTCTTTTTGCAATGCTTTTAGCAAGTCTTCCAGTTTTGATACCTCATGAATGACCATTCCGTCGATACCAGATGGTGATCCAGGAGGAACAAAAGCGCGTTTAAACCCAAGTCTTGCTGCTTCTTTTAGTCTAGAATCCATCCGACCTACAGACCGAATTGCACCTGATAGTGAAACTTCTCCAAAAAAGACAGATGCTTCAGGCACTGGATTATCAAAGGCAGATGAGGCTAGCGCCGCAGCAGCAGCCAAGTCTCCAGCTGGTTCAGCCATCCTATAACCGCCAGCAACACTTAGATATACATCACGCGCACCAAAGGCCAATCCGCATTGTGTTTCAAATACTGCAAGCAGCATTGCAAGGCGAGATGAATCCCAACCAACGACAGACCGTCGAGGAGAACCAAGCGCTTGTGGACCTGCTAAGCCTTGAACTTCAGCAAGGACAGGGCGGGAGCCTTCCATCGCAGCAAAGACTGCGCGGCCAGCAACGGATTCTTCATTGCCGCCTAAAAATAGTTGTGATGGATCAAGCGCGCCGTGAAGCCCTTTTTCAGACATTTCAAACACACCGATTTCATCAGTTGGTCCAAATCTGTTTTTGACGGCTCGTAAAATGCGATATTGGTGACCGCGTTCGCCTTCAAAATAAAAGACGGCATCAACCATGTGTTCCATGACTCGTGGACCTGCGATTTGGCCATCTTTTGTGACATGCCCGACAAGGACCATCACACAATCGTTTTTCTTCGCGTATCTTGTCAGTTCTTGCGCACATGCGCGGACCTGACCAACCGATCCGGGAGCGGCATCCAGACTGTCTGACCACATGGTCTGTACAGAATCGATGATTGCGACTTTAGGGCGTTCTTTTTTTAGCGCTTCAAGAATTGTGCGCAGATCTGTTTCGGAAGCTAGTTTAACGGAGGAGTTTCCAACACCTAGACGCTGTGCGCGGCCTTGAACCTGGGCAACTGCTTCCTCTCCGGAAACATAGACGACATCGATGCCTTGATCGGCCAATGATGCGGCAGCTTGCAATAGCAATGTCGATTTACCAATTCCCGGGTCACCACCGATCAATACGGCTGAGGACGGGGCAGGTCCGCCACCAAAGACGCGATCTAATTCTGGTATGTTAGTAGATAGGCGAGGTTGCTGAGGAATATCGGCACCAAGGTCTTCAAAGGTCATAGCGCCAGCTTTACGCTTCTTACCCGCTGTGGGCATGGCAAGACCGCCGGGTGCACCTTGCGTTTCTTCAACGAGCGTATTCCACTCATTACATGCATCGCATTTCCCATTCCACTTGGGATAGGTGGCACCGCAGGACTGGCAGACGAAAACTGTAGTTACTTTTGCCATATCTTACCTAAACATAGTCGCTGTGAACGGCAGCTGAAAATCACAAAGCTGGTTGAATAGGGCCTTGTGCGCGGCCGTGTACAAATTGTTCAATGTATTCATTGCCTGAATTATCAAGCTGATCGACAGGACCGGACCAGATGATCTGACCTTCATAGATCATCGCGACAGTATCCGCGATCTTTCGAACAGACGCCATATCGTGTGTAATTGTAACTGCGGCCGCACCCAATGCTTTTACCTGCTCAACGATGAGATCATTCACGGCATCCGCTGTGATGGGATCAAGACCCGTTGTTGGCTCGTCGAAGAATATGAGGTCTGGCTTGTCGATAATCGCACGGGCAAGAGCGACACGTTTTTGCATTCCGCCTGACAGTTCAGATGGGTATTGATCTGCAACCGAAGCTCCCAAACGCACTTTTGCAAGTGTTTCAATAGCAGCTTCTCTTGCGTCTTTACGGTTAATTCCACCGCGGTTGATTAGTGCGAAAGCAACGTTTTCCCAAATTTTGATACTGTCGAATAAAGCACCACCTTGGAAAAGCATCCCAGTGCGTTCGCGGACTTCTTCAGTGCCTTTGGTGGAATTAATGTAATTTCCATCGAAGAGGATATCACCTTGGTCAGCCTGTAATAGACCCAGAGCACATTTAAGGGTTACAGATTTACCTGTTCCTGAGCCTCCGATAATGACCAAAGACTGGCCCGGCGCGACAGAAAGATTGACACCCTGCAGGACATGCTTGGAGCCAAATGATTTGTGAATGTTTCTTAGCTCAAGAAGTGGAGAAGTATTGTCTTGGGTCATACTTACATCCCTATTTTCACGAAGAGTGACGTTAATACGTAGTTAGACGCTAGAATAAGCACCGCGCCAGATACCACTGCGAGTGTCGCTGCGCGGCCAACACCACCAGCACCACCTTTTGAATTATTACCTTGATAACATCCCATAATTGCGATGATTGCACCAAAGACTGCTGCCTTTATCAATCCGGTAAGCACGTCATTTGTCGTGACATAATCTAGTGTGTTGCGGATATAAATTGTACCGTTGAAGTCTAGTGAACCTACGCTGACAAGCCATCCACCCATGACACCTATAATGTCTGCGACCAAAACGAGTAGGGGTAATGTAAGTGTCGCAGCAATGACGCGAGGTGCGAATAAATATCTCTCTGGTTTTGCAGATAAAGTGTGAAGCGCATCAATTTGCTCTGATACTCGCATAGCCCCAATTTCAGCTGCGATTCCCGCGCCAACACGGCCTGCTAGCATGAGGGCAGCAAATGAAGGTCCCAATTCTCGGGTAATACCTAGAACCACAATGTTTGGGACGAATTGTTCAGCGTTAAAGCGTGCACCACCTGTGTAGATATTTAGCGCAAGAGCTGCACCAATGAAGATTGCAGTTAATCCAACGACAGGAATTGAATAGAAACCGATCTGGATGCACTGACGGATAACTTCTCGAACATAAATGACGGGCGTAAAACAGGCCCATAATATGCGACCGGAAAAAATTGTTAGGCGGCCAATTTCATTCGCTGCGCCTAAAAAAGCTCGACCAATACTGGCAAAAATATTTAATTGTGCAAGGCTCATAGATAGCTCACTCTCTTAAACGTTTTCTTCTTCACTTAGAGGCGTGCTCGTATTCATATATCCGCTGAATACGTGTGCCAATGGAAGTTAAAATTTCATATGCTGCTGTGTCAGCTGCATCCGCTTGATCTTCTAAGTTTGCGTGTTGCCCTATAAATTCCACTCTGTCCAGAACAGTCGTTCTAGATGGTGATTTTGTTATGTCGAGTGTTATCAAATCCATAGAAACACGTCCGACAATTGGGCATTTTACACCGTTTATATAACCAAACCCAGAGTTAGACAGAGAACGTAGTGCGCCATCTGCATATCCCAGAGCAATGGTGCCAAGGCGTTGACCGGATTTTACGGCTGAAGTGCCGCTGTAACCAATTGTGGCATTTGGTTTATCTTCTGGTTCGAAAATATTCAGCAGGGGTGCTGTTATCGTAACAGCGTGTTCAGGTTCAAATATTTCGTCTCTCGTGTATCCGCCATAAAGACCTATTCCAGGACGCGTGAGGTCGAATGTGTAGTCTTTACCGAGGCAAATTCCAGCAGTGTTGCTTAGCGATTTTTCTGCATGAGGCCATATAGCACAGACGTTTTTAAATAATTCCAGTTGCTGCGCATTCATGGGGTGTTCGGGTGTATCTGCGCAAGCCAAATGGCTCATTATCCACCCAATACGGTTTGCAGGAATGCTTGCTTTGACCTTTGCTAATTCACTTATTTGTAGACCTAAACGGTTCATTCCCGTGTCCACGTGTAGGGCGGCTGGGAAAGGGGCGTTCTTCTTCATCCATAGTTCGACGTCGTGTAAAGTATTTAGAACTGGAACGATATCATGATCAATGACGTCATCGACAGTGTCGTGCTGGATGCCGTGAAATAGAAATACGAGCGCAAGAGAACCAACGGTTTTGCGTATTTCAATTGCTTCACTGATATGAGCAGCAAAAAAAGTACGGCAGCCACCTTCATAAAGCGCTTTTGCGACAGGTATTGTTCCCAACCCATAAGCATTTGCTTTGACAACCGCACCGGTGTCAGCACTTCCGCTCAACGCTGCGAGTTTCTTCCAGTTGCTGACAACATGCTGCAAGTGGACCAACGCTACCGGACTGGAGCTTGGAATGCGTGAAGTAGGTATTTGTGCACTATTCATATTAGAAGTCATGACCATCGAATTAGTCTGATTTTATGGCGAGTGCGAGAAATATCTTTTGTTTTCGATTATTTATTCGTCATCATAATCATCGTTCGACCTGAAAGCAGGAGCGAGATTACCAAAACGAACACGATTTGAATCGAACGCAAGTTCAACTTTCCCGATAGGACCGTGACGTTGTTTGGCGACAATGACTTCCGCTTTACCAGCTTTGTTTTCCATACGCTCTTTCCAAGCGAGGAAGTTTTCATTGTTCTCGTCGGGTTCTTGGCGTTCCAGATAATAGCTTTCGCGATAAACGAACATCACCATATCCGCATCTTGCTCAATTGAACCTGATTCACGAAGGTCAGATAGTTGAGGGCGCTTATCGTCTCTTTCTTCCACTTTACGAGAAAGCTGGGAGAGGGCGATAACCGGAATAGCTAGTTCCTTAGCCAATGATTTCATCGACATTGTAATCTGCGAAACTTCTTGCACACGGCTATCGGATTTTGATCCGGCGGCGGCGGTCACAAGTTGAAGATAATCGATAACCACTAAATCTAGACCAGAGCTTCGCTGCAAGCGCCTTGCGCGTGCTGCAAGTTGGGAAATGGAGATACCCCCAGTATCATCGATATATAGAGGTATTCTTTCAATTTCTTTGGCTGCTTCACGCAGTTTGGCATAGTCGCGTTCATCCATGTCACCACGACGAATTTTATCCGATGGCACACACGACACATCTGCGAGAATACGACCGGCAAGCTGGTCAGCTGACATCTCAAGAGAGTAGAAAGCTACGACACCACCTTCGACACTTTTATAGCTGTCATCAGGTTGCTTTTCGCGAACACAGGCTTTTGCAATATTAAACGCAATATTCGTTGCAAGCGCGGTTTTACCCATAGATGGACGACCAGCGAGTATGAGCAAGTCAGATGGATGCAAGCCACCAATTTTCTGATCCAGATCATCTAGCCCTGTTGAAATACCAGATAGTCCACCGTCAGATTGATATGCGATTGTTGCTTCTTCAATGGATTTGGTAACTGCTTCTTCAAAGGACACAAAGCCCCCTTGCGACGTGCCTCGTTCGGCGAGCGCGAATAATTGTTTTTCTGCAGATTCAATTTGCCCTGGTCCGTCCATTTCGCCATCGTTCTTGGACGCGTATTGAACAATTCCGGATCCAATTTGCATCAGCTCGCGGCGGATCGCTAGATCACGAATCAGGCGTGCATAGTCGATGATCTCAGGACCGAACGCACTAGAATCAAGTAGGGTCGTTAAATACTGCGCGCCACCAATGTCAGAGAAAACACCATCGTTTTCAAACTTCTCCATCAAGGTCACACCATCAGCGACGCGACCTTTAAGGATCATCGCCTGCGCTGTTTCGTAGATTTTGGTGTTGGCAGGTGCGTAGAAATCAGAACCTTGAAGGATGTCACCAACGCGCTGATACGCATTGTTATCGTAAAGGATCGCACCCAATACAGCCATCTCAGCAGCGAGGTTGTGAGGTTCGTCTTTATTGGTCGAGCGATCTTCACCATTGGTAGGCTTTTGCGCGGCATCCGCTAGGGGCGTATCAAAAGGACCTGCTGGTTCAAAATTTCCATCAGGCGGCGGTCCTTCCGGCATTGAATCAGGAAAGTCGGCGGGTGGAAAATCAGGAATATCATTATCGCTCATGATTATATATTAACCACAAAATCGATTTGAAATCTCTCATAGATTTAGAAATTACACAGGAAAAGTTCCTGCTGTGGATAATTTGATACTCAGTGATTGACTAGTTTATCATCAGAATGGGTCGCTCCATTTTTTGTCTTCATAGATATTTTTGCCGGTTAGCGTTTTTAAAAACGCTTCGAGTTCCTCTTTGTTTTGTTCGGATAGATCCAGCGGAAGAGGTAAACGGGTTGAGCGTTTAATTGATGACTGGTTTCTAACTGTATTTTGAACCAGTGCTAAGTTGATCGTTTTTAAAAAGTCAGATTTCAAGTGCGGATCAAAAGGAACAGGAATATCATTGTAATGATCTATGACGCCGCGAAGCGTTTTTTTCGAACCATCATGCATAAAGGGACCGTTGGGGCGACCATTGGGCCCGACAAGGTCTCGCAGGGCGGGGGCTCTTGTGTTTGTGTAGTCATATTCATTAGGGGCATTGGCTTTACCGACAGTACCATTATGTCCCTTGCGGCTAAAGCCAGCTGAAAAGCCGCTCATGGCAAATTCAGGGGCGGAATGGCAGAAGACGCAATTGGCACCTCCATTAAGAGAAGATATGCCGCCAAAAATGTCTTTTCCTCTATTTTCTTCTTCTGTGAAATTCGGGAAATAGGCCTCGGTATCTCCAGTGAGCATCATGCCTTCATCGTATTTTGAATCAAATGAATGAATGCTGCGCGTGAATTGTGTGAGGGATTTTTGAATTCGATCTTCATTTATTTCAGCGTCGCCATACACAAAGCGAAACAGCTCTTCATAATAGTCGATGCCTTTCATCTTTATGATAAGGTCATCGAAGCTTGGTTGCCCATCTGCACCGCTAAAGCCATGCTCATTTGCGTCTTTGATTGGCATTGTGGCTTGCTCCTCGAGGGAGCTTGCGCGTCGATCCCAAAACCGTGAGATAGAATCAGGGTAGGTGCCACCAATAGTCGCAACATCTTTTTTTGCAATGAATCCAAGGTTCACGAGCCTCATTGAGTGACGGCCTGTTGTTTTGTTTTGAATTCCATCACTGACAACACCGTCATCGCTAAAGGCGAGAGATTGTTGGTGGCAAGAGCTACAGGAGACTGTTCCGTCTGTTGAAAGAGATTTGTCGTAGAATAGGACGCGGCCTAAAGTGGCTCCTGCATCTGTAATCGGATTGTTATTGACGATGAGTGGGCCAACATAATCGGGAATTGGTTGGTTGGCGTAATTGTATAGGTTTTCAAGATCGATTTTTTTGCCGAATTTTGATCTGATCGCTTTTTGTTTAATGCCGATAGTGAGGCTGAAGCTTTCTTCAAACGTGCCGTTATCGGATGTGTTTCCTGTCAGTTTTATTTCGATTGGGCCTTGGCTATTGGGCGTGCCGGATATGGTCGTCCCTTCGAGGTCTAATCCAATATCTTTCGAAATAGTTCCAGACAAATTAGAGATGTCTTCGGGATGTTCTATCGGCAATTCATATTGGAATTCGTAACCGACATAAGCGTCAAAATCAGATGAGTGATCGAAAGTTGAAAATAGCCCGCGTCCAAAAATCAATACAGCAATCAGCGCAGTAGCAATTAGGAGAAGAACATAAAATAGGGGAGTTTTTTTTATATTTGTTTGTTCAAATAACACGAAGCGATTCCAAATTTAGCATTTATTCCTATGTTGTTTAATCCACATAATAAATAAGGCAATAGGTGACATAAGGTCACTGAGGATTGAGTTAAGTGAAGTGTTATAATTGTTTCGTCCAATACGTTATATTGAACAAAAAAAGAGCGACCCTCGAGATCGAGAGCCGCTCTTTTTAATATGAATTGTGTGAAAAACTTATAGTTCTTCGTCAGCGTCACCGCGTTCAGCAGCAGCGTCACGAGCAGCTTTCGCCATCGCTTGAGCTTGTGCATCTGCTTCAGCTTTATCAGCTTCAAGTGCAGCTTCGATAACGTTTTCACCTGCAGCTTGACGCTCAGCTTCATCTTCTGAACGCGCAATATTCACTTTAATAGTGATTTGAACTTCAGCGTGAAGACGAGCTGATACTTCGTGTAGACCAACTGTTTTCAACGGGTTGTTGATTTCAATCTGGCTACGCAAAATCGGGTGACCAGCTTCAGCAGCTGCAGCCGCAATATCACGTGCAGTTACTGAACCATAAAGGATCCCTGTGTCACCAGATTGACGGATCAATGTGTATGATACGCCATCAAGTTCTTCACCAGACTTACGTGCTTCTTCACGTGCAGCTGCGTTGCGAGCTTCGATGTGCTCACGCTCAGCTTCAAAACGCGCTTTGTTTCCAGCATTCGCTAGCAAAGCTTTGTTTTGTGGAAGAAGGAAGTTACGTGCGAAACCGTTCTTTACAGAAACGACATCACCAATGTTTCCAAGCTTTTCAATGCGCTCTAGGAGAATAATATCCATGATTTATCTCCTTATTTCACAGCGTATGGAAGTAGAGCCAAGTGACGTGCGCGCTTAACAGCTTGTGCTAGACGACGTTGTTTCTTTTGGCTTACTGCAGTGATACGTGCAGGAACAATTTTACCTTTTTCAGAGATATAACGCTGAAGAAGCTTTACATCTTTATAGTCCAACGCAGGAGCTGCATCGCCTGAAAATGGGCAAACCTTACGACGACGACCAAATGGACGACGTGAAGGAATGTTTGAAATGTTTAGTTTTTGCTGAGCCATTTTTAGAAGTCCTCACGGTCACGGCGAGGTTTACGGTCGCCTCTGTCACCACGGTCGCCACGGTCACCTTTGTCTCCGCGATCTTTGCGAGACAGAACCGGTGATGGCTCTTCAGACAATTCGTCAACCTTGATAGTCAAGAAACGAATAACGTCTTCGTTGATACGCAAGCGACGCTCAACTTCTTGAATAGCCGCAGGCGGTCCATCAATGTTTAGAAGTGAGTAGTGGCCCTTACGGGATTTGTTGATTGGGTATGCAAGGTTACGAAGACCCCAGTACTCAGTTTTTGCAACTGTACCTTCTTTTTCCGTAACGATTGCTGTAATTTCTTCGACAAGTGTTTCAACTTGTTGAGGAGATACGTCTGGTCTAGAAATGACCACGTGTTCATAGAACGCCATAGATAAGTTCCCTTCTAGCAATTGGCGGCGCTTAAAGGACGAAGGGCGACCTAAAAACGTCGGATCCCTGATGTCTTCAAACAACGAAGACGGGACCGCCAATCTGGCGAAGCGGGCAATATGCATTTTTTGAGGTATGAATCAAGCCTTTTGTTGAGGCAGGGCTGGGTGTTGTCACCTTTAGAAATCCTAGCCTTCGCTTGGCAGGTGACAAGAGGATTTGGGATGTCATCCGCAAATGGCTCAACAGTCATCCTGAACTTGATTCAGGATCCACGTCTCAACCAAAACTAACATTGCAGGTTTTACGAATGCATTTGACACACGGCCTTCAAAACCTTTCAGCCAGTCTACTCTGGTAAGTGGATCCCAAATCGAGTTTGGGATGACAGTCGTTCTTGCCAATAATAAACACAAATATCTCCGCCACCAAATCGATGCGAGAGTTTGCAAATATGGGCTGTGAGGCATTGCCATTAACAGCGATAATAATAGCTGGATCGCTCCAGCAGTAGAAGTAGCTGCCTCTGGCAACGCCTCACCTGATATTCTTACCGCAGCTAAGTCCTGTCTTACAGAGGCACCATGAACCCCAGCCAAGTCGCTTTCGCTCTTGGTTCACTTGTTGGATCAGCGCCTGAAAGCTCATTTCTGCTCTACCGATATATGAGCAGCGAGTTCCATCAGGATATCAGTCCTCTTATCAGAAATGCTAAATCGGTCGCGCAATTCCGCCCACACAATGCGATAAGAAGATGAAGGCAGTATGTGGGGCGATGTGAGGGAGGGGGATTGTTTTTGGGATTTCCCCGCGCAGGCGGGGATCCAGACAAAGGTTTATGACGCGCAAAGCGCGACTTAATTTATTGGACTGGACTCCCGCCTGCGCGGGAGAAACGGGTAAAGACTTGAAGCTGTCATACCCGATGACCTTGTTCATCAGGGTTTCCATCTCCCATTGTTTTGAATTCGATAAGCGTTGTGAATTCGGGAGTTGGATCCCCAGTCGCTTCGCGCCGAGGATGACGCCAAGGATGATAATGCGTGAGTCTGGTTTCGATATTGCCAAACAGCCTAACTGTCAGTCCAAACACCTAAACTGTCATCCCAAACTCGATTTGGGACCCACTTTGTAATAGGGACTGGCATAGAAGCTTTGAAGGCGGCGTTTCAAAGACATTAGTAAGGCCAGCAAGGCTAGTCTGATTTGATAAGTTGATCCTGAATCAAGTTCAGGATGACATCACTCAAACATTGCAGTTAAAAACAGCGGCCGAATTTTGCGAAACTACATCACTCATCTCACCTCCGCTCATCTCTTTGCAGAAAGGGGGCTCAGCAAACATAGAATTATCCTCACTAGATTCCCGCCTGCGCGGGAAAGAGCGGGGGATGGTTTTCGAATGCTTGCAAGCGGCAGAAAATCGCCAAAAGGCGACATTCAGCCTTCATAATAGATTGCGTGGCTTTTGATTTGCAGTACACGTTTAAGTCGCAACAGATTTGTAAGACTTAAGGACAAAAAGCGTGGCTTATATTCAACTCCGGCGTCAAAAAGTACTTCAGGTGCTGGCGCTAATTACCGTTTTATCGGTCTCTGCCTGTTCTGAGCAAAAGAAGAGAAATCCTTCCGCCGATGCGCCGGTAAAATGCGAAAATAACAGGGATAGAGTACTTATTCTTAAAACAGAACAAGATGATATCTCAATCACACTTAACCCAAATAGACCCTTAGCGTATACTCCAACCCGTATAATAAACAAATCAAAGTTCGTTCCTAACTGTTCAGGTCCAATTTTGGCGAGAGCAGCATTTGTGGGTGCTATGGGCCACCCTAAACTTTTGCCTGTCAAAGAGGATGGGAGGCCATTTGCTGTGACTCGATTGGAGCTAAGCCTATCCAGCGTCATACCAGATGATAGCGATGAGTGGCCAGATGATGCTTTTAATTACAAAAAACAGTTATACAAAGACGCGCGACTGGAAATGGATCCAAATGGTAAGCTTTATACCGCGGTGAGTTATTTTAAACCAAATGGTGATCCTCTGGTTATATACTGTAGTAAGGGGCCGAGCACAAAATATCACCCTGCTCGTTGTGAAGTGGGGTATAAAATTTCGTCAAGAGTAACTCTAAGATACAAGTTTAATAGGCATGATTACAGTCTAGAAGAGTATTTAGAATTAGATAATGCTGTTAGAAAGTTCTTGATCGAAGAAGTCATTGTAGACCTATCAGACTTGCAATAATAACGACGCATATTACGAGAACAACTTAAACGATAAGGCTATTCATCAGGCTGTTTAGGGCCACTTCCAGCCAATCACATTCTCATACTTAATTCTTTCCTTGCATCCGCGAGCGTCCCCATTTACCAAAGGGTAAATTTATTTCGGAGTGACGACATTGAGCGGATTCGCTTTTATTTTTCCCGGCCAAGGGGCGCAAAGCGTCGGAATGGGCCAAGAACTAGCCAACACATTTCCTGCAGCGAAAGCCGTTTTTGATGAGGTTGATTCTGCCTTAGGTGAGAATTTCTCAGACTTGATCTGGAATGGATCAGAAGAACAGCTGACAATGACGGCAAATACGCAACCCGCTTTGATGGCCGTATCTATTGCTGTCATGAGAACACTGGAAAGCGAATTCCACGTAAAGCCTGCTGATGCCAAATATGTGGCTGGTCACTCTCTGGGTGAATATTCTGCGCTTGCTGCCGTTGGCGCAATTAAGTTGGCAGACGCGGCTAAGCTATTGCGCTTACGCGGTGAAGCTATGCAAGACGCTGTTGCTCCGGGTGAAGGCGCTATGGCTGCTCTGTTGGGTGCTGATCAGGCTCAGGCAGAGGCTATGGTGGAGATTGGTCGCAAGTCTGGTGCATGTGATATCGCCAATGATAATGCACCGGGACAGATTGTGATCTCAGGATCGAAAGCTGCTATTGATGCAGCTTGTGCAGCGGCGGGCGATTTAGGCATTAAAAAAGCAGTTCCTTTGGCTGTGAGTGCGCCTTTCCATTGTTCATTGATGCAGCCTGCTCAAGATAAAATGCAAGCTGCGCTCGCAGAAACGAAAATCATAGCGCCAATGGCCCCATTGGTCGCGAATGTAACAGCTCAACCGACCGAAGACCCTGACACGATCCGCAAACAATTAGTGGAGCAGGTAACAGGCCGTGTGCGTTGGCGTGAAAGTGTTGAGTGGATGGCATCTGAGGATGGTGGCGCGCTTGACCTGACTGCTGAAGCTGGTGCAGGCAAGGTCCTGACGACAATGAATAAACGTATTGCGCGTTCGCTAAAAGGTGTTGCGTTAAACGCCCCTGCAGACTTAGAAGCGTTTGCAAAGTCGCTTGACGAAGCTTAAAGGAACTCTCCATGTTTGATTTAACTGGAAAAACAGCACTTGTAACAGGTGCGACAGGTGGTATTGGCGGCGCAATCGCGAAGACATTGCACGAACGCGGCGCGACAGTTGCGCTATCTGGTACACGTAAAGAAAAGCTCGATGTTCTTGTCGAAGAGTTCGGTGAGCGTGCTTTTGCTGTGCCTTGTAACTTGTCTGATGCCGAAGAAACATCTGCGTTGGTAGCTAATGCTGAAGAAGCGACGGGTGCTGGTCTGGATATTTTGGTTGCAAATGCCGGTATCACACGCGATGGTCTTCTCATGCGTATGAAAGACGAAGACTTCGAAACAGTATTGAATGTAAACCTTCAGTCTTATTATCGTCTGGCAAAGTCGTGTATGCGCGGCATGATGAAACGTAAATCGGGCCGAATCATCGGTATTACGAGTATTGTAGGTGTGACAGGTAATCCTGGACAGACAAATTACGCAGCTTCAAAGGCTGGAATGATCGGTTTTTCTAAGTCTTTGGCTCAAGAAGTTGCGAGTCGGAACATCACAGTAAACTGTGTTGCGCCCGGATTTATTGCTTCTCCGATGACGGATGAGCTGAATGAAGCGCAAAAAAACAACATTTTATCATCGATTCCTGCAGGTAAATTGGGTGAGGGGGCTGACATTGCCGCCGCAGTCGCCTATTTGGCCAGTAGTGAAGCTGGTTACATGACAGGACAAACCCTGCATGTGAACGGCGGAATGGCTATGCTTTAAAGCGGTTTATTCGTTTTAGGTATGGTCAAAAAAAGTCCGGCGTGTTAACGCGCCATTCCACTAAGGCAAGACGGGGTCTCTCCGAATAGCCGCTAACAAATGAAGAGGTTTAGTCATGGCTGACGTAATCGAACGCGTTAAAAAAATCGTGGTCGAGCGCCTGGAAGTAGACGCCGACAAAGTAGTAGAAGCAGCAACATTCCAAGAAGATCTTGGTGCTGACAGTCTTGACCTTGTTGAGCTCGTAATGGCGTTTGAAGAAGAGTTTTCAATCGAAATTCCTGACGAAGTTCAAGAGCAGATCAATTCTGTTGGCGACGCTGTTAAGTTCATCACTGAGCGCGTTTAAGTCTTACAGATCTGATGCGTCGTGTAGTCATTACCGGTATTGGACTAACAACGCCTCTCGCTCATGGGCGTGAGGCTAGTTGGTCACGGTTGATCGAGGGAAAATCTGGCGTTGGCCGGATTGACACTTTCGAGACTGATGATCTGGCTTGCCAGATTGCTGGTCAGGTTCCTTGGAAATCTGGTCGTGGAGGTGGATCTGAAGATGATCCGGCTTCTTTTGATCCAGACGCAGTTATGTCTGCCAAGGAAAGACGACGCATTGATGAATTTATCCTATACGGAATGGCAGCTGCTGATGAAGCGGTTGCTGATTCCGGATGGGTTCCTGAAACTGATGATGAAAAATTCCGCTCAGGGGTTTTGATTGGTTCAGGAATTGGAGGTCTATCCTCTATTGCAGATACTTCTATCGTGTTGCACGAAAAAGGCCCACGTAAGATCAGCCCGTTCTTTATTCCGGGTGCTTTGATCAATCTTGTATCTGGTCAAGTTTCTATCAAATACGGCTTTAAAGGCCCTAATCACGCTGTTGTAACTGCTTGTGCAACAGGTGCACACGCTATCGGTGATAGTGCGCGTCTGATCAAAGACGGCGACGCCGATGTGATGATTGCGGGTGGTGCCGAAGCCGCTGTTTGTCGTATCGGTATTGCAGGTTTTGTCGCCTGTCGTGCGATGTCGACAAGTTACAATGATGCGCCTGAAACTGCATCTCGTCCATATGATAAAGGCCGTGATGGTTTTGTTATGGGTGAAGGTGCCGGTATTATGGTGCTTGAAGAATATGAACACGCCAAAGCGCGTGGAGCCAAGATTTACGCTGAAGTTGTCGGCTACGGTCTTTCTGGTGATGCATATCACATCACATCACCTGATACGTCAGGTAATGGTGGTGAGCGTGCTATGCGCTCGGCTCTGGAGAAATCCGGATTGCAGCCGTCTGACATTGATTATGTGAACGCGCACGGGACTTCTACACCAGCAGGTGATGAAACCGAGGTGCGGGCAGTTGAACGTGTTCTTGGTGATGCCGCTGCTGATATCAATCTGTCTTCTACGAAGTCTGCAATTGGTCACTTGCTGGGTGCTGCAGGTGCTGTTGAAGCAGCATTTTGTGCATTATCCATAAGAGACAATGTCGTTCCACCGACTTTGAACTTGGAAAATCCGTCATTTGAGGCCAAGATCAATCTAACACCGAAAACGGCTGTGAAACGCGAAGTGCGTGCGGCTATTTCCAACTCGTTTGGTTTTGGTGGTACGAATGCAGCGATGGTTCTAAAACAAGTAGATTAGAAAATGAACGAAACGAGTTTTGATACCCCGCCGAAGAAAAAAGGCGGCGCTTTGAAGATTCTCGTTTCGCTATTTCTAGCTATGATAATACTCGCCGCAGCTTTAGCTGGAGGCGGGTATTTTTATGCTCAAAAACAACTCGTTTCCGACGGCCCTGTATCCGCAAATGGAGAGGATAGAATTATATCTATTCCATCGGGTGCGAGTGTGGTGCGCATGGGAAATGTCTTGAAAGAGGCTGGTGCCATTGAGGATGTTCGCCATTTTCGTCTGGCTGCAAAATACCTCAAAGCCGAAACCAGTATGAAGGCTGGTGAATTTGCCATTCCTTCGGGATCGAGCCTTCAGGAAGTCGTTGAATTGCTGGTAGAGGGAAAATCTCTTCTTTATCCCGTAACGATTCCTGAGGGACTGACGAGCGCAATGATACTGCGTCGACTTGCAGCCGAAGAGATACTTACGGGTGAAGTGCCCGAAGATATTGCTGAAGGCGTGATGTTGCCAGACACATATATGGTGTCTCGCGGAGAAACGCGCGCGAACATTATCAAGCGTATGATTTCTGCTCAGAGTGCGCTTATTGATAAGTTATGGTCTGAACGCCAAAACGGCATTCCCATCGAAACAAAACAAGACGCTATTATTCTCGCTTCCATTGTCGAAAAAGAAACAGGGTTAGCTGAAGAACGTCCCGAAGTTGCCGCTGTTTTTACAAACCGTTTGCGGCGTTCCATGCGGTTGGAGACTGATCCGACGATTATTTATGGTGTTTGTATGCTGCATCCTGACCGGTGTAAAAATGGACGTTTGATGGACCGTAATGGCAAGCAACGCGGTATTCGTCGAAGCGAATTGAATATGGAAACTGGATATAATACGTATCGAATTCCGGCATTGCCGCCGGGACCGATTTGTAATCCGGGAAAAGATGCGATTGCAGCGGTGCTTAACCCGCCTCAATCAAAATACATATTCTTTGTCGCTGATGGCACAGGCGGTCATGCTTTTGCGGAGACGCACGCACAACATTTGCGGAATGTTGCAAATTGGCGTCGTATAGAAAAACAGAACAAGCGATAGCAATTATCGTAAATTGGTGGAGATAGACGGTATGGCTCTTATGGGTATGACCGGATTTGGGCGTGCTGAAGGTAGTGCGGATTGGGGCCATTGGGTTTGGGAAATCCGTAGCGTCAATGGTAAGGGTTTGGATGTGCGTTTGAACACGCCGTCTGGCCTTGATGCACTCGATTTTGAAGCAAAAAAACGGGTGAAAGCCAAATTTGCGCGTGGAAATATTCAGATCCAATTGCAAGTCGAGCATGAGAAAACCGAGAGCGGACCTCGTATTGATACCGCATTGCTCTCTCGTTTTTCGCGTCAGAGCCGTATACTTGCTCAAACAAATGCGACTTTGTCTGACAATTTATCCGAGTTGATGAATATTAGAGGTGTCGTTGCCGTGAGTTCCGGGCGCTCAACGAACAAGTTCGACGAAGCCATGCAAGACGAATTGCTTGGCTCACTTGATAGCGCTTTGGATAGTTTTGAAGATGCGCGTGCGTCTGAAGGTTCTGCATTGCTTGAAGTGCTCGTCGGCATTTTGGATGAGCTTGAAGCTAACTCCAAATCAGCAGCGGATATTGCTAAAGAGCAGCCAGCATTAGTGAGAGATCGGTTTGTGCAGCGCTTACAAGCCCTAAAAGCAGATGAAGACGATATCTCAGAAGAGCGGATCGCGCAGGAAGCAGCGGTGTTTGCTGCAAAAGCCGATATAAAAGAAGAGCTAGATAGGTTGGACGCGCACATCGTTGCTGGGCGTGAATTACTAGCAGGTAAGGGCGCGCGAGGCCGAAAACTCGACTTTTTGTGCCAAGAGCTTAACCGAGAAGCAAATACTTTATGTTCAAAGTCGGCGTCACTAGAGCTGACAAATGTCGGTTTGGCCCTTAAGACTGGTATCGATCAATTTAAAGAGCAGATCCAAAATGTCGAATAAACCAATTCAACCTGAACGTCCTGATCGCCGCGGTGTCATGTTTGTTGTTTCCAGCCCGTCAGGTGCAGGTAAAACGACGCTAACTCGCCGCATGTTGAGTGAAATGGGCGGTGTTGAATTATCAATCTCGGCAACGACTCGAGAGATGCGCCCAGACGAAAAAGATGGCGTGCATTACTATTTCAAAACACGCGAAGAGTTCGAAAAACTTATTGAAGAAGATGAATTGCTTGAATGGGCAGAAGTCTTTGGAAATTATTATGGTACGCCGCGCGGTGAAGTAGAGCGCCTGCAACGCAAGGGAACAGATGTCCTTTTCGATGTTGATTGGCAGGGGGCTCGCGTCCTTAAACAGGTCATGCCGGGGGATGTTGTTTCTGTTTTCATTCTTCCACCAAGTATCGCGGAACTGAAATCACGTTTGGAAGGTCGCCCTGGGGCAGAGCCTGGTGCAGTAATGCAGCGTTTGGCTGGTGCTGGTCGTGATATCAAACGTTGGGGTGAGTATGATTTTGTCATCATTAATGATGATATAGAAATCGCCTATGATGAATTGTGCGCCATCCTAGTCACCGAGCGCCTCGATCGCCGTAAACCAAGCCAAGGTGCCCGTGTCGACAAGCTTCTAGATGATGCAGACGCACTATAGTATAAGGAAGTAAACCTATATTCGATTTAAGTAGGTTTACTGTTATTCCTAGAGCTTTTAACTGACATAAAAGTGTCATGTGAAAATGACCTTTTATTAGTCTCTGGTTTACTTATATTTGTATCTTGCAAAGTTGCATATCTACCTTTGCACAAAAGTGGTGGCTGTCACAAAAAACACATTAAAAACAAGACTGAATAGCATAATTCACGTGGTGAATATCACTTAACGTTAATATCTAAACTGTATTATTTAACTGTCCTAAAGTAACGCAGTACAGTTTTGTTCCATGAATACTATTCGCACTATTGATCGACGTGAGACACTCATTGGTGCTGTCGTTGTTTTCTTCTTGATTTTGTGTCTCGGCTATTATGTATACGCAACCACTCGCGGTGCAGAAACACTCGGCAATGAGAGGTTTCACAACAGTTTGGTATCTGAAGGTCTTTCTATAGAAACAGAAGTTATCGGCTTAAGAAGACTCGAAAGAGAATTCGTCATTCAAAGTGATTTGAATGTATTGAACGAATTTGAAAAATCTATTCTTCATGTCCAAAATAAAATCGATAAAGAATTAAAAGATAAAGGTGTCGACGGGGCGGACTTCTTTCTTGCCGCGCTATCTAATTATAGACTGAAAGCGGAAAAACTATTCTCTTTTTACAGGTCAAAAGGCTTGAACCACAATGCGGGTTTAGAAGGTGAGTTGAGAAAATCCGCCCATAGCGCTGAGGAAATCATCCGAGCTGAGCAAGATATGTTGCTTCTAGCTGAATTAATGTATTTGCGTCGTCATGAGAAAGATTTCATGATGCGTGGTGATAATAAATACATATTAAAATTTTCAGAGCGTATGGGGGGGATGATTGCACTGGTAGATCAGCGAATTCGAAATTCGAATATGAAGTCTTCCTTGCTAGCAGATCTGAACAACTATAATTCGCTTTTCATTAAATGGTCGAGCATTGTCGAACAAGTCAACGAAACTCTGCAGGATGTTGATGTAGCTTATGTCGAACTAGATAGGGTGATGAAAGATATCATCCGAAGATCGGTCCAAGAAGCGCAAGCGTCTGAGCATTTTGGAAATAATCACAGGAAATGGTCTCAAATATCAATCAGCGTTTTAGGTGTACTGGGAATTATTGCCTTTAGCCTGTTGGTCAGCATGATTTATCGCCATAAAAAATTGGCTATAAAAATTGATAAGATTGCGCATGTTGATGCTTTAACCTCTCTTCCCAATCGCCGAAGCTTTTTTCAAAACCTTGAAAACAAGATCTTTCAAGCCTCGAGGATGCGCACGCACCTAAGCATTGGGATAATCGATCTTGATGGATTTAAGGCTGTGAATGACGTTCACGGACATGGGGCTGGTGATCAGCTATTGGAAGCTGTGGGTCGCCGATTAAGGGCGACTCTAGATGACGAGATTATGCTTGCCCGTTTGGGAGGTGATGAATTTGGAATTATCATTCATTCCAAACAATCCGATATCGCGCTGAAAGCAATAGGTGATTTGATTTGTGCGCAGCTTAAACAACCCTTCCAATTGAAGGAAACTGTAGCTCGCATTGCTGGGACGGTAGGGTTTGCGCAATATCCAGATGTTGCCACATGCTCTAACTTACTCTTTGAATATGCCGATTTTGCGCTCTACCATGCAAAGGAAAATTGCAAGGGGACAGCGGTGTTATTTTCTGGCGATCATGAATTAGAGATTAGCGGTCGCCGGCAGTTGGAGCAATGTTTGTTGGAAGCAAACCTTGAAGCTGAATTGGATGTGTTTTTTCAGCCAATTGTTGATAGTGTTGATGGGCAAGTTGTGGGGATGGAAGCGCTCGCCAGATGGGAAAGCCCTGTCATAGGAACCGTATCTCCTGATAAGTTTATATCAGCTGCGGAAAGCTTGGGTGTCGTAGGTAATTTAACATCCATACTATTCAGAAAATCACTCAACACCGCAAAGTTCTGGCCTAAGAGCACTTATCTATCTTTCAATTTGTCAGCGATCGATATTGCATCCAAAGAGACCGCATTGAAATTGATGTCACTTATAATGGAGAGTGGTTTTCCTCCAAACAGGATCGTCTTTGAGATTACTGAAACAACGATGATGCTTGATTTCAATCATGCGAATGAAGTCTTGAAGCCGTTTAGAAATCTAGGAGTTGAAATCGCGCTCGATGACTTTGGAACAGGCTATTCCAGTTTGAGCTATATCCAGAAAATGCCGATAGATCGGTTGAAGGTCGATCGTGCATTCATTTCGGATATTGAAACGCGTAAGACAACACGAGATATTATGGCGACGGTCGTTGAATTGTGCTCAAGCTTGGAAATCAAGTGTATTGTTGAAGGTGTTGAAACCTATAAGCAGTTGGAAACCGTGGAGCTCTTAGGATGCCGCTTGATACAAGGCTATTATTTCTCAAAACCATTATGTGCGGAAGATGCACAGAAATTTTTGGACGAAAGATCTCTTAGCTCAATCAATGACTGGCAATGTATCGCTTAGCATGAAGCCCAAATATTGATTTGAGAATGCCCCATCGAAAACTGGTTGATCCAGCGTTTCAGCGTGTCTAGTCGGGGTGATATCACAGCTTTCATTCCCTTCGTTTTGGCAAGGGACTTTAGGCTAGCTCGCAACATTTTACGACGTTGACCAAAAACTGTGCCCGTCACTTGTGCTAGTATAGATCGGTGAGGGGCTATTTTTTCGACTTACTGCAATACAGTTACAACCAAAGTGCCCGATAACGAGAAAAGAGTTTGAAGGCATATTGATATACCTTTTTTTCTGGTTGATAGTTAGCTTCTTTCGGTAATAGGGAAGGTCTAAGCTATGAAAAGATTATTGACGATTTGTGCAATTTACTTGGGCTTGGCGTGTTTTCCGAGCGCGGTGACCGCAGAAGAAAAGCCTTTACTTCAGACAACGTCTCTTGCTGAAATTCAGCAAGGCTATGTGAATACGGAAAAAGGTCAAATCCACTATTGGAAGGCGGGTTCGGGACCGGCGCTTTTCCTTGTTCATCAATCTTCTGCTTCAGTTGAAGAATATGCTGGTTTAGTCCCTTACATGGCAAAAGAATTCACCTTGATAACGTATGATTGGCCTGGCCATGGAATGTCGGACGACCCTGAGTATGAGTTAGGCGTAGAGGAATATGCAGAAGCGGGTAAAGCTGTTCTAGATCATTTGGAAATTGAAAAAGCACACATTCTAGGAAATCACGGCGGAGCCCTTGTGACCATGTATATGGTCGCTGAAAACCCTGACCGATTTGATAAAGTTATATTGTCTGGAACGAGTGGCCCAAAACCCAAAAAGAAAACAGAAGAATTTTCTCAGGATCTGGATACGACTTTAAAGAAATCTCACAGGACAGATGGGCAATCATTATCGGATGCATGGGGGCGATTTGAAAATTATCTACCGCATTCTCATTCAAATGATATTTTGCGGCCATTCCTAAATAACATTATTACGCGCTTGCGTCCTTACGATGCACATTATGGTGTTTTACGGTGGGATAGATGGCCTGCGCTTGAAAAGATAAAGCACAAGGATATTTTAGTAACTCAAGGACTTCGCGATACCTTTGTGAGCAATCAAGAAAAACTGCTCGAATTATTGCCAAATGCGAAACGTGAAGTGCTAGAAGACGCTGGTGTTTTTATGTTCTACGAAGCCCCTGAGGATGCTGCTAAATTAATCTGTGATTTCTTGAAAGATTGAACTTTCGTATAGCCGAAAATTGGGTTCCGAGCGCTTCAACGCTCTTTGATAAATTCATTAGTGAGAGCTTGGAATTCTGATTGATCTAGCGTTTCGGCGCGTCTTGTTGGGTCGATATCACAGCTTTCTATCCATTCGGTCGCGTTCAATCCCTTCGTTTTGGCAAGGGACTTTAGGCTAGCTCGCAACATTTTACGACGTTGACCAAAAGCAGCGCCTGTCACCTGTTCTAGCGTAGACAGGTGAGGGTATCTTTGTTTTGGTGATAAAGGCATTAAAACAGCGACCGAAGAATCGACTTTAGGAGGCGGTTTAAAAGCGCCTGGAGGTAGCGTAAATGCGATGTGAGTGTTGGCAACAGCTTGGGCTAAAACCGCCAGTCGACCGTAATGTTTCTCATTTGGCTTAGCACAGACACGCGCAGCGACTTCATGCTGGAACATCAACCCCATTTCACCACGCCACGAGCCAGCTTTTATCCAGTTGATCAGCATTGGTGTGCCAACATTATAGGGAAGGTTGGCTATAATTTTGACAGGCTGATTTTCATCTTTAACAAGTGCCTCATAGTTAAGGGCTAACCCATCGCCTTCGACCACATCGAGCCGACCTTCTTTATGTTCTTTCCATCCTCTTAGATTCTCAGCAAAACGAGAATCCATCTCCACAGCAATGACTTTCTTGGCTCCATTGCGAAGGAGGGCGGCGGTCAAACCTCCAGGGCCTGGACCAACCTCAATAACTGTATGGCCTTCTACAGAACCTGTACAAAGGGCTGTCCGATTCAGAATATCTGGATCAAATAGGAAGTGCTGGCCAAGTGACTTGTTCGCACGTGCGTTTAGGATTTGTGGATCTGACATATCGTTTGTTTATGCTGTCGCGCGTGCCTTAGCCATATCTGATGCAAGATTAATTGCTGCGATAAGACTATCTTCACGTGCAGAACCATCTGCGGCGACGCTATAACCTGTCCCATGGTCAGGAGAGGTGCGGACAAAAGGAAGACCGAGAGTGACGTTTACGCCGCCCCACATATCCAGAGATTTTAAAGGCGCTAAACCTTGGTCATGATACATGGCAATGACAGCGTCGTAATGTCCGTCCAACATAGCATGAAAAACAGTATCTCCCGATTGTGCATCAGAAACAGATAGCTCTTGTTCTCGTAACGACTTTGCAGCTGGGTTAATCTGCTCAATTTCCTCTATACCTAGGCTGCCGTCTTCACCTGCATGTGGGTTTAGCCCCGCAAGTGCAATACGCGGTGTTTCGAAGCCAAAACTGTTTTTAAGGTCATGATCGACAATGCGAGATACCGTTTCAATTAGTTCTTTAGTGATGAGGTCCGGTACTTTTCGTAATGGTTCATGAATAGTTGCAAGTGCCACGCGTAAACCTCCTCCAACTAACATCATCACAGGCGAGGGGGCTTGTTTCTCATTTAGATGTTGGCGAGAAAGTTCAGCTAAATATTCAGTATGTCCAGGAAAATTAAATCCTCTTTTATATAGAAGAGCTTTGTTTATAGGGTTTGTTACAACGCCGGACACCTTGTTTTTAAATGTGAGCTCAACCGCCTTTGATATTGATTCTATTATCGCTTCTGCAGAATCTGGGTTGGGGCTTCCGGTTTTTGTTGCTGGGCAATCTAGTTCTAAAACAGGGAGAGCGTGACTAAAGACGTCTTTGGCTTCGTCCGGAGAGGAGATAACTTTTATATCGCCTTTAATACCTGATAATTGTTGTGACGCGCGCAATATTTCCGGATTGGCAATTGCACAAAACACCCGCTCAGAATTTTTAAGTTTTGACCAAGCTCGCCATGTCAAAATTGGACCAACCCCAGCGGGGTCGCCCATTGTCATAGCTAATGGCTGCGAATGAACCAATAGGGATTCCACCTTATTAACGACGGATAATTGTAGCCTCACGGCGAAGATCACGCAGGTAACGGTCCGCCATCATGTCAACCATATCTCCGTGCAGCTTGTCTTCGACGTTTTGACGGGTCGGCATTTCACCGCGTGTCATGATGTGAGAACAAACATAGACAGCTGCGACTTTATCTTCTGAAAACTCTGTTATCTGAGATGTGGAGCCTTCAGGAATTGAAGAAAAAGTTTCGATATACTGTGCACTAAGCTCTTCTAGTGTGGTCTCACCGAGATCGGTAAGCGTAAAATTAGATTGCTCAGCTGTTTCATCTGAAAGGGCTTCACAGCCAGAAATTTTATCAATGGCTGATGACAAAGTAGCTTTAGCATTTTCACCACTAGCTGAGACTTCTTTTAGAACAAAACCACTTAGCTTTTCTTCCACAGGCGCTTGTTTGTCAGTCAAAGCTATCAGGTAAACCCCATTATCTGTTACAACAGGCTCGGTTATGCCTTGCGTTTGCATTGATATTATTTGATCTGCGTAGCTAGGCTTCAATTGTGTCTCTCCAAGCCAGCCAATTTCGCCACCTGAACTGGCGGTTGGAGCAGCAGAAAATTGCCGTGCGACTGCTTCAAACGGAGCGGCACCACTTTCTATTTGTTGTTTAAGTATTAGAGCCCCTTCATAGACCTGAGCAATTTCTTGTTGCGTAATTCCCGGCAAAAAGATTTCAGAAATATTGTACTGTGTCTCTTCAAGGTTTTTTTCTAGACGTTCGATTGTATCATCAATTTGAAGGTCGGAAATGCGGACACGTGAACCAAATCGTCCACCCACTAGGCGGTTCCAAGCAATCTCTGCACGGATTTGATCACGCAAAGTTCTCGGGTTTAGGCCAGAGCTTGTAAGACCAGCTAAGAATGTTTCGAGGTTTGACTGAGACTGACCCGCAAGGCTCTCTAATTGCGCATCAATGTCTTCTTCATCGATGGAAACATCATAATTTGCTGCTTCACCGAGTTGAAGCTTTTCATTTATAAGTCCTTCGACTGCACGTATTTGTGCTTGTCGAATTGTGTCTTGTGTTGTTTCGACGCCGAGACTTAATAAAATAAACCTCGCTCTTTGGCGAACATCAGAATACGTGATCACTTCATCATTGACGATAGCGACAATACCTTCGCTTATCTGAGGCTGATTTGGTGCTGGTGCTTGCGCCGCTGCATTTAGTGAAATAGCAGCAGTCAAACCAACGCATGCAAGCATTAAATTTTTAAGCCCAGATATTGATCGTCTCATATTTCTTATCCACTCCGTGCCTACAGACTCTTTAGGCCAACCGACAACATAACGTTTTACTGCGTTGGTGCAATTGGAAAGCGCTGTTGCTAGAGCATTCTAATGGAAAAAAAGGAGACTATGTGGCGATATTCGCTGAATCTACAGTGTAGGCGATAACAGATTAGTCGAAATCGCTGCTTCCTGCATTTCCTAATGACCTTAGACTAAATCTGAAATTTACAGATTCAGACGGTCCGATTTCACCGATTCTCGTTTCTTCGCGATTGTAACTTAGTTCAAATGTTGCACAGTCGTCTTGGTAATAAATACCATATGTCTGACGTATATTCTTTTCTTCTGTCATGTTTCTGTCGAGGCTAGCTAGAAGTCCCCAGTTTTTGGTCATTCTAAATGACGCTCTCGTGGAGAATCCTTCTTCACCATCACCTTGTGCCAATTCATTTTCAACACATGCTGCTTGGTCTAACGTAGTATCGTTACTTAGACAGAGCAATTCGGCTCTACGACGACTCGAGTTTTTCAAACTTTCATCCAGACTGAAGTATTGGAAGCTATTTTTAATTCGCCAATAGTTAAGAGTGGCGCGGGCATCAATACGCTTAATGTTGAGGCTATCTTCATCAAGTCTTAGGCGAGTATTAAGGCTGAGTGTTCTTCCAAACTTAAGACCTGCTCCAGCCACATAATCAGAATTGGTACCCGACAAATTGGTAATCTGATCAAACGCGGCATCATCATTTTCGCGCCATCTACGACCGATAACACCGGTCACGGAGTTATCTTTCCCCCATCGGGCAGCAGCATTTACCCCAACAGCAAGGCGTTGCCCACCTTCCCACAAATTATTTAGCGGGGCAGCGTTCGGATTGAATAGCGTAGATTCATCTGCTTCAAAACGAAGAGTGTGCTCGACATCGCGAACTAATTCACCGCTTCCATTGTCGATGAGAATGCCTTCGTGAGGGAGGCCATTGTCGTTTGCATTATCGCTTCCCCAAGCTGCCATGGCTGTAGGCTCGATAACGAGGTCAAATGCGCCAGCACGCTTGGTAAGTGGAAAACTAGCTTGTACTCCAGCTAAGCCGAGTGAACGTGATACAGTTTGTTCTTCATAAACATTGTTTGTATCTTCGACGTCGTAAATATCACCTCGGATTTGTGCAAAGGGTTCAACAACTATTCCGGGGCCTAAAATTGAACGTGTTCTCCAGTTGGCATTTGTGGTCACGCGGCGTGTTGAGACGCCAAGGTCTCTTTGAACTATCGCGGTTGAAGCGGAAACTGCGACGTTACCAAGATTTATGTTTTTCCAATCACCAAGCTCAAAATTCTTTTCAGCAAATAGGGTTGGCAAAACGAGCGGAGTCGTTGCTGGATCAATGCCAGAAGAAAGACTTTGAAACCTTAGAGCACCTAATTCGGTGTACATCGTTTCGGTTTGTCCCTGCAGATACACTTGAGACAGCAAACTTCTGGTTTGGCCGGTGAAAATTCCACGATCGCGGCGTAACCCATCAATATCATATCGACGGTCATAAGTGTCATCTGATTGTATTTCAGTTCCAAATCCCCATTGCCAGTCATTGTTTATGAGGAATTTTCCGTCTGCCAAGAGGTGGCTATTCCATGTCTCGTCGCCTATTTTCTTACCATCTCCATCAAAGTCAGAGTCGTAAGCAAATCCACCTTCCGCGTGGACATATCCAGACCAAAAACGTTTTTGGTAAGTCAGTCCAATGAGGGGATTAACGCGTTGATAGATAGTCGGAGCGATAGTCAATTCTGATGATGGTGAAATAGCCCAATAATAGGGTTGCTTATAAAGCAGTCCAGTTGTGGAGCTTGCACCCGGAGTTGGTTGCAAGAAACCAGACCGTCTATCTGATCCTGGGTCTGGGTGAGCAAAATAGGGGACATAAACCACCGGTACACCTTTGATATTCAAAAAGGCGTGCTGGTAAGAGATCATCTCAGTTTTTTTATTTTGTACGGCGCGTTTGGCGCGAATTGACCATGTGGGTTCGCTATCGTCATCGACACAAACAGGACAAGACGTATACGCCATTTGCTCAAGTGTATTTCCCTCGTCGCTATCATGAATGGCAGCAGCGGCTGTTGCGACAGCGCCTCCTTCTAAGCGAGAAGAGAAATTTAGGGCATAACCATCGCCAAGTTCTTCATTAACTTGGATTTCATCTGCAAACCGAGACTGCCCATCTTTGTCAATGATTTCAACATTGCCTTGAGCTCGGACAATGTTGTTTTTGCGATCATAGATAACGCGGTCTGCACGAAGTGTTCTTCCGCTGAAGCGAGCGACAACATTGCCCTCATAGATAACTTGTTCATTATCTCTATCTTCAATGAGACGCTCCGCATCAAGATAGACACGCTGTTCTTTAGCGAGGTCGGCGCTGACACTTTGGGCATAAGAAATGTTGGAAACAGTCAAAACGGCACTGGCGGCTGCTGCGTATCGGAAAAAATTTGAAACCACTACTCTTCCTCACGCGCAAATTAAGGCCGTTGGTATTACTAGTACTACAAACAATCTGCTTAAGGAAAGAGGGAAGCGGCGTCTAGCTTAAATTCTTGAATGAATGTGATAGTTTAGCCATCTTCTACGAATGCAATGAGGCTTAAAACACTAAACAAAGCGATTAATGCGGGGGCCCACGCAGCAGCTTCAGGCGGCGTGGCACCTGAGCTTGCAAGTCCCTTAGAGACTTGATTTACAAAAAATAGCACGAATCCAGCACCAATTCCGGCTGCAAGTAATTGAGTGACTCCACCTGATCTGCGTAACCTGAGGCAAACAACGGCACCTATTAATGCCATTGCACCAAGAAGGACGGGCATAGCGAGGAGTGTGTGGAATTTCAGAACATATTGTTCGTCATCCAACCCTGCACGGCGAGCATCCTGTATAAGCTTAGGTAACCTCCAAAAAGAAATAGCCTTCGCATTAGTATATTTGTTTAAAATCGTTCCAGGGTCGAGCGAAGTGGTGAGTGCCAGGAACTCTTGTTTAATCGGTTCGTTATAGGACGAGTATTCCGTTATGTTTTCCAGCTGCCAGAAACCGGGGCGAAGGGTCGCTCTATCAGCGTCGATCCGGCGCTGAAATTCAAACTCATCACCGTCACGGTCGAAGATAAAAATTTCAACATTAGTCAAACTTTGGTTGTCATCGGGCGCAATACTACCGTGAAAAACGGACTGAGTTGTATCACTACCTTGACGCAACCAGACTTCTTTTAGCTTTGCTTTAGCATCAAGGACTGAGCCATGATCTTGAAGTAAGCTTTCTCTTTCCAATTCATAGCGCTCATTTGAATGCGTTGATAATGGATCTAGTACAGTCATCGAAAGTACACCCAATACGCAGGCAAGAAAGAAAACAGGACCAAGAAAACGCCAAGCTGAGTTTCCTGCTGCACGAATGGCAGAAAGTTCGGAAGACCGGTTTAATTTGGAATAAGCGAGCATGCTCCCGACCAAAATCGCGAAGGGAAGAGTCTCCAAAATCAGCTGTGGAGCCTTAAGTGCTGTTAGCTGGAAAGCTTCAAGGAGTGAGAGCTCTGTTCTTGCACCCACTGTGCGCAATTGCTCTACCATATCGACAAGTAAAATCGCTCCTAGAATGATCCCAAGGGTCGTCACGAGACCCTTCACGCATTCTGAGAATATATATCGTTGTATACGACTGACTAAAACCATTCTATGTCAGCGCCTTTGGTTGTTTATGAGGCGCGCTAATGCTTTCTCTCTTCATCGCATTTGCAGCGAGTTTGAAGCCACGTCCCAAGAAAAACATGAGAGCAAGAATGATAAAGCTGAAAATTGGGATTATGTACTGAATAAAGTTTAGGTTTGGGCTATCTTCACCAACAGAAACAGAAGCGAGGGCAAGAAGTTGGGTGAATAACCCAACACCCGTGGCTGTCGATATGCGTCGTTGATATCCATGGCGGCTAAAATCACCTCCAAGAACGGCCACGACTGCTAGCATGGCCATAAACATATTCATTAATGGAAGGGCTAGCCGAGAATGTCCTTCAGCAAAGAATTTATGGGCATTGTCGCGATCATAAAAGCTGTTTGAGTCAGGATAGAATAACTCTGGTAAAAACCTATCTGATGCCTTCAAGACATAGCTTTTATCTGAATCAACAAAGGCCGCTAACTCGTATATGTATTGATCGAATGTGCCATCCCACAACTGTCCGTCCGCATCGACTTTTTGGACGCGTGCATTTCGCATCAGGATTGCCGGAATACCTTCGACTTCGGTGACAGCACCCGTGCGCGCAATATAGGTAGTATTGGCGTCAGGGTCTCTGGCATCGCTGATAAGCAATGTGCGAAGTTCTCCGCCACCCATCGATTTTCCGATGTAAACGGTGAGGTTGTTAGCGGGTGTGTTAAATTCGCCAGGCTTAACAAGCGTGGCCGCTAGGTCAGATCTTGCACTTGTCAGTGTTTCCCGCATTTCACGATAAGCGGCGGGCTGTACCCATAAATTTATGCAGAGATGTAATATCGCTGCGAGAGCACCAATGCGAAGTACGGGCGAAGAAATTTCTAGGCGTGACATCCCAGCTGCCTGCGCAACAACGATTTCACTATCTCTATGCGCGCGGTTGAGGGTGGCAATAGCCGCCACAAATAGGGCGATTGGCAATAACAGTCCAATAACTTGAGGCGCAGCCAACATGGAAACGTACAGAAACGTCAGAGCTGACTGGCGATTCTCGACGATCAGGTCGATTTGCGTCAAACCCTGCGTGAGCAGAGCGATGAGGACTAGCCCGCCGACAATGGCAACCATAGTTCGCAGAACATTTCCGAACAAATATTGCTGAAAACGGTTCATTCACTTCCTCAAATAAGAACTTTCAGAAATAATCACCATTTAAAGGGTGGTTTTCTAAAATAAATTGCGTTCTACACTGTCGATCGATTAATGGCGCGGCTAAAATTAACCAACCACACTTTGATATGAGTGCCTAGCGGCTTGCGCGCGAGCTGTCGACGCTTATTTCAGTTTCTATACATGTTTAAAGGACAAAAACTGATGGAATTAAACTTCAAAACCGATGCTAACGCTGAAGCCATTGCCTATTTAGGGTTTGAAGGTGAAGTGATTCCCTCAGCTGCTGCTGAGGTCGATAAAGCCACTGGCGGCGCTTTGGCAAAAGCTGCAGAAGCCGCCCGCTTTGAAGGAAAATCAGGTCAGATCGTTGAAATCCTAGCCCCTAATGGCGTTGATGCTTCACGCATTCTGCTTGTTGGTTTGGGCAAAGAAGACAAAGCAGATGATCGCGTTTTTGAAAATGTCGGTGCAACACTCAGCAAAAAATTGCTAAATTCCGGTGCCAAAGCACTAGATATCGTCGGCGCACCATCCGCTGATGCATCATCACGTATCGCATTAGGCGCAAGATTGGCGGCTTACCGATTCGATAATTACCGCACGACTTTGAAAGATGACGCCAAGCCAACATTGACGTCTGTATCTCTTGTTATGTCCGATGTGAAAGATGCAAAAGCAGCTTGGAAACGTCTCTCCGCGACTGCGGATGGGACTGAGTTAGCGCGTGACCTTATGAACGAGCCGCCAAACACACTTCACCCAGAAACTTACGCTGAGCGTATCAAAACACTAGAAGAGCATGGTCTAGAGGTCGAAATTCTAGATGAAGCTGCGATGGAAAAGCTTGGCATGGGATCATTGCTCGGTGTGGGGCAAGGTTCGGTCAAAGGCTCAAAACTAGTCGTCATGAAATGGAATGGCAGCAAAGATAAAAAAGCTGCGCCGTTGGCATTGGTCGGAAAAGGCGTGACGTTTGATACAGGTGGTATCTCCCTAAAACCAGGCGGCGGTATGGAAGATATGAAAGGCGACATGGGTGGTTCTGCTGCTGTTGTTGGTGCCATGCTTTCAATTGCCAAGCGTAAAGCCAAGGCAAATGTTGTTGGTCTTGTCGGTCTTGTTGAAAACATGCCTGATGGCGATGCTATCCGTCCCGGTGACATTCTGACATCTGCATCTGGCAAAACCATCGAAATTCAAAACACGGATGCAGAAGGACGTTTGGTTCTTGTTGATGTGCTTTGGTACGCGCAAGAAAAACACAAGCCGAAAGCAATCATCGATCTTGCAACGCTAACAGGGGCTATCCTTGTGGCACTTGGCGATGAGCATGCAGGTGTCTTCTCCAACAATGACGAGCTTGCTGGCCAGATTGATGCAGCGGGTAAAGCAGAAGGTGAAACAACGTGGCGTCTGCCGCTTGGTCCTAACTATGACAAGCTGCTTGATTCCAAGTTCGCTGATATGAAAAATATCGGTGGTCGCTTGGCAGGTTCCACAACGGCAGCGCAATTCCTTCAGCGCTTTATCGAGAATGACACACCTTGGGCGCATATTGATATTGCAGGTGTTGCATGGCGTAATAACGCATCACGTCCGATGGAGCCTGTATGGGCGTCGGGTTATGGTCCACGTTTGCTAGACCGTATCGTCGCGGATAATTTCGAGGACTAGGCATTTGTCAGACACGTCCAGCAAATCAAAGGGTGAATGGTGGTTTTACCATTTAGAGCGCACGTCTTTAGAAGAAGCGCTTGGCCCTTTGCTGGAAAAATGCCTGCAAAAAGACTGGCGTGTCCTCATTGTAGGTGATGAGGACCGCTTACCTAAATTAGATATGGGACTTTGGACGTGGAAAGCGGAAAGCTTTCTGCCACATGCGCGCGCCGATAAAGCGGGCGACACGATGGAGCGCCAGCCAATATTGCTCTCAACGACGCCAGATCCCGCCAATAAAGCCGATATTGTCGTGCTGCTTGATGGGTGTCGATTAAAGGATGAACCTGCGGACGCAACATCCTATGTGCGCTGCATGGTGGTCTTTGATGGCGATGATTATAATGCCCGCGACACAGCCCGCACCCAGTTTAAAGCCGCAAAAGATGCTGGCCAAACAGTCAGCTATTTCCAGCAAAACGATCGCGGCGGCTGGGATAAGAAGGGGTAGGGGTTCGAGACCTCATGCTATTTATCATGAGGCAGTTTCTCGCCAATAGTGGACATTCCAATGTAGCTATTCTTGTCTTAAATAAAGGGTGAAACGAGTTGACTTTGTCATGTTTGTTTTCATGGTGTACTGATGGCAAAATCTTATTCAGAATATGAACGCAAACTCTTTTCTACAATTGAGGAACATGGTTGGCAGTTCACTTTCGTTTTTGATCCCGATGGCAATGAACCAGACTTTGGGTATTCTGTTGGATTTAGTAAAACGCTAAACGCACCTGAATTTATAATTTTTGGGCTTCCTCAAGACATCATGAGTTCCATGCTTTGGGAAGTCTTCCGACAAATCCGAGGTGGAGTCGTGCCATCAGATGGCATGGCTTGGGAGGGTTTGTTGGAGGGACACAGCTGCATTAGCCGTAAAGCTATTCATAACGATTTACACATTGAATATGCAGTATCTGCAAATTGGTTTTGGCGTGAGAGTGGAAATGTCGGCTCACCTGAGGTTCTACAATTAGTCTGGCCGGGAGCACAGCAGGGTTTACTTCCATGGGAAAAGGGCTGCAGCCATGATGTAATAGATTGCCAGCCGGCGCTTTGGCTTAAGGAAAAATTCGAATAATCTAGAAATCCTATGTCCTTTTACTAATGTCCGCTTAGGGCCACAAATACTCTGATGAATAGGCCAAATTTAGCTACTAACTTCCATCTATTCCAAAACAGAACTTGCCCCGCGAGGCTACTCAGTCTATAGCGCGCCAAACGAATTCGTTTCCTGTATAAGTAGAACCCTCAAGGAAGTTTGAAAATGGCTATTCAGCGCACATTCTCTATCATCAAACCAGACGCAACAAACCGCAACCTAACTGGTAAAATCAACGCAGTTTTTGAAGAAGCTGGTCTTCGTGTAGTAGCGCAAAAGCGCGTGCGCATGACTGCTGCTCAAGCTGAAGGTTTCTACGCAGAGCACAAAGAGCGTCCATTCTTTGGTGAGCTTGTTGAGTTCATGACATCTGCTCCTGTTGTTCTTCAGGTTCTTCAAGGTGAAAACGCTGTTCTAGCTCACCGTGAAGTTATGGGTGCAACGAACCCAGAAGAAGCTGCTGATGGTACTGTTCGTAAGCTTTTCGCTCAATCAATCGGTGAAAACTCAGTGCACGGTTCAGACTCTGAAGAGTCAGCTGCACGTGAAATCAACTACTTCTTCCGTCCTGAAGAAATCGTTGGCTAAGCTGGCGGACATAGTCAGCGTCTAATTTTAACGCTCTTAAACGAGCCCAAGATTTAGACACGATAGAATAAAAAAACCGTCCAGAGCGATCTGGACGGTTTTTCTTTGGCCAGGGTCAGGCCGAAATCACGATCGAGGGTAGGGGGAACTCGATAAGTGATTATGCGTAGTGCGCACCACGGTAGAACAGGTCTTTTTTATCTGCCTTTGGCTCTACAGTACGTTCGCCATCGTGATGTACACCGCGATAAATCAGGTCAGGACGGTTCATTTGCTGTTTTAGAGTTTTGTTCTCTTCAACGTCTTCCACAACGACTCCGCGATAAATGTACTTGGTTTTCATCTCTGTCTCCTTGTAGCTGCGTGTAAGCAGGGCTGCTTTCTGTCTGTCTTGTGAGTAATATATGTAAGGTGTGTAAGTTTGTCAACTTACTCAGCTTTACTTGTTACACATGTTGTGTTTTTTGCTGTTATCCGCGATAATCTGCTTTATCCGGTTCGTGTAAAAAGTAATGGAATCAATAATATGGACAAACTTGATCAACGTATTCAGCTTGTCGCTTCCGCAGAGTTTTCTAAAATAATTGATCAATGGCGCCGCACACAAAGTGATTTGCCATCAAAATCTGAGGCGATCAGACGTCTCGTTCAGATTGGATTAGCCTTTGAAGAGGAGCACCCAATGCGCATGGTGACCGCAATTATCCGCCCCAATAAATATGATAAGGTTCGCGATGCGTTGCTTGAAATAGGCGTGGAAGGAGTCACAGTCACTGAGGTAAAGGGCTTTGGCCGCCAGCGTGGAAAGACGGAGATCTATCGCGGTGCCGAGTATGAAACGTTTGAAGTTCCAAAAATCCGATTGGATATCGTTGTTCCAAATACAATTCTCGATGAAGTCCTAGAGACCATTATCAAGACTGCCGAGACCGGAAAAATCGGCGATGGAAAGCTGTTTGTCCACGGCCTGACAGATGCCATCCGCATCCGCACCGGAGAAACAGGCGAAAAAGCGCTTTAGCTATTTCTCCATGCCAAGAATTTAAAAAAAGCCTGCCTCGTTATTATCAAGGCAGGCTTTTTTTGTTTAGCGTTTCAGATTGTTGTGAAACCTACGCTTTGTGACGTCTCATCATACGCATGATGTGCGCAGAACTGATCAGGACTGCTCCTAATACTGTCAGATTTGTTTCATGCGCTTCAAACATTTCAATGAACGCAGCTGAAAATAATAATCCACA
The DNA here is from genome assembly GCA_964352025.1 of uncultured Hyphomonadaceae bacterium. Lineage (GTDB taxonomy): Bacteria > Pseudomonadota > Alphaproteobacteria > Caulobacterales > Hyphomonadaceae > Hirschia. The sequence goes on from CAYGPZ010000003.1 coordinate 215,587, forward strand.
TCCAATGAGTAGGAGTACTGCTACAAATTTGTTGACCGGATTTGATCTCATGCTTGGAAGGAAAATTGAAATTGATATCGGGATAGCGATCAAAACCAAAATTTTGTGAATGAGTTCGTTTTCGGAAACGACGCCCAAAACGGGTAATAGCGAAGTGACAAACGGAAGTAACAAGCAGTGAAACAGGCAAAGAAACGATAAAGTCACAGCTGATATATCGGCAAGTGCCGAACGTTTAGTTGGGTTCAGTTTCAAGGGGAACTCCGTTGATATGCTTATCGAGATTGAAGGGAGGATCTCGATCTTATTTTGTGTAGATATGTTATAATGTAACGTTCGATACAAGCTATTCGAATTGACGATGTGGATCAACTCAAATTTTGGGCATTTAGCACCATAAATTGGATTAGCTGTGAGCGATCACAAATGTTGTGAACGGATTTGAAAGGCTTTTGATTGTACAATCAGGGCTAACACCCACAAAATCTAGGAAAAAGACTTAGAAAATTAGTATATTCAGGAGCCCATAAATGACACTTCCCACGCTAAGTATCGCAAGCTTGTTTAAATATTCAGCTTTGATCAGCATGGGGATTTTGCTGCCATTTATGATCTTGATATCGGTGTGTTTGATCGCTTTCCTGCGCAAGAAAATGTCGCCAGATACGCATTTGCTCATACCGGTTATTGTGTCTCTGCTCAGTTATGGTGCGATTATAATTTTCAGCACGGCACGGCCGTTTGAAGAGCTGGGATTATTGGTCTTGGCGCATATTTTCGCTTGGATGTATCTGGCAAGGCGTCGCTCAGATAAGGCTAAGGAAAATGCACCAAGTTATAGACGGGTGCCTGTATATCCTTCGAAAACGGAACCGGCACTCAACCCAATCAAGGTGCAGAGATAATAAACGGCGCATCCGGATCGTCATTCATCTGAACATAGGATGTCTCGGTTTCACCAAGCAAGACTGCTTCTAAACATGCTGGATAAAGCTTGTGTTCAGTGACGAGAATACGGCTTGCCAATGAATCTGCTGTATCGTCAGGAAATATCGGAACAGAGGCCTGACCGATAATAGGACCTTCATCTACGCCTGCGGTCACGTAGTGTACGGAACAACCAGCTAGACGACATCCTGCATCAATCGCGCGCTGATGTGTGTTTAGTCCAGGAAAGCTGGGGAGCAGAGAAGGGTGAATATTGATCATCCGACCTTCCCATTTTTCAATAAACCAAGGCGTTAGTACCCGCATAAATCCTGCGAGCGCGATAAATTCGACATTATTCTCTTCGAGTTTTTCTTGAATAGCGCGTTCAAAAGCTTCGCGGTCTTTGCCAAATTCTTTGTGGTCGACAATCGCCGTTGGAATGCCTCGGGCTTTTGCTTTTTCGATACCTTTGGCGCTTGGCTTATTCGCTAGCACTAAAACGGGTAGTGCAGGATATCCATCTTCTTCACAGGCATCCAATAAGGCTTCCATATTGGAGCCAGTCCCTGAAATGAAAACTGCTATGCGTCGAGGTGCTATAGCTTCTTCTTTGACCAATTCCTCATTCAGGTTTGAAACGTCATTCATGCGTCAGCAAGCTCACCAATAATGTAGGCAGTTTCACCAGATGCATTTAGAGCTGCAACAACGGCTTCTGCGTCAGCTGGCGCAACGGCTGCGATCATGCCAACACCCATGTTGAATGTGCGGCGCATCTCTTCTGTTTCAATCGCTCCAACTTCTTGCATCCATTCAAATACTGGAAGAACTTGAATTTTATCAAAGTCGATGGCGGGTACCAAAGTCTTTGGCAGCATACGTGGTGTGTTTTCGGTGATGCCACCGCCAGTAATGTGCGCAAGGCCTTTGATTTTCTTGTCACGTAGAAGAGGTTTGATTGCCTCGACGTATAATTTTGTTGGTGTAAGCAGGGCTTCACCAAGACTGCCTTCGCTGAACGGAGAAGGGTCTGTGAGTGCCAAGCCAGAACGTTCCACAACACGACGTACGAGTGAATATCCGTTAGAGTGAGGGCCGGAAGATGCGATAGCAATCAATGTATCGCCAGCTTCCATGGCATCAGTATCAGGCAATAGAGAGCCGCGTTCGGCCGCACCAACAACAAACCCAGCTAAATCATAGTGGCCGTCCTGATACATGCCCGGCATTTCAGCAGTTTCACCGCCGATAAGCGCACATCCAGATTCTTTACATCCGTTAGCTATACCTGTGACGACCTGCTCAGCGACGCCAGTCTCAAGATGGCCCGTCGCGAAATAGTCGAGGAAGAAGAGTGGCTCTGCACCTTGGGCGAGCACATCATTCACACACATGGCGACAAGGTCGATACCAATTGTGTCATGCTTGTTGGTTTCAAAGGCAAGTTTGAGCTTAGTACCTACACCATCTGTACCGGAAACTAGAACGGGATCTTTAAAGCCAGCAGCTTTTGGATCAAAGACACCACCAAATCCGCCAAGGTCAGCGTTCGCGCCAGCGCGTCGCGTCATGGCTGCGAGTGGTTTGATTTTGTCTATCAGCGCATCTCCAGCATCAATGTCGACGCCAGCGGCTTTATAGGTGAGCGGGGTTTTGTCATTTGTTGTCATGGGACGCGCAATTAGCATGAGGTGAATTGCTTCGCCAGTGGGCAAAGGCAAGTTTTGATCAGGTTTGGGCTGTGAATAGAATAAATCAATATGTTTTTTCGTATATTCTAGTGGTTAAACGTCTTTGAACTGGCTCATTTGGCTGATAACAAGTTTACCATGAATCGTTTTGCTCGCTCTATTGTTGCCACTATGTCGATGCTTTGGCTCGCCATTGGGGTAAGTTATGCTGATGTGTATCTGGTAACTGACATTTCTGTAGATGCTACTGCTGAGAATTCCATACAAGCGCGGGCAAAAGCGTTTGATGAGGCGCGGGTCATCGGTGCGAACCGACTCCTGCAGCGATTAACAATTGCGGAAGATAGAGCACGTGCTCGAGGATTGACGATAAATAGTGGCATAGCCGCTCGACTTGCTGCGGCGGTTGATGTGCAGGATGAAAAGCAATCAGCTACTCGATATCTTGGCTTGTTATCTGTGAAATTTGACGAGCGTGCAGTGAAAGCATTCTTGCGCGTTTATGACCTACCTTTTGTTGATAGTCAGGAATCACTGGCGCTTTTGGTTCCAGAAGTGGGCACAGGCGTAAATCCGGATGAGTGGGCATTAGTTTGGGAAAATAGTGTCGACATGAACGTTCTTGCGCCTTTTGCGACGGCACAAGCGATTTTCTTGAACGATGTGACTTGGGATGATGTTGCGTTGGATGCCCTGAATATTAATGCCCAACGCGGCGTTGTTGCGCGAGCAAAGGCACGAGGTTCAAATTACTTCGTTGATCTATATGATTTGCGTCAGGAATATAATGGTCGCTTACCAATCGGGACGGCTGGACCATTTATGACGCTTGAAGATGCAAAAGCTGGATCAATCTCTTATCTAGAGAATGTCTGGAAAAGCCAGAATGTTGTGCGTGCAATTGGAGAAACATCTGTTTCCGCTATCGCGCGCTATCAGTCACAACAGGGGTGGGTGAGCGTGAAAAAGGCTCTGAAAAATTCTCGTTTGGTAAAGAACATAATTGTTGAAAATGTTACTGTGCGTGGAGCAGATGTATCATTCTCCTTTGCGGGGCGACCTGATCAATTGGCTGCTGAGCTGCGGTCTAGTGGTGTATTGCTGTCATCCGAAGAGAATGGTTGGTCTTTGGAGCCAGTAGCTTACTAATGCCATCAGGACGACCTCGATCAGTGGACAAGAAACAACTCGTTCTAGATTTTCCTAAATTGGATGGTGCTCTAGAGCAGTTATTGCCGACGCCTGCCTCCGAAGACGCAAGCCTCACACTATCTCGCTGGCAGTATTGGCCAGACCGGCAAATGTGTGTGATTGGCGAAAGCAAGTCAGGCAAAACAAGAATGCTACGTAAGTGGGCTCAGGATACCGGAGCCGCTTATGTGACTGGCGATGCGTTGGGCAATGCAGAAATCGAAGAAGTCTCCGGACTGACGGTAAAAGCACTTGTCGTTGATAACGCTGAAAACTGTGAGAATGGTGCTTCATTGTTAGCGGCAATGAATTTGTGCAAGAATAGGGGAGCGTTCCTATTATTGTCAGGAAATTCTGATCCGTCGGGTTGGAATAAACAGCCCTTAGACCTGCAATCTCGTCTTTCTGCGCTTCCTGTCGTGAAATTTTCGGCGCTGGACGAAAAGACTTTCAAAATTCGGCTTGTTTCGGCTTGCAAATCCAAGTTTATGAAATTACCCGAAGAGACAGCAGATTATTTGTCACAAAGGCTGGTTAGAACATATGCTGTTATTGATGAAATAGCAGAATTGTTGGAGCGGGTTGCCGAAGGTAAAGCTTTGAACAAAAACACTGCGCGAAAAGCAATTTTGGCTTTGGAACAACAAACGAAACCTGACTAGCAATTCTGGCGATAGGCGAGATCGAAAATGACATCTCAGACTGACACACGCAAACCGACTAAGCGTAAACGTGCACCGCAGGAATCTGCTAAGAAAAATAGTTCAGAGACAGAAAATCTAATGGATAAAATAAAGACTTCACCACGTCGATTCTTCAACAGAGAGTTGTCTTGGTTGAACTTTAATTCGCGCGTGCTGGAAGAGGCAGAAAACCCTCGCCATCCATTGTTAGAGCGTCTTCGTTTTTTATCTATCTCGGCCAATAACCTTGATGAGTTTTTCATGGTCCGTGTTGCGGGCATGAGAGAATATATGCGAGCAGGTGTAACCAAGCCTAGTCTCGATGGTTTGACACCTAGCGAACAAATGGTGCGCATCAATGAGCGCGCAGGCGCGCTTATGAGCGAGCAACAGCGTTTGTATTTAGCCCTTAGCAAAGAGCTTCGCGATACAGGTATCGAGATTATCGATCATGATGAAGTGGAAGATAGCGAACTAAGTGTTCTGCGGGATATTTTTACAGACAAAGTTTTCCCACTTTTGACACCATTGGCAATCGATCCGGCACACCCGTTTCCATTTATTCCAAATCTTGGTTTTGCAATTGGTTTCACTTTGCAGAAAAAAGGTGAGGCGACACCGTTCCAAGCTCTAGTGCCAATTCCAACTCAGGTTGAACGTTTTATTGAACTGCCAGAACAGAAAAAAAATGGCATGTCGGTCAGACGTTTCATTTCGCTTGAGAATACAATTCCGCATTTTCTGGACATGTTGTTTAGAGACTGTGAAGAAAAAGCACGCTGTGTTTTCCGTATCGTGCGCGATAGCGATATCGAGGTCGAGGAAGAAGCAGAAGACCTAATCCGTGAATTTGAAATTCTACTCAAACGCCGCCGTCGCGGGCGTATTGTTCGGATGAAGGTTGAGGCAAAAGCACCCGAAGCGCTTAAAAAATTCCTTATCAAGGAAATTGAAGCGGAAGATCAGGATGTTGTTGAAGTTGATGGGATATTAGGTCTAGCTCAATTGGGCGGGATTATTGATAAACGACGCCCAGATTTGCTTTTCAAACCCTATGAGCCGCGTTTCCCTGAACGTATTCGCGAGCATAATGGTGATTTCTTCGCGGCTATCCGTGAAAAAGATATTCTCGTCCACCACCCGTATGAGAGCTTTGATGTTGTTGTCGGATTTATCCGGCAAGCGGCGGCTGATCCTGATGTGGTTGCCATCAAGCAAACGCTTTATCGAACATCAAAAGATAGCCCGATTATTGCGGCTCTGATTGAAGCTGCTGAAGCGGGTAAAAACGTGACCGCCCTTGTTGAAATCAAGGCGCGTTTTGATGAAGAAGCAAATATGCGCTGGGCACGAGACCTAGAGCGTGCAGGTGTGCAGGTTGTTTACGGGTTTGTTGAATATAAAACCCACGCCAAGGTCAGTCTGGTTGTCCGCCGTGAAAATGGTGAGCTTCGTTCCTATACGCACTTTGGAACAGGAAATTACCACCCGATTACGGCACGTATTTATACGGATTTGTCTTTGTTTACCGCTGAGCCAGCCTTTGGTCGCGACGCAGGGCGATTGTTTAATTACGTGACCGGAAATGCAGAACCCGACAAGCTTGAGAAAATCTTCATGTCGCCGTTGAACATGAAGACAGAAATGCTCAAGCATATAGATGCTGAAATAGAGCATGCAAAAGCAGGGCGATTGGCGGCTATTTGGGCCAAGATGAATTCTTTGGTCGACCCGCAAATCATTGATAAGCTGTATGAAGCAAGTCAGGCTGGTGTCACGATTGAGCTTGTTATTCGCGGCATTTGTTGTTTGCGTCCGGGGGTGCCGGGTTTGTCAGATTCGATTGAGGTTAAGTCAATTGTCGGACGTTTCCTTGAGCACTCGCGAATAGTCTGTTTTGGAAACGGGCATGGACTGCCGTCTCCAGAAGCAAAAATCTACATTACGTCAGCGGACTGGATGCCACGTAATCTGGATCGACGTGTTGAAGCCATGACCTTGATTGAGAATCCGACCGTTCACCGTCAGATTCTAGATCAGATTATGGTCGCTAATTTGAATGATCATATGCAAAGCTGGGTGTTGCAATCTGATGGTGATTTCATTCGCGTGTTAGATACACTTGAAGACGATCAGGTTACAGATGATTTGTTCAATGTGCATGAGTACTTTATGGAAAATCATAGCCTGTCGGGGCGAGGAAGTGCACTGGAATATGCGCCGCCGCCAAAATTGAAACCCATGGGCTAGGTTGAAATCAAATGAATATTTCCGGCGTTCTTCCTAAGTCTTCGCAGTTAAAATTCACTACGAAGGCGCGTCGGGTTGGGGTAATTGATATCGGGTCCAACTCGGTTCGTCTCGTCATTTATGATGTAGTGGGCCGCGCAATGCAGGCGCGCTTTAACGAGAAAGTTTTAGCTGGGCTAGGCCGTGGGCTAACTGAGACGGGTATGCTCAACCCTGAAGGTGTCGAAGCAGCCATGTCTGCTTTGGCGCGTTTCAAAACAACCATGCGTGCACAAGGCGTGGATGAAGAATTACCTTTTGCGACGGCTGCGGTACGTGAGGCTCAGAATGGCGCTGAATTCTGCGCGAAAGTTAAAGAAGAAATTGGTCTGAAAATCCGTGTCATGTCTGGTGTCGACGAAGCTCGATTAGCGGCGACCGGTGTTATTGCTCAATTGCCAAAAGCGCATGGCATTAGTGGTGATTTAGGTGGATCGAGTTTGGAGCTCTCCATTATCAATGATGGGTATTACGCCAGCGGAACGACGTATGCGTTGGGTCCGTTGGCACTGCTTCCACCTGATTGGCTAAAACAGGCAGAACAAGCAATGCCAGAGCCTGCTGATCTGAAATCGCTATCCAAAAAGTTACGCAAACCTATTGATGCTGAATTGACGGGCGCTGTTGAACTCAGTGGTTCGCAAGATACGCTTTATATGGTTGGTGGTGCTTGGCGGGCGATTGCGCGTATGCATATGGAACTCAATGACTATCCGCTGCGCATTCTTCAAACTTATGAGTTCGATGCACAAGAGTTGTTGGAGCTAACCAAGAAATTACAAGCGCCGGATGAAAACTTGCTCGCACTAATGAATGAAGTGTCTTCAAAACGCGCCAAGACTTTGCCAGCAGCGGCAGCGGTTTTGAATGGCGTATTGCGGGCTGGAAATTTCAAAAAAGTCGTGACCAGTTCATTTGGTGTTCGTGAAGGGCTAGTACTTGAGCAAATGGATAAAGGGCTTCAGCAGAAAGATCCGCTGATTGCCGGTATGCAGGCCATGATAGCAGAAACGCCTTCCAACTGGGAATTTGGGGCTGCATTGGGCGATTGGTTGAAGCAGGCTTCAAAACATACATTGCCGGAAAGGTTGTCGGAAACAGCTTGTTTAGCTGCCGATATTGGCTCTCGCATGCATCCTGATTACAGGGCGGAAATGGCATTTGAATTTATCGTGACTGCGCCATTGTCTGGTTGGACTCATAAAGAACGTGCAGCGGTCGCATTGGCAATTGCTTGTCGCTATCAGCGAAATTTCAAGCATACCATTTCTGCAAACTTGCTCGACGGTGAATTGTCCGGTCAGGCTAGGTCATTGGGTGCGCTGATGCGGTTAGGTGCTCATTTTTCAGGACGTTCTTCGGATCTCCTAAAATACTCTCGTATCGAGATAAAAGACGGCAGTCTCATACTTGATGTTGATGAAAAAATGAAAGCACTAATGTCTGAAATGGTTCGCAAGCGTTTGGTTCAAGCGGCCGTGATAATGGGCCATGAACCGAGACTGAGCTTTTCAGGAAAAGAATCTGAACTGTAAATTCTATTCAAATAAAAAAGCGCCTCTATGAATTTTCATCACGGAGGCGTTTTTTTATATTCGGAAGATCAGGTTATTAGACGTCAAATACTTTGACACCTGTGCCTGATATCGCGATGGCGATTTTACCTTCTTTGAGTTTCATTGCCAAATTACCAAAAACCTCACGTCGCCATCCACGCATTGCTTGGACATCTGGCTCTGCATCACATGCTATGCGTTCTACATCAGCAGCATTGGCGATTAGACGAGGGGCGACATCGGCTTCTTCAGCAACATGTTTCAGCAAAACTTTGAGTAGATCGCCAACGGCACCCGGAGGGGATGTGTTGTGTGGTCGCTTGGGTATCTCCGGGGCGTATGCATCGGGGTTATCAATGGCGGCATTAATCGCATCCAGAAGCGATTGCCCGTGCTTTGATTTCGCAAATCCTTTGGGAACAGCACGCAATCTATCCATCGCTTGAGCATCGCGTGGTTTTTGTTGTGCAATTTCCTGCACAGCGTCATCCTTCAGGACGCGTGAACGTGGTTTGTCCAGCTCTTGAGCTAGCTTTTCGCGCCATTCAGATACGGATGCGATTAAGGCCAGATAATCCTTGCGAGGTTTGCGAATTTTCATCCGTTTCCAAGCATTTTTCGGATTTGTGTCATAGGTTTGCGGATTGACGAGAATTTCTGTTTCTTCCTCAATCCAGCCCATGCGGTCGAGCTTTTCCATCTTGGCCTTTAGCTTTACATAACAATGGCGTAAGTGGGTGACATCTCCTCGTGCATAATCGAGCTGTTTTTCAGTCAACGGACGGCGCTGCCAGTCTGTAAACTGTGACGACTTGTCGACGCGTGCTTTTAGTAGCTGAGAGACTAAGTTCTCATAAGAAACCGAATCGCCAAGACCACAAGCCATAGCTGCAATTTGAGAATCAAATATCGGGGCAGGTGGTGTACCGATAAGTTTCGTGAAAATTTCCATATCCTGTCGGGCAGCATGAAAAATTTTCATACGTGACGTGTCAGCCATTAAATCTAAAAATGGCTTTAAATCGATGTCAGGAGACAGTGGATCTATAAGACAGTCAAACTCTAAAGTAGCAGCTTGAATCAGACAAAGTTTCGGCCAAAAGGTCGATTCTCTGTGGAATTCAGTATCAACAGCGATAAATTCGCCTTTTTTCAGTTCCTCACAGGCTTTGATAAGCCCGTCAGTGTCTGTTACTAACTTCAATTCATCGCGGGTGTTTGATGGCACACCAGCTCCTTCCTAAACGCTATCGCTTGACAAGCGGCCCAGAACGGTGTGCTTGTCCGCCAAACTTTCTCAACGGAGACTCCAAGAATGCACGCTTACCGTACGCACACATGCGGCCAACTAAGATCCGAACATGTAGGTGAAACCGTACGCATTAGCGGTTGGGTTCATCGTAAGCGCGACCACGGGGGTCTATTGTTTATAGACTTACGCGATCATTATGGTCTGACGCAATGCGTAGTTCAGCCAGATAATGCGCATTTTTCCACTTTAGAGCG
>CAYGPZ010000004.1:0-171475 GCA_964352025.1 uncultured Hyphomonadaceae bacterium
CGGCACCATTCTATTTAATACAGTGCTAAAACCTAAGTGTATTTCACATAAATTGTGAGATTGACAACCCTTTGCACTCTCTAGCATACCTAGAGTGGAATTGAGCACAATAAACAAAAATTACTGCTTTAGAATATTAGTCTGGGGGGGCTATATGAAAATAGATATGAAAAATCATGTAACTGTATGTGGAGCGGCATTCTTTTTGGCGCTGAGCGCTTGTGGTGGCGGAGGCGGTGGATCATCCACTCCGGCGCCTACTCTAACGACGCCCTCTCCAACTCCGGCGACAACACCAGCTCCAACACCTTCACCGACGCCGATTTCCACTTGGACATTGGGACAATTTGATCGATCGTCTACCTTTAAAGATTTTTGTGAGACGCCACGTTCAGGCCAAAATATTCTTGGCGAAACGTTCACAGATGATCAAGGTACTCTAACTGACGAAAAAATGTGGCTACGGTCCTGGAACAATGAAACATACCTTTGGTACGACGAGGTCACGGACAGAAGCACGCAAACATCGTTGAAGCCGGTTGAATATTTCAACAATTTAAAAACGTTTGAGACACTGGCATCTGGACAGCCGAAGGATGATTTTCATTTTTCTCAGGATACGGAAACTTATCTACAACGCGTTTTGTCCGAGGCCCAATCAGGTTATGGGGCGCAATTTGCATTTCGATCCGTAACTGGTCGACTTGATCAACTATATGTTTTGTACAATGAGCCTAACTCTCCCGCATCAGAGATCGTCAATGGCGAAACACAATTGCGACGCGGTGCCATCGTCCAAAGTATAGATGGCGTCAGTGTGGATCGCGCTTCTACCGATCGACTTACTCAATCTGAATTGGACATTGTTTTTGGTGCGCTTGAGCCTTCCGCAAATGGAGAAACGCATACATTTACAATCTTGGATCCTGGCACGATTACTCCGCGCGATATAACTTTGACATCAGCAGATATTGTAGACGCCGCCGTCAACAGAACCGAGATCATAAATACTTCAACTGGAAATGTAGGTTATATTCTACTTAACACTTTCGGTACTTTTGAAGCAGAAGCTGAACTTGCTGATGCGTTCGTAGATTTTTCCGCCCAAAATGTAACAGATCTGGTCGTAGACATTCGTTATAATGGAGGTGGTTTTGTCGATATCGCATCTCAATTGGGCTATATGATAGCTGGGCCATCGAATATCAGCACAGATATTTTCAATAACTCACGCTTCAATGATAAGTCCGGCAATCTCAATCCGGTAACTGGGCGGGTAAATACCCCAACTCCATTCCACAGCGCGACGCAAGGCTTTTCATCTCTACCATTCAACACATCACTAGACACTTTGAATCTCCCCAGAGTGTTTGTACTCGGAACAAGTTCAACGTGTAGCGCAAGTGAATCATTGATAAACGCGTTACGCGGTATTGATGTCGAAGTTATATATGTTGGCCCAGAAAGAACATGTGGAAAACCATTTGGTTTTTTTGCAGCAGACAACTGCGGCACAACATTCTTTACAATTCAAATGCAAGCTCAAAACGCAAAAGACTTTGGTGAATACCAACACGGTTTTGCACCCACAAACTTAGTTTCTAGCGACCCATTTGACGATTTCGCGATTAAAATTCCTGGATGTCAGATAGAAGATGATACTGAACACGAATTAGGCGATACTAACGAAGCAATGCTGCAAGCGGCACTTAACTACCGCGATACTGGCCTTTGTCCTTCCGCTCCCATTGCTAAAGCATCTACATCATCAAAAGGAAGCACAAATGTGCCCTCTTCGGGAAAGAAATACTATGCGACCCCCGAAGACGAATTTGTAGATAATATCATGATAGCAAATCCAAGAAGATAATACATAATGGGTATAAAGCTACAAAATGGACTGTCTGCATCGATCTTTGTGTTGAGCGCAGACTTGATTTCCGCCTGCTCTACACACTCAGTCGATCCTTTGTCTTCAATGCAGCCTGCTTACATAGTAAGCGCAGACTCTGAAACATTAGCTAAAGTTTCAGACCTCATCGCAGAACACAAAGGCATATCCACCGTAAAATTAGGTGGAATAGACAAAAATAGAGCAACTACTATACCAGTCCTGCCCCTACCCCTTGGTCCTTACGAGACACTTAGTTTGAAGAAACCAGAAATTTTCAAAGTATTTCTAACCCGCGACGGATGCGTCATTAAAAGTGAGGGCTCTGGTGACGAAATTGCGTTGGCTGATATCAGGTGTAAATTAGATCAATAATCCGCACTTATGAAAGTGCGCGAGTTCGCATTAAACTAGGCAGGTCAATATGGCAGATAAATATTCTGATATAGAAATCACAGCGCTTTTGTCAGACTTTCCTCTGTGGTCTATATCAAACAACGGTACTTCAATTACCAGAACATTTCAGTTTGCTGACTTCGCGCAAGCTTGGACCTTCATGTCCGCCGTTGCGATTGACGCCGAAAAACAAAACCATCACCCTGAATGGTTCAATGTTTACAGCGTCGTGAAAATCACTCTATCGACCCATGACGCAGGTGGTCTAACCAATAAAGACCGAGTACTTGCTAAGTCTATCGAAAACGCAGCTTCTACGTTCTGATCATAAACAGAGCATTCTTTAGACATTGCTATTCGAACCAAGACAGTCATTTGACCAAAGTCTGCCATATCCTGCACGATATATGAGCATACCAATTTTTCTTCGCAAGCTATTTTTATTGAACAATTAAAGAGCGCTAATCTTCACCTCTGAAGGCGTTGAACGTAAGCATCGTGTCGTGTTAAGACGCTCGCCACGCAAAATACGCGCTTTAAACACTGTACAAATACCATTTATTGGATATAAGAAACCAAAATGATAGCGCGATCATTTTGGATTTGGTGAGGAATTTACGGGCACATTTGCTCTAGTAGTTTAATTCAAATTCGCCTATTCGAAATGATGTACAAATTTGATGGAAGAGCGAGAAACTGATGGCAGAGTTTATACCTGTAGATCCGTTTGATATAGTAATTTTTGGTGGGACAGGTGACCTCTCTAAGAGAAAGCTAATCCCTGCCCTCTATCACCGCTTCAAAGATGGTCAAATTTGCGAAACATGTAAAATTGTCGGTACTGCCCGCTCTGAATGGACACGAGATCAATTTGTAGCCTTTGCAAAGGAAGCATGTACAGAAGCTCAGGATGGAAAAATTGACGACTCAAAATTTGAAAAGTTTTCCAATCTTCTTGAATACATACAAATCGATGCGACGGACCCTAAGTCTAATTGGGCAGGCTTGAAGAAAGCTGTACCGTCAAAAGACCGAAACCGCGTTTTTTACCTCGCCATGGCTCCACGGCTGTATACGCCTTTGTGTAAAAACCTCGGCGATAAAGGATTGGTCACCGAAGCTTCGCGCGTTGTTCTTGAAAAGCCAATTGGCCGAAACTTAGAAACCGCAAAAGAAATCAATGAAGGTGTGGGCGCTGTCTTCAAGGAAGAACAGATATTCCGCATAGATCACTATTTAGGTAAGGAAACAGTTCAGAACCTATTGGTTTTACGGTTTGCTAATATGCTATTCGAACCGCTTTGGAATCGAAACACGGTTGATAATGTCCAGATTACAGTTGCTGAATCTGTAGGACTTGAAAGTCGTGCAGATTACTATGACAACTCTGGTGCGCTTCGCGACATGGTGCAAAACCACCTCCTGCAACTTCTGTGTCTGACCGCTATGGAGCCGCCAAACTCTCTTGAAGCAGATGATGTAAGAACTGAAAAAATCAAAGTTTTACGAGCGCTCAAAAAGTTTGATGATAAGTCCGCTAAAGATAATGTCGTTCGCGCTCAATATCGTGCAGGTACTGTCAATGGAAAAACCGTTAAAGGTTACAAAGAAGAACTACCTGATGAAAAGAAGGGCAGCCGTACAGAAACTTATGTTGCGTTAAAGACTGAAATTCAGAACTGGCGTTGGCAAGGCGTACCATTCTACTTGAGAACAGGTAAGCGCCTTCAATCTCGTCAATCTGAAATTATGATCCGGTTTAAGCCTGCGCCCCACTCAATTTTTGGTCAACAAAGTGGCGCGTCACCGAATAAATTGATCATTCGTCTTCAACCAGATGAAGGGGTGCATTTATTCCTGCAAATTAAAGAACCTGGTCCTGGTGGATTGCGCGTGAAGTCTCTTCCGCTAAACCTTTCGTGGGCTGACAATTTCATGATACGTTACCCGGACGCGTATGAACGTCTTCTCATGGATGTTGTGCGAGGCAACCTTGCACTCTTCATGCGTCGCGATGAAGTAGAGCAAGCTTGGGAATGGGCTGACACATTGCTTGCAGCGTGGGCGGACGATAATCGCCCTATGGAAACCTACCCTGCTGGTAGCGACGGCCCATCATCTGCCGATGTTTTGCTCGCGAAAGATGACCGTTATTGGAAACGTCTAGACTCTGCTGAATAGACCTGTTTCATCACACATAAATTCCTTTAAGGAGCTTGTCAGATGCCAGTTTCACCAACGATTAAAACGATAGCCAAGGTTACAGATCGTATTATTGCACGGTCTGAAAAATCACGTGCTGCGTATCTGAAACTTATGGAAAACCAGCGCCCTACGGAGTCAGCTAGATCACGTTTGACAGATGGAAACCTTGCGCACGCTGCAGCTGCTTGTCCTATTCACGATAAGAACGCGATGCTGGGCGCAGAATGGCCAAATATAGGTATCGTAACGGCCTACAATGACATGCTGTCTGCGCACCAGCCTTACGAAAAATATCCAGACATTATCCGTGCTGCAGCTCGGAAGGTTGGTGCAACCGCCCAAGTCGCTGGCGGTGTGCCAGCCATGTGTGATGGGGTGACACAAGGCCAAGATGGAATGGAGCTATCTCTGTTTTCAAGAGATACTATTGCCATGAGCACAGCCGTAGCGCTTAGCCACGCGACTTTTGACGCTGCTCTATACCTTGGTATCTGTGACAAAATCGTACCGGGCTTGATGATCGCAGCGATACGTTTTGGATGGCTACCTGGTATATTTGTTCCAGCTGGCCCTATGCCCTCTGGTCTGCCCAACCCAGAAAAGCAACGCATTCGTCAGCAATATGCTGCTGGTGAAGTCGGACGGGACGCACTTCTAAAAGCTGAAAGTGAGAGCTATCACTCTGCAGGAACATGTACATTTTACGGAACTGCCAATTCCAATCAAATGATGATGGAAATGATGGGTATGCATATGCCGGGTGCTGCATTCGTACCGCCAAGTACTGGACTACGAACTGCCCTCACCGAAGCTGCAACACAACAGGCTGCAGCCCTTTCTCACATGAAAGGCGAAGACAGCTATACGCCTGTTTGTAAAGTTATTGACGAACGCTCGATTGTGAATTCAATCGTTGGCTTAATGGCAACTGGTGGATCAACTAATAACGCCCTACACATACCGGCTATCGCAAGAGCTGCTGGTATTTTGGTAGATTGGTCTGATTTTGAAGAAATCGCTGAAGTAACCCCATTACTTTGTAAAATCTATCCAAATGGACCATCTGATGTAAATCACTTCCACGCCGCGGGTGGAATGGGTTTCTTGATTAAGGAGCTTCTGGCTTCTGGTTTGGTTCACAACGATGTAACAACAGTCGCAGGTGATGGCGGTTTGGAAAGATACAGCCAAGAGCCGACAATGGAATCTGAGGCTTTAACTTGGAAACTACCGCCAGAAATCAGCCAAGATGAAGAGATCCTCCGACCACACACAAATCCAATCGCAAAAGATGGTGGGCTAAAGCTTATAGACTGCGCGATTGGGCGTGGAATGATCAAGATCTCCGCTGTTAAAGAAGAAAACCGCAAGGTCACTGCGCCTGCTGCAATCTTCTCGTCACAAGATGATGTTAAAGCAGCATTTAAAGCTGGTGAACTTAACCGAGATGTTGTGATTGTCGTTAGGTTTCAAGGGCCTCGTGCAAACGGAATGCCTGAACTTCATGGGCTTTCACCCATTCTTGGACTGTTGCAAGACAAAGGATTTAAAGTCGCGCTTCTAACAGATGGCCGTATGTCTGGTGCCTCTGGAAAATTCCCAGCAATCATACATATGGGCCCCGAAGCTCTGGCAGGGGGCCCTATCGCGAAATTAAAAGACGGTGACTTAATCGCATTCGACGCGAATGCCGGAACACTTACAATTGAGCCAGAAGACTTCTTGAATCGCCCCGCTGCAATGAGAGAAAACGATCCGGGTTACGGCCTTGGCCGCGAAATGTTCAGTGTCTTCCGCAATGCTGCAGAAGTCGCAGAAAAAGGTGGTGGTATTTTTGGTTTAATGGACGGCGTTGAATAATGAATGGTCTTTCAGCAGATACTGATTATGTCGTTGTCGGCGATGTTGGTGGTACAAATGTGCGTTTTGCACTTGCACCTGATACACGCGTTCACGCAGGTCCAGTTCACATCGATAAATTCTGGAAATCACCCAACAAAAATCATGAGACTTTCTCTGATGCATTGAATGCATTTCTCAGCACCGTTGATATTCAACCTAAGCGTGGCGTATTCGCACTTGCGGGGCCGATTAAAAATAATTCTATAACACTTACCAATCATTCTTCATGGTGTGTGCAAGCTGATGAAATTCAATCACGTTTTCAGTTAAACTCGGTTGAGCTTTTAAACGACTTTGCTGCAATGGCGAGGTCCGTTCCCGAGTTAAGCCCCAAGATGGATGGCAATGGATTAGAAATCATCTCTTCAGGTAAATCCGTTCCAGACAGGCCAATAATCGTTGCCGGTCCAGGCACTGGATTTGGGTATGCAACGCTTTTACCTTCCAATCAAAACCAAAACTGGCGGGTATTGCGCGGCGAAGGTGGGCATCAAGCCTATTCTCCGACGACTGATTTAGAAGCAGAAGTTTATAAAAGCCTAAAAACTAAAATTGAGTTCGTATCAATCGAATCAGTCAGTGCAGGAGTTGGCTTTAACACCCTACTTGAAACCATGTTTGAGGTTTTCGACGTTCCAAAAATCGATCTTTCTCCGGCGGAAGTGCATTCTCGTGCAAAAACTGGCGATAAAGTGTGCGATGCCGTTTGCAGGATTCGCGCAAACACCGTAATGACCGCGTATGGAGATGCTGTGTTAGCAACTGGAGCCAAAGGTGGTGTTGTCGCTGCAGGTGGAGTAACTACCGCCCTAATTGATTACATACGTTCACCTGAAGCACTTTCACGTTTCTTCGAACGCGGACCAATGTCACATTATTTGACGAATGTTCCAATCTATTTAATTACCAGCGGTGAAGCTCCACTTATCGGAGCCGCAGCTTACTAAAGGGACGGTATAAAAATGACGACTGTAGATATGAAACCTGTTTTGGACGCACTTACTGCTTCACCTGTCGTCCCTGTTCTTACAGTTTCAAATGTTGCTCATGCTGCGCCTCTTGCTCAGGCATTATACAAAGGCGGTGTTAAATTCGTCGAAGTGACCTTGCGGACAAAAGAAGCACTCGAAGTAATTACTGAGATGAAAGCCGCCCAACCTGAGCTTACGGTTGGTGCTGGTACTATTCTTACTCCAGCCGACCTAGACGCCACTTTGAAAGCCGGTTCTGAATTTTCAGTATCTCCAGGATGCACCCCCAACTTAGCTAAAGCGCTATTGGCATCTGGTGTTCCTTCTTTTCCAGGTACAGCAACACCTTCAGAAGCCATGCAGCGTATTGAAGAAGGTTTTGAAGTCGTAAAGTTCTTTCCTGCTGAAAAAATCGGTGGAGCTGGTGCTCTTAAAGCGATGGTCGCTCCCCTTCAAAACCTAAAAGTGATGCCTACTGGCGGCGTTAGCCCTTCCAACATGATGACATATCTTTCAATTCCAAATGTTGTTGCCGTTGGTGGCGGTTGGCTTGTTACGAATGCTGCATTAGAGGCTGAAGATTGGGCGACAATTGAAGCGACTGCCAAAGATGCAATTGCAATCGCCAACAAGTAAAAACAAAGATTACATTTACAGGACTTTTCAATGAGCCGTTTCTCTTCCCCACAAAGTCGTCGAGCCAAGATAGTTGCCACATTGGGTCCGGGTAGTTCAGCACCAGACACCATCCGGTTACTGGCGGAAACAGGCGTTGATATATTCCGTCTGAATTTTTCTCATGGCGATCACAAAGGTCACCAGCGCAACTATGAATCTGTGCGCCTAGCCCAAGAAAAAATTGGAAGACCATTAGGTGTTCTAGCAGACATGCAAGGTCCTAAAATTCGTGTTGGAAGCTTTCCAGAAGGCTATATTCGTCTGAGCATGAATGAAGAAGTAAAATTGGTGCCAGGTAAAACGTCTGAAGAAGAAAATGTAATTCCGGTTCCTCATCCGGAAATTCTGAAGATCATGGAAGTTGGTGACCAAATTCTGGTTGATGACGGAAAAATTGTTCTGACCGTCACTAAAGCAGGCGATACACCTTGGGCGACGTCAGATATTCCATGTAAGATTGGCGACAAAAAAGGCTTTACCCTTTTAGGAAAAGCCCTCCCTGTACCCGCGCTGACACCTAAAGATAAAGAAGACCTAGAGTTTGCTTGTAGCTTGGGTGCAGACTTTATCGCCCTTTCATTTGTTCAGACACGCGCTGACTTGGAAGAAGCGCGTGCTTTAATGAATGGCCGTGGTAGATTAGTCGCAAAAGTTGAGAAACCAGCTGCTATTGAAAACCTAGATGATATCGTTGACGGGTCAGATGGTATTATGGTTGCCCGTGGAGACCTTGGGGTTGAATACCCTCCGGAGATGGTGCCAATACTTCAACGTCGTATCGTGAGAGCATCCCGCGCCGCAGGTAAGCCAGTGATCGTCGCGACACACATGCTTGAATCCATGGTCGAGTCTGCATCTCCAACACGTGCCGAAGCATCTGATGTAGCAACTGCTATCTATCAAGGTACCGATGCTATCATGCTTTCATCAGAAACGGCTGTAGGTCGTCATCCTGCAACTGCTGTTTCTATTATGGATCGTATTGTTCGCACAGTCGAAAACGACAAAGAATACGCGAATTCATCTGGTAGCTTCGCACCTAAGAAAAACGAACACCCGATGGACGCTGATTTTGTTGCAGAAGCCGTTCAGGATCTAGCAGCAAAGAATGAATGTGAAGCTATATTCGTTTCAACTGCGCATTTTTCAGTAATCTCACGTTTCTCACGTGTACGTGTTCAGCGTCGTTTGATCACTCACACGCAAGATTCTACCAAACTAGGCCACATGTCATTATTCTGGGGTGTTGAGCCGCTCTCCTGTGCTGGCGAGCTGTGTGATGAAGACCTCGTCGCGGCTGTGAAAAAGCAATTAGGCGATGTGTCTGGAAAAATAGCTTGTGCCTTTCAAACAAAGGGTATTGGCGAAACGCTCGCTTGGCGCCTAGAGATTCTAGACGTTTAAAATCAGTACATAGAACATTCGTCCACATTGACGCTTTCTCTCAAAACAAAGCACAGTACATTTGAGCTGTATTCAGGGTATTTGGAGCTATTGTTTTGAGAGTATTGATTGCCGGCGCTGGAATAGGTGGGCTGACATGCGCGCTAAGTTGCGCTCGGGCAGGTTTCGAAGTTTCAGTATTTGAACAGGCTGATGAAATATCAGAAGTTGGTGCTGGTCTCCAGCTAAGTCCCAACGCCACTCGAGTGCTGTTTCGACTCGGGCTTGAAGAAGCACTGAGCAAAGCATCGTTTCATCCTCACTCTCTAGATTTTAGAATTGGTAGATCGGGCCGAAAAGTGTTTTCCATACCAATGGAGAGTGCTGCGAAGATATATGGTAGTCCCTACCTACACATCCACCGCGCTGATTTAGTCGAAATACTTAAAACAGCCTTAGTAAATGTAGCTCCCTCGAGTTTAAACCTTTCAAAAAAGGTCACTGGTATTGATATCGGCGCTACCGATACACAGTTGACCTTCAGCGATTGGAATTCAGCTTCGGGAGATATAATCGTTGGAGCTGACGGTATTCACTCAAAAATCCGAGAAGAAATTTTAGGACCTGACACACCTCGCTTTACTGGCAATGTTGCTTGGCGCGCAGTCATCCAAGCCAATCAAATTCCTAAAGGCACTATTCCACCATCCGCCACATTATGGACAGGGCACAAGCGACATGCTGTGACCTACTACCTTAGAAATGGAGAGCTAATTAATTTCGTGGGCATAGTGGAACAAAACGATTGGCAAAATGAGAGCTGGACTGAAGCTGCGTCACCTGAAGAATTGAGACAAGAGTTTATAGAGTTTTCAGAGCCTATCCAAAGTATAACCAAAACTGTTTCAAACTGTTTTAAGTGGGCGTTGCACGATAGATTGCCTCTATCTCATTGGTCTCAAGGATCGACCACCCTACTGGGAGATGCAGCTCATCCAATGCTACCATTTCTTGCCCAAGGCGCCGCTATGGCCATAGAGGATGCTGAAGCATTGGTGATGTCACTTTCACAATGCAACAGCAATATTCCCGCGGCGTTGGCGTCTTATGAAGCAATGAGAAAACCTAGAACTAGCCGTGTTCAGTCGGCTTCTAGGAAGAATATGAAATTATTCCATCACGGCACAAAAGCCTCAGAACTGGCAAATTATGGACCTATTTGGCTGGCATCTAAAATAATGCCACAATTCATAAATAGTCGCCAAGATTGGCTCTATAGGTACGATCAGAAAACCCCAATTAGGAGAAGTGCTCATCGTTAATCCTCTGCTAAAACACGAAAGCGATTGTATCTGAGCTTAAGCGGTTGTACCGTGTCGATTAAGTGGGAATTTTTAGAGTAGTAAACGGGACACCACCAACATGGTCATGACAATTTTAGTCTTAATCGGAGCTGTGCTTTTATTGGCCTTGCTCGGTGTACTTGTCTATCGCGCATCAAGAACATTTGATGCGAACCCCAATCACACGTTTGTCGTACAGTCCGAAGGTGAGATAGTTGGTGCCCTGCGTGAACCAGCCACGCTCTGGGATCCGAAAATGTCTGTTCTGCGGGATAAAGATGCACCTGACATTACTTATCCGGCTCGCAGGCAATCAACGGGTGAATTCTTTACTCGTGCCCTCGTAAATAGACGCACTGGACGAATTTCTCTAACGGTCAACACGTGTACGCCTAAACCATTTCGTAGTTTGACACTTGATCGTCACCAACTGGAAATTACAGCGAATGTTGTTTTCCGCTTGGATATCGAACGCATTCACATCTCAAGTCAGCTAGATAATTTTGGTGCAACGTTCGCAAACCGGATCGAAAACCTTTTTGATAATGAAATTACCCGCTGCAATGATGAAGATATTCGCGCGCAGCAAACGCGTATTGAAAATGCAGTGACTCAAGCTCTTCGTGATATAGAAGAGGACAAAAAGGGCGATGGCATGCTGAATGGGATGCCTCTAGGTATTAAAATTTACGAAGCTAACTTCTCATTTGTTGAAGTCGATACGATGGCGGAAGCACAAGCGGCTCAAGCTGGTCCAGATGGACGCCCGATAGGCCCAATGTGGATTGATCAGCAACATATCGATAAATTAGCTGATACTTTAGCTAATAGAGACCCAGCAGTTCGTGAATCTGTTATGCGCATGATTGAATTGCAGACACGCCAAAACATGGTTGAGATGCTTTGTAAATCTGGTGGCCTAGTTGCATTTACAGCCAAAGAACTCGGCCTGAATGACGCACTAACTGGCGTAAAAGACGAACGTGGTGGAGCAAATAAAATGTCTCCATCCCAAGCAAGCGCTGAATCTCAATCGGCTCCGAATATTGAGGACGCCCTAGATGCGATGGACGGGCAGGCAACTATCAATCCGAATGAAACTGTGGAAAGGGATTATTACGGACGTCCTCTTCCTAAGAACTGATAACAGCTCGTTTCCTCTCGGATAAATATAAAAAATCGCACGAAGCAACTTGAAATAAGCAAATTTGGTGTATTTCTACTGCTATTCGACCAGTAAACGAGAAAATTGAATCCGGCGCGTTAAGAATACGAAAACTACCTGCATGCATTCTAACTATTGAAGGCTCCATAAAGGAGCTTCAATCTGTTGGGAGATTGAGATGAAGTCGTATGAAGTTCTAGCGAGGCGATATTGCGCTTTCTTAGGTGAAGATCCTGATGAGGAGATCGAAGGTCTCCCTATATGGCGTATTGCTTTGGCAGACCTCGAGGCTGCAATAAATGCACTGGAAACGTTTGGCGTGTCTGCTCGGTCGCCTATGACCGAAGAAGATATACCGATCCCAGGAAGCAACACAGAGATAGATCCACCTCCATCGCCATCTCGTCCGAAACTAAGACGAGTCGCTTAGCAAGCTATTTAGTCCCCAACACTATATTTGCTATCTGACGAACCATTGCACGATCATATTCTTTGATATTTTCCTCTAAGTCATCGTAAGGCACAAGGCAGTCGTGTTTACGTGCCTGATTGTCACGAACCTTAGCGTAACTCCAACCATTTAGCATCCGATCAAGCATCCATCTAGAATGCTGTAAATTAGCTAGACGTTCGATCTCTTCTGAATCATCTAAATCAAAAGCAGTTATCTCTTTAGGGAGGTCGGTGCTTGAGAAAGACTTTCCGGAACGGGTTCCTTTCTCTAACCAATCTTGCAAATCAAACCCCGCAGCGTCCAACGTTGCTCGGATATGAGCGGCAACACGTCTATTCGAAACTCGAAACTCTTCCTCTAGATAATCCCAGTTGTATTCAATTGAGTTTGCTTTTCCGCCTAAATTCATAGTGCGAAGGTAAGTTTCATGGAATTTTCGAGGAAGCTCGTCGTAATCCAATGACAATAATGCAGTGCCATCCATTCCTTCTTGCCAAGAACCAAAGGGTATAAGACGTCTTTCATATAGCTGATGCGATGGCAGAGCTTCTTGGTCCAATTCACTTCCAAATACGCCTACACCCTGACGAACAGTGCTAAGACCTGCTCCATCTTCAGAGTTCACAAATATTGGCGCATCAAACCACCCTTCTCTTTCGCATCTATCTTTAATCGCGATGGCGTGAAGCAAGGGATGCTCTGCACTCGTGCTGGTTACGTAATAGGCGCACGGTGGGATTTTCTCAAATCGTTCTTGTATATGTGCTTCAATACTTAGTGACTGCTGAGAAAGATCTGCAGCGACAAAGGAAAAATCAACATATGATTCCAAACCTGGGTGGCGTGCTACAAATTTTGCTGCTTGTTTCTTAGCGTCTACATCAAGAACAGTCACAGCCATTTTGGACGGATTTGAAGAGACCGATGTAATGAGAAATTCTCGGACCAAAGCCTGACCAAGGGACTTAAATCCATCTACGACGATATGTTGAACGTTAAGATCTTTGCTGCGTGCCAGCAGGTAAGGAGGATGGGCCAGCATAACCTCTCTAGCTACACCAGATACAAAGGAGAATGGTTTTAACTTGGTGGCTGGTTCAGCCTTTCCTACGCGCTCAAGAAGCCAAGGATCAGAGATGTGCGCCAATATTTCTTTTCTAGGATAAATACTGGCGATTTCCTGCGCTTCTTCCCATGTTTTTACATCTGATATGCCAGCGATAATAATTCTATTCGCACGCTTTGTTCCTGCTATTTTTAAATCACGTTTCAAACTACCTGATCGCACGATGCATTCAGCATCATATCGTTCACTCGTTAAATGTGTCGTTTTTCGTTTTTGAGGAAATTGCGAATATTCTCTTGCCAGTCGATGGTCACCAATAACTAGATCATGATGCGTACGTGCACGTAAGAAAACCTTCGATGCTTGTCCGCCTACAGCGAACAAAAAGATACGACCGACCATTAGTGCAAATGCAAGCGCACCGAAAATGCGGGCAATTTGCAATGATATCGGCATTTCTTTCAGTGGAGTAGCGACATAGATATCCGATGCTAGAATAGCTTTAACACCGAGCTGAACTGCCTCCATCGCGGCGCGCCAACCTTGATCTTGAACTGGTCTGACTTCAAACTTTGAAGCATCGCCATCCCATTGGAAATTCCACCAACCCCATATTCCCGCGACAAGCGCTGTACCTGCACAAATGATCAGGAGAAACCAATACATCCCTGCTGTTCTTTTAAACGCAAAAAACTCAAATTGGCGTAGAAGTAATCTGACAAACACCATCTACCGGCGACCTTTTTAGGGCTAATATTGCAATATTTGAAAACAACTAGGGACCATCTTCAAGAATTCCTCAAGGTTTTGCTCTAATTTTCTTTCAGCCTAGTTTGAGTTCTTATTCGAAGGTGAAGGGAAACAATGCGCAAAATTAGTGATGAAGATGTCGAAGTTATCGCCCGTGTTATGCACGAAGCAGTTCGTGCTTTTTCGAGCGCACATTCCCAATCGCCAATTCCTCATTGGAACAGAGCCCCTAAATGGATGAAGCAAGCTTCAAAAGAAGGCGTTTTGTTTCGAATAGAAAATCCAGATGCTCCAGCATCCGCACAACATGATCAATGGACCCAATTGAAGATCAACGATGGGTGGAAGTTCGGAAAAAAGAAAGATGGGAAGAAGAAAACCCACCCGCTCCTAATTCCTTATGACAAGTTACCATTTATCGAACGACAAAAAGATGCACTGGTCGCTGGTATCATTGATGCTTTGCTTCAAGATTTATAAAATCATGCGCTCTTATGCATGAAGGACAAGCAGAATTTTTTAATCAGATTTAAGCTAGCCCAACTCACCAATCCTGCAGCAACTGGAAAAGCAGATGAGACAAAATACGATCCATATTCTTGGCTCAATGCCAGTGCCAGCAAAGTACCCAGCGGTGTACTCAAGCTTGCAATCGCAAAAGCTGTCACAATCGATATCCAAGTTTTTTTGAATAAAAGCTTACACAGAATAAAAACCAAAATGCCTTCGGGTAGCTCATGCAAGATCAATCCACCCCCGGTGAATACCCCGCCTTCATGACTGTGACCAAAAGAAGCCACATATATCATCCCGTCCAAAAACGAATGAAGGCCAATTGCAAGCAGTGAGGATATTGGGACAACCTTAATATTAGACGTTTTGGAATCTCCAACCCGATCTAATACAACGCCCAATACAATTCCGCACAACGCTAGCATCAAGGAAAATTTTCCAAGATGAAAAGTCTCAGGAATAAGGTGTGTAATAGCTATGTAAGCCAACAAAACACCAGCAAACAAAGTCGCCCACAATCCTGCCTGACTTGAAAACCGTTTACTGAACGACGCAAGGATAATTCCTAGAGATGAGAAACATGCTGCAATCAAAGCAAAAGCGAGTGGCTCAGCAATGCCCATGTTTTCCTCAAGAGAATGAATAATAGCGTCCAACGACGACCTCCAACTTAAAAATTCGTCGAATTAATTCTGGGGAACCAATCAAACGCTCATTTCTCAATAAAACCATCTTGAAAGCGACGTGTTATATAGTAACGTTCGTATCAGTCTACTCTATAACGATCGATTCAAGTGAATATTCTTGGAAACCTCTCTCTAAGCAAATGGACTTCACTCAATGCTAAATCAAAACATTGCTATTGAGATATCTGAACTCGAATTTGGATGGAAACAAAATGAAACTTCATTTGTTGTACCCAAATTATCTGTTCTTCGCGGTAGCACGACCTTTATTCAAGGAGCCAGCGGAGCAGGGAAATCGACTTTACTAGGTTTGATTAGTGGTATTCTGGAACCAAGAATCGGCTCTGTCACAGTATTAGGAACAGACATATCTACGCTGCGGCCTGCTCAAAGAGATAAATTCAGGTCAGAGAATATGGGAATTATATTCCAGATGTTTAACCTGCTGCCTTTCTTGTCGGTCGGTGCAAATATTGAATTACCATGCCGTTTTTCCAAATCCCGCCTCAAAAAAACGCTTCTAGAACATAAATCTATTGAGCTAGCGGGAAAGTCTCTCCTTAGTGAACTTGGACTCGATCCTCAGGAATGTTGGAATAAACGCGTAGGAGAATTGTCGGTTGGCCAACAACAAAGAGTAGCAGCCGCACGGGCATTTATCGGATCACCACCAATTCTGATTGCAGATGAACCGACTTCTGCTTTGGACTCTGACAATCGCAATGCATTCATTGAGCTTCTCATTAAGCAGTCCAAACAAGACAGAGCCACATTATTGTTTGTCAGCCATGATAAATCACTAGCACCACATTTTGACGAACAACTTAATGTATCTGACCTCAACAGCCATAAAAAAGTGGGGCCATAATAATGCTAACCACCCTTCTTTCTCTTGCTTGGAATAGCATTTACGCACGCAAAACGACCGCTATTTTAACTGTGTTGGCAGTTGCGCTCAGTGTTGCGCTATTTTTAGGCGTAGAAAAGACACGTCATTCTGCGCGCGCGAGTTTTGAAAATACTATTTCAGGTGTAGACGCGATCGTAGGTGGTCGCACAGGCCCCATAAATTTATTGCTATTTTCTGTTTTCAGAATTGGTGACCCAACTTCCCCGATGTCATGGGAGTCATTTGAGGCTATTGCCAATAGACCTGACGTCGCTTGGGCTATTCCTATTTCGCTTGGAGATAGCCATAAAGGATACCGGGTTCTAGGTACAAGCGCTGACTATTTTGAACGTTATAAATATGGACAAAAACAATCTCTGACTTTGGCCTCTGGTAGCGTATTTGATGAACACTCTTTAGATGTCGTCTTAGGGGCCGGTGTTGCCAAAGAGCTCGGCTACTCCCTTACACAACAAATAACCCTGTCTCATGGCGTGGGTGAAGTTTCATTTCACAATCATGACGATCATAATTTTACGATTGTCGGTATTCTAAAGCCTACGGGCACTCCAATAGATCAGACCATACACGTTAGTTTGGAAGCTATTGAGCGGATCCATCAAGCCCCCTCAAACGATAATCATACTGACGAAATTGAACATCACACGGACGATGAAAAACATCACGAACATGCTCATGAAGAAAAGCATGAACCTCATCCTCACAATGAACATTCAGAATCACATGAAGGCCATGACCACCATGACGGAAATTCAGTTCATGAAGAGCATGATGACCATAGTGATCACGCAACACACGACGAGCAAGTAGAACATGCATCTGAACATCATGAAGACAATGAAAAGAAACGCATCACGCATGATAAGGTGCATGAAGAGCACGATCATTTGGAGCCCGAATCCATAACAGCTGTTTATGTAGGCCTAAAGACGCCGGGTGCAGTCTTGCGTTTCAATAGAGAGGTTAACACCTACCCCAAAGAAGCGCTCCTCTCTATAATGCCAGGCATGACTCTGTCTTCATTGTGGAATGTTGTTGGATCAGCCGAGAAAGCTCTATTAGGAATATCAATCTTTGTCGTACTCGTTGGCCTCGCGACCATTCTGATATCAATCTATACCAGCCTAAACGAACGTAGACGCGAAATGGCCATTTTACGCTCTATTGGAGCTGGACCAAAACATATTGCTTTTCTTATCCTGTTCGAAGCAGCCATTATAGCACTCATGGGTTCCATAGCCGGTATTTTACTCATTCAGATGATTTCAAAGTTTATAGTTCCGGTGGTTTCTTCAAATTATGGATTGTCTCTATCCGGATTAGGAATTGGCTCTACTGAGGCTCTAATTCTTCTTACTGTTCCGGTAATCTCATCTCTAATGGCGTTATGGCCGGCTTCAAAAGCCATGCAAAATGCCCTTGCTGATGGATTGACTATCCGCGTCTGAATAGTGACATAATTCAAGACTATTCATAGGCATGATATTATCAGGACCCAGCTATATGAACTACAGATTTGCCGCCCTATTGCTTCTCATACTGCCTATTCAATCCAATGCTTTTGCTGAAGTTGAAGGTAAAGCAGACGATAAGACTTCTTCCGTAGTAGCCGAAGAAATTGACCCTTTAGCTTACGTCCTTCCCAAAGATAAGAATGAAGTTTTCGAATTAGGCTGGGACGACCTACTACCTCCTGGTGAAGCAGAAAAGACCGCGGCTCTGATACAAGCTCAAATGCAATCCCTTTTCGATGTTGCAGAAGGCGGTGCTGGGGATGTTGCAATGCAATTTGGAACACACAACACCGTAGCGATCCTAGACGGCCATAAAGTTCGTATCCCTGGATTTACCGTGCCATTTGAATTCTCGCAAAACGCCAAAATAAAAGAGTTCTTACTCGTTCCTTATTATGGTGCATGTCTCCATTCACCACCACCTCCTCCAAATCAAACCATCTATGTCAAAACTGATAAGCCAATTAAGATCAAAGACTTGGAACAAGCCGTCTGGATTGAAGGACATGTGAAGGTCGCTAGCACATACACTGATTTAGCTGAATCTGCGTATACAATAACCCTGACTGATATTGAAGAATATGAGTACTAGACAAAGTGATAACGCATAAAAATTTGGAAAAGCTATCAATTAGTTGAATTTCCTACTTGCAGACACCTAGCAAAACCCGCTAGGAAAGCATCTTGATTGAGGAGAGGTGGCCGAGTGGCTGAAGGCGCTCCCCTGCTAAGGGAGTATGCGGGAGACCGTATCGAGGGTTCGAATCCCTTCCTCTCCTCCAGTCACACTCAATAGTTGTGATAAGTTCGATCTAAAAGAGATAATCCAACTAAAATCGGTAGGTTAAAGCGTAGCTTTTCAATAGGGTATGGATCCGCATCCCCCCTATTTCCGATCAAAGCTCTTGTTCATTGTTTTCGAAATACGGTTTGCTCTATATCCCTGTTATTAGGATAGAAAAGAGATATAGAGCTTGTCTATTATTGAAGAATTACGGTAGCAATAAATACACAATGACAGTATTTTACCGGAATATTCTATATTACTGACTTCATTTCATGTTTGCATTAATTTCAAATCAATAGAGACTAGACAACCCTTTGGTGACCCTACCATTCCTTCGCCTTGGACAAGTGCATCGGTAAATTGAACATCCGCAGTTCTGACGACCTGATCGTACTGGTCAACAATCGACATTGTTTCCGGTCCAACCTTAAAGGTATGGCCCATTATTTCACTTACTGGTGTAACTTCTGCGGCCGTTCCGGTGATGAAACACTGCGAGAACTGGCTCAGCTCGTTCGGATGGATAACGCGCTCTATGACTTCAACTCCAGTACGACGTAATAGCTCGATTGCAGTTTGGCGCGTAATTCCATTTAGAAAACAAGTCGGCGCTGGCGTATGCCATACGCCATCTTGATAAAAGAATATATTTGCGCCCGTGGCCTCAGCAATATTCCCATCATGATCAAGCATTAATGCATCGGAATACCCAGCGTCTTCTGCACGTTTTTTTGCCAATGTACAAATCATGTAAAGACCCGCCGCTTTTGCATCCGCGGGCGCACAATTCGCTGGTGGTCTAGCCCAAGGTGAGTCTGTTAATTTCACCCCTTTGGATTTATCAGCAAAATAGTTACCCCATTTCCATGCAGCGATACCAAACCGAACATTGGAATTTTTTACGGAAATTCCCATTTGCTGAGAACCGCGCCAGATGACGGGACGAAGATAAGCGGCGTCGAGTCCTGATCTTTCCAAAGTTTCTAACTTTGCAGCCTCAATTTGCTCGAGAGAAAAGTCGACCTGCATTCCTAATCTTTTAGCCGAATGCAATAATCGTTTTGAGTGATCAAGCGAACGGAAAATCCTGCCTTCATAAGCACGCTCTCCTTCGAAAACACTTGAAGCGTAATGCAAGCCCTGACTAAGGATATGGTCTTGCGCCTCACGCCAAGGGACGAAGTGTCCATCAAGCCAAATAACGCCATCACGGTCAGAATAGGGTTTTTGAGTCATTATATCTTACTCCAGAAGTAGTTGTAACTGAATGGGCTTTCAACGAGGGGACATCCAACTGCCATCGTCCCGACGAATGCTGTCAGCCTTGTAATTGGTTTATTTAAGTCGCTTCACGCAGCAGCTCTCGCGCAATAATCATTCGCTGTATTTCGCTCGTGCCTTCATAAATGGAAGTGACGCGTACATCCCGAGCAAACCGTTCAAGCGGAAGCTCTTCGGTGTATCCAAGCCCACCCATTATTTGCAAAGCACTATAACAGGCCTTGTTAGCGGCTTCGGAAGCATAAAGTTTCGCCATTGAAGCCTGTTTTGAAAACCGCTGCCCATTCTCTTTTAAAAACGCTGCGTTCAGGATCAAAAGACGGGCAGCTTCCAGTTCAGTGTAGTGATCAGCCAGCATCCACTGAATGCCTTGAAAACGCGATATCGGTTGATCAAATTGTACACGTTCCAAACTGTATGCGCGCGCCACATCCATAGCGGCAAGTCCGACACCAAGCGCTAGAGACCCTATCCCAATTCTTCCGCCCGCTAGCTCGCCTGTAGCAATGCGATAGCCTTCGTTAACTTCGCCAAGCATTGAAGTTGATGGAATACGGCAGTCATCAAAGCTTACTGTCGCAGTGCTTGAAGCACGTTGCCCCATTTTCCGCTCAGGTTTTCCAATAACGACACCGGGAGCATCGCTAGGCACTAGAAAGCATGTAATTCCTTTGCCTTTAGGAGCGGATGTATCGGTAATCGCCCACACGACAAAGACACCAGCATACTCAGCGCTGGTGATCCACATCTTGCTGCCATTTAGTATCCAGTTGTCACCACCTTTAACGGCTTTTGTTTTCATGGCTGAGGGATCAGAACCTGCACTGCTTTCAGATAAACAAAACGATGCTGCAGGAAACTGACCTGAACAGATTTTCGTTACATATTCGCGCTTTTGTTCTTCAGTTCCAATCGCTGAAATAAGTTCGGCTACCATATTGGTAACCGACATTGTAACCGCACTGGACGCGCAAGCGCGTGCGACTTCTGTTATTGCAACACTAAACGCGAGGACCCCACAATCAGCACCGCCATACTCACTCTCGACATTAAGTCCCATGAAGCCGAGTTCAGCCATTTCTTTCAGGTTGCCTAGAAACTCATCTTTGCGTCTGCCTTGATCTAGTTCAGCAGCAATTGGCTCTAACTTGTCGCTCGCAAATTTGCGGGCCATGTCTTGAATCATAATATGATCGTCATTTAGCCCAATATACATTATGCGACCTTCCGAATAGGATTTTTAAGCTCGGAAAGCAATTGAACCTTTCTGACCCGCATTTTTTCAATATTCGCTGCTTTAACAGGACCATATCCGCGTACATCATCGGGAAGGTTCAACAATTTCAAGATCGTCACTGATGTTTCATCTGACAGGTGTTCAGCAGCGAGATCAATTAGCTCATGATATTCATCAATCATCGCCCGCTCTTCTCTTCGCTCATGTGTATAGCCGAACAGGTCGAACCTAGTTCCACGAAGTTTTTTTGCTTTCGCGAGCAAACGGAACCCATGTTTCATCCATCCACCAAAAGCAATTTTTCCAGGACGTCCGGTTGCTTTATTCATGCGTGATAGAATTGGAGGGGCCAAGTGGAATTTTAATTTAAAATCACCGTCAAACTGTGCCTTGAGTTTTTCTTCAAATGCTGGGTCGGAGTAGAGCCGCGCCACCTCATACTCATCTTTATAGGCCATAAGCTTATAAAGATTCTTAGCAACTATGCGGGTAAGTTTGCTGGCTCCTTCCTGCTTGCCTATTTCAACTGTTTGGAATGCTTTAACAGCGCTGCGATATTTATCCGCATAGACTTCGTTTTGATAACCAACTAACTCCTGAGCAAAATCTTCAATTAGCGTTTCTAAAGGTTTTACCTTGTTCTCAGTCTTACCAATAGCCGCTTCATCACCAACAAGAGCGTCGACTTTCTTAATATCTTCCGCTGCAACACGCCCCCACTGGAACGCTCGGCGATTAAACTCTACTGCAACGCCATTGAGTTCAATCGCTCTAAATATAGCATCTTTGGATACAGGGATGAGACCTTTTTGGAAGGCATAACCAACGACGAACATATTGGTTGCTATCGCATCACCAAAAAGTTTGCGTGCATATTCTGTTGCCTTAACAAAACTTACGTCTTCCTCACGGCTCGCCAGAACGAATTCAGACAATGTTTCTTTTGCAGGAAAGTACATTTCATTATTGCGAGTAAACGCCGCAACGGGAACTTTCTCAGTATTCATAATCGTTTTTGTAAGGCCGCGGCCAATTTTACTGATAGATGGCGAAGCTGAAATCATATCGCACCCGAGAAGTAAGTTTGCCGAGCCGTCAGAAATCCGTCTTACATTTATATCAGCGGGCGAAGGTGCAATTTTAATATGGGTATTTACACCACCATTCTTTTGAGAAAGCCCGGTAAAATCTAGCGTAGTTGCACCTTTATTCTCAAGATGGGCAGCCATAGACAAAATGCCACCAATCGTCAGCACACCCATACCGCCAATACCTGCTACCAAAATCGAATACTCTTTATCGATTTGTGGTATTTTAGGCTCCGACAGTGCTTTAAAATAGGTGTCCTCAAGTACAGCAGATTTTGAAGCATCAGGCTTGCGAATTTTTCCGCCAAGGACAGAAACAAAGCTGGGACAAAAGCCTTTCACACATGAGAAGTCTTTATTACAACTCGACTGATTGATTTGGCGTTTGCGTCCGTATTTTGTTTCTTTAGGCTCTATAGAAATACAATTTGATTGGACTGAACAATCACCACAGCCTTCACATACGCGATCATTGATAAAAACACGGCGCGCAGGGTCTTCCATTAGACCTTTTTTACGGCGTCTACGTTTTTCCGCTGCACAGGTTTGCTCATAAATAATAGCAGTTACACCCTTAGTCTCCCGCATACTCCGTTGGACTAGATCAAGCTCATCGCGATCATGTAAATCTGTTTTCGCTGGGATGGTTCTATCACCGCGATATTTATCAATATCGTCGCTGACCAGCGCAACACGTTTCACCCCTTCGGCAAACATTTGAGTTGCGATAACTCCCGGAGATGGCGTGCCCTCTAGAGGTTGACCACCCACCATTGCAACCGCGTCATTATACAAAATCTTGTAGGTGATATTTACGCCACTGACCACCGCTTGGCGGATCGCTAGAGAGCCTGAATGTTGATATGTACCATCACCTAAGTTTTGGAACATGTGGTCAGATTTTGAGTGACGATGTAGGCCCACCCAATGCATGCCTTCGCCGCCCATATGCGTGAAGGTTTCAGTGCGTCTACCTTGTCCTAAGACCATGATATGACAACCGATTCCTGCACCAGCGGAACTACCTTCAGGGACTTTTGTAGACGTATTGTGAGGACAACCTGAACAAAAATATGGGGTACGGGCGACCAACTTATCACTGCGATTAGTTTGCGGGACGTTTAATGTAGAAACAGTACCGGAGAGTTGCGGTACATTCGAAATTCCGCCAAGCCATCTGACAACCGCTTGTGATACGATTTCAGGCGTAAACACCCAAATCTCAGGTAGCAAAACTTTACCGCTGCGATCTCGTTTACCTATAATTTCAGGACGCTTAGATTCAGGCCAGTTAAATAGCTGCTCTTTTATCTGCTTTTCAAGCTGAGGTCGTTTTTCCTCAACAACGAACAAGCTCTCCATACCTTCCGCAAATTCGCGGATTCCGCACGGCTCTAGCGGCCAACTCATCCCAACCTTGTAGATACTTATGCCGATTTCAGCGAGTTTGTTTTCGGTCAAACCGACAATCTGCAATGCCTGCATAAGGTCGCCATGAGCTTTTCCTGTCGTAACAATTCCGAGACGCTTCTTAGGCGCTTCGTATATCGTTTTATCAAGTTTGTTAGCGTAGGCGAATGCGTGAGCGGCTGGCATGCGCTCTTCTACTACACGACGTTCAAACTCGAGACGTTCGGCCGGCCATTTGAGATTAACATCGTAGTTCAACCCGTGAGGAGGTATTGGAATGTCAGGAATGATGAAATTGGGAAGTTCCCCAATATCAATAGAAGCCCCGCTTTCGGCAGTTTCGGTAATCGTCTTCATTCCGCACCAAAGCCCTGAAAACCTTGACATCTCCATGCCGAGCAGCCCCATGCTAAGAAATTCCTCTACGCTTGAAGGGAATAATACCGGCATCATGGTCGATTCTAGAATCTGATCAGTTTGGTGAGAAAAGGTAGACGACTCAGCATTATGGTCGTCGCCCACAAATGCTAGAAATCCGCTATGTTTGGACGTCCCTTGAATATTACCTTGTCTTAAAACATCAGCAGAACGATCAATCCCGTGCGATTTACCGTACCAATATGCGAAAATGCCATCCTTCGTGACATCTTCACTATGAAAATCGACCAACTGCGCGCCCCAGAGAATTGCAGCCCCTAGATCCTCATTTATGCCCGGTTCAAAATCAATATCGTGCTTGGCGAGATGTTTTTTACTCCGCCAGAGTTCCTGATCATAGCCACCGAGCGGTGAACCACGATAGCCAGAGATCAATCCTGCTGTATTCAAACCGTTTTGACGATCTAGTTGGCGTTGCATAATCGGCAAACGAACGAGTGCCTGGGTTCCAGTGAGAAATACTCTACCCGTTTTCTGTTCATATCTATCAGACAATTGGTAAGCATTATTAATAGCTGGCATAGCTCGTACCCTTCAAAAATGTTCATGAAAAAGGTACCGCAGATCACGATAGTGAGTCATACCAAACTGCCCGATTATATTTGAAACTATTAGCGTTTTTAGCTATCAAAAATCAGTTTTTTAGTGTTATTATCTACGATATGATTACTCGTTAGAGTTCTAACCAAGGGATATACCCGTGCCCCAGCTAAAATTAGATTCGACTGACCTTAAAATACTGAAGATTCTTCAAAATGACGGCAGTCTTTCAAACCTGGAACTTGCGGAAAGAATCTCGCTGTCCCCAACTCCATGCTCGCGGCGTGTAAAGCTTCTTGAAGATGCTGGATTTTTTCTACGTAAAGTTACGCTCGTCTCACCAGAAGCAGTGGGATTAGCAATTACCGTTTTCCTACAAGTCACTCTTAGTCGCCAAAAACGGAACAAGCTCGACAACTTTGAGTCAATTGTGAGCGAGTGGCCCGAGGTTATGGAAGTTTACCTAATGTCTGGAGATTTCGACTATTTGCTAAGGGTTGTCGCCCCTTCACCTGAAGCATTTCAACTCTTCGTCACTAAGCTCACCGAGATTGAAGAGATAAATCACATCAAGAGTAATTTTGCTCTCAAACAAATACGCTACAGTACAGCCTTACCACTTGATCATTTAGACTGACCCGCATTTAGCATTTTCTAAATTTTATAAGTTTTTTCTGCGCACACAAAGCGCTAAAATTGAACAACAACGCTTAATTCAAAAAGCTATTTTTGCTATCAAAGTAGGATTTGAAGAAATCCACACAGGCCTTGATTTTCGCTGATTGTTTTGGACGGGTTGGATAAACTGCCCATATGTTTGCGCTCTGATAATAATTTGGAAGAACTTGAACTAGTTCGCCACTGATAAGTTCTTCTCTAATGTCCCAGACCGATCTCAACATAACACCGCGTCCTGCTTTGGCCCACTCAACGACAACTTCACCATGATTGGCAGACAAAGCACCTTCAACTTTGAACATTTCAGGCTTTTTGCCATCTTTAGACAGAATCCACCCTCCAAATGTGTTGGCGCGTTCCTTAATAACTAAGCATTCATGTTTTTCTAAATCACTGATTTTTTTGGGAACACCTTTCTCATTTAGATATTCCCGAGATGCGCACAGAATACGTTTATTCTCCTGAAGAAGTTTGCAGACATGTTGCTCAGGAAGATCATCACCGACTCGAATCTCCATATCAAAAGCCTCAAGGACAAGATCAACGGGACGATCAAACAATTCCAGTCTGATATCTAGTTGAGGATACAGAGCATGCAATTCTGCAACTGCAGGTCCGACATGGACACGCCCTAAACCAAAACTACTGCATATATGTAACGAACCGCGTGGCGTATTTTGGCCTTCAGACAAGTCCTCAATGAAATCATCTAGATCTTCTAAGATCTGATTTGACCACTTTAATGCTGTCTCGCCTTCTTCTGTCAAAACTACGCGCCGGGTCGTGCGATAAAACAGCTTTGCTTTAAGTTGCGTCTCTAATATTTGTATTCTTTTGCTAACATAAGCAGGCGATTGCCCTAGCTCTTCTGCCGCTGCAGCAAAGCTGCTTTTCCTCGCGACAGCCAGAAAAACGTTCAAATCCGTAGGCAAAGGTAATTTATTACGTTCCATATCTAACCCGCGTGAAAAATGATCTATTATTGACCATTTGGAAACTATAAATTACATTTTTTGCTGATGCAAACGCTTATAAAACTGAATGAAACACATCATTCGGAATGCTTGTAAACAACACCGTCTTTCATAACAAAGTCTATATCCAAAAGCTGGGATACATCTTCAATAGGGTCACTATCTACTGCGATTAGGTCTCCGTATTTCCCCACCTCTACAGAACCGACTTTATCTTCAATTCCCATATGTTTAGCTGCTATTGTTGTCGCTGCTTGAATAGCTTCAGAGGACGTTAATCCAGCTTCAACAAGAAGCTCAAACTCTCGTGCGTTTTGCCCGTGTTTGGACACATAGCTGTCAGTTCCAAAAACGATTTCGACGCCTGCTTCATGCGCTTTACGGGTCGTTTCAATTAGATATGGGCCTATTTCCAAAGCTTTTTTGATAATGGAGGGCGCAAAAAATGGTTTTTCACTATTCGCCATTTCAGTGACAGTTGCACCAGCCAATATTGTCGGCACAAGATAAGCCCCATTCTCTCTAAAGAGCTCATAGGACTCTTCATTTGCAAACGTACCATGCTCGATAGAATCCACACCCGCGCGCAATGCTGCATTTATGCCAGATGCATCATGCGCATGAGCTGTAACTTTGCGACCAAGAGCGTGAGAAGTTTCAACAATAGCGCGCAATTCATCATCGAAAAATTGTTGACCTGTTCCAGAATCCGAATCCGTCAAAACACCACCTGTTGCGACCAACTTAATTTGATCGGCACCTCGGCGTATCTGCTCTCTAACCACTTGCCGACATTTCGCAACTCCGTCACATACACCAGTAGTCTGAAGGACTCCAAAGACTTGATCACTATATCCACTTCTTTGGCCATGACCGCCCGTTGGTGAGATGATATGGCCCGCAACGTACATTCTAGGTCCAGGAATATAGTTTTTATTAATTGCTTTTTTAAGCGCGAAAACCGCGTCGAGTCCTCGACCATTCAAGTCTCTTACAGTCGTAAATCCGGATTGTAGAGTTATTCTTGCATGGTGCGCACCGACCATAGCCGTATCTGCATCTGACCGTTCGACAATGCCTAACTTAGTTCTAGGCCCTAATTCGTCTGTCATATGAACATGTGTATCGATCAGACCGGGAAGAACAAATTTATCTTTCAAGTCAACAATCGTTACGCTGTCTTGTTTCTTGATTTTTAGTTTTTTTGGAGAAGCATACCCGTCTATGACGCTGTCGATTATCCCGTCTTTGATGATAACAGTTTTTTCTTCTAGAAAACTTTCCCCTGGGATGGCCAAAAGCTTTCCAGCATAAACAATCGCAACTTCTTCAGCTTGCGCAGAAGCATGTACATATAGGCTTAGGAAAGCACTAGCTATGAGTGTTTTCTGGATTTTCTTCACCAAATTCACGTGATATCTCCTTTGTCACACAAGACCTTCATTATGCTTCCTACTTCGTCATTCTGACCATTGATGGTTTTAGGCTACTCAAGCTGGTCGCACCGACTTGTTGTATAGCGTTATGCACTTCTTTGTTCAGCAAGCTTAGCACTTGAGAGACACCTGCCTCCCCAAACGCGCCTAACCCCCAAATATATGGTCTGGCAACTCCGACACCATCCGCCCCCATAGCGAGTGCTTTAACAACGTCTGTTCCACGCCGAAAGCCACCGTCAACTATTACAGGAATTCTTCCCTCTACTTGTGCTAAGATTTCTTCTAACACCGATATAGTCGACCCATCGCTATCACTCACACGGCCACCATGGTTAGATATTATTACACCATCAAGGCCATTCTCAGCTGCGAGAACAGCATCTTCTGATGTCATGATACCTTTAACGACAATTTTCATATCTGTAATATCACGGAGCCGTCTAAAAAAGTCCCATGTCATCTTGTTTGAAAGATAGTTTTCGAGATGATCTAACTTAACGCCAGTAAACATTGGACGGTTGCCATAGTGAGTGGCAACGCTTGAACGATCGTGACATGAGGAACAGTCATTTACATCCATGCTGCGCATACGAAAATATGTTTCCATATTGCGCCAGCTCATTTTATCAACCGTTACGACCAATACCTTGCAACCCGCTTTTTCAACTCTTTTTACGATGCTTTTAGCCACATCCCAATCATTCGAAGCATAGAGTTGAAACCATGCTGGTTTTTCTAGGATTTCATTAATCCTCTCAATCGGTGTGCTCGTAACATGAGATAAAATCATCAATTGGTCATTTGCTTTTGCAGAACGAGCCACGGCGCCTTCTGCATCCGAGTGATAAGCAGCTTGCCCACCTACGGGAGCCATTATGACTGGCGAACTGTAGGTCTCCCCTAACAAATCCATCTTCGTGTCGACTTTGCTTACGTCGTTTAGTCGGCGTGCGCGCAAAATGTATTTTTCGAAATCTTTTCGGTTGGCACGAATGGTCGCATTAGT
This sequence comes from uncultured Hyphomonadaceae bacterium, assembly GCA_964352025.1. GTDB lineage: Bacteria > Pseudomonadota > Alphaproteobacteria > Caulobacterales > Hyphomonadaceae > Hirschia. The sequence continues at coordinate 28,706 of CAYGPZ010000004.1, forward strand.
GTCAACACCAGTCACCATATAGCTAAAGTGCGCTGGACGAATTTTTTGCTGCATAACCGGTTCAAAATCAAATACATTCAGTGCATCTTGAGGTGACGAAATCAACTCATGCGGTACCAATTTAGACCAATCAACAGGATCACTTTCCAGTAGTTTATTTCGAGTTTCATCAGCAATAGCCATGCCGCCTATTCCAGCCCAAACGGGACTAGAAAGAACAAACTCCAGAAATTTACGACGATTGTGATCCGACATGACAAGGAGCCTTTTAAATTCAGCGTTTGCTAGTTTACTGCATCAGCCAACCAAGGGTTTTTCGACAAGTATTGCAGTTCGAATTCTTGAATTTTTTCTTCATTCAAAAGAGTTTGATCTATCATATCAAATCCCTTTAATAACATTTCTTTTTGAAGCGCTAATATTTGAAAACGTTGATGTTCCTGACTTGGGTATGCTATTTTCTGCAACTCCAGATTCAACTCAATCTTGTCTGAATTGTCGTATTTTCCGTACTCAAATAATAGTTCAAGTTCCTTAGGTTCCATTTTGAGGACCAGGATCCCATTTCTAAAACAGTTGTCATAGAAAATGCCGCCAAATGTTGTACCGATAATCACATCGACACCAAATTGCTTCATCCCCCAAACAGCGTGTTCACGACTTGAACCACAACCAAAATTTGGTCCAACGACTAAAAACTTAGTTTGTTTTTTACTGGGAGAATGGAGAATGAAATCTGGGTTTTGTTCACCGTCAGGCAAAAACCTCAAATCATAAAACAACCCCTTGTCCAAACCTTCACGGTTAATACCTTTGAGGAATTGTTTTGGCATAATCACATCAGTATCGATGTTTGATGCCGGCATTGCAGCAACCTGTCCCGTAACTATGTTTAAAGGGGTCATTATGCGATCTCCCGCAGTATATTGCGCGCATCTGATATGCGACCTGCAAGAGCAGAAGCTGCGACCATAGCGGGGCTCATCAGGTGAGTACGAGCTCCTGCGCCTTGACGACCTTCGAAATTACGATTGGTACTGGACGCGGATCTTTCGCCGGGAAGCAACACATCATCATTCATAGCTAAACAGAGCGAACACCCCGATTGGCGCCACTCAAAACCAGCAGAAATAAAGATATCGGCTAATCCTTCTTCTTCCGCCTGTCGTCTCACGACACTAGAACCAGGAACAATTATTCCACGTACATTGGAAGAAATTTTACGACCTTTCAAAATAGTCGCAACTTCTCTTAAGTCTTCAATGCGAGCATTCGTGCAGGAACCAATAAAAGCGTGCGTTATTTCTATACCCGTCAGAGAAATATTAGGCTCTAATCCCATATATTCTAATGAGCGTTCTAGGGATTTTCTCTTTCGTAAGTCAGTTTCCATCCTCGGGTCGGGCGTCATACTATCTATCGGCAATGTTTGATCTGGGCTGGTTCCCCAGGAGACTAAGGGCACGATCGTTTCCGCGTTCACTTCGACTTCGATGTCAAAGACCGCTTCAGGGTCTGTTTTCAACAACCGCCACGCTTCAACAGCTTGGTCCCACAAAGCGCCTTTAGGTGCCCGCTCCTTAGGTTTTAAATATTCATATACAATTTCATCCGGAGCAATGATCGCACCTCGTGCACCCGCTTCAACGGCCATATTGCAAATGGTCATTCTACTTTCAATGCTCATGGCTTCGATTGTGTCGCCACAGAACTCAATCGCATACCCTGTCGCTCCACCCGCGCCAATTTGACGGATGACGGCCATGATTACATCTTTAGAGCTAACGCCTAAACCCAATTGACCAGTTACGGCTACACGCATCGTTTTCAAGCGTTTATAAACAACAGTCTGGGTCGCTAAAAGGTGTTCAATTTCAGATGTACCTATGCCAAAGCCCAACGTCCCAAAGGCACCATATGTTGTCGTGTGGCTATCTCCTGCAGCAACCACCATACCAGGATAAATAAATCCCTGCTCTGGAGCCACGACGTGTTCTATGCCTTGTCTTGCATCCAGAATATCGAAAAGTTCAACTTCGAAGTCACGACAGTTTTCGGCTAAGTAATTTATCTGCAACGCACCATCATCTTCGGGACCGACAGCAGTCCTATCTGGTGAAGTTGAATTAACGTGATCTACGACAGCTAAATGGTTTTTAGGTCGACGCAATTTTCGGTTAGCATCCCTCAGCCCACTGAACGCTTGAGGGCTGGTATATTCGTTTAAGATCTGCCTATCGACATATAAAAGTACGTGCCCATTATCATCGAGTTCACATACAGTGTGCTGATCAACCAGCTTGTCATACAAAGTTTTAAAGGCATTACTCATTGGAAACCAACGATTATTTAATTAAGAAAAATTCTGCTATTTTACAAACCCTATTATTGATAAATCGCAGCATCAATATTGACTTCGTGCTAGATTAAAACACGTTTTGTATATAATAAAATACAGCAATAACGTGCATTAAAAGTCTTGTTATTCAAAGATATACACACCAACCAAAAAGGTATTCGCTATCCAAAAACTATTGGAACGAATGTTATAGCGAACAATGTCAAAACAAATACCGAAATGATATTTAGAACGACTCCTGCCCTCATCATTTCAGGTATTGAAACCCGTCCTGAACTAAACACAATCGCATTGGGTGGCGTCGCAACTGGCAACATAAACGCAAAACTTGCAGCCAAAGTAATTGGTACAATTAGTACAAGTACATTTTGTCCTGTTTCTACGGCTAAGCCAGCGATTACAGGCAAGAAGGTGGCGGTTGTAGCTGTATTACTCGTAAGTTCAGTAATAAAAATGACCAATGCACACGCAGCGATAATCAACAATGTTGTGTTCGCCATTCCAAGCGGAGCCAACTGACCTCCCAACCATTGGGTCAACCCGGATGTTGTGAGCCCGCCAGCCAGAGCCAAACCACCACCGAACAGCAATAAGACTCCCCATGGGAGAAATTTGGTATCTTCCCACTCTAAAAGTGCTCTGCCTTTGTTTCCAGCTGGGATGATAAAAGCAGCAATGGCCGCCATCACTGCAATCATTGCATCTGATAACTGCTCGATACCTGTTATTTTCGCAATTGGTTTTCTTAGTATCCATGCGGCTACTAAAGTAAAAAACAATAAACCCGTCCGAATTTCTACAGTCGTTAATGACCCGAGAGACTTCTTCTGCTCAACAATGTGCTTTTTGATTTCAGAGCTACCGCTAAAACGGACTGGAAATACAACGCTGGTCAATAAAAACCAGACGATTGGCAACATGATTATCATCAGCGGAACACCAATTATCATCCAGCGTGCAAAGTCCACTTCAACACCGTAGGTTGTCTCCATAAATCCAGCCATGAAGACATTTGGGGGTGTTCCAACTAAGGTCGCAATCCCACCTAACGTGGCACCATAAGCTAACCCTAAGAACATACTCTTATCGAAATTATCCAATGTGGATGGACTTAAATCTGTCATGTTCTGGCGAACAACATGCGTTATTGATATAATTATGGGGAGCATCATCAATGTCGTTGAAGTGTTTGATACCCACATGCTTATAAAAGCTGCTGCAATCATAACACTTGCGACAAGCGAACGCGCCTGAACACCCGAATATTCAAATATAGTCATCGCAACGCGAAGGTGTAATTTAGATTTTTCCAACGCAATCGCCATAACGAAACCTCCGAAAAAGAGGAATATGATTGGATTTGCATAAGCAGATGACGTGCTCGCCATATTGCTCACACCAAACATGGGGAAAGTAATGAGTGGCAATAGAGATGTCACAGCAACATTCGTCGCCTCAGTCGCCCACCAAATAGCCATCCAGCTTGCGATGGCTGCTACCTTTATCGCTTCTGGGGAAACACCTGCGGGTTCGAAGAAATTCGCGATCAATAACCCAATAATTGGCCCTGCCAACAAGCCAACTATTTGGTAAGGTTTTTTGCCTTCAACGCCACTGGGTTCTATATTTGTCATCTATTTTACAGCCCTCAATTCCCAATAACTATTTTATAAAATTAAGAGCATCATTTAATATAACTTCCGGAAGCTCTTCTGGAATATAATGTCCACAGGGTACGGCGTATCCCGACACATTAGATGCAATTTTCGTCCACTCTTGCATCGGATCGAAACATTTTTCGATCGCCCCGTCTTTTCCCCATAAAACGAGGACAGGAAAATTCATTTTTTTTCCAACCTCGAGGTCTTCTCTATCATGCAGCAAGTCGATACCAGCACTCGCGCGATAGTCTTCGCAAATGGCAGTAGCTGCACCCGGTTGAGACAAACATCTCAAATATTCTGAGTAAGCCTTTTCTGTAAAAGGCTTTAGTCCAGCGCTTCTGGCTCCCATCACGCCTTTTAAATACCCATCTGGGTCGGCTTCGATCAAAGTTTCTGGAAGTGGCGCAGGTCTGATTAGGAAAAACCAATGCCAATATGCTCTGGCAAAATCTTCATTCGTTTGTTCGTACATTGATAGAGTAGGAGCTATGTCTAATAAGACCATTTTCTCTACAACATCGTGATGATCTAGCCCTAACCTATGGGCTACTCTTGCCCCTCTATCATGAGCCAAAACAGTAAATTTAGGAAACCCCAAAGCATCCATTAAAGATACCTGATCTGCTGCCATAATCCTATTGGAATAATTGATGTTTTGTGGAGAGATTGGCGGCTTATCGCTATCACCATATCCTCGCAAATCAGCCACAACCACAGTGAAATCTGCTGCCAGTTCATCAGCTACTTTATGCCAAATAAAATGTGTTTGCGGATGTCCATGGAGTAACAATAAAGCCGGACCATTACCGCCTATTCGATAGTGAATATTAACACCATTTACAAACTTTGTGTGACTTTCAAATGCCTGAAACATGCATACCCTCCAACCGAACATTGCTTAATAAAACACGGTATTGATCCTTAGATACCTAACCCCATAAATCAAAAAAGAAATGCCGAAGTCTTTCTAATAAACTCCGGCATTCCATAGGGAGGCATTTAAAAGATTAGAAAGAGTAGTCTAATCTTAAAGAGATAAAGCGTCCGGTGTTGTCATAGCTACCTGCCGCACCATTATATACAAAATCTCTAAATGGAGGATCGACACTGAATAGATTGGATACAGTCGCAGTAAGGTTTAAGCCTTCCTTGATGCTATATCCAAGTATCAGGTCGTTGTATGTTTTTGCTACAACGTCATTTGTATCAATAGACTCTTCAGATACCAAATTAGCATCCACTAAAGCTGATCCAATATGCCGCGTGTTGAACTTCGCGAAAAATGGCCCTTGAGCGTATGAAATATTGAAGTTTCCACGGAAGTCAGGATTGTTTGAATCATTCAGCAATTGCACAACGCTAGTTGGGTCATTTGCATCAACCAACTGCTCCAGCTCTTCTAGATATGTTCCAGTTAAACTGAACCCTAAACGACCGTTTCCGATGTCCAATCCATAGCGTCCCTCAAAATCAATACCGCTTGCAGTCTGACTACCAACGTTGATTTTTGTGACATTCACCAAGGAGATAGAATTGTCACCTACACGAACAACCTGGGGACAGAACGCATTCGCGATTGATGGAGAATCGACACATCCATCTACAACATCCTGAAATCCAAACTCTCCTACAGCGTCTTCGATATCAATGTTCCAGTAGTCTACTGAAAATGACAGACCTTCAACAAAGCTAGGCTCAAAAACAACACCAAACGTGTATGAATCTGACGTTTCAGGTTCTAGGTTTTGGTTTCCTCCTGACACGATATCTCTAGCTGTCAGTCGAGGGTCCACATACCCATCAGGAATACCTAGCGCAGCACAATTTGCTGATCTACTTGGTGACCCAAGATTAATCTGAGCAATGTCACAAGGGTCTACAACAAATCCACCAGATGTCGTACCAGAGCTAAACAACTCCGTAAGATTAGGTGCCCGCACACTTGTCGATAGAGAACCTCGGAAACGAACATCTTCGATTGGAGAGTAATTTACGCCAATTTTCCAAGCCGTTGTGTTCCCGATTGAATCATAGTCCGACAATCTAATGGCAGCATCAAATTCTAGGCTACTTAAAGCAGGTATAACCGTCTCAGCAAAGATCTCGGATACTTCTGTTTCGGCGTCTTGAGGTTGAGCAACACGGAACAATGTTGAAACACCAGTCGCTGTATCAAAAGATTCTAGAGATTCTTTACGGTATTCTACCCCACCTGCAAATTGGACAGGCCCAGCCGGCAAATCAAATAAGTCTCCAGACAATGTAGCGGAGATGATATCTTGTTTGTTTTGGTGATAACGCTGAGGGTTAAACAAGATATAGTCTCTTTGAGCGTCAGTAAGAGCTTCTCTTCCCAAAGGTGCTATAGGCGTACACCCAACAGCTCCGCTGCGACATACTATTTCTCCTGAAACTGGATCAATAATTGAATCTCGTGCATCTGCTTCTCTTGCGTCATCAGCAAAATTCACAAACTGAGTATCACTTTCGTAATTACCTGTTTGAATAGCCGCATCCCAGACCCAACCATTTGAGAATTCACCCTCAAGTCCAGCCAAGAATGTATATGACTCGCGTTCAGAAGAAGGAACCCTAGCACCAAAATGGGTGTTTACGCGGTTTACTCTAATTGAGTCTAATCCATTTGCATCCATCAATGCTGCGACTGCAGGCTGAAGTAATGCATTATCTCTTTGCACTGTGTATGCAATAGAGTTATCTGGCTGTCCCGTACTCGTGGTGTCTGTTTTAGAATAATCCAAGCTCGCAAAGAAACTCAGTGTCGAATTAAAATCATAATCGAAAGCTGCGCGTGTTGCCAAAACTTCCTGTTGTGATCTCAATTGCGTATAATCTACGACAGAGAAACCATCAGGTCCGCCCACTCCTCTAGCACCACCAAATGGCGTACCTCGGTCAAGTAATCGAAGATCAGGATCTACGGTGTATTCCTGCCCATCAACAACAAACCGTCCTCCAGCAGGAACACTCGTGAATCTCAATGGAGAGAGATGAATGCGGTCTGGGATACCATCGGCAGGACCAGTATTGGCAGGATTAGGTGCAACTCTAAGCCAACCATTTGAAAAGTCGCGTTGGTCCGCTCTGAGTTCATTTTCTTTCGAGTAGCTCGCGCCGATTACAAAGTGCCCTTTTCCTTCGGCAAACTCGCTACCTCCGGCAAAGTCTAATCCAAAGCGCTCTCCACCACTGCCTTCATCGGAAAGACCACCAGAAACTGATAGCTCAATGCCATCAATGTCTTTTTTCATTATCGTGTTTACAACACCACTTACAGCATCCGCACCATAAACAGCTGAAGAACCACCAGTTATTATTTCGATACGTTCAATCAATCCCGCAGGTATAGTAGCAATATCAACGGCAGATGAAACAGAACTACCAGCAACACGACGACGACCATCGACTAGAACCAGTGAGCGATCCTGCCCCAACCCTCTAAGGTTTACAAAGGATGCACCAACATCTGTACTAGGCAGCGCTCCAACACTAGAATTCGCCGACCCAAGCCCAACACCAATTGCTGGCACTGATTTTAGTAAGTCATACGCATTCGAATACCCAGATTCACGTATCGCTTCTTCTCCAACTCCTGCGAGTGGTACATTTGACGCATAAGTATCTCTAGCAATCCTACTACCCGTAACGACAATCAGATCCTGTTTACTGACTTCGTCTGTTGTCGTGCTTGTTTCCACGCCATCATTTTGTTCTAAATCCTGAGCAAAACCTGGTTGTGTAACCCCACCGACCATTAGCGTCGCCACTGTAGACGCCAATAAAAAGCGCTTTAAATTTTGATTAGACATAGCAATCCCTTCCTCTAACTCTGTTAATCTCCCCGAGCGCAATCTCATTATTCTTATCGCAGCGTCGCCCTCGCGAAACCGTCTGCCCCTTTTGAGATTTACAGATCAAAGACTGTGCTCATGATTTCCTTCCATCAATAGGAAAAACGTGAAGTCACTCGATACAAAATGGAAACAATAGCAACAATATATCTTCATTTGATCACACTAACGTTGATCATATTTCTTATTTCAATACTAGGTAATTTGGCGAGTTTAATGCCTTGAATATTTACTATTCTAGCTCTCTTATTAGATACGTATCAGAATTCGCTTCGGCCATATTATTCAATACGTTTTATAAATTGTGGGAACACATCTCATACATTTATCCACATTCTCGACTATGCTCCACTTCTAACGGCATACGACCTGCATAAATCGGTATATTGAAAAGGCAATGTTGCCATTACAGTTATAGGCGTAACAATTGTTAGGACAAAGGAAACATCAAATGACAAATTTCAAGGTCTTGATGACCTCATTCATACTCGTCCTAGCCCTTGCAAAATCTGCGAATGCGGAAAACACTCCTGTAAACAGCTATGAACCAAGTGTCTTTTCTAAAGACATAAAACATTCAGCTGGCGGTTCCACGGCTACATATGAGATGACTGCCGGTGAGACTTTAATACACAATGATAATGGTGAAGCTGTAGCGGCTGTATGGTCAGTGTCATACGTAGGCAAAGCTTCTCAAAGCAAGAAACGGCCAGTCACCTTTGTTTTTAGTGGTGGTCCTGGCTCTGCTACAGCAACACAAATTCTAGGTTATCTTGGTCCTAAAATCATTTCTATTCCGGGTTCTCCCAAAATAGATGATGGCGCAGCTCCATACTCAATAATCGATAACCAAGAATCTATATTGGATCAGACAGATATTGTTTTCGTCGACCCTATTGGAACAGGCTATAGTCGGGCGATTGGAAATTCCGAGAACAAAGATTTTTGGAGCATGTCCAAGGACACCCAATCAATGTCTAACTTCATTGAAACGTGGATACATGAGAACAATCGCTGGAATTCTCCTAAATACATACTCGGACTAAGTTATGGATCGACACGCGCGGTTCAAATAGCCAATCATCTGAGCCATATGTCTCTCAACGGACTAATCCTATTAGGGCCAGCACTAAATTTCGATGGTTCAGCGTCTGTTGAACACAACATGATCGGATATTTTAGCAATATGCCGAGCATGGCAGCGATCGCTCATTATCACGGGAAAGCTGGACAAGGATTATCACTGGAAGAATTTACCGAGGAAGCTCGTAAATTCTCTGTATATGAATATGCCCCAGCTTTAATAATGGGAAACCAGTTATCTCTCAGTGCGCGGAAAGATATAGCTGATCGTCTGTCGTCATTCATCGGTATTAATTCAAACTATCTATTACAATCTGATTTAAGAATAACGGTCCCCCGCTTTCGCAAAGAATTACTGCGTAAAGAAGGACTTGTCGTTGGTTTTATGGACGGACGTTATGTTGGTGATGAATACGATGACACCGCAGCAGAACCTAAGATGGGCGACGCATCGTCATATCGTGAAAACGGTGCCTACACTGCAGCATTTTTCGATTATTTTGGATCAGAATTGGGCGTCAAAATGGATCGCCCCTACAAGATGTTTAACCCTCAAGCTGGAAAGTTTTGGGACTGGTCGCCCAATCTAGCGAGTTTCAAAGACCCTCAGAGATATAGAATTGCGAAACGTCTTGGAAAGATTGAGGTTGCGACACAATTGGCGAAAGTCATGCGCCAGAATGAAGGTTTAAAAGTTCTAGCGGGGATCGGATATTATGATTTAGCCACCCCATTCCTCGATTCAGAGCGTACTTTTGCTAATTTTGGAATTATTTCAGATCGCATCACGTCTAAATATTACGAAGTTGGACATCGTCATTGGGCAAATAATACAACCCGCGTCGAACTAATGGATGACCTTCGCAAATATTATCAGACATCGAAATAGGTTAGTTTAACCAAACTACCGTTGGAAAATATCACATTTATCTCCACGTCACTGAGGAGAGTCTGACGCCGCCTTTAGGTTAAATACTTGACTAAATAGAGAACGTGGCTCTGAGGGATGGTGATGCAATTCTAATCCTCGAGTCCGGATTCACCGACCAAAGAACCAGCTCTGAGCACCCTATCCAAGTTATTGCAATCTCTGTTTAGCAAAAGTCTAAATCCATTTTGTGCACATTCCGCCTACATCTTGCAGATAAAATACTAGACGATGGAACAGAGATTGCGCATAAACCGTTGGATTCTTGTTGCGTGAGGCAGTATCAGCCATGTCCGGTCAGACTTCATTTGTTGTTGCTGACGCTTTGAAAGTTCAAATAGCAAATTTGGCTGATCTGATGGACAGGCAGTTCGCAACTCTTGTCGACACACGGTATTCCAACGGTTTACCTTCAAACCCGACAGGTGCCACAGGAGATCGTGCAACAATAAACCACGGCTTCAAAGCAGTTCAAATCGCGGTGTCCGCTTGGACAGCTGAAGCGTGTAAACTGACGATGCCAGCTAGCGTTTTTTCAAGATCAACGGAATGCCACAACCAAGATAAAGTCTCTATGGGTACAATAGCCTCAAGGGATGCATTGCGGGTGAACGAATTAGTCTCTCAAGTTGCAGCAGCCCATTTGATGGCCTGTACTCAGGCTATTGAAATTCGTCTTTCTCAGGGAGAATTGAACGAAAAACTGGTTGGGCAGAACATTTTGAAAACGATTGAAAAAATTCGTTCGATTTCAAAATTCGTATCAGAGGACCGACCCCTTGATACTGATCTATCCAATTTGACCCAAAAAATTCTGTCTGAAAATATTCTGGACACCTAATACCCGCAATTAATTTACTACCTAGTGAACAAATTAATAATGACTAGGAAATTAGCGCTTCCATTTGTAAATATAAAGTCTCAGAGCTGTGAACTGGGAACCAATATGACAAACGGTAAAAGACAGGTGTTGATTAGTGGTGCAGGTCCCAGTGGCTTAGCTGCTGCTATGTTGTTTCATCAATATGGGTGGGAAGATATTATCGTATTGGAACGCAGCGAGTCCTCCTCCTCCTTCGTTCGAGAAAAAGCATTCAACTACCAGATTGACCCACGTGGACAGCAATTGCTCGAACGTCTGGGTATCAAAGAAATGTTGTATGAGTATGGTTTGCCCAATGATGATTTTACTCTGACATTCGTAAAACCAGACGGGACCCAAAAAACCATCAAACCTCCCATTATTGATCCCAATCGTGGCACAGCATTCTGGACCCGTAGAAACGATTTTATCCGGATGTTGCAAATAGCGCTGGATGAGCAAAATACCGATGGACGTATTAGACTACTATACGGGCATAAATTCGAAGACATTGAAATGGATTCTCAAGACAACCCTAAAGTAATTTTTTCAGACACGAACGGCAATCAGCAGCATTTAAAGCCTGACCTCGTTATTGGATGCGATGGCTTGCACTCCGCGGTTAGAGTTAGCCTACAAAAGATATCGGACCTGAAAAATTTCGCGATGATAAAACATCCTTCGCCAGCTAGTAAATTGGCGTACAAAGTATTAAATTTTCCATCTAAATTTACAGTCAAAGGTGGATTGTCAGAGGTTGATGATCACAAAAGAGCCTTCGCATTCATCTCTAGCAATAAAAACTCGAATGACGCTTTCTCATTATTTGCTCTACCGGTCGCCAAACCTGATGCTCCACGTAGCATAAATCTTATAAGACTTGCTGATCACAATGTCTGGAAAATCAGTGAAGGAGAGGAACTCCTAAAGTATCTCGAAGATGCAATTCCTCAGTTAGACATACGTTCTCTTATTTCAGCGAGTGAAGCAGAAGATTTTGCGTCTATCAAACCTGGTCGTTTTCCAGATCCCCAATACTGCCTAAGCTTATACAAGCATTTAGGATCACCTGAGCAACCAATGCATTGTATTTTAATTGGAGACTCTGCGCACAGTTTTCCTCCGGATCTCGGACTTGGCGTCAACTCGTCCTTGGAAGATTTGATAGTGTTAGACCAATTCATGACGACAGAGAATGGTGATCTACCGGCAGTGTTTTCTAGCTATGAGCGTCACAAGATTCCAGAAAACGCTGCCCTCGTGAAGCTTGTACAGACCGTTCACCCCTACCAATACAACCAAATACCATGGCGTCTAAAGACATGGACAATTGCCTTTTTATTCAAAGAAATACTACACAAACTATCTTTAGGTTTTTTAGATAGGCATGCTTTTGCGCTCATACAAAATCACGATATTCCTTATACTGAGGTGGAACGGCGTAAGAATAAAACAAACCGACTTACATCTCTTATAGGTATTGTAGGAGCGGTATTATTTGTGTTCGCAATCAATTCGTAAAATCCATCCTTGTAATGAATCTAGTCTGACTAATTACCCACATGCTGGATATACTCAATATCCCACCTTTTTTACCGCACTTACTAGCTACAAATGACTATTGAATAAAATGATCTGGCTAAGCTCGTTGGGCGCGTCGTCAGGTATAACTTGTGAGGGATAGGGTGATATGACGGGTACAATTTTACGTCAAAAATTGGACAAGGGGCAAATTATAGCTGCCCCTGGTGTCTACGACATGATGAGCTTGCTTATTGCTAATAAAAGTGGCTTTGACGCACACTATGCATCTGGTTATTGGGGGACAGCATCGGCACTAGGACTGCCCGATGTAGGCATTGCAGGGTATCGCGACTTCATCACACAATTTGAAAGGTTTGCGGCAAAAAGTAATGCGCCTCTCATAGCAGACGCAGACACTGGATTTGGAAGTATGGCTAACCTCGTACATGCCGTTGAGGGTTATGCCAAAGCAGGCATTGCCGCCATGCAAATTGAAGATCAAGGTTTCCCTAAAATATGCGGTCATGTTGGGAAGGCAGTATCTATTTCCCCTAAAACAATGGAAAACAGGATTAAAGCAGCCGTAGAAAAACGCGAAAGCCTTAGCCGTGGTTCCGACATGCTTATTATCGCTAGATCGGATGCCAGACGGACAGAGGGAATAGATAAAACAATAGATCGGCTAAAACGCTATGGAGACGTTGGTGCAGACGCCGTTTTTTTAGAAGCACCTCAGTCAGAGAGTGAAATAGAAAAAGCAGCCAGTTCTGTGTCTAATCCTTTAGTGATCAATGCGGCGCACGGTGGCTCAACTCCCATTTTATCCCCTGAGGCTTACCGTGACCTTGGCGCAGCAATCGTTATTTATCCTGCTGGAGCACCACTTTCAGCTGCAAACGCAGTCCAGAATTTCTACAGAAATCTAAAAGCTGGCAACGCAAATAGTGACCACACTGATTTATTTAGCTTCGACGAAATGTCAGAAATGCTAGGCATAAATGACATAGTTGAATTGCAAGAAAAATTTCCAGAAGACGAATAGAGTGAAAAGAGTTAGCTTGATCTGATAAATGATACTGCTCAAATCTATATTGTTTCAAACACCTACTGAGTCATGCTCTATGAGTGCAATAGCCTGATTTTTTTACCTGACGAAAGAAAGTTGGCAGCCGAAACGATAGCATCAGCATCAATTTGAAAATGATGATACAGGTCTTGGATTGTTCCTGTCTGGCCAAAATGCTCAACTCCTAGCGGTGCTGTTTGATGCCCCTTAACCCCACCAATCCAAGCCAATGTTGCTGGATGACCATCAGTAACTGTTATTAGGGTTGCATCACGAGGAACCATATCCATTAGTCGTTCTATTTGACTTGTTGCACTTACATGCCCGCGTGCTCTCGCGCGTCGAGCTGCTGTCCACCCCGAGTTCAGACGATCGGATGATGTAACTGCCAACACTCCAATATCACGCCGATCATTACCAATACGGCCTGCTGCTTCTATCGCCTCTGGCGCAACACAACCTTGATAAGCAATGACGACCTCGCAGTTGGGACCCGGTTCTCTTAGCCAGTATGCTCCATCAATGACACCGCGCTTAAATTCTTCATCATCATGGCTCTTTATCCCAACCTGCTCTAGCGGACGCGTCGTGAGGCGCATATATACTGATCCACCTGTCTCATCGCGAAGCCAAGTCCGTTCGTCTGGATCACCCTCGCCGCTTCTCTGCATATAGTCGAATGTCCAGTCCATAATTATAGACAATTCATCAAGGTATGCTGGTTCAAATGAAACCAACCCGTCTTGGCTCATTCCGATTAATTGCGCGCCTATTGATTGATGCGCGCCGCCCTCTGGTGCCAATGTAACTCCCGAGGGCGTTCCAACAATTATAAAACGAGAGTCTTGATAACAAGCGTAATTAAGCGCATCCAAACCACGCGCGACAAAGGGATCATAAACGGTCCCAATGGGGATTAGTCGCTCACCAAATACACTATGAGATAGACCTGCTGCTCCCAACAACAAAAATAAATTCATCTCTGCAATACCCAACTCTATGTGTTGTCCATTGGGAGAAAATTGCCATTTTTGCGTTGAAGGAATCCGTTGTTCAAGAAAAGTGTCATCCTTAGATTCTCGAGCAAACAAACTCCGACGATTGACCCAAGGCCCTAAATTGGTCGACGCTGTCACATCAGGAGATGTCGTGATTATTCTATCGGCAAGTTCGGAGTCCGATTTGGCTAGGTTATCCAAGATTTTTCCAAAACCAGCTTGCGTAGAAAGAACTTTATCACTGAGAAATACCGGACCGGGGCTTTTAACAACGGGCGCGCTATAACGTCTTGGTCCGTTCTTGAAGAAATCTACGTCATCTAAAAATGATTGAAGGCCATCAATATCATCAACTGTCGCAAACCGTTCCCACTCAGAACCGTCAGGAACCCCCATCTTCTTCTGGAAATCAGCCATCTGGGATGGGTTCATTAATCCAGCATGATTATCTTTGTGGCCTGCCAAAGGTGTTCCCCACCCTTTGATTGTATATGCCAAAAAGACAGTGGGCTGATCGTCATCTATTGCGTCAAAGGCTTTACTCAATGTTTCAGTACATTGGCCACCTAGATTATTCATTAGCGCCGACAGCTCATCATCTGAGCGACGATCCAACAGTGCAGTCACATTTCCCTGATCACCTATATCGTCAAGTAGTCTCTCTCTCCATGCTGACCCACCGCGATATGTCAGTGCAGAGTAATCCGCATTTGGGCAATTTTGGATCCACGTTTTAAGCGCATCACCGCCGGGTTCTTCAAATGCAGCCTCTTGCAGGACGCCATGGCGTAAGACAACTGTCCTCCAACCGAAGGCGGTGAATATGGACTCGATTTTTTCCCACAATCCTTCATGCACGACACCATCTAGGCTCTGTCGGTTATAATCGATAATCCACCACGTGTTTCGTAGGTTTTGTTTCCAACCTTCTTGAAGACATTCATAAACATTGCCCTCATCGAGTTCCGCGTCCCCGACCAAAGCAACCATACGCCCCATCGGACGATTTTCTGCCCACGGCTTGGCATTCAAATAGTCTTGAATGGTAGACGCAAAAGCGGTAATCGCGACGCCCAGTCCTACTGAACCGGTTGAAAAATCAACATCATCTATGTCTTTGGTACGGCTTGGATATGATTGTGCGCCA
This sequence comes from uncultured Hyphomonadaceae bacterium, assembly GCA_964352025.1. Classification (GTDB taxonomy): domain Bacteria; phylum Pseudomonadota; class Alphaproteobacteria; order Caulobacterales; family Hyphomonadaceae; genus Hirschia. The sequence continues at coordinate 44,209 of CAYGPZ010000004.1, forward strand.
CCAAATCCTCGAAAGTTCTCTAACTTTTCAAGTGTTTGCTGCCCCATCAAATACTGCAAAGCATGAAACACTGGCGAAGCATGTGGTTTTACAGCGACCCTGTCTTCTCGTTTTAAGGTATCAAAATACAACGCAGATAAAATGGAGACCATAGACGCACAAGATGCTTGGTGACCACCTACTTTAACATCGCCATCTTCCTTCGTCCGAAGGTGATTAGCGTTGTGAACGATCCACGATGACAGCCATAATAACCGTTGTTCAATTGTTTTTAGGTGATCAAGTTTGGTGGCCATAGATGTCCCTCAATATTATTGAATGCGATTGTATAGGATCAGCGTTAAACTATGCCGCTAGCTCGCAACTTTTCGATTTGCTCAGGCGTTAAATCTAACAATTCGCTGAGAACTTCTTCCGTATGTGAACCGACGTCTTGCGGACCTGCCCACCGCACCGCTCCAGGTGTTTTCGATAATTTAGGAAAAACGTTCTGCATCTTCAGATTTGGCCAATGTTTACTAGGAACATCGACTATCGCTTCACGCGCAGCGTAATGCGGGTCCTCCAACATATCAGCAGCCCGATAGACTTTTCCAACTGGAACAGAGTTTTCGATCATCAGAGTCTCTAACTCTTCCATCGTTTTGTCTTTGGACCAGTCCTGAATAATTGCGTCCAACTCAATCTGGTTTGTGCCTCTGGCGACATGGGACACATATTTTGGATCATCAATGAGGTGCGTCATGTCCATCGCGTTACATAGTCGAGCAAATATTGTGTCCTGATTTGCCGCAATAATCACCATTCCATCAGATGCTTTGTAGATATTGGATGGCGCAATTGCTGGCAGGTAGGAACCTGTGCGTTCACGCGTAAACCCTTCAACGGTAAACTCAGGCACAAGGCTTTCCATGACCGTTAGAACTGATTCAAATATAGAAGCATCAACGACCTGACCTTCTCCGGTTTTGTCTCGGTGGTGAAGCGCACTTAGAGCACCGATAGTTGCGTAAGTTGCTGCAAGTGTATCACCAATGGAAATACCCGCACGCGACGGGACACGGTCAGGTTCCCCTATCACATAACGCATACCGCCCATTGCTTCACCAACAGACGCATATCCCGGTCGACTGGAATAAGGACCAGTTTGACCATATCCGGACACCCTGACCATGATGAGATTTGGGTTTATTTTTACAAGCTCTTCATACCCAAGCCCCCATTTTTCCATGGTTCCGGGACGAAAATTTTCTAGGACGATATCAACTTCAGCGACAAGCTTCCGAACTAAATCCTGCCCATCTGCTTCGCGCAAATTTGCCGTGATACAGCGTTTACCTCGTGAAACTATTGTCCACCACAGCGGGTAACCTTCCCGCCCCCACTGGCGCATTGGATCGCCTTTACCGGGCGGTTCCAGCTTAATGACATCAGCACCCATATCAGCCAGCAACTGACCACAAAATGGTCCTGCTATTAACTGCCCCAATTCAAGGACGCGTATATCTGTTAATGCACCGGTTCTTGAGCCTTTATTGCCGTGTTCGTTATTCTCACTCATTACGACATCGCCGCCGTATTTTTCCAAGTCGGTTGAACAGGTGCTGGAAGGCCGGTTTCTTCCATGCAGTTGGTACGTAACGTTTCTATATCAGGACCAAAATCGAATATCTCAATTGGTGGTCGTTCGGCTTCAATTTTGTTTCGCAATGCTTTTGTCGCATCTGCATCCAAAAGACCTTCTACGCTAACGACAACACCATAATCTAGCGCTCCAGAAACTGTTACCAGACCTTGAACGACTTCCTTTGCGACGACTTCAGGATCGCGCTCCAACGGGTCACCCCATCCGCCGCCTCCCCATGTCACGTAGTGAAGCATATCTCCGGCTTTCACATCAATTCGGTCAACTTTTGCACCCAGCATTGTTTCCGAACCATCCGGTTTAACGATTTTCTTCCATGAACGCTTTGCTGGCTTACCGCCATTTACGCCCCATGGAGGTACAAACCACCGATCATCATGGATCGAGATTTGGCCATCTTGCGTGAAGTTATAGATCATATGAATGCCATTCCCCCCACGATTGAGCCCTGCACCACCTGAATCTGGTTCAGATTCATACTTTTCAATGACCATCGGGAAATACCGCTCCAAAAACTCGTTAGGAACGTTGGTGAAATCAGGCCATAGGGAGTGTCCATCAGGACCATCACCAAATGGTTTTCCCGGGATGCCTCCAAACCCAATCTGGAATAGCTGGAACCAATTCTCGTTTTCATCAAAACCAGAGAACATAAGATGGGGGCTAGACGAGAAACCGGCCGCGCATAGAAATTCCGGTGACTTTTGACCTAACAATGCACCCAAAACATCGAAAATACGTCCCAAAGCGTGCGTTCGGCAAGAAAGTGCTGCTGGATATTCAGGTTTGAGCAGAGACCCCTTGGGAATATTCACTTCGACAAGGTCATAAAACCCATCATTGAACAGAACCTGAGGGTCGAACACCATAATCATGTAAATACCGAAGAACATTCGGAACATGTTTTCGTTCAAGAAGAAATTGATTGAATATTCTGATTGAGGGTCCGTCCCATCAAAGTCTAAATATACCTTTTCGCCTTTGCGATGCATGGTACATTTTATTTTGAATGGCCCTTTGCCATTCCCATCATCACATATGTAATCTTCGAACGTGACTGGCTCTTCGCTGATGCTCGTCATAATGAGGTGGCGCATCGCTCTGCGGTTGCGATCCAGTAATTCATCAGCAGCTGAATCAAACAAGTCATCACCAAAGCGTTCACACAATTCTTGCACGCGCTCTGCTGCAACTCGGCAAGAAGCTACAATAGCGTTCAAGTCCGCCTTATACCATTCAGGCATACGGCTTTGGTGCGCTGCTATCTTAAGAATATCTTCCTGAAACACGCCCTTACGGTAAAGCTTTACCGGCGGAACTCTTAGGCCTTCCTCGAAGATTGATTGAGCATCATTCGGCATCGAACCAGGAACTTTACCACCGATATCCGTCATGTGACCGAACATTGCAGCCCAGGATATCAGGCGCCCATTTCGGAATATGGGCATAATGATCAATTGATCATTATTGTGACTTATCGCTCCCTCACAAGAATAAGGATCATTCAACAAGATCACATCACCATCCTCGATGTCACCTTCATACCCCTTCAGGAATCCGCCAAGGAAGGAACCAAATTGCCCAACCACCATTTGGCCTGATCGGTTTGCAATCATTGGGAAAGCATCACCTTGCTCTCGAATTCCAGGCGATAATGCAGTCCGAAACAGCGTTGCATCCATCTCTATTCGAGCATTTCGTAATGCGTTTTCAACCAAGTCCAGAGTAATTGGGTCAACGTCACATTTGGCGAACGGCGTTGAGTTCGTTTCAATAATATTCGCAACCATAATATTGCCCTCCTTACGCTTTGATTGGATTGATGATGAGGTTTCCGTACGGATCGACAAGCGCACTGCAGTCGGGATGGATGAGTGCAGTCGAATCCATCTCCACGACGATTGCCGGACCTTCAACGACGTCTTCTGACCGCAATTTATCGCGATCATAAATTACTGCTTCATGCCAGCTATCGTTGATAAAGATTTTAGTATCTTTGATCTTGGCTCTTGAAGGAGACCCATCACCTTTTTCAATTTCACTTGCAGGCAATTCCAGCGTCGGCCCTAAAGCAACAGCGCGTAGATTCACGACTTCCTGTTCAGCATCCATGTTGAACGTAAACATACGTTTGTGTTCGTCATCAAAAGCCTGGCAAAGCTTATCAAGGCCGTCATCGCCTGAACCTGACGTGTCAAACGCTCCAATATCGATAGACATTGGAATCTCAAATGCCTGACCAAAATAACGAATATCAGCTTGGTAAGTTATCGTTATATCTGACTCAGATACTCCATCGCCTCGCAGGTCGTTGAAAACACGGTCACCTATAGTTTTTAGAAGCGTTCTGATTTCTTCAGCGCTCGTTTGAGAACGACGTTTTGAGTGTGATACAGACGCTTCTGCCCGCTCTCTCGTCGTAGCATCTCCCACAGCACACAATACACCCGGAGAACGCGGAACAATGACTGGCCAGGATCCCATGAGCTTGGCAACAGAGTTAGAATGCAATGACCCAGCACCGCCAAATCCCATTAATGCAAAATCTCGTGGATCATACCCCTGCTGAACCGAAATCATTCGCAGAGCACCGAACATGTTTTCATTGACGATATCAATTATTCCGGCTGCAGCTTTATAGATGTCCAGTCCAAGGCTGTCCGCTACTGACTGAACCGCTTTAGTTGCAGCTTCACGATCTAGCTTAAATGCACCACCGAGCAATTCATCTGGAAGATACCCGAGAACGACGTTTGCATCCGTCACTGTTGCCTTGTCCCCGCCTTTAGAATAGCAGGCTGGACCCGGAGTAGCCCCAGCGCTCTCCGGTCCAACCCTTAGCGCACCAGTTAGCTCTGGTACGTGCGCTATCGATCCCCCACCTGCCCCAACTGTTTTGACGTCAAGCGAGGAAGCTCGAATGGACAAATCTCCGACTTCTGTATTTCTAACGAGTCTGGGTTCAGAGTTTTCAATCAGAGCAACATCGGTAGACGTGCCCCCAACATCTAGAGTTAGAATATTTTCATATCCTGATTGCTTTGCGACCCACAAAGCTCCCGTAACGCCACCAGCCGGCCCCGACATTAACAGAGTTGCAGGTGCTTCTTGTGATTTTTCAGCACTAATTAACCCACCGTCTGAACGAAGAAGGCTTATTTTTCCTTCCATTTTCTTGGACCGCAAAGCAGTCTCAAGGTTATGGACATAACTGCCAACAACGGGCCGAACAGCAGCATTCGCCACAGTGGTAAGCGCGCGTTCATATTCAAACATTTCTGGCAAAATTTGGTGACTTATCGAAATAGTGAGATCTGGAAAAATCTCTTTCGCAATGGCTGCAACCTGTAGCTCGTGCTCACCATTGGCATAAGCATTCATAAGACAGATCGTGAGCGCTTCTACACCCTGGCTCTTTAGCGCGTTCAAGGACTCGCGCACCTGATCTTCATCTACTGAACGTATGACCTCGCCATGAGCGCTCATACGGCCACTTACTTCAACGGTGTCCTCAAGCAGTGCCATTGGTGTAGGCTTTGGCCAAACGATCCATGCGGCTAATCCACCAGGTACAAAGGATCGCGCAACTTGTAAAATCTGCCGATACCCTTCGGTAACAATTAAGCCAACACGCGCGCCTTTGTTTTCCAAAATAGCGTTGGTGGCGACTGTCGTCCCGTGCAAGAAATATTTAATGTCGCTGGGTTCAATATCCGCGATCTCACAGATATCTTCAGTCCCCGCAATTACTGCCCGAGATGGATCATCGGGGGTCGATGGGATTTTGGTTTTATGTGACTGCCCTGTATCGTCATTGAACAACAAAAGGTCAGTAAATGTGCCGCCGACATCAACACCTAAACGGTAACTCATATTATGTACCTCTTCATCCAATAAGATTTTCTTGTTTGACAATTTGCGAAGTTGGGAACCCACCTGCGCGGCTCACCATTCCGGGTAAAGAACGGTCCATTTTTTCAGACAGCCACTGCGCATTCTCATTGATGCGATCAAGCGAAATGTTTGTTTTGAATCCAGCCCGTTCAAGCATGTAGATCACATCCTCTGTGGCCACATTACCTGTTGCATTGGGTGCGAATGGACATCCGCCAATGCCGCCAATGGCACTATCAATTACGCTTACGCCTGCCTGCACAGCTGCGAAAATATTCGCAATTGCAGTGTTCCTTGTATTATGAAAATGCATCCTCAGCGGAATACCCGATGCGACCTCATTGACCGCTTGGATCAACTTCAAGGTTTTAACTGGATCCCCTACCCCTATGGTATCGGCAATTGCGATTTCATGGGGGCCCGCCTTGGCAAGTTCTTCAGCCATTTCAGCTACGCGTTTGACGGGAACCTCTCCTTCAAACGGGCAACCGAAAGCCGCCGAAATAGTCACGTTTGCCTGACGTCCCTCCGCTTTGGCTTTTTTGATTAACCCAGCTGCGATTTGGACAGATTCATCACTCGTTTGTCCCTGATTTTTGAGAGCAAATGTATCGGTCGCCAACGTCACACACCCGACTTCATCAATGCCAGTCGCAAGAGCACGATCTAACCCACGCTCATTCATGACAAGTCCGATGTAAGTCACATCAGGTCGATCAGGGAGGCCTGCAATTACAGCCTCTGCGTCTGCCATCTGAGGGACACGTTTTGGATGGACAAAACTGGCAACCTCTAGACGTCGAATACCGGAATCTATAGCTCCATTTATGAGCTTTAATTTGTCCGAAGTTGTGAAAACAACAGACTCATTCTGAAGCCCGTCTCGGGGACCTACTTCTAATATTTCAACAGATGAAAACTGAATCATTTTCCACTCACCAGATCACTTTAGTTGCTTAAAATTTAGCGTGTTTTACTAAAGTGTATTCAGGGTTTCGTGGTTTGATCGGTCTGCGGTGATTATTGGGTGTTAAGGGCAGAGATAACAGCGTTTGGCAAACGCGATTCATCCCAATCGAACTTGATTTCGCCCGTTCTTACAATCACCAAATCCATGCTACGGCTGATATATACCCGCTGTCCTCCAAATCCATCGAAGTAAACAATGTCATCAACAAGAAATGGCTCACTCGAGAAAACTGAAAATCCGGTTTTATCGTCATTATAATAACGCTTGGAGATGTGATCTGTTCCCAACCATATTTGAAAACCGTAATTCGGGTTTGCAGGAGATGGAGTTATAGCGTCGTCAATATAGCTAGCGGGAATAATCTGATTACCCTCAAAGCTTCCAGAGTCTTTTACCAGCAAGCCCAATCTCAACCAATCTTCAGCACGCGCCATGAGAGAGGTGTAAGTCCGCGGAAACCCTTCAGCTTCATTTAGCCAGACATAAGCGTCATCAGCACCAATTAGCTGCCATATTTTTTCGGCAAGATAATCAGAATAAGATTTTCCCGTTGCGCGCTCTATAATTAATCCGAGCAATTGGCTAACGGTCCCAGCATAATGAAATTTGGAACCCGGCTCGTCTTGCAGAGGTAAACTTAATATCGTTTCTCGCGCCTTGGAGCCGTCGATATTAAACAATGCCGCCGGAGAAGTTGCTCCACCATCTGTGCTCAAAGGTTTAAGGCCGCTGCTCATTTGTAGCAAATGGCGCAAAGTAATATCTCCACGCGGCTGATCGGCCCACTCATCCAAATAGTTGGAAACTGGCTCATCGACGTTTTTGATTTTGCCATCGCCAATTGCGGCACCTACCAATAAAGCTAATACAGATTTGTGCATTGATGCGGAATCGGGTCGCAGTGTTTTGTCATATGGGTCAAAGTATTTTGCATACTCCAACTTCCCCCCCTGCCAAATCAGAAGGCTATAGCTGTCCATTTCCTCAGCATAAGCTGATGCAACGGCAAACTTGTTTGACGTCTCAAGTTCTACTTCTTTTAGCGGCTGGAAATTCCCTGATATTTTCTGTTGGGGTAAATTTCGTTCCATTGCAGTTGCAAAACTTGGCGGCCCAATCGGTCTAGCCGTCTCTGATACTTCGTTCTGCTCTGAAGTTGATGAAATCTGCGATGAGGAACAACCAAATACGCTAAGCAGAAGCAATGAAGCGCAAAACACTGAAAACTTTTCCATAATGGTGGTTCCTTGTAGATTTAAGTAACTCTGTTTAACACGCCAACACTTTTAGCCTCCAAGAAGCTTAGCCGTTTATCCGCCAGTAGAATATTTAGCCCTTCACGAGCATTTCATGTTGTTTTTTGCTACATTAGGGGAATGAAACATCTTATCAAAATTGCCGCACTCTTATTCTCGAACATTTTGCTTTTGAATGCATGTACGGACTCAGAAAACACGAGCGATAACAAAATAGATTATGAAGCACTCTATCAGGAGCGGTTTGAAGCATATGCCAGTGGCGCAATGTCCGGCTTGAACGTATACAACCCTCTAGCTGATGTATCTGGAAGTGAAGAGTATAAACCGTTACCCAAAGCAACGCTTCAAACCATATCAAATGATAGTTTGAAAAAAGCTATCTCTTACGGCGCGGCTAATAATTCTAAAGCTCTATTAATTTGGAAAGATGGTGTCTTAGAAAGCGAAACTTATTACGACAGCACCGACGAAGACACGCTTATCAATTCAAGGTCACTTGCAAAGCCACTTACTACGATTGCAATCGGTGCAGCGATAAAGACTGGTTTTATAGAGTCTGTAGATCAATCAGCATCAGACTTTATAACTGAATGGCAAGACACCCCCAAAGCAGATATATTGGTTCGCCATCTTCTCGATATGAGATCTGGATTGTTGCCCCAAGGACCAGCTAAGGAGAGCACCCATGTGCTCAATCGTGCCTATCTACATCCTCGCCACGCAGAAGTGATAATAAATGAATATCCGCTCGTTGGTGTTCCGGGAGACCGATATGATTATGCAAATGCCAATTCTGAGCTAATTGCCGTAATCATTGAGAGAGCGACAGGACAAAAATATCAACAATGGGTGTCGCAAGAAATACTCCAGCCCATAGGAGCTAAAGGCGGCCAAATTTGGTTGAACCGTGAAGGTGGTACGGCTCATTCAGGATGTTGCATCCTGCTACCAGCAGAAACATACATGCGCTTAGGCATTTTGTTACTACAGGACGGTGTCTGGGACGGTACTCGGCTGCTTCCAGACGGTTTTGTCGAAGACATGCGTACTCCAACGGTTCAAAACCCTCACTCAGGCATGGGCGTCTACATTGCAGGCGAATATATCGAACGAAGAGGTCCGCTGAACCCAGATATTCCATTGGGACAAAACCTTCACAGCGAACCATATTTAGCCGATGATTTATTCCTATTTGATGGAAACTCTAATCAGGTTGGTTATATTATTCCTTCGGCCAATCTCGTTATTTTGCGCGTTGGAGGCAAAACAAAAGATGGTGAAGAGTGGGACAATAGCTATCTCCCTAACACCATAATACGTGGCATTGAATTTTCACCAGAAAATGCGCCATCGCCACAGGTTCAGTAATGCTAAAATCATCTTTGATAGCTTTGGCAATCTGCTTGGCCTCTTGTCAGAGTGTTAAGGAAGGCCCGCCGCTAAATGATAGTGTTCAAATACTGTCTGCATCAGATAATCGCGAAATAAGTGTCCGATTTATCGAGCCTGAAGGTTGCGTTGAATGCCCTGTCGTTATCTTTTCCCATGGGGCTAATGCGGCATTTGATCGGTACGAATCTATTCTAATTCCGTTAGCAAAATCAGGCTTCCGAATTGCTGCACCTAACCATGTAGATTCAGAAGAACACCTCAATCGAGATAAATATAATCAGAACGAATCTTTGCCGCTACGCGTTGAAGACTACGATGTCCTCGCTGATTATTTTCAAACGGATAATTTATTCGTTATGGGACATTCTTATGGTGCACTAATCGCCCAAATGGCCGGAGGATTTGCACTTAGTGGCCCTTCTTCTTCCATTGCGGTCAAATCGAACTATCGACCTAAAGCTATCGTTGCAATTTCACCGCCCGGTCCATTTCCCGGTTATCTAGATAAAATACAAAGCGCAGACTTTGGTGCCCCAATGTTAATCGTAACCGGAACGACTGACATTGTCCCCGGCATCGCACCTCAGTGGGAGGACCATTTAGTCAGTTTTCATGCTGCCGGTGATGATATGGGTTATGCCCTGATTTACGACAATATGGACCACTACTTTAACGGCACCTATGGCAGAATAAGAGAAGCCAAAAGCAAGGCATTGTCGACTGAAAGAGATGAGGCGCTAAGTCATTTGAATTCAGCGATTGTTTCATTCATTGACGCCACTCAAACATCCCCGCATTCTTTAACATCAGATTGGTCAAAACAGTCTACCACGACTGTTTCAGCCCGCGCTAAAAAACGGAATGAACCCCATGACGAATGACGCCCTTAATCCTCAGTTCAAACAACGCGGTCGAGCATCAATGAAATTCCTCACGCATCTGTTTCGTGGTAGCGACAAGTTACGTCGCAAAGCGGACGCAGATATTGCGGAACTAGCTGGTGAAGTAAGCACGTTACCAGAGAACTTGAACGAACGTGCGCGACTATTAGATAAAAAAACGCAATCGTCATCTGCTGTTCGGGTTAAGCGTCTAATCGGTGACTGGCATGCGCGCAATCATGCAGCAATAGCCACTCAAGCATTTGAAGAATTTCAGCCTGAAATCGAGAAAGAGTTATCGGACTTGGAAAACGGTCCAGCATCTCTCTTTTTAGATAAGGATTTAAAGGCTCCAGCTTATTGGAAAAATGTTGAATTTCATCGCACTGAAGGTGGCTGGGATGGTCATGAATATGCAGGCTACATCCACGGAGAACTCATTCATCGAAAAATGGTGAATGATTTGTTTGATGGCAATATATTCCAGATGCGGAAAAAAGTGGCTTCGCGCGCTCCAAAAGAAGAATACAAACGCATTCTTGATATGGGGTGCTCAACGGGTCATTTCACAGTTGCTCTAGCAGAAAGTTACCCAAGCGCCGAAATAGTCGGTGTGGATTTGTCTCAACGCGCTTTGGAACACTGCCACCGTGTCGCCAATGCCAAAAAACTGCCGTGGAAACTATATCAACGGCCAGCTGAAAAGACAGGTTTCGATGCCAATAGTTTCGACCTTGTCGCTTCATATATTCTACTACATGAAGTTCCAGCTCGTATAATCAAAGCATTGTTTAAGGAAGCCTATCGTGTCCTTGAACCAGGTGGAGATTTATTGATGAGTGACGTCACCCGCTATGCTGACATGGATAAACTATCTGTTTGGAAAGCAGACAATGCAGCACGGTTTGGAGGTGAACCTCATTGGAGAGCATCTGCATCATTAGACCTTGGTGAATTGGCGCGCGAAGTTGGATTTGTAGATGTTACGGCCCGTGGAGACGCCCCTATGGCTTACCCTCATGTAGTACAAGGACGAAAGCCATGAGCGAACCCAGAAACCCAGCATCATACAATACACCTAAACAGAAGATACTTGCACCCAAAGACATAGATAGTCTTGGACAAGCTGTGCTCACTTTAGCGCAGGAAGTTTGGGTTTTAACAGACAGAACACGAATGTTGGAAATGGTTTTACAATCTCACGGTATCGACGCCACCAGCGAAATAGACAAATTGCAGCCTAACAAAGAACAGCAAGCTGAGCTCGACGAATTAGGAAGAGCATTCGTCGAGCGCATTACCAAAGCACTTGATCCAGAATTAGACTAAGTTGCTCAGGTTTTGTGGAAACGGAATAGAGTAATCTATTCCAACTTCCCTTCAGCTTCCAAAGATTTCATCTGAGTGAAAGTTTTGTACTCGTTCACACCCTGCATTGGTGTCGGAGCCCAACTTGTTGCAAAACCACGCGGGTACTGGCTGTCCCCATCTTTTCGTCCATCTTCCGACCACAGAAGAGGGAAATGAGACCCCATAGGTTTTTCGCCTTCGAGCATTTCATCAAAACTCACACCAGCAAGGTTTACACAATCTGGACGTGGGGCCCAACGAATATCGTCACCAAAAACACGCAGCGAAACAGCAATGCGCCAATCATCAAGAGGGTTTCCTCCAGAATAATGCAATGTCCAAGGGTGAACAATCAGAAGGTCGCCCGGCTCCATGTCCCACTTTAGAAAACGGACATTCGGGTCATCACGCAATGGTTCGCAATCTGGATGTGGAACGCGGTCCTCTGGCTTGCTCATCTTTCTAGCATTCGGAGAGAACAACCAGTATTTAACATCCTGATCATGTGATCCGGCGATACATTCAAGAGAGTTTGACTTCTTGATTTTAGTTAGAGGCATCCATAAAGACGGCACCATATTTCCAACCGTGGGCCAACCCATTCTATCGGTATGCCAAATTGTTTTGGCATCAGATTTCGGTGGCTTGGCGAAGAACTCATCGAAAAAGAAACGTATTTCCTTGGACTGCAGAACCTGCCCGGAAACTTCACCCAACGGACTGTCAAATATTAGCCGTCTAAATTCTGGTATGCACCGCGCCATATACCGACCAGGCAATGTTGGTAAAAGACCAAAATCTTCCTTATCGACGACTAGCCGTTTTGCAATTGGAACAAGGCTTTCAATCCAATCAGTATCAAAAACATTGCGAAGGCAAACTACTCCGTCGCGATTGTATGTATCTATTTCTTCTTGAGTAACTTTTCTTAGCGGTCTTGAATTAAAAGCCATATCAAACTCCTTTAGAATAAGGTGACCTTATCGTGCCTAAGTTTGCCTATCCAATATAAAGTAGGATATATTTATGCATTAGATGCATATTTGGATAGAGCATCTTTGACGATGTCCAACGCACTTTCATCCTCTATTGTGGCCGGTGTATCGAAGGTTTGTTTTTGCGCAATTTTCCGAATTGTTCCCCTTAAAATTTTGCCAGACCGTGTTTTGGGAAGTTTAGAAACACCAAGCGCGGCCTTAAACGATGCCACAGCGCCAATATTGCTCCTGACGTCTGCAATCACCTGACTAGACACTTCGTCCTGTGTTGCGGGTGCATCAACATTTAACACAAAAAGAGCAACGGGGACCTCGCCCTTTGTTGCATCGGGCATCGCGAACACTGCACATTCTGCAATATCTTTATGAGCAGATACAACTTCCTCAATTGCCCCAGTCGATAGCCTATGTCCTGCAACATTTATAACGTCATCTATCCTGCCCATAACAGAAATATAGCCATCTTCATCGATAAAGCCTGCATCTCCGGTCAGATAGTAACCGGGATGGTCCTCAAGATATGACTTACGAAACCCACTCTCATTTTCCCATAAGCCAGTAAGACAACCAGGCGGTAATGGAAGTTTCACAACGATATCGCCCGATTGGCCTACCCCAACAGAGTTGTGACTTTCATCTAGAAAATCAAATTCATATCCGTGTACAGCTCTGCCAGCAGTCCCTATTTTGATATCTCTTTGATCTCCACCCAGACACGTTGCGATGGCAGGCCAGCCTAATTCCGTCTGCCACCAATGGTCTATCACAGGTACACCTAACGCATCCTGTGACCATTCTATTGTATCCGGATCAGACCTTTCTCCCGCTAAGAAAAGCGCTCGTAAACTTGATAAATCGTAGTCCTGAAGCAATTTACCCTGAGGGTCCGTTCCTTTAATGGCTCGAATAGCAGTTGGAGCGGTAAATAGAGTATTGATCTTATATTCTTCAATCATTCTCCAAAATGCTGAAGCGTCGGGTGTACCGACAGGTTTTCCTTCATATAGAACCGTCGTACACCCCAGCAATAGGGGCGCATACACGATGTATGAATGTCCAACGACCCAACCAATATCTGAAGCAGCCCAAAACACATCATCCGACTGTGCACCATAGACATGCTTCATGGTCCAAATCAAAGCCACTGCATGCCCACCATTATCTCGGACAACACCCTTAGGTAATCCAGTCGTTCCCGATGTGTAGAGAATGTATAATGGGTCTGTTGCCGCAACTGATACGCAAGGTACCGGATCAGCATCTTTCAACGCTGAACTCCAATCAACGAAGCCCGATTGGGATATATCTGCCTCTAACGCATCACGTTGTAATAAAATACAATTTTTTGGCTGATGACTACATAAAGACAATGCCTCATCAAGGATGGGCTTGTAAGCAATCACGCGCTTAGGCTCAATACCGCATGAAGCAGTTAGAACTAAGACCGGCTCGGCATCATCTATCCGCTTAGCCAACTCCTTGGGCGCAAAACCACCAAATACAACTGAATGTACTGCACCAATTCTAGCGCAAGCCAGCATCGCAAAAACAGCTTCAGGAACCATTGGCATATATATGACAACACGATCACCTTTGCTCACGCCGTGACGACTAATCATACCCGCTGTTCTGGCGACGACATCCTGCAATTCTAAGTAAGAATATCGCAATTTCTGTCCAGAATAGGCGCTATCAAAAACAAGTGCTGTTTTATCGCCATCCCCTGCCTCAACATGACGATCCACAGCGTTATAGCAAGTGTTCAGATACCCATTTAAGAACCAGCGCCCTGAAGGATACTCGTCTTGATCCAATGTTTTTGAAAAAGGAACATCCCAATCTATCGCTTGCGCGGCTTCTTTCCAGAAAAGCTCATTTTCATTCAATGAGGTATCGTGCTGATTAATCGTTTCCAAACTAACTTTCCTCCATCCCCATGATGTACTTTTCGTTTATGATTTATCTTGAAAAGCTGTTTTTCTGGGCAGTGTTTTATGGTTTCATAAAACGAATATTCCATCTTAATCAGGCAGGTTCCTTCCTCAATTCACTAAACAATTTCGCTCACCTACCGAGTATATTTATGTATAAAACGTATAGTTGTTGCTTTGGTTATGCCTATTATTTATCAATAGAGAATGGAACTTAAACAACTTCGTCACTTTGTCGCTATTGTAGATCATGGCACATTTTCTCGAGCTGCTGAAGCAGTCTCAATAAGCCAACCTGCTTTGACCAGAAGTATCCAAAACTTGGAAGTTCGTCTCGGCGTTGAGCTAATTTCACGATCAACCCGCGGTCTTCAAGTAACCCCATCCGGAGAACAGTTATACCACCGAGCTAAGCTCATTTTAAAAGAAGTAGCGGTCGCTATAGATGACATAGATGTCGCTCAATCAAGACAAATTCCATTCAGGATCGGAATGGCTCCCATGTTTGCGGCAAACCTATTACCAAAAATTATTGGAGAGGTCGCTCTGCAACATAATAACCTAGAGATAGAAGTTATTAGCGGACTTTTCGAAGACCTAGTCAAAAAATTGGAGACGGGTGATCTCGATATTATCTTCTCTAATATTCCATTCGTACCAGTCGCAGAAAATCTTGTCGTCGAACCACTAATAGACATCGAAATTTGTTATGTCGTCAGCCAGAAACACCCGTTATCAAAAATTGATGACATAGACTTCAAGCAAATTGCTTCTTTTCCTTGGGCTGTCGTCGATGAGAAAAGCGCTAACGATTTGTACAGCTATATTTTTACGAGCAAAGGCGAAACCCAGTCACCTATTCGTATAAAATCAAATTCGCTGACAGTCTTGAAATCTATCGCTCAAAGCCCGCCTTGGATAACTCTTCTACCAAAACACATGGTAGAGGAAGATATCGACCTAGGTCAATTGACCATACTCAAAGTTACAGAAAAATTGTCTCGCAAAGCAGGACTGATCTACCGCGCAAATACAGTAGATCACCCAGTTCAACATGCTTTCATTCAAACGCTTAAAGAGGCCTGCACTAGCGTTTAGTAGCGACCAATGACTGTAGGAATGGATTTGAAGAAGGCTTTCCTTCAGTGATATCGAAACCAGCTTTTTCTAGCATTCCAACAAAGTTGCATTCGACAAAATCAACCGAGTATGGCTCGCAATTATTTTTAGAATCGTAGTCGATTAAAAACCGATATGCTGGGTCCAGTGTTTGACCATAATTGTTGGGGAATTCGAAAATAGTAAAGGTACCACCGGGACGTAAAATACGGTGCATCTCCTTCACGATTTCAGGTATTTTGTCGATGTGTATTTCGTGAAATAATATATAGGACAAGACTGCATCAAAGCTATCGTCTTCATATCCTGTGTCTTCTGCTAATGCTTGTTGAAAAGTCACGTCCACATTGCGCTGTACTGCACACATGTGCCCATAACGTAATAATGGTAGAGCTACATCTAATCCTATGACTTCAGCATCAGGGTGGTTTTCTTTAAGCTGGAGCGTGGCTTGGCCAATGCTACATCCAACATCCAAAATACGTTCAAATCGACCTTCCGGTATGGCTAAGAGACCAGCAAGTTCTGCATGCAGCTCATCCTGATCATTTGTGCCTTCATAAAATACTTTGGTTCCATAGTGAAATACCAACCCACCAATCGGATCGTCTGTGTAGCCGCCTGGTTGTAAGTGAATTTCTTGACGCGTATATCCTGGCGTAACAAAAGACTCATCGTACAATAATTTACCGGGCCCTTTTGCTTCTGCAGCATCTAACTCTTCAAGATGGTCTTCAGCATCTTTTACAAAAGATTCTCGCGTGCGGCGCCACATCATTTCTTGTTGAGATCTAACGCCGCGTTGCCAAACTCGCGTTGCAGGCACTGAACGAAAAGCTGATTTTATATCAGCAAGATCATCGCCGTCTTTATCTTTAGTCTCATTCTTTGCCTTCCAGTCCTCATAGCTTGCTATGCCTTGAGCAGCTACAGCTGGAAACATACGCTGAATGAGCATTTTCCGAAACGATTCAACATATTCAAGATAACTCTCGTCGGCTAACTTTGTGGGTCTCGGTAGAATTCCAATGTTTCCTCGGCTCATGTCATTGTCCTCTATAGGTTTATCTTAGCATCTGGAATATCGCGCTTTGATGGATCATCTGGTGACTCGGCAGCTTCCCTGTTTGGACGGCGCAGAAAACACTCGAAAACGCGCGATATCATTTCGTCGCGTTCAGTTTTTCGTTCTTCCAATTCGCTATCGGTCGGAACGTAGGCTTCAATCTCATTGGAGACGTCTAGACCTTTGTCTTTCAGAATACGCTCTAAAACAATTTGTCTGTCTCTAAAGGTCCAAACAACTGCTGATAATTCCAACAATGCATCGAACATATTGTCCGTTACGATATCATCGAAATATGCGCGGCCATTGCCATTTATTTCAGCACCCAAACCTTTTAGATCATCTATATTCCTAGTCGTCATTTCAAATTACCATCCG
Source organism: uncultured Hyphomonadaceae bacterium (assembly GCA_964352025.1). Classification (GTDB taxonomy): domain Bacteria; phylum Pseudomonadota; class Alphaproteobacteria; order Caulobacterales; family Hyphomonadaceae; genus Hirschia. The sequence goes on from CAYGPZ010000004.1 coordinate 61,092, forward strand.
CTGTTTTTAAAGTTGGAGCATCGACTTTCAAACTGAAACCTGCACCGGGTTATATTTAAATATACCAAGAGCATCTTCATTCTTGAGTGGCTGATTTTTCAATACATAAGGGTCTAAACCCTGTAATCTTTCGCCACCCAAATTGGATTCTCTTTGCAGGAATGAAACTCTTTCATATCTTGCTTTATTGTACTTCAAGAGAGCATCATCCGTTGTTTCAGCAGCATCAAAGCAGCGAGCTAAAACAACTGCATCTTCGATAGCTGAAGACGCCCCTTGTCCAAAGAAAGGTAACATAGGATGCGCAGCATCCCCAATCAAAGCAACGTTTTGCTCTATAAGGGTCGAAACTGGTTCACGGGAAAACAAGGCCCATCTAAAAGCCGTTTCGTTCGGAACGTTTTTTACCAGCTCAGTTACTTTATCGTTCCACCCTTCAAAAACCCGTGCGATTTCATCTGGCTCTGCTTTTATAGACCAACCTTCTTCTGACCATTCAGTTGTCTTGGCAAATGCAACAAAGTTTATGAGTTTACCTTGCCTCACAGGGTAGCATACACAGCTCCTACCCGGCCCGACCCACACTCGTGACGCAGCTTCACCATACCACGATGGTAACTGCTCACTTGGTATAAGGCCTCTCCACGCAACATACCCCGTGAATGCAGGTTCATCGTCTTGGAAAATTTCATCACGCACCAGAGAACGAATACCATCTGCGCCTATAAGCGCATCAACATGCTCCTCTTCACCAGAAGCAAATTGTATTTTTACCCCCGTTTCATCCTGTTGAATATTAGTCGCTCTTTTGTCTAGCCTGATGCAGTTGGGATCAAGCAAGTTCACACGACGCACTAACTCGTCATGAAAATCGGCTCGATGGATCTGATAGTATGGCGCTCCATACTGCTGCGTAACTTCCCGGCGGTCGATCGCGACTAATTCTTCATCAGTCTTACCATGATACGTATACTGCCATTGCGGTCTATCGGAATGCTTCTCCATAAATTCGGTCATGTTGAGATAGACCAAACCCAACGCAGCATTTGGCGTAACTGATAATCCTGCGCCTACTTCGCCCAATTGAGGGGATTGTTCAAACAAACAAACATTTCGTCCCTGCTTAAGTAGCCCCAAAGCAAGGGATAATCCGCCAATTCCGCCGCCTACAATGCCAATACGTTTTTTCATCATGTTTTCAATTTAAGCGTCTTTACGGAAACTCGAAAGAGGTCAAACATCGTTACAAATTAAATGATCGCCCAGTGATCAAGAAAATGAAGAATGAGCAACAATCTTTCGATCAGCTATCGTTATTTAAACGCTTGAAAACAGTCAGGGTAAGAAACAATGTCTGCATCAAAACCCAATTCAAATTCATCGTTTAAACTTGGCGGCCCCTATGCATGGTGCGTCGTGTTTATATTATGTATCACGTCTATCGTTGGGTATGTAGACAGGCAGATTATCAACCTTCTTATTGATCCTATTAAAGCAGACCTAGGTATAAACGATACTCAAATAGGCCTATTACAAGGCTTTTCATTTGTTTTGCTCTATGCGGTGTTTGCGATTCCAGTTGCATGGCTGGCGGATTATGGTCGTCGAACAACGGTTATAATCGTTGGAATAATTTGTTGGTCACTCGCAACTTTCTCATGCGGATTAGCAACGACATTTGCCCTGCTCTTTCTCGCTCGCACGTTTGTAGGCCTTGGTGAAGTAACTCTAGCACCGTCGGGTTATTCCCTCATCGGAGATTATTTTCCCAAAGAAAAAGTCGGGCTTGCCATTAGCCTATTCACTGGATCAGGATTTTTAGGTTCAGGGCTTGCCTATATGATAGGTGGCGCAATCGTTGGTGCCCTTAGCAAGCAGGACCTTTATGTCCTTCCTTTGCTTGGAACGGTAAAGACTTGGCAACTTGTATTTATGGTCGTTGCAATACCGGGCCTATTGCTGGCTCTCTTAATGTTGCTTGTTAAAGAACCACCACGCCAATCGCTGCTTTCAAATGATGTCGCCACGACAAGTATGCGCGAATCCTTCGTTGCTTTATCCAAACATATTTTTGCCAATGCGAGGCTATTTTCTGGCTTGTTCTTTGGCTTCTCTCTAATGGCGGCAGCCACTTACGCTATCGTTAGCTGGACGCCGGCCTTCATGACAAGAACATATGGATGGCTTCCCGAACAAGTTGGCGCAAGCTTTGGGTTAGTCTTAATGCTGTCCAGCTCAGGCGGAGTATTCTTCGGGGGAGCAATTGCTTCTATTCTTATGAAACGTGGCGTTCACAGTGCGAACCTACTCGTTGCTTTGAGCGCAGCAATAGCCGCAATAGGATTTGCAATTGCCTTTCCGCTAGCATCATCGGGACATATAGCGCTGACCCTTTTAGCCCCGACACTATTTTTCGCAGCAATGCCATTTGGTTGCGGAACGGCGACTTTTCCTCTTGTTGCCCCTAACAGATTAAGAGCGCAAATAGTCGCTGTATACTTGTTGATTGCAAACTTGGTCGGCCTTACACTTGGGCCAACAGGAGTTGGGCTAGTGACTGATTTTGTTTTCCAAGACGAAACAAAAATCAATCTTTCACTCTCTATAGTCGCTCCGATATTACTCCTGCTTGGTGCTCTTGTCGCAACGATTGCGATTAAGCCCTACAGAAATATCATATCAGGTGCGGACGATGCATCTCCACTAGGCGATCATTAATCGGGCTAAGGCTACGTCCCTTAAGGGACACCCGTATAGTAATTGAGTATCCACGAATTCATGCAGAGGCACGTTCATGTCAATTATCGAAATTCCACAATCTACTTCCAAGTTTTTAGACAAATCTCACGTGCATTTCATAAATGGAGAACCAACATCTTCTTCTGCAGCGGGAAGTATTGATGTCCGAAACCCGTCGAATGGAAAAGTCATCTCGTCTATTTCAGACGCCACAAAAGTTGACGTAGATTCAGCAGTTAGTTCAGCAAGAACAGCATTTGAAAGCGCAGAGTGGCGAGACATGAAACCGTCTGCTCGCGCGGGCCTAATAAACAGGCTTGCTGATCTTTTGGAAGAAAATGCCGATGAACTCGCAATGCTGGAGTCATTGGACGGTGGTAAACCTATTTCGCTTGCAAAACCTGTCGATGTTATGGCGACTGTCGGTGCCTTTCGTTACTATGCGGGATGGGCCGATAAAATTCACGGAACGACAAATTCTGTAAACATGCAGGGCGATAATCACGCATTTACCTTGAAAGAAGCTGTAGGTGTGGCCGCTCTTATTGTTCCTTGGAACTTCCCACTAGTTATGGCTGGCATGAAGCTAGCCCCTGCTTTGGCTGCAGGATGCGCATGCGTACTCAAGCCAGCGGAGGACACATCGCTTACTGCCCTTAGACTGGGTGAATTGGCCATTGAAGCAGGTTTCCCAGCAGGTATATTGAACATCGTAACAGGCTACGGGCACAATGCTGGCCAAATGTTAGCTGAGCACCCTGATGTAGATAAAGTTGCGTTCACCGGGTCTACAGCAACCGGTAAAAAGATCGCTGCAGCGGCGACGGGTAACCTTAAGAAAGTCACACTTGAACTAGGCGGAAAATCTCCAAACATTATATTTGCAGATGCCGACCTCGCAAAAGCCATACCTGCATCTGCGATGGGAATTTTCTTCAATAGCGGGCAAGTCTGTACAGCCGTATCTCGTATTTACGCTCACTCTTCGGTCTATGATCAAGTCGTTGAAGGTATTTCCAACGTCGCTCAAAATCTTAAAGTTGGCCAAAGCCAAGATACAGACGTTGTCTTGGGTCCACTCATTTCACAACGTCAACTTGAGCGGGTTTCTTCCTACATTGAAACTGGAAAAAACGAAGGCGGTGAAGTCGTGTATGGCGGCCAGCAAATCGGTGACGAAGGCTATTTCATGTCTCCAACCGTCATTGGAAATGTAAATAACAGCATGACAGTAGTCCGTGAAGAAATATTCGGACCAGTCGTAGTCGCGCAGAAATTTGATGATTTCGATGAAGTAATCGCGTTAGCAAATGATACTGAATACGGTCTTTCCTCTTCTATTTGGACGAAAGATATTTCTACTGCTCATCAGGCCGCGCGTAAAATCAAAGCTGGACAAGTTGGCATCAACACAGCTGCAGTCGCTGACTGGGATCTGCCTATCGGTGGATATAAGCAATCAGGTTGGGGTCGTGAAAATGGGTTTGATGGCCTAAGTAATTACCTGCAAACCAAAGCAGTTGTCGCTCAGATTTAGGAGTAGCAATTGTGAAATACGATATTGGTGATGCAGAAATCTTCACAAAGACGCTCGGCGAAGGTGAACCACTACTCCTTGTTGCTGGATTAGGTGGTCGACACCAATTCTGGCAAAAACAGGCCGAGAGCTTTGCAAAACATTTTAAAGTCATTTTGCACGATCATAGAGGTGTCGGTTTCTCAACTCCAGATAAGGTCGTTTTGGGCGCCGAGCACATGGCAGATGACCTCATCAAACTGATGGATGCGATGGGGGTGGAGAAAGCGCATTTGGTGGGTCATTCTACTGGCGGTGCTATTGGTCAACACATTGCGCTAAAGGCTCCCGACCGGATTGATAAATTAGTTTTATCCAGTAGCTGGGCTGGACCCGATGCTTACTTTCAACATCTCTTTCAGACGAGAAGACAAGTTCTTATCTCATGTGGCCCTGAAGCCTATCTTACAATGGGTACTTACTTAGCTACCCCGGCATGGCACCTACAAGGAACAATGAATTCATCACATTCTTTTCTGTCGGATCGGATGGATGCCTTTCCTGGATTAGAAGTAGAACTCAGCCGCCTATCAGCTGTGATGTCTCATGATTTGAGATCTCGTGTGCATTCAATTGATCGCGAAACACTGGTCATAGGTGCAATGGATGATCAGATAACGCCTTTTGGATTTTCTGAAGAATTGGCGTCCCGTATTCCCAACGCAAAGCTTATCAAACTCGATCGCGGCGGCCACTTCTGCCCCATGGCTAATACGCGAGCCTATAATTCCGCGATTTTAAAATTTTTACGTACTCAAAAGGAAAAGAAATGACAAAAACACGTTCACTCGTCATTGGTCCTGATGAAGGCGAATCTTGGTGGCAGCCAATGCCATCAAGAGGTTATGTCACAACTTACATAACACCTGAAGAAAACCCCTATCACGACTTCAGCTCCGGAATTCAAGTTCTCCCTCCGGGATGCGAAGTCCGCGAACATGGACATACAATAAACCATGAACTTATCTTTATTTATCAAGGTAATGGACAGGTCATTATCAACGGTGAAGCTCAGGATATCGGCCCCGGTTCTACAGTGATGTTCGCCGACCAAGACAAACACATTGTAAGAAACACAGGAACAGAAGATTTACATATGTTCTGGGTGTTTATGCCTCCGCGTTTAGAGGAATGGTTCAGAGCTATTGGCAAACCTAGAATGCCGAATGACGACAAAATGCCAGATCCGTTCCCGCGTCCTGACAATACAGAAGACGCTATGATTTTTCAGAGGTTTGTGGGTAAAAAATGAAGATCATAACTGAATCAATGGTCGAAACACATCTCACGATGAAGATGTGTATTGAAGCAATGCGCAACGCAATGATTGCTGTTTCAAATAACGAAACAACGCTCCCAATTCGTCAGTTCATGCCTATCCCAGATACCCAAGGCAAAATGGCGATCATGCCGGGTACCATAGCAACGCCAAATTGTTTCGGCATCAAACTCGTGTGCAAATACATACGAGAGCCTGGTAGCCCGTATGGAACACATGTTGGAATGGTTTTGGTTTTCGATTCTGAAAAGGGTCTTCCTTTAGCTATGATTGAAGGATCATCCCTAACGGCGATCCGAACTGCAGCGGCAAGCGCATTAGCTACCGATCTATTGGCGAATAAAGATATTGAAACTCTGACCATTCTGGGGTGTGGCGAACAAGCGCGTCGACATATCCACGCGATGCTTGCGGTAAGATCTCCGAAAAACATTCTTGTTTGGGGGCGCGATCATGAAAAGGCTTCCTCTTTCGCTGACTCCGTCAGTAAAGAGATTAATCAACCAGTCAAGGCCTATAAACAGGCATCAGATGCAGTTAAACTAGCTGACTTAATATGTACGACAACATCTTCCCCCACTCCAATACTTAAAGGACAGTGGATAAAAGATGGTACGCATATCAATCTTGTCGGGGCAGCAATTCCCTCAAGTGCAGAAGCAGACCAAGATGTTGTAACACGCAGCAGGTTTGTCGTTGATTATAGACCCGCAGCGCTTGCTGCTGCTGGAGAACTATTAAACGCTATCAAGGAAGGTGCGGTCAGCGAGGATCATATCGCCGCAGAGATTGGAGAAATTGCAAACGGAAAAATTGTGGGCAGAGAAAATGAAAATCAAATCACTGTTTACAAATCTCTTGGTGTCTCCGCTCAAGACCTAGCTGCAAGCCACATTCTATACCAAAACGCCGTTGATAAAGGGTTTGGTATAGATATTGATATGATGGATCACCCTGCAAAATCTTTATAACGATCGATTATTTCTGGTGTTCCCAATAAGCCATTTAGCTCTTTGGGTGTCATTTTTGTAGGACTATCTGGTGCCAAGGCCTGATCAGCTTTCAATTGAATTAAAGCTGACTTCATCGCAGCGACGCTTGATAAGATGGCATCTCCCGGGAAAAGCGCAATTGATACACCGATGTCTTCCAGCTGTTGAGCCGATCTAAAATCACCATCAGCGTGAAGAAGGTTATAAACAACTGGAACGCCATCAGCGACCTCAACAATTGCTTTCATATCTTCGACAGTTTTTAGACCTTCTGCAAATAGAACATCTGCACCTGCTTCACGATATAGACCAACCCGGTCCACAGTAGCCGATAAAGGTTCTGAAAATGGCGAGTCAGTACGTGCACTTATTAAAGTTGTACTTCTTCGACTATCTACGAGTGCTCTAATTTTATCAGCCATAACTTCAGCAGACACTAAGGGGCGACCTTTTAAGTCATTCGCCGGATTAATTGGTAGCTGATCTTCAATTTGGATCGCCGCCGCACCCGCCTGCTCTAGCACTCTTATTGTTCTTGTGGCGTGAACAGCATTTCCAAAACCACTATCCACATCTACCAAAACTGGAATTTGTATACGGTCGGTAACTCTAGCGCACGCATCCACAACTTCATTCATCGTTATGAGGCCTATATCTGGTCTACCCAATTGCGAGTAAGCCAACGCCGAACCTGACAGAAACACACTTTCAAATCCTGCCTGCTCAGCCAAAAGAGCTGATAAAGCATCATAAATTCCTGGTGCTGAAAGTATCTTGTTTTCTTTAAGACGTGATTTCAATTTTATTGATTGCGTCATGGATCAACCTTTTAGTTTTCTAAACCAAGCGCACCTGGATTTATTACATTATCGGGATCTAAAAGCATCTTTAGCTCTTTCAAAAAAGATGCATTTTGTTCTTCTCGTCCAGCCATATAGGGATAGAGTTTTCCTATCTGCATATGTACCGCGCCGTGCTGGTTCATTAAGTTGATAATTTCACCTTTTAGCGCCTCAATAAGATCTCTAGCTTTTGGGTTGTCATCCGCATCAACATAAGATGCTGCGATAGCGTCTGGAGCCATTTCATGGTGGAAGCGATCGAGTTTATCTGACCAGTAAAACACCGGTTCAAAGAGCAATCCATTTTTTCCTAAAGCGCTGCATATATCAGCAATCGTGATACCAGCTTCAGTCAGAGCTACCTGATGAGATTGAATTAATTTCGAATAGGCTTGCTGAAAAGCTTCAATTTTTGACCACGGGAAAATGCCATGTATAGGCAATAATTTTCGTCCATCAAAGTGAGTAACAGGCAGATCTGGAAATAGATTTGAGCGCATCATCGAAATAGCTGCACTTGGTATCTCTTTGCCAAACGGCGCTACAATAGCCCTTAAGTTACGTTCCTTAAGCTGCAGCATTTGATCATTATGTGCTTCAGCGAGAAAATGAGCTGTAAACTGAGCTTTTTCAAATACAGCGCGACCAGCTAACGCTATTTTCACCCCCCTTACTAAACCTCGTAAAGGATTGTGCGCTGTAGAAACTATCTGCCACAGTTTCTTCAAGTCTTCTGCGAGCCCTACCTTGCCTGAACGAAGTTCAGCAGTATTGGCATCCATGCCGACAACAGCGCTGGGAAGGCTTGCCATAGCAGCTAGTCGAATACTGCGGCTCATCTCTTCAAAGCTCTCAAAGGCAAATGAGACGCCGCCAAGTGAACTGGGCCGAGGTTCCGTTTTAAGAGTTATTGCCGTCTTTATTCCTAATGCACCTGCATCAGCGTTAAACAAAGCTGATACGTCCGGCCCATAAGGTCTAAAGTTAGGAAGATGGTCACTGATCGCATCTGAGCCGGTGTGCAGTATGTCACCTTTACCGGTGACTATCTCATAACTAAGGATTGCATCAGATGAGGTGCCATTGACGGTAGAACTGTTATTAGCAGTGCCCTGCGACATTGATCCGCCAATTGTTGCTTTTGATCCTGAAGCCGGCCCCCAAAATACCGCCCTCTGTCCGTGAGGCTTTAATGCTTCATCTAGTTCAGCCCAAGTACATCCACTCTCGACAGTTACGTATAAATCTTGAGGGTTTATTTCTCGAATTTTGTTTAAGCTTCGCATGTCTAGCAAAATTGCCTTGGCCTGCGATGGCAAAAAGGTATTCGAGTAGGACATTCCGCCGCCGCGCATGTGAATTGCTCGACCGGAATCTATGGCAAGCTTAACAATATCAACGACTTGCTCTCTAGAACTGGGCGCAACAACGATATCTGGCCGTTTGCCAGCCTCGTAAAGATCGCGTGCAAAAAAATCTCTTTCAGACACGTCGATTGAGATTTGATCTTCACCACAAATCTTACGTGTTTGGGATGCAAGTTCTTTGATTGTTGTTTTAGCGGATTTAGCCACATCATCTCCTAAGGTATTATTTTACTTAAAACTTAGATTTGGCAACCGTCTATGTAGCGCTAATAAATAACCGCAGAACGGAGATCAGCTAGTAAGGAGGCACATTAAAACCAATTTCCTTATTCTTTGATTGAGGAGAATAAAAATGACGGCTGAACTAGATAAAAATTACGAAAATGTATTCGATACAAATTTGAAGTTTGGCAAACGCCCAGCGCTTCTTATGATTGATTTTGTTGAAGGATATTTCGATCCAGAGTGTAATCTTTATGCCGAGGTTGAAGATGCCCTTTCAAATGCCATAAGAATACAATCAAAAGCGCGCGACGCCGGTATTCCAGTAATTTATACAAACGTGGTTTATCATCCAAGTATGATAAATGCTGGAAGGTTTTTTGAAAAAACTAAACCGTTAAAACATATGATTGAAGGCTCTAAATGGGGGGCTTGGCCAAAGGGACTTGTGCCAAGAGACGATGAGCTTGTCGTAAACAAGCAATACCCTAGCGCGTTTTTTGGAACATCGCTTTCGTCTACTCTAACGGCTATGGGAATAGATTGTGTTTTACTAACCGGACTGACCACAAGTGGATGCATTAGAGCAAGCTGTGTCGACGCCTGTTCTCATGGTTTTACAACTTTTGTTGTATCTGATGCGTGTGGAGATCGCCATTCGGCACCGCACGAAGCAAACCTATTTGATATGCAAGCAAAATATGCCCAAGTCGTTGACACTTCAGAAGCCATAAACCTCATAAACAAGCTTTAGGCATCAAACGTCAAAACCGGTTTTATAACTTTGTGAGCACGCACATCACTCAAAGCTTTGTTTATGTCTTCAAACGGATATGTCGTGATAAATTCGTCGTAGGGCATCGTGCCGTCCAAGTGTAAATCCACTAATTCCGGAATAAACACATCGGGCACGCTATCCCCTTCAATAATCCCAATTAGGTTTGTATTCATGAAATGTATCCCACCAGGATGAGGAATAGGTTCACCAAACACGCCTGGGGCTACGAAAATACCGCAACTTCCTTTGGGACGTAAACACAGCACTGCAGCATGAAAAATATCGACATTACCAGTGCCCTCTAAAGAGTAGTGTGCTCCGCCCCCAGTTAGGGACTTTATCTTTTCAACTAAGTCCGCGTCTTTTCCTGATATTATATGTTCCGCCCCAAATTTTTTGGCTAGGGCTAAGCGGTCCTGATCCAAGTCAACTGCGATTATTGGGGATGCTCCAACATGTTTTGCAGCCATGACAGCCGAAAGACCAACTGCACCTACCCCAAAGACGACAACAGATTCCTCTTTTTCACATTCTAGAGAATTCAGAATTGCGCCCGCTCCGGTCTGGATACCACAGCCCAATGGAGCAGCATGTTCAAAGCTCAAAGCATCTGGAATACGTACGATATTATTACTTTGCACCAGTGCATAATCTGCGAAACCAGATTGCTGAAAAAAAGCAGAAAATACAGGCTCATCATAATCTTGTTTTAACGTGGCTTCGCCATTTGGACGTACACCTGCGAAATTCATGTCCATATGATCTATACAATAGGCTGGGCTACCTTTGCGACAGGTAGAGCACGTCCCGCAGGAGCCAAAAGTAGCGACAACTCTGTCACCAAGTTTTACGTTAGTAACATTGGATCCTATTTGAACGACTTCACCCGCTGTTTCGTGCCCCAATACCATTGGTCTTGGCATAAATTCAGAGATTGAGAGGTCAGTATGACAAATACCAACGGCTCTGACCTTGATAACAACCTCATCTGGCCCAGGATCACCTAAAGTTAGTGTTTTAAATTCGCAGTATTTACCGCTGTCTTTAGTGAATGCTGCGACGCGGACAGAACGAGACATACTCTAAATTACCGCGCAGATAGTTTTGGTTTCTAGGTAATTTTCGACGGCCTGATGACCACTATCTCTGCCCCAACCTGATTGTTTCATTCCGCCTATTGGAAGGCTCGCATCATACATCAGATGGCAATTTATCCATACCGTTCCTGCACGAACATCTTCGGCCATTCGGTGCGCTGTAGATAAGCTTTCAGTCCAGACACTGGCAGCTAGTCCATAATCTGAATCATTAGCAAGTTCTGTTACTTCATCGATTTCATCAAATGATGTAACAACCACGACAGGCCCAAATACTTCTTCTTTCACGATTTCCATATCAGAAGTAACGTTACTAATGACAGTTGGTTTCATAAAGCATGAATTTTCGCTCAAACGTTCACCACCGGTTTCCACTTTAGCACCTGCGCGTTTCGCGCGATCTACAAATCCAGCTACTCTTTCGGCATGACGTGCACTCACTAGCGGTCCCATCTGCGTAGATTGATCTAGCCCATGTCCAAGCTGGACACCTTCAGCTGCAGCGGTCAATCCAGATACAACTTTATCATACACTGAAGAATGAGCATATACGCGAGATCCTGCGACACAGACTTGTCCACCATTGAACAAAATAGCGTTTGCAGCACCGGGAATAGCTAAATCTAAATCAGCATCGTCCATTATTATTACAGGTGATTTTCCACCTAATTCCAACGACACTTTTTTTAGATTGCCCTTTGCGGCTTCGAGAATAGATCGCCCCGTCGCTGTAGAACCTGTGAAGGTAACCTTATCGATACCTTCATGGCTCGCCAATGCAGCCCCTGCACCTGAGCCCAACCCTGTAACAATGTTCAGCACGCCAGCAGGCAACCCCGCTTCAATCATCAACTCACCTAAACGGATTGCCGTTAAAGATGTATCTTCCGCTGGCTTTAAAACGACGGTGCAACCTGCGGCTAATGCCGGAGCCAATTTCATTGCAGTAAGGACGAGTGGCGAATTCCAAGGCACGATCGCAGCAACTACACCGACTGGCTCTTTGCGCGTATAAGCGTGGACACGTTTTCCCTCAGGCTGGTAATTTATAGATGTCGGAATTGTTGCACCTTCAATTTTGGTCGTTTGCCCTGCAAAATACCTAAACTGCTCGGCTGCACCTGGAATTTCAGCCCATCGGCCTACAAAAAGCGGCTTACCTTGATCTAAGGTTTCTAATTCCGCCAACTCATCAATGTTTGCATCAATGAGATCACCTATTTTCCAAAGAATTTTACTACGTTCGGATGGAGTTAAAGAGGTCCAAGCACTGTCTGTTAAAGCCTTGCGCGCTGCAGCAACCGCTTTATCAACGTCAGCAGTCTCACCAAGGGATAAAGTAGCCAAGACCTCACCTGTTGCTGGGTCAATGCTTTCAAAGTTTTTCCCGGAGGATGCTGGCTGCCAATTTTCACCTATTAACAATCGCTTAGATGATGCATTTAAAAATGCTTTAGCAGCTTGTCCTGGTTCAATAACTACATTTTCGGTCATGGTCATTGCACTCCATCCTTAAAGAATATTTCTCTCTTTTATATCTCAGAGGCTGGAGAATAAGTCTTTTGAGCGAGCAATAGTCACTACTCGATCAAAACCCAAAACCTCATTGTCCATATTACCTCATCTGGGCAAATAAGAGAAATGACCCATATAGATTATAATGGCCCTGCAACATTCGATATTCATTACCCTGTCGTCATCGTCGGCGGAGGCGGTTGCGGGTTGTGTGCAGCTCTAGCTGTTCGCGATGCTGGACTGGATGTTCTTATATTAGAGCGTGACTCGTCCTTGATGGGGACGACAGCAATGTCGACTGGGCTAATTCCAGCTGCTGGAACCCCAGAGCAAACCGCAAATGGCATCGACGATAGCCCAACACGTTTTGCGGACGATATTCGGTCAAAAACCAATGGGCAAATTGATGACGCGGTTGTTTCCAAGCTTGCAGAAACCTCTGCCGAAACTGTTGCATGGCTGCGAGATGTTCATAGCGTAAATTTAGACCTGCTAGACGGCTTCCTCTATCCCGGTCACTCTGCGATGCGTATGTATGGCATGCCTAACCGCTCAGGTGGCGAGCTTATGGCAGCACTGGAAAGTGCAGCAGAAAAAGCTGATGTGGACATTCTAACCGATGCCCTTGCCGATACTTTATACGTTGGATCAGATGATCGTATTCGTGGGATAAAATTCATTCGTCCTGACGGAGAAAGTGAAGTCATAGGGTGCGGCGCACTCATTCTCGCATCCTGTGGTTTTGCAGGTGAGCCAACGCTTGTAGAGAAATATATCCCAGAGATGTCGAAAGGTGTGTTTCACGGCCACCCTGGAAACAAAGGCCACGCCATTAAATGGGGTGACGCACTCGGTGCAAAGCTAGACGATATGAGTGCTTATCAAGGTCATGGCGGTCTAGCCTATGGGCACGGTATCCCGATTTTATGGCCACTCATTATGGAAGGTGGTTTTCAAGTTAATTGTGAAGGACAGCGTTTTTCAGATGAAACGCAGGGCTACTCAGAACAGGCCGTCAAAATCCTTGCTCAACCCGATAGTGTAGCATGGAGCATTTTTGACGAAACGCGTCATGAACTCATGCTGAAATTTGATGACTATCAAGAAGCTATTAAAGCTGGTGCCATCAAATCAGCATCAACTATCAATGAGCTTGCTGACCTATTAGGATTACCTCGTGAAGCCCTGTCTACGACAATTAAAGAAGCCGAAAATAGCGCAATTGGCGACCATGTTGATAAATTTGGTCGAAACTTTTCTGGGAAAGAACCTCTTACGGCTCCCTACTACGCAGCAAAAGTAACCGGAGCCTTATTCCACACTCAAGGTGGATTAGCGATTGACGAAAACGCACGAGTATTGCGGGAAGACAAAACTCATTTCCCTAACCTTTTTGCAGGCGGCGGTGCTGCGCGTGGGATATCAGGACCAGGTGCAAGCGGCTATATCGCTGGAAATGGTCTTTTGACCGCCACTAGTCTTGGAAAGTTGGCGGGTAGAAATGCAGCCCAACTTATTCAGCTCAGCGAACGCGAATAACCGCCTTACGATTAATTCAGCGCTTCACTAGGACAGGTCCAAGCACGAAGCGCTAGTTTAAGAAAAATGCATCCGACAAGTTGATACCTAGAACTCACTAAGTCTGATATTTTAATAATGCTCAGCGATGAGGTGAACAACGTGAAAAAAGACAATATAAAAGAGGAAATAAACTCCGCTTCACCTACAACGGATCATCCTGTTATTATAGCAGGAGCTGGTCCGGTGGGTTGCACAAGCGCTTTATATTTAGCTCAGCAAGGTATTCCTGTAACATTACTAGAAGCAGGATTAGATCTTCCAGTGGATCTTAGAGCATCCACTTTTCATCCTCCTACCCTCGATCTTCTTGACACTTTGGGTGTAACTGAAAACTTAATCCCCCAAGGTCTCATTGTACACGATTACCAATATCGCGATCGACGTTCTGGCGAAGTAGCAAAATTCAAGTTGGCGGATTTAGGGGACGAAACCAACCACCCTTACCGACTTCAATGTGAACAATTCAAAATGACCAGAACCGTTCTGGAAATGCTAAAAGAATATCCACATGCCAACGTATTTATGGGCAACCGCGTGCAGGGTTTTGACGTCGCAGCTAACCACGTCGATGTCGTCAGCTTTGACGGCGAGAAAGAATGCAAACGACGTGGATCTTACCTTATCGGTGCAGACGGATCTAACAGCACAGTACGTCAGAGCGCCGGCGTTCTATTCAATGGCATGACCTATCCCGAAAGATTCCTAGTCGTCTCGACTAAGTTTCCATTCGAAGACCACTTTGATGATTTAAGTTGGGTAAATTATGTATCCGATCCCGATGAATGGTGTGTTCTACTAAAAACCGTCGAATTATGGCGTGTCTTGATACCGACTAAAATAGAAGCTTCTCCCGAGGAGTTACTATCAGACACCTATATTGAAGATAGGTTGCAGCGCTTAACCCCTCAGAATAAAAAATACGACGTGCACCACAGAACTCTGTACAAAGTGCACCAACGTGTCGCAGAAACTTACTATCCAAATAAGCGTGTAGTATTAGCTGGTGACGCTGCCCATATTAATAACCCCCTGGGTGGGATGGGGATGAATGGCGGTCTTCATGACGCTTTCAACCTCTGTGAAAGACTTGTAAGAATCATAAAAGGAAAAGCCGACGCTGATTATGAACTCTCTCTCTACGACAAACAACGTAGAGGAATTTGTGTCGATTTCATTCAAGCTCACACCAAAAGAAATAAAAAGCTTATGGAATCCGCTGACAAAAACATTCAGGAAGCACGCCAGAAGGAATTCATGAAAGCTGCTTCTGATAAAAGTTTGTCGAAACAATTCTTGATGCGTTCATCAATGGTAGATTGCCTTCGCGATTCATACAAAATTTCAGCAGAAGAAGATGCCTAATGACCGATTCACTGGGGTATCGAATGAAATTTGGCGTCATCGCGCCGTCAACCAACACAAGCGTAGAACCCGAATATGCGATAATGCAGCCTCCGGGAATTACTAATCATTTCTGCCGTATTGCTATTCCAGATACCAAAGTAACTGACGATGCCAGTTTTGAGGTAATGCTCAATAATATTAGAGCGGCAACAATGGAATCCATTGACGTCGTGACTTCATGTGACCCTGGTTACATAATTATGGGCATGTCGGCGGAAACCTTTTGGGATGGGGCCGACAGAGCCGATGATTTGCTTAAAGAAGTTGAAGCACGCGCTGGAAGACGCGTCGCAATGGGATCGCATGCATGCCAAGCTGCTCTGGATGCGTATAAATCAGAAAAACAAATAAAGCGAATTGGTATCCTCACGCCCTACATGCCTGTCGGAGATACTAACGTAAAAAAGTTCTTCACTGACATTGGCTATGAAGTAACAAATATAATCGGATTAAAAAGTCCAAGTCCGATGATGATTGCGCATGAAAGTCCCTCAACATTGCGCCAGGCAATAAAAAAGCTAAATGAAGACTCACCCGACGCGATTGTTCAGTGTGGAACTAATCTCGCCTGTATGGCCGTCGCCGCAGAAGCCGAACGATGGTTAGAAAAGCCAGTCATTGCAATTAACGCAGCAACTTACTGGTACGCATTGCGTCAGAACAACTTTCAAGACAAAATCTACGGTTGCGGCCGCTTGCTTGAGAACTGGTAACTGCAATTCTAGAATAAAAGGATGTTTTGATGAAATACCCGTATGTACCTCTTCCAAAACGTAAGCCCCTTCGCTGGCCCAATGGTAAGCGCGTAGCAGTTATAATTACATTCAACTTGGAAACGTGGGATCTCGTGAAGGACACGGATCAGCCATACTATGCTGGTGGCCCACCTATTCTTCCCAATGTATTGCCTGGAAATATTCCTGATTACCCCAACTATACATGGCGCGAATACGGTCAAAGAGTCGGCATTTGGCGAATGTTCGATGCAATGGACAAGTTTGACGTTAAACCATCCTGTACAACGAATGCAGTCACCATAGAGCGTCGCACTGAAATGATTGATGCGGCAATAGAACGTGATTGCGAAATTCTCGGCCACAACTACGAACAAGGCGAATTGCTTACTGATTTCGCAGATCAACCCGATAAAGAACGCGAAATCATCTTACGTACACTAAAAGCCTATGAAAACTATGTCGGCCGCAAAGCAAAAGGCTGGCTATCATCGTCTCTCAGAGGCACTTTAAACACCGCCTCAGTTCTCGCTGAACAAGGATGCACGTTTTATTGTGATATCATGAATGACGATCAACCATTCATGATAAATACTGATAACGGACCAATAGTTAGCATCCCCTACACTAATGAAATCAATGACTTCACTTTGGTTACACGGCGTGGACATACTACGGACGAAGTAAGCGCAATCTATCGTGAAGAGCTTAAAGTCCTTTACGAAGAAGGTGAACAAACAGGCCGTATTATGAATATCGGTTTGCACCCACACGTCTCTGGCCGTGCTTATAGGAACAGATCACTTATTGAGTTTCTCGAATATGCAAAAACACTAGATGACGTTTGGTGGACGACCAGAGAAGAGATCGCTGCTTGGTATCTAGATAATCACGAGAGCCATTTCAGCGGACAAATCGATAGCTAGAAAATCTAATTGTCGTCAAAATTTTCAGGCCGAAATAATTTCATTTCGGTCAGATCTTTGTTGATGTTTGCTTGGGTTTCTAGGAGTAAATCCCCAAACGTATCGAAGGCCTTTGCCACGCGCATACTTGTAGAAAAGAATATAAGCGCCATCGTTCCAACCAGCTCTTTATCTCTGTGCAAGGGCATCGCAATACTAGATGTCTTTCCAGGATTTTTAGTGTGTGGATTTTTAATATATGTGGCGTAGTGATCCTTACGGATTTCAGCAAAGAAACTATCTTCGTTGTTACTAATCATCCTGTAGATCATATTATCTTCATCTGGAACTTCTAGCTGGTCAATGATTTCATGACGCTTTTCAGGCTCCATGTACGCCAGATACGCTAGCCCTGAAGCACAAGATAAAATCGGCAGTGAATACCCAGGATGATATTCTGAAAACGTCAATGTCGTTAACGCATGAGTTGAGTCTTGTATAACCATGTAAGGTCCAACACGGGACGCGAGGGAAATAGGCCATCTCACCTCTTCGGTCAGCTTTTCAATATGCCTACGTGCAATTGCCACAAGTCTAGAGCGTTGATGATAGCCACAACTTAAAGACTGAGACAGCGCAGTTGGTCGATAGTATTTCCTAGATTTTTCACGTTCGATAACACCTTCCGACACCAACGTAAGAACCACTCTGCAGGTTGTTGGGTATGGAAGTTTAACTTCTTTTGATATTTGCGTCATTGTTAACGCACCGTGTCTGTTTATGGCTTGCAATACGTGCAGTGCGCGAGACACAGATCTGATGGGCGGCTCAGTCAACTCAGGCAATTCAAAATTCCTTGTATGTCGAAATACACAACTCTAAATCTAATTGTGCCCAAGTAAATATATCATTTATTGATAGGCCTTAAATTTTGACCTTTGCCTCATCTCTGAGTTTATTGAGTTCAGTTTTATCCAATGTGTAAAAAAGTAATACAATAATACTCACCGCAGTGAAAAATGCAGGGACGTAAGCCACGCCGATCACAATGCCCTCAAGAGCATCCGGTGACTGGGCCATCCCTGGGGTCAGGCTGTTATCATACCCCGTCATCTCCAAGATAATACCAATAAGAAAGGGACCAAAGGCACCTGAAAACTTTTCGACAAAACTATACATAGACGCATATAGTCCTTCTCGACGCATCCCTGTCTTTAGAGCATCATATTCTATGGTATCGGTAAGCATCGACATCGCCATCATAACATTGCCAGCAATAATGACTCCAATTGCGACCGCACGTATAAGTAACTCAAACAGAGCCGCAGATGGATCCAGATCTGGAGGTAACAAAGCCCAGCTCAAATTTACGCAAATTGTTATGGCTGCGCTCAAGATATACGTATTTTTTTTGCCAAATTTCTCTGAAAATTTGATCAACAGAGGGACAGCTATTATAGTCGCAATCGTATTCGTTATGCCAAACAGGGATAAATACGCCAGATTGATCCGCAGATAATCCATAAAGAAAATCAAGGTTACTGCTGCCGCGCTCATAACGCCCAGCAATTGGAAAAGCTTTGTTATAACAACAACTAGAAAATGACGATTTTGAACAAATAGCGAAAGCTGTTCGGAAAACTTATAACTACTTGGTTTGGCATGAACGACGCGCGCCTCTGATGTTCCAAACCAACAGGCAATCATCGTTGAGAATAATATAGCAGAAAAAACCACACCCAGCGTGGCGTATGCATCCCAGTCTCTTCCAAGATATTGAAGAATTAGAGGACCACCACCTGCAACCAGGCTTCCACCAATGGACACGAACATAACCCGGACGCCATGTAATTTCGTACGTTCCTCATAGCCATCAGTCATTTCTGCTGACATCGCCATGTAAGGCACATTGAAAATTGTATACCCCAACGTATAGAGGATAAGTACAGCGGTCGCGTATGCAGCCTTAGCCGTTTCGCTTTCGAACGTCGGCATTGTAAACAGCAGAAGAAAAGCAATGACAGACACAAAGCTACCAATAAATAGGTAGGGTCTTCGTCTCCCACTTTTAAACTTAGATCGATCAGAGATATATCCCATTACTGGATCGCTCACCGCATCGATAATTTTAGTAAAGAGCAGAATAGAACCAGCAAGCGCCGGAGATAATTTCACAACGGTGATAAGGTATGCAAGAACAAGAAATGAGCCTGTATTCATTAGGATAGCAACGCCTAAAGCACCTATCCCCCAATATGTTTTAAGGCGTTTCGATAGGACTTGAGTACTCATTCACATCACCCGTTCTGAAATGGCAAAATTTGCCTAAACACATCAATTACTAAACTGAATTCACACCAATTACATTGAGATTAAAGCATACATTTCTAAATTGGAAATATTTCGCGCTCACTTATAAAAACCGACAGGCGAACAAAAATCCTAGACTGTTCTAATTTGAATACTATTGCAGAACCTACAAACAAAAATGGCGGCATCTCGTGCCGCCATTTTCTATATTAGAAACCTTAAAGTCAGTGACTTTAGAAGTTAACTCCAATTGTTGCTCCGTATGTCGCTCTTTCACCAAAGAACTCACCGTATGTGTTCCCAAATGGTAGGAATACAGCAAACGCGTTCGATACGTATTTTTCGTCTGTAACGTTACGTCCCCAAATGCTGAAGTCGATGTTTCTATAAGTAAGACCAGCACGAAGGTTTAGAAGAGTACGCTCTGGTATCGTTGCAATATTTGCAGACGATACATAGAAATCACTCTGCCAGCTCAAATCACCTCTTAGGAAATAGGACATATCGCTGTTGATATCAGCTTCCCATTGAGTTCCCACAGATGCTTGAGTAGGCGGCGTTCTCTCTACTTCGTTTCCACCGATGTCTCCATCTGATCCACACACTACATCGTCACACTGAGCTCCCCGCACAAATCTATTGTCAATTGTGCCATCGTCATAAGTGGAGTCAGCGTGAGAGAATGTTGCATCAAAGCTTAAGTTGTCAGTCGCCCGAATTAATGCATCAAATTCAAATCCAAAGACTGTCGCATTTCCTAAGTTCGTTACGATAGAAACCGCGTTTGCTGGATCTGGAGCATCTGGATCAGCACCATTCAACTGCATATTCGTCCAATCAGTATAGTAGATTGCACCGTTTAGAGTTAGCGCACCGTCAAACAGAGTATTTTTAGACCCGATCTCATAAGTCCAGTTGAGCTCTTCTTCAAAGGTCTGGTTTACAGGATTAGTCGCACCAGTGTTGAACCCACCTGCTTTCGCCCCTCTAGCGATTGTACCGTAAATCAATTGATCGCTATTCAAGTCACGCTCTACAGTAAAACGAGGCGTAAACACTGAAAAAGTATCATTAAAACGGTCATCATTTCTATTGTTGATCGCTGTAATTTCAGTTTCAGAATAACGCGCCTCAACTCCTGCACGTGTCATACCATCAGATGAAGCCCACTGTAATTCACCAAATACAGAGGACACATCTGTCATGATAGTGTCATCACCCAGCAGAATATTAAACGGACCAGGGTCAAAGACAAAGCTCGGTATCGGCGTACCAACAAATGGTACAAAGTTAACTGCATCAGTTACCGGAGCAATGTTAACACTTGAGAATGTTACATTGTCCACACCTTCAGAAAAGTAGATACCCAAACCACCTGTAAGTTGGTCACCAGCACTAAAGTCTAGTCTAATTTCGTGAGAATCGTAATCTATGTCACCTACTGGCGTAACTTGGAAATTACATAATGATGCAAAAGCAGGCGGTCCAACTAGCGTTCCACAATTAATAGGGTCAGGTTCACCGCTTACCGCGATATCAACATCACCTTCTATTTTACCATAGAGATATGTAGCAGTTAGAGAGTCTGTCAGTTCGAAACTACTCTTTAACGTAATAATATCGGTGTCAGACTGAGTACCATATCCGCGTGGATCATTAACACTGGTCTCACCCGGTGCAGGCAGTTCTCCACAAATCAAAGAATCGAAGAAACCAAACAACAACTCTCCACAATTCGTATCTCCGGTTTGAGGAGATAAATATTGTGATGCACGTGCTTCACTTGATATTTGCGTATTATATAGGCCCGCTTCTATAGATATCCGATCTGTCGGCTCAATAGCGGCAGAAATAGAATATGATTCATTGTCCCAACCACCAACATTTCCACTTGTCCCCGGACTTACGCCAAGGTTAGCAAATGGGTGTGAATTTTCCCAGGAACCATCAAATTCTGATATGTTATACGATCCTGCGATCGCAAATTTATCTGAAAACGTAAAGTTTCCGAATATCCCAGCATCTAATCGGTCATCAGACCCCATTGTTCCTGTCACATCAGCAGTTACAGGTTGATCAGAAATACTCGCAGACTTTGCTGCATAGTTGATCGCACCAGAGAATGCGTTCCGACCGTATCTAGCACTTTGAGGCCCCTTAACAACCTCAATGCGTTCAACATTTGCTGTACCAACGTCCACAGCCCATGAGCGTGGAATATATACGCCGTTCCAGAATGACGAAACATTGGACTCAAGCGCAGTCGTACGTGTTTGTGCTTGTCCACGAATAACTGGGTTAGCGAAACCACCTGAGAAGTCCTCAAAACTGAAACCTGATGTAAATCTCGCAACATCTTCCAGTTCTTGGATACTTTTTCTAGTCATCGCTTCCTTATCAAACGCTGTTATCGCTAGAGGAACATCTTGAATGTTCTCTTCACGCCCACGAGCGGAAACGACTATTAGATCAAGAGAACGAACTTCATCCTCTTCAATAACTTCGCCCGCTGTAGCCTCAGCAGCCTCAACTTGAGCGACAGCAGTGATTGGAAACCCCAGTCCAATGGCGCACATAAGAGCCGCCTCACTTGCTTTACTATATAACCTACGCATTCTGTATTCCCCGCATAATTTTAGTGATTGTTTCAATCATCATGTTAGAAGACCAGTGAATAGATAGGCATCAGAAGACCCCTATTTCGGATTTAAGCATACGCATTTGATGCAATCGCGCGGTCCGGACTAAGAAAATCCTCACCTGATGGATAATTTAGACGAGTGTATATTTCTAATTTTCAAGTAAATATGCGAAATCGGAATAGTAGATCTGCATCTGCTACTATTTAATCTTTGCCAGACTAAATCCTTCATTTTCAATATAGTAGAAAATTATAGTTTGGAGGCACGAATACATCGCTAGGAGCACTAAACTTGCCTCTATCGATATTCTTCCCTTTTTCACTCTCATTGAGAAATTTAGACGGTCTTCTTCACAACCGCGGATCAATATCAAACACTCATAAAGAATGCTTATGCAGGAATAGGTACCTCTTATTCTCGGCCAAGATCTATCTCGAACGATAACCTTACACACGTAAATTAGCACAATCGAAGCAGCATCTAGATATATTATTCTATAAAACAAATTGGAGAACTTCATACTTACTCCAGAGCGACTGCCCCTGATTCAGAGTCCGCGCACCAGATTTAACAATTCATTCAAAGCAGATATCATCGCTCTGAATACTGCCCTCAATTTACGGACAGGTGAAATAACACCGCCCTTTTAGTATGTAAATTAAACTTTTGAAGCTAACAAACATAGCGGTAGTTCATTAATTTTTCTAACAATTAGATACCTGATTGCATGCCACAATAAATGACCAAATTATACCTTAGTTGAAAGTAAAAAATCTAATGGGAAATGCAGCACGCAAAGATCTGTCATTAAAAGAAGTAAGCTCTTAAAGATAACAGCAGCTCTAATGGCAGCTTCGTGCTTACTCAATTTGAGCGCCTGCTCTATCCTGCCTAAATCTGTGGCAAGCTTTTCTCAAGAAAACGCGACGGATTGCTCACCTGGCTACGCTTGCTCGACACCACTGCCTGTCAAAATGGTGTTGGTGACGATGTTCGAGATTGGCGAGGATGAGGGTGATACTCCTGGCGAATTTCAATTGTGGAAAGAGCGCCGAAACTTTGACAAGCAAATACCTTTTCCGCACTCACATCACGATTTATATTATGACAGCGGAAGCCAATTACTCACTATCGTCACGGGCATTTGGACAGCTAAGTCTGCGACCGCTACAATGGCACTTGGACTAGATCAACGCTTTGACCTAAGCAAATCCTATTGGCTGGTTGCAGGTATTGCAGGTATTGACCCTAACGATGCCTCCATCGGGTCTGCCGTATGGTCGTCTTACCTTGTCGACGGAGATCTAGCCCACGAAATAGACGCTCGCGAAATTCCCGACGATTGGGACACTGGCTATTTTGCACGACACACCCAAGGTCCTAACGATACTCATAGGCCTACCCCCAAAGGAGAAGTGTTTCAGATAAATCCAACCCTTCGCGACTGGGCATATGAATTGACCAAAGATATTAAGCTGGCTGACGAAGAAAATATCAAAGAAACCAGAGAACTGTACACTAAACACCCTAATGCACAGACACCGCCGACTATTATGAAAGGCGGACACTTAGCCGGAATGACATTCTGGCATGGAGAAATTTTAAACGATTGGGCAAATAATTGGGTCTCGTTCTGGTCAGATGGAAATTCAAACTTCGTGACTTCTGCCATGGAAGAAACTGGAACGTTTCAGGCTATAACATATCTTGATGAAATTGGACGCGTCGATGAAGACCGCTTCATGGTGCTAAGGGCCGGAAGTAATTACACAATGCCTCCACCAAACGTAACAGCAGCCGAAAACCTTCTCGCTGAAAATGAAGGATATGCAGGCCTTATTGCCTCTGTAGAGACTTTATACTCGGTTGGCTCCGTCGTGATTGATGAAATCACTCAAAACTGGGAAAAGTATGAGGAAAGTATACCTGGTTAACGTCTATTGTGGTGTTGCAAATCTGTTTTCCACTTTTACTGAGACATGTGGAAGACCTACCTCACGGATGGGGCATCGACATCACGTACAAATCTGTTCGGGGGCGGGAAATATATTTCGTCTCCACTTCGCGGCTAAGATACGTCGATAATAATTAGTTCAAATGCGTTATCCCCAACAATGGAATGTCCAGCTATAAGAACTGCTCCTAAAGATCAGAGACACCTTAACTATCTACAAAGAAAACTAGATTACTCATGTGATGCCTTTATAATTAGTTCGATCACAATTACTTGAACATAACTGAATACACCTCAAAAATGTGATTGTTGGCATGTGTTGTGCTTTGGTTTTTGACATATAAGATCACTCAACGGGTTATGTTTATCTATTGGGGATGTTTTGGTTGGAGCCCTCTATGCAACGCGACAGCGTACAAATCCGATTTCATCAAGCTGTCGAGCGGGCTCCTAAGTCCGTTGCCATACGCCATGGCGAGCAATGCATCACCTATGAAGAATTGTCAGAGCGCGTGAGATCCCTGAGCGCTGCGCTTGCATCACAGGGAGAAACGCCCGCTTCATTAAGCTGTATTCTGGCGGATAACGAAGTACCGTCAATCATTGCAGCATTTGCCATTGTGGTCGCTGGGCAAGGATATGTCCCTTTATCAGTTTATGATCCTGCTGAATTGATAAAAGAACGACTGGAAATTAGTGGCACAAAGAATATTTTCACGTCACGCGAACATGAAGTTTTGGCTAGGTCGATTGCTCACGATGACGTTCAAATATTTATAATTGAAGATTATTGGGATCAATCTGAACCTGCTCATGTTTTCAATGGTGCTTTTAATCTGAGCGGCAGCGCTTATATGCTTTTTACTTCAGGTTCGACAGGAACACCAAAAGCTATAACTCACTCGCATTCTAGTTTGTTGCGCAGTGTTGATTGCTTTTTAGCCGATACTCAATTGACGACAGAAGACAATGTCAGCCTCATGACGAATTTGGGTTTCACACCCTCTGTTTTTTGTCTCTTTGGTGCTTTGCTGTCCGGCGCAACCCTTCACCCTCGAAACCTTGCTTTACAAGGCGTGAATGGACTGACCGATTGGGTTTGCGCGGGAAATATCACACACTTATATACCACACCGACAATTTATAGACGTTGGCTAGCTACGCTTGATAAACGGCTTAGTGCTTCAGACTTGAAAATGATCATGTTGGCAGGTGAGCCAATGTTGTCGTCTGACGTCAATTTATTTAAGGAAAAAGTGCCGCCAAATGTAGCACTTTACAACGGTATGGGAACAAGTGAAACGAGCTGTGCCGCCCGATATTTTGTAGATCTAGATAAGTCTTATCCAGATGGTCGGGTTCCCATCGGTATTCCGTACAAAGATGTTGAGGCTCGAATTGAAGATGGCTCTGGCCAGTTGTTGGGTCCCTCAGAAACGGGTGAACTTGTTCTTGTTGGAACGCATTTCACCAACGGATATGCACATGCTGATCCTGATAGTTTGGATCGCTTTCAACCAGTCCCCAATACCAATAAATGGCGATATTCCACAGGGGATCTCGCTATGCGGCTAGAGGATGGTAGTCTTGTGCATTGTGGTCGGCGAGACGGGCAGGTCAAAGTCAATGGCGTCCGGATTGAAACCGATGAAATTGAATCTGTTCTTCTGGATTTTGAAGGTGTAGATGAAGTTGCCATTATTGCAGTTGAAACCGAAGAGCATCACACAAGTTTAACGGCATATATTGGTTCTCAAAAATCAAAAGAATTGACAGTTCTTGAGCTTCGACAATTCTTACGTAGCAAGCTTCCATCAGCATTTATCCCTTCAACATTCATTCTATTGGACACATTGCCAATGCTATCTGCTGGCAAGGTAGACAAGGTTGCTTTGCGTTCAATGAATTTGACCTCACCTCAGTTTATGAGTGAAACCGTTGAACCGCGAGACCATTTTGAGAATGAGGTCTTGGAAGCTTTTAGGCGCGCATTTGACAATCCAGAGTTTGGATTCGGAGATGATTTCTTTGAACATGGAGGCGATTCACTTCGTGCGCTAGAAGTGGCTATCGCAATAGAGGAAAGAACTGGATATGCTTTAAGCGCGTCAGGTTTGATGACATATCCAACACCGATAAATGTAGCACATCATTTGAAAACTCAGATGCAATCTCATAGCAAAAATGACATTGTTCAATTCAGTTCTGATAGCGCACAAGTTTCTAATAATGGTACGTTGATCTGTATTCCCGGTGTTGGTGGGCATGCTTTGTCTTTCAGAGACCTTGCTAGTGCTTTACCTGCGAATATCTCTATGCATGCATTGGAAATTCAAGGTCTGGATGGGCGCGCGGCACCATTTGGATCAATAAAAGCGATTGCATCATATTTTGCTGATCAAATACGAAATCAATTTCCTACCGGACCGCTCTATTTTGCGGGTTACTCAATGGGAGGTCAAATCGCGTTTGAACTTGCTCGTTTGTTTAAGCTTGAGGGGCGCGAAATTGGTCAGCTCATTTTAATTGACGCGTATTCGACCAAATATTTCGCTTTTGAAAGACGCTATAGGATACGTGAAGCACGCATAGCAGCTATTAGAAAATTGGGTATTTTTACATGGCTTGGCACGAAACTGAAAACTGCTTTTACTTCAGATAATTCTCCGTTATCTGCATTTAGCCCTTCATCAGAAGTGGGAAGACTGACTGGAATGGATGCCGAAGTGCAGCTAAATAAGCGTATGAAGGCCATTGAAGCGTTGTTATACAACGCGGCACATGCATATGAGCCGACTCCATTTGAACTGCCAACTATTTCTATAGAAGCAAGTGCGCCTGCCGATCCTCCAGGTGATTGCTATAGCTATTGGGACACGCTGACACAGCACAAAATACGTCATGTGGAGGTCGATGCGGATCATCTTTCTATTATGAAATCTGATGGAGCTGTTCGAAAAGTTGCACAGCTGATTTCTAAATGTGTTTCAGGTACAGATGAGGTCATCTCTACTGAAAATGTTTCAAAGTCCATTTCGGATTTGTTTCAATACTGGTCTGCAGATGGCAATCAAGTTTTAACCGCGGATATCATTAATCCCGGCATGCTTCCCCAATCAGTTGCGTCTTTATTGAACCACTCAGATAGCATGACTTCCACTCTGTCCCGCCATTATGATCAAAAGATCGATGTGAATGTTTTAGCAAAGAGCCAAATAGGTGGTCATCTTGTTCGTAAAGTATCGTTAAAGCCTGCAGACATTCATCATGATTGCGCGATGGCAGTTATTCGGATTGATCTGAAAGCATTAGATACTCATTCACGGCAAGATATTTTGGATGGATCAGAACCATTTGGCGCGATAATGGATCGGCACAATGTCCAATGGAAAAAAGAACCAACTTCCTTCTTTACAGTTCATCCAGATGAAGACATTGCCAAACGATTGAACTGCGCGGCGCATAAAGGTCAACTTTTCGGGCGACACAATGTTCTTACTTTAGAAAATGGCCATAAATTAGCCGACGTAATAGAAGTTGTACCCGATACATCGCCCACTTTATCTAAAGAGTTGCATTGAGATGATATTACTTAGCTTGGACCAATCTAGCATCATAGTTTCATTTTCGCGAGTGACTCAGCTGGAATGGCATTAAATCACACCAGCTTTTTACTGTTCATCTTGCGAATTCCAAAGTAGACGAACGCAGAAATTGCGAACAACAGTCCAGCAAATATGAGCAATTCTGATTGCCTAGATCCGGAAAACATCGCAACCATTGTCATAGTGAATCCACAAGCAATCAGGGCAACCACAACAATCCATGCTGGGGTAGCGTCAAACTCATATTCTTGAGGCGGACTTGCATCCGTCTCAGCTTGTAGCGCTTCTACACGACGCCAACCATCATCCGTTTTGTGAGATCTCAATTGAATAATAGACATTGTGATCAAAGGCAGAACCACACCAATTAGAATATCCACTAATCTTTGAGATTCTTGCACCCAAGTACTGAAACCATGCATAAAAGCTACGTCTGCCAAAGCGCCACCTTCCAGTAGCGAAGTTTTGCCTACGAAACCTGCAAACATGCTTACACCAAATACAATCCATACTGATTTGGATGATATGTTTGGACTGAACAGCCCCCACACCGCTGGAAGCATCAAAGGTACAACAATCAATATTGCTTTTGAAATGACAACTCGTGCAGCACCACCAAGGTTAGGAATAATAATCGCAATACCAACAAGACACAGACCCAATATGACGGAAACAACTCTCCCTACCCAAAGCAACTCAACCTCAGAGGCTTTTGGCTTCAAACGGGCTTGATAAAATTGGTATGTTAATGCGCCGGCAAAAACATTCAGCTGAGAACTTACCATGCTTGCCGTCGCAGAGAACAATGCTGCAGCCATCATACCGACCATACCAATGGGAAGAACTGATACACTGGCTAAAATATATACCTGCTCTGGATTAACATCAGGATTTATCGTCCGGTAGATTAAGGGAGGCGCAAGCCAAATAAACGGACTGACCAAGTACAAACCACCTATAAGATAAGCACTTTTTCTGGCTTCACTCTTATTGGCCACACTTATGAAACGCTGTGCGAATGCCCATTCCGCACCAATGGTCACAAAATTGATCAAACACCATGCGGCGATAAAGTACCAAGTAAATTCACCATGCACTAAATCAAAGAATTGCGGCGGTGCACGCTCTACAACTTCACCGATACTACCAACCTGCATGAGCAGCAGCACGACGACGAAAACAACTGACAAACTTAAAATAATGAACTGGACAACATCTGTCATTAAGACAGCCCATAATCCTCCCGCCATTGTATATGCAACAACGATAGTCCCGAGAATAAGGATAGCCCATTCTACAGAAAAGAAACCCGTTTCCGCGTCTTGAAAGAAATTACCATCACTGAGAGGCATTAAGGGAACAAGAAGCACTGCGAGACCGTATAACGAAATCGCTGAGCCTATTATCCGGAAAATAAGCATCACCCAGATATAAAATTGGACAGCAGCCTCTCCAAATCGGAGGGATATGTATTCAGACGGTGTTTTAACACCTAATTCTTTCCAACGGCCTGCCACAAAATATCCAACAGCAAGCGCGGCCGCGCCGTAACACATATTAATCGTAAGTGCGACGACACCATGTTTATAAGCTAGACTACCCCAAACAACGAAAGTTGCTGCTGAAAAAATGGTCATAAAACCACTTAGACCGGAAACCCACCAAGGTGACTCCCCGCTGGCAGAAAACATATCGCTCGACGTCTTGTTTCTAAAATAGAAAAACACTCCTAATCCGAGTGTTCCCATTAAGTACAATCCGAAGACCACATAATCTAATAAACTCATCGCAATATATATTCCTTGCTGCAGACTTCTTTTGTAACAAAATAAACGCTGCATCAGCCATAGCTTACTGACGCAGCGCCAAGTTGGGGGTTAATTATTAGACTATTTTTAGAATGAGCCTCTCACTCCAAAAATAAAGCTCGGTCCAGTTTCAGCTATTCTATACTTACGTTCTTCAAAGAATGAAAACTGATCAACACGTGTATTCGTCACGTTTACAGCATCAAACGTCAGCGCTAGATTATCTGAAATATTATAGCTACCTGATAGGTCAAGCTGACCGCTACCTTTTTGATAAACGGTTCCACCTGTCGCAACACTTTCCACAAGCTCTAAGAACTCACTTCTAAAGTTGTAAGCAGCACGTAGAGAGATTTTATCAGTTTCGTAGAATCCAACTAGGTTATAGCTGTGTTCGGAAAGTCCTTCCAACCCGAGCGGTGTTCCAAGGTTTCTAACATCAGAACCTGACGCAAGAGGAATTAGTCCACCATTTGTTGTGCTTGGATCTCTATTTGGCTGGCCACCATCTGCGTAGGTATAGTTCGCAATGAAACCAAATCCGTTTTCAAATGTTTTCTGAGCAGCAAGTTCCAAACCTGTAATCGTTCCAGCGGCTCCATTTGTTGGACGAGACACTGTGAAAACACGATCACCCAATCCTGGAATAGTTTCCTGGAAGTTACGTCGAATGAGGAATGAATCCGACTTCTTCTGGAAAATTGCCAACGACATGATGCTAGATTCATCCATATACCATTCTAGCGACAAATCATGAGCATCTGCACGGAAAGGATCCAATTCAGGATTTCCGCTGCTTGCAAAACCGTTAATTACATCAACGGTGAAAGCAGGCAGTAGATCAAATGTTGGCGGACGAGACAGAACTTTTGAGTAAGAATAACGAAGAGAAATATCATCTCTAAGATCAGCTTTAACGTTCAAACTCGGCAAATAATCTGTGTAGCTATTGTCTACAGTCAAAGCCGAAACCACACCAATGGCAGGCGTTTCAGCTAGAAGGTCTGTTTTAACTGCACGGACACCAATATTACCTGAAACAGGAACCATCGCATCAAAATCAAAATTAGCTTTCACATAGGCTGCAATAGTTTCTTCGTTCAACTGAACTGCTGAATTCAAGCTTTCAGTTACAGGCGGTGGGTTCAACGCTGAAGCAACTGGCGCAGCTATTCCCGCACTACCAGATAGAGAAGGCCCAAAGAACTGGTCAGGATGCCCGCCAAATACGTTTGCGATGGAGGCGATTGGGTTTATGTTTTCTGGCAAGTCCGCCAGTGTCGTACCTGCTGGAGCCCGCACTGTTGAGCGCAATGCACTACGTTCGAAATCAGATGATGCATAACGCGCACCCAATTCAATAGATGTGATCGGTGACGAACTAATTTCGTAGTCAACATCGAACTTTCCACTCATCTCTTCATTCGCAAACGTACGAATGCTTAGAAAGCCAATATTATTGCGGAAGTTCAGAGGATCTAGAATATCAAAATTTGGATCTAGAAGCGTTACTGAAGGAACATCCGTTTGGAAATCAACGCCTACTCGTGTTTGCCCGATAGATTGCGCACGCAAGAAGTTCTGATTTTCGATTTGCTCTGAATCACCGATTGAGAATTCGGTTTTCACAGTCAATGCATCTACGTTGAACTCTGCACCTGTCACGAAGGATGATGTGTGTGATGTAATGAGGTTCTCTTCACCATTCCCTTGAATCAGAGTGTCGTAATCACCAGCAAGCAGTGTGTTTCTGTCAGAGATAACCTTGTTATCAAAAGCTTCGAAATTAGGACCTTCTGATCCACCACCATAACGAACTGACAACCACTTACGGTCACGTTCAATGTCAAATTCAGCAAGGAACCCGTTCGCATAGATTTCTACACTGTCATTCGGTCTCCATTGAATACCGGCGCTAACAGAATTTCTCTCGCGATCCTCGATAAGGTCCTGCCAACGAGATTCGTTTCCTACAAAGAAGAAGTCATCTGTATTATTCGCATCGGCGCTTCCTAACACCTCTGTTCCACGGGTAAAGTAAAGGTCTTCCTGAAGTTTACGAACGTCATGACTAAGACTGAAGAGATAGCCCAACTTGCCGTCAAACAAAGAGTCCGCGATCAAAACCGACCCACGTGGGCTAAGCTCTTCAGCTGAATCTGAATAGACACCTTCTGCTGTGTAAGCGACTGTAAAGTCTTCAAAATCTAACGGCTTGCGCAAATGCAGTTGGACGTGCCCCCCGATACCGCCTTCAACTAGGTCAGCTGTCGGAGATTTTGCGACCTCAAGGCCAGAAAACATTTGTGATGGCAAAAACTGAAGTACGTTAAATGTACTTTCATTGGGACCATTATTGCGCCCCGTTGGGTTAACGAGAGTAGCTCCACCAACTTCAATTCTATTGTCTCTGAGACCGCGAATAGCAATGGCAGAACCTTCACCATTACGACGACGGATTTGAACACCATTTATCCTTTGAAGTGCTTCTGCAACGTTCTGATCCGGTAGCTTACCAATGTCCTCTGCTGAAATCACATCAATGATAGATGATGCATTCCGTTTCATGGAAACTGCATCAGAAAGACTTTTTCTAATACCTGTTACTAAAACTGTATCAAGTGTGCGGGTTTCATCTTGCTCTACAGCGTCGATTTCCGGCCCTGTCTGCGCAACCGCATTCTGACTGCCTAATGCCAACACTGCTGCTGCAGCCCCCATAAACAAACCCTTACGAGCTGTACTCTTAACGTTATCTCCGTTAGGCACGTTTGCCTCCCTTTTCTGCGGTATTCCGCCAGTAGTTAGCGAGATCACAATCACCCCGCTTTCTGTCAGACCGCCTTTCAGAGAGGTTCCTGCCAATAATGCGCCTAACGCATCACTGACAGTCATTCTTCCTTGGACTGCATTCGTTCGTACGGACTTAACATCATCAGTTAGAAAAAGAACCGAGCGCCCAGTACTGTAAGAAAGAGTTTTAAACGCATCAGAAACCGATGTACTCGGTATATTCAGGTCAAAACTCTCCTGTGCGTTAGCTGTGTTTACTTGAATAGCTAACAACAAAAAGAAGAATACGATTATCCTTCTAAGTACTAAAATCGCTCTTTTTCCTCCCTGGTGCATTTCGTTTCTATCGAACTATTTGCATCTCCTTAACGGTCATACATAAGAAGACTTCACCCATGCAATTACCCGCTATATTTTTCTGTTTTTATTTTGAAATAAAAAACTTTATTTAGTTACTACTAATCCTGAATTTCTTTTCGACTTATAACAACCAAATCACTATTTCGAACGACGTCGATGTTGAACGAGTATTCCAAAGCCTCAAAAAAAGCATCTGTTTCACCCGCTTTAAAAACGCCGCCAAACTTCAATTCACCTAATTCTTGATCTTCCAATTTGATATTTGTCGATGTGTATCGTTGCATTTCCTCGACGACATCAATCAAACGCATTTTATCAAACTCGAGAAAACCCGCCCTCCAAGAAAGCTGACGCGACATATCCTTGGGAGTTAATTCTTCAACGATTGGCGTGTTTAAAACACCCGAATATTTCACTTTCTGGCCAGCTGAAATAATCTGTCCTTTGAGATGCTCGGAAACATCGCCCAACTTTTCAAGCTCCCCAATGCTGTGCGAGACACCTGAATTTTCATTACCAATTTTCCCAAGAGCAACCTTACCCTCTGTCACAGTAACAGTCAGACCATTAGGAGATTTTCTAACAGCAAAAGCAGTACCTACCGCCGTAATACGCCTTCCTTCTACATATACCGAGAATGGTTTTTCAGGGTCATGCGCAACATCAAAAAACGCCTCCCCCTTATGTAAAAATATCCGCCGCTCAGTCTCGTCAAACTCAACTTCAATTTCGCTATTCGTATTAAGTTTGACGGAGCTACCATCTAGCAACGCTGTTTCTTCTACGCCGCCAACTTGAGTTGCCAGCTGATATGTCGGTGAATTCATCTCAGAATTGAGATTCCAGGTCACACCCAAAGCGCACATAGCAAGTCCTGCTGCCACAATCCCATTGCGCCACTTTATCGTATTTAGCCCAACCTTCCGGACAAATCCTTTTTGTTGCTTTTTCTCGACCTTTAACGCGCCAGACAGATCCGCCAATGAATTTACTTGCTTGGACATTTCAGCAAGCTGACGAATTTCGGAATAATGCCTCGGGCTTCTCCCAATCCATTCCTCAAAAGCGGCCAAGTCTTCAGGTGACAATTCACCTGTCTCTAATTGAGCAATCCATGAAAATGCTTCGTTTCGAATATCTGTCGTATCGTAGCTTACGTTCTTATTTTTCATCTTTGGAACTTTCTGCTAGATTCTTGGGGGTGCTAGATCTAGCGATGGGGACTTCCAATATTTTTCCAGTATCACCATTATTGGCTTTAACGAATTCCCGGCATCTTTTCAGGCCAGAAACAACGTGCTTTTCCGTTGTACTAATCGAAATACCCAATTGCTTAGATATCTCTTTGTGAGAATAGCCATAAACCTTTTTCAGAATAAAAACTTGCCTACACTGCCGTGGCAATGACGCAAGCGCCTCTCCGAATAGAAACATGCGTTGTCGATTTTCATACTGATCCTCAACCGAAGGCTCAGCCTCATCTGATGAAACAGGCTCATACTCATCGATAAATTCGATTATCGACCGCGACTTTTTATCGATCTCATCTTTAACAAGATTTCTTGCCACCTTAAAAAGATAAGCTTTAGGTTGTTCGATATCGCGTTTTTTCTCAGCTTGTAGAGCGCGAAGGACAGTTTCTTGAGTAATGTCGTCTACTAAATGCCTATCGGGAGAAATTTTATTGAGTAACCGCCTGATAATAGGCTCAATTTCCCAGAATGTGGTCGCAATTTTACTTTGCTTGACCGAGGATACAGGTACTCCATTTTGTTTTTTCACAATATGGCTTCCTCGCGCCTTATAAACATTCTCGAACACAATTGCACTTCATCTAATCTTGTAGACTAGGAACAAAGAAAAACCCGCTATACCCTCCCCAAAGAAATAGTCGCGCGACTTGCTATAATGTCGGCACCATGTCCAAGCCCGACTTAACACGCGCCCTCTCATGCAAGCCCCAAACTTAAGAAACCACCTCAGAAGCGAAAGCAGAATGATAAAGACTAAAACCCTTAACCACTGCGGTCCCAGAATTTACAGCAGCCCCTTCAATAGAAAACTGCTTCAGCGCGTACAGATATGTCTCAACATATTCTTGCTTACCGACGATAGGTACTAACGCCTGACTAACGAGCTCTGGAAATTGATGGATGGCATCGCTTATTTCAGAACCAAGAATAAAGCCATGCGCATAGGAAGACGTATGCAGTTTATCCAATTGTCCTGTCATTACTTTTGCTCGGACGCCAAATAGGTCTCGGCACAATCCTACGGTCTGTCTTTTTGTTGCTACGACGCCTTCCACGAAAGCTTCATCCAAAGTCGGATCATTTTTCAACAAATTGGCAAGTAGGCCTTTTTCTCTTAGTCCTTCAAATAGCTCGCCGGACATTGATGTAAAAAAGTCGACAATCTGACCGTTGACCAATTTAACCCATTTAGAGTGGCGACCAGCAAGAACGATAAATTTGGTCCCCTCACACAATCCATCGACGAGATTTAGCAAGCCGAACAATTCGACCTCTTCACCACGCATAACATCCGGACCGTGCGAACTATCGGTCACGCAAAGCCCAGGAAGTATTGAAACACTCACCCCGCCCATTTCAGTAGAAAGTGATTTTTCCGCTAGCTTTTCAATCGAAGAAGGACACTCACAATACGGGACTTTCTTCCATCCCAAATCTGATCCGACCATTCCAGCCAGATAAAAACCCGCATTTGGTTTCAGCGTATCGTTTGCGTTTTTAATCACGTCTTCCATTTCAACGCGACTAAGACCAACAATCCCTTTGTCATGGCTTAACTGATCAACAATTTCCCCGTTCTCATCGACCAAAAACGCACGAAAATAATTGCTTGCCCAATTGGCGGCAACAAATGTCTTAAGAGTCATCTACGACCTCACACCCGTAATTTTCAAATCCGAAAGCTAGATAATAGAGGCACCTAATTGGACCAGTGGACATTTTGTTAATATAATACCGCGAGCCTTGATAGTGCTTATATAGCAACAACCATTCTGGCTATACATGCACACACAATCAATCGCAATAGATAAAATTTTCAAACAAAATTCACATTTTAGCAGCAACTTGCTACCTGAAGAGAACCCAGATTTAATAAAGAGTTCAATAAATTAATAACTTGATCGCCAACAACATGAAAACGCCCACTAATAAAAAGAACGCGCAACCCAATCAGAGCCTCATTGATGGCATCACAACGCTTCAAGCATTGGCTACATCTGATCGCCCTGTTGGAGGACGCGAACTTTCACGCCGCCTCGGATTTGAACCGACACGCGTCAACCGTTTGCTCAAAACTTTGGCTTATCTAGGAATAGCGCGACAAACGTCGGACAGAAAATACACCTCCGGACCAGGTATGCACGTTTTAGCAGCGCAGGGTCTATTTGCGTCAGGGCTTGTTCGACGAGCCGTCCCTGCTCTTGAGGAACTTCGCAGCTATAACTTGGTGGTTGCGATGGGTGTATTGTGGCAAGATGTTGTAAGTTATATTTATCACGCGCCTCCTGGCATAGCTTCGTCTGAAGCGCTGGGACGAGTTGGTGTTTTTCCAGCAACACGTGGCGGTATCGGCTTATCTCTTTTGGCTGATTTAGAAGATGACGAAGTCATTGATATATATGATGGAAAAGAAATTGAGAACTTCCCTCAAGGCATCGATCAATTATTGGATGAGCTAAGTCAAATCCGGTCTAAAGGATTTACCAGACTACTCG
Source organism: uncultured Hyphomonadaceae bacterium (assembly GCA_964352025.1). Classification (GTDB taxonomy): domain Bacteria; phylum Pseudomonadota; class Alphaproteobacteria; order Caulobacterales; family Hyphomonadaceae; genus Hirschia. The sequence goes on from CAYGPZ010000004.1 coordinate 97,343, forward strand.
TTAAACCTGAACAAAATCAGCATACAATAGCAATAAATGTAGGCCAACCAACACATTCTGCGATAGCACTTTCCGGCTGGATCCCTGAGGAGACAACCCCTCAAATATTGTCTGCCCTTCAAAGTGCGAAAACAAGTATTGAAGACAAAACATCATCGGCTCAGCTGAAGTTTGACCTTAGCAATAATCGCGATGTGATTTAACGTATATCACCCCCAAAAAAGGCAGAGCACTCAAGTATTTCTACAAGAACACTCTGCCTTTATGCAAATCCCAAAAAAGCTACGAGAGATAACTCTCGCAGCTAAAGTTTGGGAAATGCTCTCCACTCTGGGAAGTGTGAGAACTGCGCTAAAGAGCTAGAATTGTGCTCTTAAACCTAATCTGAAGATTCTACCTGTTTTATAAAGCAACTGTGTCCGATGCTTCGGTGCTTCACCATCCAAGGCATTTCCTTCATCAAATGCAACAAAATCAGTTGTACCCAATGCGTCTGTTGGAAGCTCCAATTGGCGGCTCGTCCAGTAACGACGCAGTGGTTGATCTAGAAGGTTAGATGCATCAAATGTCAGTGAAAAATTATCACTCAATTCATAAGCTGCTGAGAAATCCAAAGTCTCGCGACCTTCTTCCCATAGTGCACCATTATCAAATGCACGATTGAGAAGAACATCTGACGCTCCTCCATAAGCTAAACGGATCTGATGGCCGCCATCCTGCCAATAAGCCGTTACATTATATGAATGCTCTGGTGTACGGGCAATTTGAAAGCTTGGCAGAACTTCACCAGGAGCTAGATCAGAAACTTCAGCCTCAAACGAGCTATCTTGATAAGTATAGTTTGCTGATACCCCTAGACCAGACCATATGCCGGGAAGGAAAGTATAATTATGGGTATATTGCAATTCCAGCCCCATAATTTCTGCACCTGCAGCATTACGAACTTGGCTCGCATTAAACCTTGCACAATGCTGCTCAGGTGTCCCAAAAATTGCATTTGCAACGTCCTGAGGGTCTCTTCCAACTTGCCAAGAACCGGTGATATGCGCAAAACAATTATCGTGTGTTAGTTCGTCTGCCGATAGGATTAGACTATTTCCATCAACAGCTTCACCATTCTGGATCGCCCCCTTCACATCCGACAGATAGACAACCTGCTCTTCAGACTCTTCTAAGTTTGTAATATCTTTGTAGAACAATCCAAGAGACAACAATGCATCTTTAGCAAAGTACCACTCAAGCGATGTATCAATATTGATAGATTCAAGAGGCTCCAGCTGAGTGTTGAACAGATTAACTGAGCTGAACTTTGTTGCTGGGCTACCCCAACCATTTTCACTGATTTGGAAACCAGGCCTTAGACTATCAATATTTGGACGTGTCATGGATTTTGATGCAGCAAAACGTGCAACTAAATTATCTGTCACCATCCAGTTGATATTCATGCTCGGCAAGAAGACTTCGTATTCATGGGAACCCGCAGTAGGAACCGTATGAATATTATTGTTAATTGAAGTTAGAGCTTCGGCAGGACCACCTGGATCCGTTGTCACAAACCCTTCACCATTTGATGGATCGTCATCAAATGTCCAAAAGAAATTATTTGTAAAGAATGTGTTGTTCCAACGAATAAGCGCGTTACGTCCTCCGTCACCCGCATCCAAGAAAGTGTCAGCATTGGCAAGGATCGGCTCAAAACATCCGCCATCAGGAACGAGGTTATCAATTCTTGTGTCATCAAGGAATGAAGTTGTTCCTTGGGTATCCACTCCCAATCCATCAATACGAGAATATCTATATTGATTGAAAACAGATACCTCTGCATTTTCATAGATAGGTGACGCAGCACACTCGGGCTTGGATGAATCTGACAGGCTTCTTAAGATACCCAAGTCAAATACACGCTGATTGCGTCCAAACCCTTCATTAAATGCACGCAAACCACCCGCACCAGTCGTCTCAACCTCAGTTTTCACATAGCGAAGACCGAAATTACCACTCACGCGGTCATCAAAAAATGAGAAATTTTGTTTTGCATAAAGTGCGATATTCTCAAATTCAGCGCCACGCGTTGCTGAATCATCAAGATCGATAGCCAATTCAGGATCGGCAGCCACTAAATTGAAAACAGACTCAGCATCAAAGCTAACAAACCCATCACTTAATGCATTGCGATTCACACCTATGCTTTCCCACAATGCTTCATCGTCTACTTTTCTCGCAAAGCCAGAGATCGGAGTTTGATCTAAAGCACCTCCAATAAACACCTCACGTCCCGTAACAGGATCAATGACCGAGACACCAACTTTTGTGTTTGTAACACTACCAGTTTGAGCGTCCGTAAACTTCTCTCTTTTTGTGTATTTTCCACCTAGTTCGATAGTCGTTAACCCGAACCTATTGAGGTCGTAGTCCAGATCAATGAACGCAGTTGTTTGTTCATCTTTAACAGCAGTTACAGTCTGAGATAGACTATTGATAGATTGTGCTAAAACATCATCTGGATTGTACCCAGTTAACGATACATTATCGGCGCTTCGGTTATTAATTGCATTACCAATTACACCAACATATCCCTCAGCTGCAGCATCCGCGATTTCTTGCGGTGTTGGTTCATTGATGAACCTACCACGATCAAGAAAGCCTGTACCAACATATGGCTGACACACACCCGAGCTACAATCGGTACCAATAGGCTGAATTCCTCCTGTTGTCCCTACTGGACCAGCAGCAAACCTAAGATAGGCGGGGTTTTCTCTAGACTGAACACTCATCCAAATCTGTTGATCAGGAATACGCTCAGCAGATTGAAAGCTACCGCCTAATTTCACACGTAAGTTATCAGTAAACTCATGGTTTAACTCAGCCGAAATTGTTTTGCTTTCATTCTCAAAACGCGCAACTGACGAGTTCAAATCTGCGGTCTGAAAACGGTTTATAACTCTAGTATATGTACGTGTGTCTGTATCAATTCCGTACCAATCAGCCTGCGGATCAGAAAATGTTGGCGCAATACCAAAAGCATTACCTGGAGCATTTAATGGGCTAACGAATATTGGTGCCATTACAGGGTTATTATTATCATCCAGACTTGGTACCAAATCACCATTATCGTCAGCAACGAAAACCTGCCTCATAGGCACATTTCCGTTTTCATCCAAGACTGCTCTAAAGTTCACATTTGTATTTGATTGAGGTGTACGAATTCCAACCTCATCGGTCACATTGTCAATTGATTGAAGGGCGTAACTCAGATTAACAGTCAAATCGGTTTTATCAGTTATTTGCCACTGCGCGCCAATATCTAATGCCTGCCTATCACGCTGCCCATTAAAAATACTATATTGAGAACGTGTTGGAGAAATACCCCAAATAGCTGTCTGATAAGGAAGGCTGGCCGCCGCCGAGACGCGAGCATTATAGTCAGCTATTTCTTCTTGAGTCGCACCTGCTCCGGGAACAGTTAAATCATGATCAGCTAGATTAAAATTATTTGTTATAAAATTGCCGTTTTGGTCAGTTGCGCCCCAAGTGTTGTGTGCGCGAAAATCATCGTTACGAAGTTGATCACGTCTTATTGAATTTGTTTCATCAACGACAGAAACGATAATCCCAAATTTGTCGTCAAAGAATTTCTCCGAAACAACGCCTGACAATTTGTGATTAGTTTCACCAGCCAGATCATTATATCGACCTTGTACTGAAAAATTTCTGACGTCTTCTTCGATTTCCAAAGGCTTACGGGTTGTCAAGTTGACCAGACCACCAAGAGAACCTTCTTCGTCATCAGCCGCTGGAGTTTTGATAACCTCAACCTTAGACAACACATCAGAGGAATAACTAGACAAGTCCACAGCCTGTCCAAACTCTGTAGTACCAAGCGCAGCACCATTCAATGTGATGACGGTTTGGTCCGGGCTCGCTCCACGTATAGAGATCAAGGAACCTTCACCGTCGACCGAAGACATGCTTACACCAGAAACTCTGTTCAAAGCCTCCGCTATATTTTGGTCTGTAGACTTACCAATGTCCTCAGCGTTGATAGTGTCAACGATTTTCGATGCATTTCTCTTGTCTAAAACAGACTGAGAAATACTTCCCGCGATCCCTGTTACAACAATTGTATCGAGTACTTTTTCGCTACTATTTTCAGTTGATGTCGATTGTGTCTCTTGCGCCATCATAGCTGGAGCGGCAAGCGCATGTATTGCTATTAAAGATGCTGCAGACAGTAGTTTATTCTTATTGATGTATTTCACTTTATTCTCCCCTAACCACACTTTCGAATTAAGTTTCATCCCCATGGAACGGAACAAGAAATGCAGTTTTTTATTTATTTTCAAACATTTAGAGGCTCAATTAAGCATATTCGTAAAGCTGAAAATCAGCTATGAACCACCACTTCACAGCAATGCTTACCGAGTCCTATTTTATGCTATTATAGCAATACATAGCCTTTGAATAACGTCAAGCTCTTGTTGCTATAATTGATACAAAAAAATTAGGAGTTGTAAAAATAGTTAGCTAGGGGAAACGTTATCTCCCCCAAAATTTGTTCTCGAAACACAAAACCTTCCAACAAAAAAACTCCCGCGCGACAGTGTCGTGCGGGAGTTTTTAGTTCGATAAATTTAAATCGTTTTATCGAGACCTACTGCACTAAGATCAACGCTGCAGCATCGCCTGTCTCACCATATTCATCTCTTGAATGAATTTCAGCACGAGCAACTTTTGACAAATTCAAACCCTCAATAGTCGCAAAATTAGACTGAGCAATATTAACCTCAAACACCTCAGATCCAGTATCAGTATAAGTCACTATTTTATAGCCAGTTGCCCGATCGATCGGCTCTAGAAACAGCACTGCGTCCCCATCACCATCAACAAGCTGAGCATTCTCTGGCGGCAAAATACCTTGATCTCCCAGAAGCTCAACACGGTATTCATCCGTCCACTCACTATCAACGCGACCAGTCACCAATCTACGCAGTTTAAAATAATGGGGCTTCCCATTCTCAATAGCTGGAATGCGCGCTGCTCCATGCGTTTCAATCAAATTCGTCTGGGTATAATTTCCAGCCTCTAGACCATATTGAATTTCATATCTGAAATCATTGCGCTCAGATGAATAACCAATATGAAACGCGTCTGTCTTACCGGATACATCCCAGATAACAGGTGGCAATTCATCATTATCTGTAGAAGCTGTCATCTCGACATTGGCAGGCGCACTACGTCCGGCTTTGTTAATTCCAACTAACTCAAGCTTATAGTGATGATATGGTTTCAAACCAGTAATTTCTGCAAACTCGTTGATTGTCGGTCCACTCGTAAAGACATTCCCCGCTTCATCGGTCAAAGTCAGCTCATGCTCTATTGCATTATCTGATTTATCGAACACCACTCGAATCGTGTCTATTGATGAATGAGTAGCTCTAATGACAGGACTTTCAGGCGCAGTTTGATCAACACGATCATACAACACTTCATAGCCCATAGGGTCGATCAAGCTAACCAGAGCACTTGCATAATCGCTTGGCACATCAAAAGACACATTGAATGCATCATCACCAGGCGAAATAGTTGGCAGTTTCTGACTTCCCGCCCCGACCAGACTTCCATCAGCTGCACTTGCCTTCCATACCAATCTATAGTCACGCATGATATGTGCTGGAAACGTATTTGAACCTCTCGGCTTAACACTCACATCAAGCTTCCCTGCACTATCAGCAACGTCAACAGCCTCTACCGGCGCATAAAATTTCTGAATTTTATGAAATCCGCGCTTTGGTGCTCTGTAAGCTGTCAACACTCCCCAACTACGGTTTTCAGACTGAGGCGTCGTCCAAGTTGCCTTTGAATCCTTCCAATTGCTTCGATAATCACTGAATGCAAAAAATGAAGTTCCGATCAGATAAGGATGCTTACGCAAATCTCCCATCATTTCTTCAGGATCCATCACAGAGAGATTTGGATCCTCTGAATCCAACTTGGTTCCTATCTCCGAGAAGAATATAGGCTTGTCTGGGTGATACCCACGTACAACCTTCAAACGCTCTTCATGGTCATTATATTTATTAAACATAATGATATCAGAGTACTGCGCAGGATCATTTTCCTGAAAATCAGCAGAGTATGAAATGTAGACGCCAAGACGAGAAGGATCGAGTTTCTTCGCATGCGCAATAGCGGTTTCAACATATTCGTTGGCTAGAGGGTTCTTGTTTAGATCACCAATCTCATTCCCCACACTCCAGGCAACAATTGATGGGTGATTATAACGTGCTTCCACCATTTTCTCGAGCCAAAGCTTAGGTGTCGGATGATCAGGATCTACCATGCGGTCTTTCCCCCACAAACCAACCTCTTCAACGAGCAAGAAACCAACTTCATCAAGATAATCAAGATATTCTTTGGGTAAGTTCGGCCCAGACAACCTCGCAAAGTTCGCATTCATAGACTTCAAAAGATCGACATCTTCTTTAATACGCGACAGTGGAAGCGCATTTCCGTCAAAGCGATCCTCGGGCACCATGTTAAAGCCAACCAATCGAACAGCTTCTCCATTTAAAAACAGCTGCTGCCCCTTAACTTCAACTTTACGAATACCGAAGCGATCAGTCACAGCATGAACATCTTGTCCATTCTCGATAATTTTTGCTTCAATATTATACAGATTTGGATCGTTAAAATGCCAAAGCTCGACTAAATCTGATGGCAATTCAATCGTTTCGGCTACATCTAATTCAGCGCCTGCAGTTATAGAATAAACTCCTTCGCCAACCTTTTCGGCGATGACTTCACCATCTCGCAATACTGACAATTTAACTGCCAGACCGTCACGCGCAGCAGATGATGAAATTGAAGTTTTTACATTGAGTTTAGCACTACCAGTCTCTAAATTCGGATCGGCAAAAACATGCACATGCTCAATGCGAGTCTCAGGTGTTATTTCAAGGTAAACTGGACGGCGTATCCCACCCCAGTTCCAAACGGCACCGCGCTTAACGCGATTATTTACTTTGACAACAAGAGTGTTTTCTTCCTGAAGGACTTCATCTAATTCAAAACCAAAGGGGATAAACCCCAACTTGTTTTCACCTAACTTTTGTCCATTCAGCCAGATTTCAGAATCGTGATAAACACTATCAAATGCTAGGCGAACGCGCTGACCACTCCAAGCTGGATCAGCCTTGAAAGACGTACGATACCATGCATCCCCTGTGTAATCATGGTACTCATCGACGATATCCCACACCCCAGGAACTTCCATCGAGTCCCAGTTTTGAGTGTCCAACTCAGCATTGCTCCACCCTAACTGCTCGCCTTTTTTATAAGGATCAGTTTGGAACGCCCATTTCCGTGACAAAGAGTGTTTTTGCGTTTCAGTTTGATGAACTTTATTTAGCTCCAGATCGACACTCTCAGATGGTGCATTCACTTTCAAAAGTGAATTCCCCTGACAACCGACCATTGCCACTAAACATATCCCAAATCCACAGAACGAACGCGCAAAGCCCGCAAACGTTTTTGACTTACTTATCATAAAAAAACACACCCCTATTCCCAGCTTCACAAAAGCCAGTATATTTATATTTGTCACTTTAATAGCATCATATTATCTGATGTAAACTCATTCTCATCAATCGCCACAAGCTAAAATTGTATTTTAATTTCCCCGCTATACGAACATCTAAAAAATTATTGTTGACAATATTCGATGCTTTCAAATATTTTGAAATTGCTATAATTAAAACAAAAAACAGAGATTTTGCCTATTTGCAGTGTTTTATAATAAAGATGTCTATAACGTAAGTTCGGCAGTAAATTATTAGAAACGACGAATCTCACAAATCGACACTTAGATATAAAGAACAAAAATGAGCAAAGATTTTTCAGGCGTCTTACCTGTTGTGCCAACTCCATTTACAGATGACAACACAGTTGACCACGCCTCTCTCGCGAACGTTGTAAAATATGCTGTTTCTTCAGGTGCAAGCGCCCTTGTATACCCTGGTGTTGCTAGTGAAGACATTCAACTATCCGCTGAGGAACGCGCTGCGTGTATGGCAACAGTTGTTGAAGCCAATGATGGCCGCCTGCCAATAATCGCGGGTGTCAACTCGAATGAAGCTCCAGTCATGGTCGAAATGGCAAGCCTAATGTCTGACCTAGGTGCGACCGGCATTATGGCGATGGCTGTTCCATCAATGGCTGAAAAAGGGTTTGAATTTTGGTTTCAGAAAATCTCTGATGCGACTGGGGGCTTGCCTATCGTCTTGCAAAACTTATTTGCCCCCCGTGGAGCAGACCTCAGCGCAAATGACATGTTGGACTTGTCCGAAAAAGTCGACGCAATCCGTTTTGTAAAAGAAGAAGGTATTCCTTCCGGCCCGAAAGTAACTGCAGTCAGCAAAGGTGTTGGCAAAACTATTGATGCTGTCATTGGCGGTGGTGGTGCACGCTATGTATTTGAAGAATTGGAACGCGGCGCGATCGCGACAATGCCCGCTATTGAACTTCTCGAATTGCACGTTGAGTTGGTTAAAGCCTACCAAGACGGCAAAAGAGATGAAGCATTGGCACTTTACGAAAAAAGTCTTCCAATCCTTCTTATGCAAGCGCCTTACCGTATGCGATTGACAAAACTAGTCTTAAAACATCGCGGCATTATCAAAACTGACCATGTGAGAGAAAACCTGCCTGTTCTAGACGATATTTCAAAGAAACTCATTCTTGAAATGTACGACAATTTGGAATTGGCCAAGGACACAGTTAATGCATAGCGCAATTACCAAAATTGAAACCTATGTATTTGAGCGCGAACCTAATGACGCCTATCTTGGCGACCTCTCAGATGATGACATAATACTCAATGAACACCACTTTGTGCGGTCATTCAACGGCACGGTTTATCCTCAACGGGATAGATCGGTTGTTGTCAGAGTTGAAGATAAAAATGGTGTTGTCGGCTGGGGAGAAACCTACGGTCTGGTAGCTCCCAAAATAGTCGCAGCATTGATAGACGATTTATTTGGTCCATACCTAAAAGCCCTTCCTCCACAATCTCCTGATAAAGTCTGGGATGCCTTTTATTTATTGCAAAGAAACCGTGGTTATTGGGGCGGTTATCTGGCCGATACGTTTGCGGCAATAGATATTGCGCTTTGGGACCTTCATGCTCGCGCAGGTGGTCATAGTATCCAAGCAGCTCTCGGCGCACCGGGGACAGGAATTGTCAAAGGTTATGTGTCTGGACTTCCTAAGAAGACCACAGAAGAACGTGTGGAGTTAGCCCAATCTTGGAAAGAAAAAGGATTTAACGAGCTTAAAATTCCGATTAGCGCAACCAATAAAGGTGATGTCGCGAGTGAGTTTGAAGCACTTCGCATTGGACTTGGAGAAGACCATAAAATTGCTCTCGATATGCATTGGACAAAGTCAGCAGCAGAGACGATTGCGTTAGAAGAATCCATTCGACCTTTCAATCCTTGGTTCATTGAAGCTCCTACGATTCCTGAAGATATTGACGCTCAGATTGAAATAGGAACGACTATTCAAACACCGCTGGCAATTGGTGAAGAATGGCGCACGGAATGGGACTACAAACAACGTCAAAAAGCCTGTCAGATTGTCCAACCAGAAATGGGTCACACCGGCATTACGCAGTTCGCACGCATTGGGAAATTAGCAAAAGCAAATAACGCTAAAATCATGCCTCACGCGACCATCGGGCTAGGCATATTTATGGCTGCTAGCTTGCGCGCATCTCTTGCGGTTGGCGTAGAGGCTCACGAATTCCAGCACACAATTTATCATCGTAATGGAGCACTTTTAGACGGTGTTGCACCAACAGATAAAGGCGAATTCTTCATTCCCGACACACCAGGACATGGTGTTGAACCGAATGCAGATGGCCTAAAACACCTGACCCTTCTCGAGGTATAATAATGTCGGATGTCGTTTCAAACCGGACTGAACCAAAAATCGATTCTGATGTAGAATGTGTTTTTAAATCTCGCGCACTTGTTGGTGAGGGACCTGTTTGGAACTGCAAACGTCAAGTCCTGCACTGGGTCGATGTTATTGGCCCACACATCCATACATTCATACCGGAAGAAAAAACTCTATCCTCCTTCAAACTGCCGCACATTGTAAGTGCGATCCTGCCAGCTGAAAAAGATCGGCTAATCGCAATTACCGAAAAAGGCATTGGTTTCCTAAACGAGAATTCAGGTGATCTTGATTTTATTTCAAACCCAGAATCAGCTTTGCCGGAAAACAGATTTAATGATGCTAAGACCGATTCAGAAGGACGGATCTGGGCTGGCTCTATGAACAAGTCCGTCAGTGCACCTTCGGGATCGCTCTACAGATTTGATACACCTTTCTCTGCTTCTAGAATGGATACGGGTTTTAAAGTCTCTAACGGCATGGGCTGGTGCCCAAAAAACAAAACCATGTATTTTACCGAAACCGTTTTAGCGACAATTTTCGCTTATGATTTTGACAAAGAAACAGGTGAGATTTCGAAACGACGCGAATTTCTAAAATTTGATGTCGAAAATGGAAAACCTGACGGCATGTGCATCGATTGTGATGGCAATCTCTGGATTGCATTCTGGGATGGTTGGCGCGTATCTGGTTACACATCCAAAGGCGAGCATATTCGCGACATCAAAATTCCTGTCCCTCGCGCCACTAGCTGCTGCTTTGGCGGCAAGGACCTGAAAACACTATATATTACGTCTGCATCTGCTGGACTATCCGAAGAGCAACTTCAAACAGCACCTCTCTCAGGTAGTTTGTTCGCAATTGATATGGAAACAGCCGGCCAACCTACCCATGAAGTAAAACTATAGGGCTTCATGTCACCGCAGCAAATTCACGATGATGAGCAACTCAAAATAGCCCGGCATGATCAGACCTCTAGGGAGATTTGATTATCCTATTCATACCTTAAGGGCTGAGGTTGCTTACACCTAAAATGGGATACCCGTTATGAGCCAGTTTGATATTATCGTCGCCGCCCTTTTTAGTATTGTGGTTCTTGCTGCTGGACTAGCTTTCGCAAAATTAAGTAGTGGCTCAGGAACGAAATCCTTTTTTGCTGGTGGCGGCGCTGTTCCATGGTGGGTTAGCGGCCTTTCCCTATATATGAGCTTCTTTTCAGTTGGAACTTTTGTTGTCTGGGGCTCAATCGCATATACTGACGGCATGGTGTCTGTTGCCATCCAGTCCACCATGTGTCTGGCAGGTGTCATAATTGGATTTCTAATCGCACCACGCTGGAATAAAACCAATGTGATGACAGCGGCAGAATATATTGGCGATCGCCTAGGCCAAAACACCAAAACTATCTACACATCCTTATTCCTACTCAGTTCGATTGTAGGTATGGGAGGCTGGCTCTACCCTGTTGGAAAAATTGTCGAAGTATCTACAGGCATACCTCTGGAGTGGGCAATTCTGTTTCTAGCAGGCTTTATTCTGCTCTACGCAGTTGTTGGTGGCCTATGGGCGGTACTTGTTACTGATATACTTCAGTTTGTCGTGCTGAGTGCTGCTATTATTATTGTCGTTCCGCTTGCATTTACGCAAGTTGGTGGTCTTGGCGGGTTTATAGAGCAAGCTCCAGACAGATTCTTTGACCTTACAAATTCTGAATATACGATTGGATTTATGATTGCGTTTCTGATCTCCAATGTCGTCATTATTGGTGGACATTGGGGATACGTTCAGCGTTACACAACTGTGAATAACCCTCAATCTGCTAAAAAAGTCGCGTGGTTGTTTTCGGCGCTTTACTTATTTAGTCCGATTATCTGGATGCTACCTCCAATGATTTATCGGATCATGGAACCTGACCTTGCCGGATTGGCGAATGAAGGAGCCTATATGCTGGTTAGTAAGGCCGTGCTACCTGCCGGCATACTTGGCCTCATGATAACCGCTATGGTGTTTGCAACCGCGAGCTCGGTAAACACAGTGTTGAATATCTCCGCCGCAGTTTTCACGAATGATATTTATAAAGCCATACGCAAGTCGGTATCAGACAAACATCTTCTCACTGTTGGCCGTATTTCTACAGCGGTTCTTGGTGTAACTGCCATAGGAAGCGCTTTTCTCGTGGAACAATTGGGAGGACTCGTGAATATGATCCTTTCAATCTCGGCAATTATTGGTGGTTCCCTATTTATGCCGCCTATTTGGACACTCTTCTCACGTCGCCAAACAGCTTTCAGTATTCTCGTCGTTACATTTGTATCCCTAGGAGCCAACATCGTACTGAACTTTGTGCCAGAAACCGTAATAGGCTTCTCTCTGGATAGATCATCTCAAATGATGTTTGGGGTCTTTTTCCCAATGGCTCTACTACTTGCTTTCGAGCTCTTGTATCTTCTTCAAAACAAAGAAGACCCTCGCATGCAGCACTATGATAGTGTTTACAAAACCAAACATGATCAGAAACAGGCAAGCATAGCAGAAACATCTGAAGATCACGTCGATAACCGTGCCACGACAATTATTGGTGCCAGCATTAGCGTAGTCGGTGTTCTTATCACTGGACTAGGAATGCTCGCTGCTCATTCAAATATCTCAGTCATATCCACCGGAGTCGTGATCATACTAGCAGGTGCATTTCTTTTTATTCCACTACTGAAGGCCAAGTCTAATTTTGATAATTAATTCAATGCATAATAGCTCTAAGGTCAGGCTTTTCTAAGTTTATATATTTAGTGTGTGTCACTGGTCGTAACGCGAGCTTCGAATAAGTTCATAGAACAAAGTGCTCTAATATTTCTATTGAAATGTATAAAATGCCGATACTAGGCCCGTCGTACTTCGTCTAGGAAATGCTCTACCTCTTGGTTCAATTTCTCGAAATTCTCAGATAATGTCTGGGCTTCGATAGAAACTTCTGATGAAGCATTACTGGCTTTCACTGATACACCATGAGCAGATTCTAACGATGTCGAAATCGATTTGGTTTCTGAAGCAGCCAGTTTCATCTTTTGAGAAATATCCGTGTTGATGTCATATTGGTTGGACATTGCCTTAAGCACGGACGCAGATGTTTCAGATAAATCATTCACAGCTGTCTGAATATCATCCAATGATGTCGTGATTTCTATTGAAGCCAAGTCCATGGAATTGATGACTTCAGTAATTTCTTTAGTCGAGCGGTTCGTTTCATCAGCGAGATTTTTGACTTCACTGGCAACAACGCCAAATCCTTTTCCTGCTTCTCCAGCTCTGGCGGCCTCAATAGACGCATTTAATGCCAATAATTGAGTGTTTTCAGCTATATTAGTAATTAGCCCAATTACATTTCGTACCTTTTGCGCCGCATCATTCAGAAGAACAGATTTTGAATTTGCAATATTCACCTTAGACACAGACGCTTCCACGAGCTCGTTGGATTTCTTTAGCTGAACTGAGATACGCTCAAAGGAATGAGACATTTCTTCCGCGAGATCTGATACTGCTTTTACTTTTTGGTGAGTATGGGACGCATTTTTATTCGCTTCACTCGTATTGTTCGTACTATTAGCAATCTGTTCTCCAACGAAATTGATGTTTGATGTCACATCTGTGGAAGTCTTATTCATTTGTGAAATGATTGCCTGAACTGTGTTCTCGAATTTATGAGTTAGTTTGTCCATTACTATCTGTTGAGCAGCTTGGGCATCTCTACGATCTTCAACACGTTTATGTTCAAGTTCTCTGGTGTGCAGCGCATTGGTTTTAAATGCTTCTAGCGCTGTGGCCATGTCTCCAATCTCATCCGCGCGTTGCTGCTGCGTAATCTCAACTTCTAGATCACCTTGCGCAAGCTGGGTCGTTGTGTGGCTTAAAAGCTTGATCGGGTTCAGTATAGATTTCATGACAAAGGTCAGACACAGCATACTAATGAATATATTCGCTGTGAGTATAACAAAGGACGCGGTAATCATTCTGTCGAAATCTGAAAACTGCTTCTTCCCCATAGTGTTAGACTGGGCCTCAAGTGACGAGGTCACCTGTATTAAAGTCTCTTCCATGGATTTTGTGGATGCTAAAGCAACCGCCATTGCTTTTTGTCCCGCGATTAAATCTTCATCAAAATACATATCGAGGGCTAGATAATAATTTTCAATAATAACGGGTAATTCCGCCTTTATTTGATTTTTCTCAGCGGTAGAGAGAGATGTTATTTTTTCAACGGATTTGATAAATTGAGCTTCAGCGTTTTGCATATTTTCTTCGGATTCTGCGGACAAAGAAATATTCATCTCAGTCAACCAGAACGTAAGGTTCTGAAAATCAAGCAATGCATTTTGTGAATTAGTTTTGTTTTCAGACAGTTGAATTTGGGTCTGTGCTGAACTTTTGCTCTCAAAAATGTTGAATTTCATAAAGACAAGCGAAGACACATTCGTGATGAACAGCACTGACAAAAGAACTATAAATTTCGTTTTCAAGCAAAATTTCATTTAACAATTCCGGTACACGAAAATTTTAAGTTGATTTAACTTAAACGACTCAGGTGTTAATTTTTTATTCGCAATTTGTAAGGAATGTTTAAGGCAGAGCAATTATTTTTAAGTTCAATCTAATCTGACCCATTGCTCCGATACACATCAAAGTTGCAACAGGACAGTTCAATGACGATTTTCAAATCTGGTAAAATTGGTACGGGTGCGACACTTATAGCGTCTCTATCTTTATTGCCTCTTCAAGCCCAAGCTGCGACGCCTGATGAGCTAGAAGAGAAGCTCAATAAAGCCATGAATCTCATTGAAGCACAGGCCAAGCAAATTGATGAGTTGGCTCAGGAATTGAATAGTCTCAAAAATCAAAATTTTGAATATTCTTCTATGCCCTTACCCAAACCCGACATCGCTTCCGACGACATTGATAGATTAGAAGTTCGAGTACAGGATGCCGAAGAAACACTTTATGAATTAGATGACAAAGTTGGTAGCCGTGCAGTTGTAAATGCTTTCGACGCAGGCGCACTGGATATCGGTGGGTTTATACACACGACCTACACGAATATTGAGAGCGACCAGGGTAGCGCACAAGCATTTGATACTCAAAATTTCGAGTTACTGATAAAAGCTCAAATTGATGATCATTGGTCAGCCTTTTTTGCCGGTGGTTTTCTAAGAGAAGAAGGCGACGGTAAAGTTCTAGACCCATCTGGAGTGAACCCAGAATTCAGACTTGCGAATAAAAACCCGCAAATTATTGGTTGGGTAAATTACAAGCATAGTGATTTGGTCAATGTTCAATTTGGACGCATGATTACGCCACACGGTATCATCAACCCTGAGCACTTCCCTCAAATCTTGCTAGATCCAAGACAACCGCAATTCCTGCGCCCATTTAGCGGTGACACTGTCTTCCCGAATTTTATAACAGGAGCACAATTGCACGGTAAGAAATTTTTTGGTGATGGTGAAAACTACCTCCAATACAACTCTTACATCGCCACCGCACAATCAGACCCAGAAGCACTTCTATATGGTGGACGCGTTGGTTTCACACATGGAGCAAGTGGCGCAACATTGGGTGTGAATGCAATGACTGGGCAACGTGATGACAATGATACACAGTCCGATTATTCAATGATTGGAGCCGACCTCGTCATCGATAAAGGGGCCTTGCTCTGGAAAAATGAAGTCTTCCAAACCCAAGAAGATCAAGCTGGTTTCGACGACAGATTGGGGTGGTACACCCAACCAGCGTGGAGAATTAACGACCAATGGACGGCTTTCTATCGCTACGACTATCTTGATGATGGAAACAATTTGAATGGCGGGCCGACAACGGAAAACGTTGTAGGAATTACAGTAAAACCCGAACCTTACGTTCACTTGCGTCTAACTGGAACACAGAGAGAAATAGATAGTAACGGTACTGTTACTCAAGAACGGGAAGCTCAGATAGTTCAAGCTTCCGCGACAATCAGTTTTTAGGGATAAGTATTATGAAAAAGATATTTCAAACACTTGCTCTCGTAACATTCGCCGCATTGGCTGGCCCAGTATGTGTCGCTGATCAATTTGCGGTCATCGTAAACGCTGAAAATGCAGGTGACGAACAAGAAATTAAAAATCTATTTTTGAAACGCAAAACAAGCTGGAATAACGGTGAAATTGCTGTTCCTCTGGCGCGAGAAGATGCAAGCGTTGAGCAGGCTGCTTTTAACGCAACGGTGCTAGGGTTGTCCGCATCAGAGCTGGCCGGGCATTGGCAAACTGAAAAACAGAAAACGGGTGAAACTCCTCCTAAAGCGGTCGGGTCTGAACGTATCCTATTCCGCCAAATCCAAAGGAAGAAAGGGGCTTTTGGAATCGTTCCTGTATCATCTATTGAAATACCACCTGATGGCATAAGAGTCCTTTATACCTTTGAAAATTGATACCAGCCGCATCGGTATCGGATCATTACTAAATTTTTTGTTGCCAATTGCCTGTACAGGTAAAAAATCAATAATTGTATTTTTCGAGACTGCGCACGCCAATGGACGACAACTTTATAGATCTAGGATATACTTTTCTGATCGGCACCAACTCACGAAATGTAAAACTCCGCCAAACCCATTCCAATGGACCATATTTGTAGCGTTGTAACCATACATGACTAAATGAGATTTGAACCACAGCAACAAAGAGAAACACCAATAAACACTGCGATACACTCAGCTTTTGAATTAGTCCTAGTCCCCAATTGAAGAAAATAAAGGTGCTAATAGCTGACTGGGTCATAGACCTAGTCAAAGCAATACAACCATATGATCCACGATATCGAAATATGCCTCCATTCCTGAATGTATATGTGACTAGTATGAAGCCAGCCCCATAAAACACCGATAGCGAAAGCGAGAAAAAGTCGAATATCCCGAACCGGTAAATCGACGCCCAAGTATCAAGCTGCAAAAGATTACAATTGCGTCAACAAGTGCCACTCCAATTGATTTGCGATACAAATTATATTTAATCTGGCTATAGACCAGCCAAATCTGGGCCGCTGCTATCGCGTCAGACTAGGATGTAGATTTCAGCTTAACCTTTTTACCGGTCTTAATCATTAGCAGTAAAACAAGGGCAGCTACACACAGGGCAATCATCAGCTGAATGCCCGAAAGGTAAGAACCAGACTCACTACTCATCTTACCAAGGAAAACGATACCCAAGACAGAAGCAAGTGTATCAACGGTCAACACTAGCCCCAAAATTTTTCCATAAGACTGGCCGTAATATAGTTCAGCAACCATGACCTGAATCATAGTGAACACACCGCTATAAGCTATCCCATACGCGAACGCATACCAATATGGCGAGACGGTCATCGCATTGAGTGCAATAACGTACAAAATGACGTTACCCGCAATGAGCAGCAATATAGCGCCTACCATGACCATTTTTTTGTTAAAGCTGTCACTCAGGAAACCAAAAATGAGTTTTCCAATCACACCAAACAAGAATAGCGCCGACCCAACATTTGTCACGGTACTGGAATCTAATCCCAATTCTCTTTGGAAGAAAATGTCTTGATGCTGTCCAAAACCAATTATACAGAACCAAAGAGCTCCAGTGGTAGCAAAGATTAAATATAGCTCTGGAGACCGCACGGCTTGAGACAAGGTAACACCCTCAAGACCAGATTTGCTGCTTGAAACATTGTTTTCTTCTCCATCTGGAAGCAAACCTTTTTCCGACGGGTCTGTTCGTATTATCGCCCAAGGCAAAATCATAAACACAAACGCTAGAGCAGATATCAATAATGCTGCTTTGTTCCAACCCAAGGCGTCGATAGCATCTCCAGTTACTTTATTGAAAAATGCTCCGCCCAAACTTCCTCCAACGAGAAGAATACCGATAGCCTTACCCCGGTGTTTCTTAAACCAACGCGTGAGTATATACATACTAGACGCCAACCCAGCGCCGGCAACTCCGAATGAAAACACAATATAAATTGCCATAAAGTGAGTTAAGCTGGACATCTGGCTCATTGCGAGAAGTCCTAAAACTATTAAAGCGGCTCCAGCCAAAATAATCTTCTTTGGGTCACCTCTATCCAGCGCTGCTCCAATGAAGGGCGTTAGAAAAGCGAGGATAAAGTAAAACATCGAAATAGGCTGAGTCACCTCCGATTGTGTCCACCCAAACGTCTCAATAAGACTAGGATAGAACCTTTTAAGTGACAGAGTGACGATGCCGTTTACCGCAGCATAAATAGAACACAATGCAGCAAGGATCCACCAACCATAAAATATTTTACTTTTAATAACAGTCATTTATTTAGGTTTACCTTCTCAGACCAAAACAAAGTATTGTTCACCTGTCATATGAGCCCCAAAATGGATACATTGACAAGCGCCAACTTTTAAAATGATATATCATTTAACGCACAATAATAACAACAGAGCAAGTATCACGTAATTTATCGCTCTGTATGTTTGGCGCTAAAGATCAAAGTTAGGGCAGGAAATGACACAGCAGAACAGTGAACAGCTTTTTACAGATTGGCTCAGTTTTTTTGCCTATAGCGACGGCAACCGCCTGGCAGCCGTGGACATTCATACGGGTCGTAGATTTTCATACGCTGAACTAAATGATCGCACGACGCGGCTAGCAACTGGACTGCAAAATCATTTTTCTATCAGGAAAAACGATCGCGTTGCCGTTCTTGCTCACAATAGCACTGATCATTTTGAAATCATGTTTGCGTGCTGGAAATTGGGTGCCGTTTACATGCCTATGAATTGGCGCCTCAGCCCCGATGAAGCTAAAGCTATATTTGCAGATGCAGAACCAAGTGTCGTCATCTACGACAGTGAATTTGCAGAACTTCTAGAAAACAGCGGCATGCCGAAACTTGAGCGGCATGAAAACCTGACCACTAGCCCGTACGAAAAAATTATAGCCGAAAACGAGGCCAGCGTGGTCATGTCTCCCGTAAGTTTGGATGACATAAACACGCTTATGTACACTTCGGGGACAACAGGTGACCCTAAAGGCGTCATCGGAACATACCGAATGACACTCACTAGTGTGCTGCAACAGGCTTCGTTAGTGAATGGTGATTCAGTTTGTCTTACATATGCACCCCTATTTCACACTGCGGGACTAAATAGCTTCGCGACGCCGCTATTCCACTTTGGTGGAACATTATATGTTATGCGCGGCTGGGATGCTGACATTGCAATGGCTCACCTTCAAAGCGAAGAAGTCGGTGTAACACATACTTTGGGCGTACCTTTCCATCTAACGGTCCTCAGCCAGCACCCTGGTTTCGCCACGGCGAAATTTCCGACACTTCAAATTATCGGAGTTGGAGGCGCTCCAGCAAACTCAAAACTCATTGAACTGTGGCATCAGAAGAATATCCCACTTTCACAGTCTTACGGTATGACGGAAATATTCGGCCTAATTTTTCAACCTCCCGAAAAAGCTCGCTTGAATCCCAAAGCGGCCGGTAAAGCACTTATGTACACCTCAGTTCAGATCGGTGATGAATTAGGTCAGGAAGTCCCTAGAGGCCAAACCGGTGAAATACAGGTAAAAAGCTCCGGCCTAACGCCAGGGTATTGGAGAAAACCCGAACTTACCGCTGCCTCTTTTAGCAATGGTTGGTTTAGAACAGGCGATGCTGGATATATGGAAGACGACGGGACTGTTTATATCGTGGACCGCCTCAAAGACATGTTTATTTCCGGCGGAGAGAATGTGTATCCGATTGAAGTCGAAAATGTGATTTCAAAGATAGCAGGCGTTGCTCTCGTCGCGGTTATCGGAGTGCCTGACGAGAAATGGCAAGAAGTCGGGAAAGCATGCATAGTTCTTCGTCAAGGTGCTGAACTATCTGCAGACACCATTTTAGAAACCTGCAAAGAAAAACTAGCCAAGTATAAAGTTCCTAAAACGGTAGAATTCATGCCATTTTTCCCGATGAGCGCGCAAGGAAAAATACTTAAACGGGAACTTCGAAAGAAGCATATCCAATCATGACCTCAAATACAGACTTTTCGATTGATCAAATATTGAAAAATCGCGCGGTATTAGGCGGACAATTATGCGAAGAGAATAAGACAAGTCAGATACACTACTCTCCTAGTGACGACTTGATAAACCCAAACGGCGTTGTGTTTGGTGGTTTTCTGGCCGCTATGTTGGACGATGTGATGGGTATGGTGACCTGGAAAGAAACACAACGCCCTTTCACGAGTGTACAGTTAAATGTCGCTTTTCTCTCTGCCGCACTAAAAGACGACACCATAATTGGATCAGCGACAGTAACTCGAAACGGCAAAAGACAGGCCTATGTAGAGGGAGAGCTGATAGGAAAGTCAGATAATAAGTTGATAGCGAAAGCTTCAGTACACCAGATTTTTTTGAACAAATAACGAGAAAACTTATGAATACAGGCGAGCGAGGGAAAGAGCTTTTCAAAGACATCCAATCAAAGATGCGTCTGCCTATTATGGCCGCACCTATGTTTCTGGTTTCCAGTCCTGATATGGCGAATGAATGCGCCAAGGCCCAGATTGGTTGTTCAATTCCAGCTCTCAACGCACGGAGTTCGGAAATTCTGGATCAATGGCTATCGTCTATGGATTTACAATCCAATCTGATTTTTCCAAACCTAATCGTTCACCAAAGCAATAAACGATCTCAAGCGGATTTGGATTTGGTGGTTAAACACCGTCCACCCGTTGTCATCAGCGCACTTGGACATCCTGGCCCCGTTATAGAGGCCGTGCATTCTTATGGTGGGATTGTGCTTTCCGATGTAAATTCGATGAAGCTTGCAAATAAAGCTATTGAAGCAGGCGTAGACGGACTTGTTCTAGTGTGTGCCGGAGCCGGCGGACACACCGGATCTTTAAGCCCATTTTCCTTTATTCCTGAAATTCGAGAAAATTTTATTGGCCCTGTCATTGCCGGTGGTGCTGTGTCCAGTGGAGCAGGTGTTAAAGCGATGCTGACATTAGGGGCAGATGTCGTCTCTTTAGGAACGCACTTTATATCTGCTGCCGAAAGTCTCGCGACGTCAGCATATAAAGAAATGCTAGTAAATTCGACACTAGAAGATATCGTTCCATCGTCGTTATTTACTGGTGTCAAAGCAAACTACTTATTGCCATCTGTTGAGAATGCTGGCCTCACTCGAGAAGATCTGAGTAAAAAACGCGAGCAAGTCATGATAAATGATGAAAAATCGCGTTCCAAAGCATGGAAAGACATCTGGTCTGCCGGACAAGGCGTCGGCGCTACAAAACAAATAAAGCCTGTAAAAGAAATAGTTGATGAATTGGAACACGAATTCAAAGCATGCAGATAAATGGGCTTAAATACTCGATAATCTTCTCCAAAAAACAAAACTCCCCTCACCAAAGTTAATTGTTGAGGGGAGCTTTCTTTATCTGCGAACAATTTGAAATCAAATACTAATTTCTATACATTGTACGCCTTTGTTCAATACAAGTACTTGCTTTAGAACTTCGCTTTTACACCGAAGAGAATACGGCGACCGTTATCTTCAAAAGCGGCAGGAAAACCAAGGCCATCAACAAAACTTGTTGGTGTATCGAGCAAATTAATTGCCTCAACGACAGCAGAGAAGTTATCATTGATATTGTAGGTTACATTAGCATCTAATATGCCGCCTGCTTCAACAAAAAGGCCGAAGTTTTCTTGGCGCGCTCGAGAAACTAAATGTTTGTCTCTCCATGTGTAGGATAGTCTCATACCAAGCTTGTCGGTTTCATAGTATCCACTTAAGTTAAAGTTATGAGTTGACGATCCGACAATTCTTTCCGGAGCTGAATTATCAATATAAGTGTAGTTAACAAGAGCACCTGTATTGCTTAAAAGGCCCGGCAAGTTGGTAAAGCTGTGCTGGAAAGTAAATTCAGCGCCCTGTAAACTCGCACCTTCACCATTTACCTTTGATTTTAGATCAAATATCTGGGAAGTGGTTTGAGTTGAATCATCAGCAAAAATTTGTAATATATCAATAGCTTGCTCAGTCGTCACATTCTCAATCAAAGAAACGATATCTTTGTAGAAGAATGTCGCCGAAAGAATTGATGCATCATCAAAATACCACTCAAGTGACGCATCAAAGTTATTTGATATAAACGGGTCCAGATGAGGATTATTCGTGTTTATTGTCGGTGGAGTCGCGCTTGCTGTTGTAGATGGTGAAATTTCTGCCAATGAAGGACGCGCCATCGTACGGGATGCAGCAAAACGCATCAAAATATCATCGGTTAAACCCAAGCGAAGATTAAATGAAGGTAGAATTTCAGTATATGATCTATCTACGGAAATTGGCGTATCAGCCGGTATAGTAAAAAATACACCTTCGTCAGCATTAAACGTTATTGCATCTAAATCAGCACTAAAACCTCTCGTTACCTGATCAGTACTGACGACACGCACGCCTATGTTTCCTGAAATACGATCATCGGAGGATGCAAAATCCATTTGCCCATATAGTGCAAGAATTTTCTCCTCAATGTCTGTAATACCAGGTAAATTAGGAGATACTTCACCCAATGTTTCCAGATCTTCCCGCGACAAAGATTCAATCACCTCTCTTGAGTTAGAAGCAAGGAATGTTGACGGAAAATAGGACGGACCATCATAAGCATCGAGGAAATCTCCACCTCCAGCTTCTACGACTTGAATCACAGGTGCTGCAGCAAATGTGTTATCTTCACCTACCACTGGTGATAGCCCGACAAGATCCGCAAAAACCGCCGACTCAATACCATAACGGTTTGAACTTCCAAACTGCTCCTGCTCTGAGTAAGATGCCCCAAATTTAAAGGTGATTGGAATTCCCCAGTCAGTTTCACGTGCCGCATCAAACTTGGTGCTGAAGATCTTGTCTTCAACTTCACTTCCAATATTTCCGAACAGGCCATGTAGAACAAAGTTATTAGGGTCCAGAATATATTGCTCCACGCCGTCAGCGAAATTGAGATTTGTAACTTCGTTATCACCAGTCACATCATACCCAAGTTGGCTAACGACCCCTCGAGTAAATAGTCGGAGATCGTCTCCCGATTGTTCAGATTTCGAGGAACTAACTTCACCAGAAAATGTCCACGGCCCTGTCTCATATTCTCCACCGATATTAAGCGATGTTGTATTCCCTGCACGCGGTTGATAACGTCCACCGTTAAATACTAGAACATTGTTTAAAGTTAGCTGGGTCGTAATGAGGTCACCATTGATATCTTGCCTCGTTTGGTCAACAATATCACCTGGAGCAGCATCACGGTAAGTATTTCCAAATTGCAATTCCTGATTTGAACGAACCCCATGATTGTCTAGCTCGGTACGGAAAAAATCGGTGTATAAGCGAAGATTTTCAGTTGGTTGCCAATCTAATCCCGCAATAAAACTTGTTCTTTCTCTTTCGTCTTGAAATCGCTCTAAGATAACAATGTTATTGACGAAATCATTTCTTGCGCGAAATCCACGTGCTATATGAGAATGAGATTCAGATTTACGTTGTGAAAAGGCTCCACCTAGCGTGACGCCCAGCTTCCCATCTGCGAAAACATCAGTATACAATCCAGCTACACGTGGCTTAGTGTCACCTGAATTAGATTCATAAGCGCCCTGCGCAGAAAGTGCGATGCTTCGCTTGCCTATATCTAAAGCTCTCGGAGTTCGGACAATTACAGTACCCGCTAAGCCACCTTCATTAAGAGCAGCAGAAGATGTTTTGTGAACTTCAAGCGTGCTCACAAATTCAGACGGCAAGACAGAAAATTCGAAGTTACGCGAAGGGGGCGAACCAAATGTCAACGCAAACGCAGATGCCATATTGCTTCCATTTAGAGTGGTTGCTGTAAATGCTGGTGGCAAACCACGGATACTAACTTGCGAACCTTCACCACGTAGACGTTGAATTTGAACACCTGTCACACGTTGAAGAGATTCCGCAACATTTTCATCCGGAAAACGCCCCAACCCCGTTGAACTAATAACATCAGCAATAACAGACGAATTACGTTTGACACTAACGGCCTGTTCAAGACTTTGACGAATGCCTGTCACAACAATTGTGTCTTGGACTAGGTCTTTATCTTGCGCGACAGTGGTGGCCTCTTCTACCTCTTGAGCAACAGACTGCTGCCCCATGGTAACCATCGCAAACGTGGCCCCCGCCAGCAAAGATTTCTTTAAATTGGTATTCATTTCAGCGTTTTCCCCTATGAGAGCATTTGCTTCATTATTACGGGTGATAAAAATCATCCCGTGTTCGGTGAGACCGCCTGAAAGACCAGTACCCTGAAGCATTATGTCTAATGCTTCCTGCATACTGTACCGACCCTCAACGGGATTAATCCCGTCGATTTTTACCAAATCATTGGAGAACAAGAGAAGTGCACCGGTTTGTTCATGGAAATTTTCCATAACAAAACCCAGCTCTCCACCTTCGATCCGAACGTCGAATCGATCATTATCGCTTTGTGCATGAGCGGCGAAACACGCCAAATGCGTTGCGACAATAAAGCTAGAGATTATTTTAATGTGTTTCCTCTCCGTAGGTGTCCTTCTTTTGAGGGCTTTGGTATCTGGTGTCCGGTTCTTTTGCCGGTCTCAGTAACAAGACCTTGCACCCTCAAATTTCCGTAAAACAAAAATCAAAAAATCATCGTCGATTCAGATTTTGTTTTCGAAATTACGCTTTTTATTCCTCTTCTACTGCGTGATATAGCCTGACTTTATTGGAGTTTAATTCTTCAATTTCGACGTCAGCAGCCAATTTCAGTGCTTCAAATAGCTCGGACAAATTACCTACCTTGTAATACGCAAATATCTTTTCTTGGCGCAGCTCTTCGCCTGAAATTTCGATTTCCATATCTGTATAACGGCTGACTTCACCGATAATATGCTCAAGAGTTTCACCTTTGAATGCAAGAAAACCATCGTGCCAGTCTACTTGTTTTTCAATTTGAGCTGGCGCGATGACATCAATACGATTTGCACTTTGGGCAAATACAATCGACTGTCCTGCAGAAACCTCGATAGGTCTAACTTCTTCACCTTTATCAACTTTTTCTGCGGGTAGTTCTTGAGCAGATGACTTTAGCGAAACTCTACCCTCTGTGACGAGGACATTTATTTGGTGATCATGCAAACGCACGGAAAATGCAGTCCCAACAGCAGTAACAATCCCACTTTCAGTGCTAACAGAAAATGGCTTAGCTGGATCATGGGCTACATCAAAGTATGCCTCGCCTTCAAGTAATTGCACCTGCCTTGCTGAATTATCAAAGCTGACGCTTATACGACTATCCGTATTGAGAATAATTTTCGACCCATCTGGCAGTTCTATATTCGATTGCTCGCCCACCAATGTGGCAAATTGCTGAGAATAAGCTCCTTGCGTAAAGATGTTCAATTGAGTTACGCCATATAAACAAACGGCAAGGAAAGAAGCTGCCAACGCAGCACCGACAGATTTTTTTCGAACAAAGCGATGAAAGAAATCATTGTCACGGCGAGTTTCTAACTGGACAACTTCATTTGCAGAATAATCCTTGAGCTGCTCGAGGACCTCCAGCCCGCCCCAAAATTCAGACATTCGTTCAAGCGCTTCTTTATGTCGGGCACTCGTATTCAGCCAGTCCTGAAACTCCAACTGAGCTTCTGGCGAAAGAGGGCCACTATCCAAGCGCGTCAACCAGTGCATTGCTTGGCTGTCGATCTCTTGAGCATCTGGCATTGAAATGACATTTTTATCCGTCATTTTCGCAATTTCCTAATTAGTCCTCTATTTCAAACTATTCTTTGAGCTAGGCTTAGGGTGCTTTGCCTTACTCAATTCCAAGCTAAATTCACCTGGGTCATACCCTTGCTTTCGCAAATATACAATTAATCCAAGAGCGGCATTAGCAACTCTTTTTTCAACAGTACTTACAGACACATTCAATCTAGTAGCGATCTGTTTGTACTTCAGTCCTTCAACACGGCGCATTATAAGTGCTTCACGCAAGTTTGAATCCAAACTTCCTAGCGCTTCAGACAAGATAAATAATTTTTGACGCGAATCTAATGCGTCTTCGCTTGAAATGTATGCGTCATCCTTTAAGACCGCCTCACCACCAATCTCCTCAACAGAAATTCCAGCAGAGTTCGTCTTTTTCTGCGCGGCCTTGATAGCAAGATTTCGAGCCACACGTTTCAAGAAGTGTTCAGGTTCGTTTATTTTTGTATCAAGTTCCGTTGCAAATCCTCTTAGAAACGTCTCCTGAGCCAACTCCTCAACATCATCAGGATTAGGCCGATATTTAGCTATTATGCACTTTATCAACTGACGATTCTCTTGAAACGCCTTGAATATTGGTGACATTTTCTCTCCCCCCGACTTTTGCCGATGTAGTAGTTGTCACATTACTGACTTACTTTGCAGGAAACCTCAACACACAGTGGGCATTTAAGATTGTATCTTATTTATCAGTGAGAAGTTGAAACCAGTAGCGCGATCAACGCCACTTGTTTCGTAAAAGCTCAATAATTCTTGGGGCTTCATGATGTAGATGCTCTGCGTGGGGTGCCCATACTAACCCTATAGACCGTGAGATCTCAAAACCAGATAGTTTCCGCATAATGACCCCGCTCCATGCATAGCTGTCTGGCATTATAGTCACGCCAAGACCTGCACGCACCATCTCTAATACACGCTCATCATTAGATGAACGAAACGCAAAAAAGGGTCGAACACCTCTTTCTGTAAAGTGACGGCTTGTTTCCGACAGAGCCTCACAATGGCGCCGCACGATCATTACGTTATCCGCAAGGGCTTCTCCCGGAATGGACTGTTCTTCCGACAAAGCATGCTCTTGCGACATTGCAATGGAATAACCCTCCTGAAACAATGTTTCCTCCAGAAAACGCTCTCCCCCCCTATTTGTCAGCGTCAGTGCAACATCTACTCGCCCACGTGCCAGCAGGTTATTTAGCTCGCGCTCACTTCCTTCCAGCAACTCAACGCGTGATGTATTGCTATCGTCGCCACCAGCTTTTGATACCGCTTCAATCGCTTCTGCGATCAATGAAGCAGGTACAGTCGACAATACGCCCATTTTAAATACTGGTTGAGGCTCAAGTCCCCGAACGGCCCGTTCCGCCTGATTAAAATCGCTTTCTATCCGCCGCGCATAGTCCAACAACTGCGTGCCCGCATCAGTGAGATGAATACGTCTGTTAGCACGATGAAAGAGTTTTGACTCTAACTCTTTTTCTAACTTAGCAATCCCAACAGACAGCGTGGGTTGAGCCACATTCATATGTGCAGCTGCTTTTGAAAAATTCCCCTGATCCACGACAGCAAGGAAATAGCGAAGCAAATATCTATCAATCATAGATAATATCTATACCATATATAGTTTAATTTCAATTTTATCTATCAATCAATCAGTGATATCTTTTGAGAAAGAGGCAAAAGCCCATCCAACTTCGGGAGATATTCATATGATGAATCTAGACTTCGCTTTAGGTGAAACCGCCGACATGATCCGCGAAACGTGTCGTAAGTTTGCTAACGACAAAATCGCTCCAATAGCTGCGGATATAGATCAGGAGAATAAATTCCCACGCCATCTCTGGACGGGAATGGGTGAGCTTGGTCTACACGGTATTACTGTTGCAGAAGAAGATGGCGGATTAGGTCTTGGATATCTTGAGCATGTGATTGCAATGGAAGAAATCTCTCGTGCGTCTGCCTCTGTAGGTCTGTCATATGGTGCTCACTCCAATCTATGTATTAACCAGCTACGCCGTTGGGCTACGCCGGAACAAAAGAAAAAATATCTTCCAAAGCTTATTTCCGGTGAGCATGTCGGTTCCCTCGCAATGTCTGAAGCAGGCGCTGGTTCGGATGTATTGGGAATGGTGACCAAAGCCGAGAAAGTAGTGGGTGGTTACGTTCTAAATGGTACAAAATTCTGGATTACAAATGCACCTGAAGCTGACACTCTTGTTGTTTACGCCCGAACAGATCCAAACAATAAAAACCACGGTGTAACAACTTTCATCATTGAAAAAGACTTCAAAGGTTTTTCCGTTTCTTCCAAACTAGACAAAATGGGAATGCGCGGATCTGACACTGCTGAACTGGTATTTGAAGATTGCTTTGTTCCTGAAGAAAACATCATGGGTGAACTAAATGGTGGCGCAAAGGTCCTCATGAGCGGTCTAGACTATGAGCGCGCTGTTCTCGCCGCTGGTCCACTGGGTATTCTTCAAGCTTGTCTGGATATCTGTGTGCCATACGTAAAGGAACGCAAGCAGTTTGGAAAACCGATCGGTAGCTTCCAGCTTATCCAAGCAAAAATTGCGGACATGTATGTCGCGCTAAACTCATCACGCGCCTATGTGTACGCTGTAGCCAAAGCCTGTGACCAAGGACAAACAACGCGCTTTGACGCCGCCGGTGCAATCCTACTCGCAAGTGAAAATGCAGTAAAAGCTTCTCTTGAAGCAATTCAAACACTAGGTGGTGCTGGGTATCTGAAAGAGTGGCCTGTTGAACGTCTTCTTCGGGACGCCAAGCTTTACGATATTGGAGCGGGTACAAATGAAATCAGACGCTTCCTGATAGCACGGGAGTTACTCGCCTAATGAGCGCACCAACAATTACATCCAAGATTGATACTGCGTCTGACGACTATCAGAGGCGGTTCGATGCAAACAAAGCATTAAGTGAAGACCTTCGCGAGAAACTCGCAAAAATCACACTTGGTGGATCAGAAAAAGCGCGCCAGAAACACGTCGCGCGCGGTAAGCTCCTCCCCCGCGACCGCTTGGAAACCTTGCTAGACCCAGGCTCTCCTTTTCTGGAGATCGGTCAAATGGCAGCTTATGGTCTCTATGAAGACCAGGTTCCAAGCGGTGGCATGATTTGTGGTGTCGGTCGTGTATCTGGTCGTCAGGTTATGATCGTCGTCAACGATGCAACTGTTAAGGGTGGAACTTACTACCCTATGACAGCCAAGAAACACCTGCGTGCGCAGGAAATTGCAGAACAAAACCACCTTCCATGTATCTACCTAGTGGATTCAGGCGGAGCAAACTTGCCGCACCAAAGTGAAGTATTTCCTGACCGTGATCACTTTGGTCGCGTATTCTTCAATCAGGCTAACATGTCCGCTAAAGGCATCCCGCAGATTGCCTGTGTGATGGGTAGCTGTACTGCGGGTGGTGCTTATGTGCCTGCTATGTGCGACGAGTCTATCATCGTACGTAACCAAGGAACGATCTTCCTCGCAGGACCACCACTTGTAAAAGCTGCGACGGGTGAAGAAATTACGGCTGAAGAATTGGGTGGAGCAGAAACGCACGGTCGCAAATCTGGTCTGGTTGATCATATCGCAGATGACGATGACCATGCGCTAACGATCGTTCGTGATATTGTCTCTACATTGCCGCCGCAAACACTGCCCGAAATAAACATTCAGCAGGTTAAAGAACCACTTTACGATGCAGAAGAACTTTATGGTGCTCTTCCGGTCGATCTAAAAACACCTTTTGATGTACGTGAAATTATCGCGCGTCTCGTTGATGGCAGCGAATTCCACGAGTTTAAAGCCAACTTTGGTGAAACACTTGTCACGGGTTTTGCCCATATCTGGGGAATGCCCATTGCGATCCTTGCAAACAATGGTGTGCTCTTTTCAGAAAGCG
Organism: uncultured Hyphomonadaceae bacterium; assembly: GCA_964352025.1. GTDB lineage: Bacteria > Pseudomonadota > Alphaproteobacteria > Caulobacterales > Hyphomonadaceae > Hirschia. The sequence continues at coordinate 127,048 of CAYGPZ010000004.1, forward strand.
CTCAAAAAGGGGCTCATTTCATAGAATTAGCCTGCCAACGCAAAATCCCTATCCTCTTCCTTCAAAACATTTCTGGTTTCATGGTCGGGGGTAAATATGAAGCCGAAGGTATCGCTAAACACGGTGCAAAAATGGTGACAGCAGTTGCCACAGCTCAAGTGCCTAAAATAACCGTTCTTATCGGCGGTAGTTTTGGAGCAGGTAACTATGGAATGTGTGGGCGCGCCTACTCTCCGCGTTACCTCTTCACATGGCCAAACAGCCGTATCAGTGTGATGGCCGGAGAACAGGCTGCCAGCGTACTTGCAACGGTAAACCGTGACGCAGCAAACTGGACACCAGAGCAAGCAGAAGCCTTCAAACAACCTATCCGCGACAAGTATGAGGAAGAGGGTCACCCTTATTTCGCCTCTGCTCGCCTATGGGATGACGGCGTCATAGACCCTGCACAGACACGTGATGTACTTGGCCTCGCCTTCGCCTCAACTCTCAACGCCCCAATAGCTGATCACGCTCAGTTCGGTATGTTCAGGATGTAATGCAATGATAAAGAAAATTCTTATTGCCAACCGTGGCGAGATTGCGTGTCGCGTTATCCGCACAGCAAAGAGTATGGGCATTAAAACAGTTGCTGTTTATTCCGATGCGGATGCAAATGCTCTTCATAAAAATTCAGCAGATGAATCGGTTCACATTGGTGCTTCTCCGGCAAAGGAAAGCTATCTTATCGGTGAGAAAATCATCGCAGCCGCTAAAGAAACTGGGGCAGATGCTATCCACCCCGGATATGGCTTCTTGTCCGAGAATGCCGACTTCGCTGACGCGGTAGTAAACGCTGGCATTAAATGGATCGGCCCCAAATCATCCTCTATCCGCGCAATGGGCCTTAAAGACTCTGCTAAAGGGCTTATGGAAGCGGCTGGTGTGCCTTGCACACCTGGATATATGGGAGATGACCAATCTGCAAAACGCCTTGAAAAAGAAGCAAAAGCAATTGGTTACCCTGTTCTAATTAAAGCCGTTGCCGGTGGTGGCGGTAAGGGAATGCGCAAAGTCGACAATCCCAAAAACTTTGTAGAATCCCTAAAATCATGCCAGCGCGAAGCAGCTTCATCCTTTGGTGATGACCGCGTTCTTCTCGAAAAATGGATCACAGCGCCACGTCATATCGAAGTACAAATCTTTGGCGACGAGCACGGCAATGTGGTTCACCTATATGAGCGGGACTGTACCCTTCAAAGACGTCACCAAAAGGTCATCGAAGAAGCACCTGCTTTTGGTATGGATGAAGCCACCCGAGAAGCCGTGTGTGAAACAGCAAAACGCGCTGCAAAAGCCGTTGATTATGTCGGCGCTGGTACTGTTGAGTTCATTGCGGATGCCTCAGGTGATCTAAACGCAGACAGCATTTGGTTCATGGAAATGAACACACGCCTTCAGGTGGAACACCCTGTGACGGAAGCCATAACAGGTGTTGACCTTGTTGAGTGGCAAATTCGCGTGGCTTCTGGTGAAGAAATTCCAAAGAAACAAGAAGAACTCTCCATAAATGGGTGGGCGATGGAAGCGCGTCTCTACTCTGAAAATCCAGAAAGTGGCTTCCTACCATCCATCGGAAAAATCCGCACACTCAGCATGCCAACTGGTGTGCGTGTCGATACTGGAATTCAAGAGAAAGCAGAAATCTCGCCTTTCTACGATCCAATGGTAGCCAAGCTAATCGTTCACGAAACTAGCCGCGACGAAGCCATAGCTAGCCTGACCGATGCGTGTGAAACGGTCGTCACTTGGCCAGTCCAAAACAATGCAGGTTTCCTACACAAGCTACTAAGTGAAGACGCTTTTTCAACAGGCGATTATACAACTGCATTCATCGATGCAAACCTTGATGCCTTGGTCACTAAACCAGACCTCAGTGAAAACTCCATGACAGCGGTTGCTTCCTTTTTGATGGACGTATCAGAAAGCGAGCCATGGAATGAGCTCATCGGTTTTAGAAATGGCGCAAAACCAAATCCTGATATGAAGCTCAATGTGGATGGAGATATTCACACGATCAATCTTCTGGATGACGTCGTGTCATATCCAGTTTGGCACGAACTCCCTCAGGGCGTCCTCGTTATTGAAAACAGTTGGCCATATGCAGTTAGTGCTGCAAGAAATGATGGAAAATCAGGTTCAGGCCAGCAATCAGATGGGTCCATCCTGTCGCCTATGCCAGGTAAGATATTATCGCTATCAGTTTCAGAAGGCGAAATAGTCACTAAAGGCCAAGCTCTTGTGACCCTTGAAGCCATGAAGATGGAACACTCTATGAGCGCACCATTTGACGGAACAGTGACTGAAGTATCTGTTGAAGCCGGACAAAATGTGATGGAAGGCATCAGCCTTCTTGAAATCACGCCGACAGAGAGTAAGGAAGCATAATTATGGCTGGAAAACATTTTGATGAATGGAATGTCGGCGATGTCATCAAGCATGATCTTCGCCGCACAGTGACTGACACTGACAACATCATGACAACCACCCTGACACACAACCCTCAACCTCTTCACCTTGACCGAGAATATGCTGAGGCGACGGAGTTTGGGAAAATCGTCGTGAACGGCATTTATACATTCGGATTGATGGTCGGTGTTTCTGTTGGTGACACAACGCTAGGCACACTCATCGCCAATCTTGGATATGATAAAGTGGTGATGCCTAATCCTGTTTTTGTTGGTGACACGCTTCGTGGTGAAACTGAAGTAACTGAACTTCGTGAAAGCAAATCTCGTCCGACTGCTGGTATCGTGACCTTCACACACCGCATGTATAATCAGCGTGATGAGTTGGTCTGCCAATGTCTTCGCACTGCTCTATTAAAGAAAGCAAACGCATGATTTTAAGATCGCTTCTTTTTGTTCCAGCGGATCGTCCAGATCGATTTGAAAAAGCTCTAGCATCCGCAGCAGACGCTATCATTCTGGATATGGAAGACTCTGTTGTTCCAGCCAGAAAAGAAGAAGCGAGAATTGCCGTTTCGGAATTCTTGAAAACACCATCCTACAAACCCGTTTTTGTCAGAATTAATCCACTGACAACACAGTGGGCAGCAAAGGACGTGTCCTCACTCATCATCTCTCCGCCCGATGGCATTATTTTGCCCAAGGCTGAAGGTGCAAAATCCATTCGTGCTCTACTTAAACTTTTAAATGGCAACAAAATCCCTATTCTTCCAATCGCCACAGAAACAGCATCAGCTGTGTTCGAGTTGGGCACTTACAAAGATGTTGCTGAGCATCTAATTGGACTTACTTGGGGTGCCGAAGACATGCCTGCTTCTATAGGAGCAACAACCTCTCGCCATGAGGATGGCAGCTATACTCCGCCATATGAGATGTTACGAAGCTTATCATTATTTGCTGCTCATTCAGCAAATGCTGCAGCAATTGATACCGTCTATGTCGATATTAAAAATACTGATGGCTTGGCAGCATATGCTGCCCGTAGTCGCCGCGATGGTTTTACCGGAATGCTCGCCATTCACCCTTCCCAAGCTGAGATAATCAATTCAGCTTTTACGCCTACTCCAGCTGAAATTGCTCATGCACAATCAATCATAGATGCATTTGCAAATGAACCAGACGCGGGAGCACTACAGATAAACGGTAAAATGGTTGATACACCGCACCTTATACAGGCACAGAAACTTCTCAGCCGAATAAAAACACAATAAAATTCAGCGCGTAATCATTGCCTCCTACGATTTAGCAGTAAATGAAAATCTAGACTTTTATTCTGGGCTGAATATTGTCTCGACATGGCAGGATCGACTCAATCAAAAACAGACACGAAAAGTAAGCGGATAGATCGGCGTGAACGTATTCTCGACGCTGGTGAATTACTATTTTCCAAACGCGGCTTCGACGCAGTCACATTAAGGGAAATTGCAAAAACGGCAGAAGTGGATCTTGCGCTTCCCAATTATTATTTTGGACGAAAAACAAAAGTATTTGAAGCTGTTTTTCAAAGACGCGCCAAACTGATCAATGATTGGCGCCTAGATGCTTTGGACGACGCAATCGATAAAGCATTTCCTAGTCCACCCTCGATTCGCGCAATAATGGAAGCATATCTAAAGCCCATTCTAACAGGAACGCATATTACCAAGGCTGGATGGCGTGAATATTACGCTCTGGTCGCCTATGTAAACAACTCCTCTGAATGGGGAGCGAAGCTGATGTCGGAATTTTTCGATCCGATGGTTGATCGTTTTCTAGAACAACTAAAAGCAACTTATCCAAATGCCTCTGAAGCCAATATGCTGTGGAGTTATCACTGCCTTTCCGGCGCTCTTACACTCGCATTCGCACAGACTGGCCGTTTGGATTTATTATCAAATAATGTGCTGAAGTCCTCCGACCTTGAACAAGGCTACGAGGTCATTCTGGATTTCTGTATTGCGGGTTTTGAAGCTAATTGTGGAACAAACGTAAAAACATAAGATTCAACTTTTTGCATAGTCGGCATTCGCTGTCTGCCGATATATAGACACTTTAGAATTATCCAATTTTCAGATGCGCCCTTTACGCATTTACAAGTCATCAACTGACTAAAAACAGCAAAAATTACCTAGATGCATTCAATAATTTTATCATCAATTTTCAGTTAGGTTTGACTACACTCCATATGGTTCACGCTACCTTTAATTTTTTTCAACAAACGTTGATTTCAACACATGTTGAAAGTATAATTTGAACAGACATTGTCTATCGACATACCAACAAGTTCGAGCATCAAGCATTCGAACACAAAAGAAAAAACATAGGGGAAGATTTATGGCGACAAAAATATATCCTGACGCGAAAACCGCGCTGGATGGTCTTCTAAAAGATGGCATGACCATCCTATCTGGCGGCTTTGGATTATGCGGCATTCCAGAACTTCTTATTGAAGCTATCAAACAAGATGGCTGCAAAGACCTGACCGTCATCTCAAACAATGCTGGTGTAGACGGGTTTGGCCTTGGCGTTCTTCTTGAGAACAAGCAAGTCAAAAAAATGGTCTCCTCCTATGTTGGTGAAAACAAAGAATTCGAACGCCAATATCTCAATGGAGAGTTGGAATTAGAATTCAATCCTCAAGGCACCCTTGCAGAACGCTGCCGTGCTGGTGGAGCAGGTATTGCTGGTTTCTACACCAAAACAGGTGTTGGGACGGTAATCGCTGAAGGAAAAGAACACCGCGATTTCAATGGTGAAACACACATCCTAGAAACTGGGCTAACGGGTGATATTTCCATAGTCAAAGCTTGGAAAGGTGATGCTCAAGGGAATCTTATATACCGCAAAACAGCAGCAAACTTTAATCCCGATATGGCGACAGCCAGTAAGATGACAATTGCTGAAGTTGAAGAGATCGTTCCTGTTGGATCGCTTGATCCTGCCCACATTCATACTCAAGGCGTGTTCATCCAACGCGTTATTCAAGGTGATCACGAAAAACGTATTGAAAAAGTGACCACACGCGCAAAAGAGGAGTCTTAAGTATGCCTTGGGATCGTAATCAAATGGCTGCGCGTGCAGCACAAGAATTAGAAGATGGCTTTTACGTCAACCTTGGCATTGGTATTCCAACCCTTGTGTCAAACTACATTCCAGAAGGTGTGGATGTAACTTTGCAATCTGAAAACGGTATGCTTGGAATGGGGCCTTTTCCTTTTGAAGGAGAAGAAGATCCAGACCTGATCAATGCAGGTAAACAAACGATCACGGAACTAGACCGTACGAGCTTTTTCTCGTCTTCAACATCATTCTCAATGATCAGAGGTGGTCACATTAATCTTGCTATTCTTGGCGCAATGGAAGTTGCGGAAAATGGTGACCTTGCTAACTGGATGATCCCTGGCAAACTCGTCAAAGGAATGGGTGGCGCAATGGACCTCGTCGCTGGAGTACAGCGTATTGTCGTCGTGATGGATCACGCCAATAAACGCGGTGAGTCTAAGCTACTTAAAGAATGCACACTGCCTTTGACTGGTAAGAATGTCATTGACCGTATTATTACTGACCTTGGCGTGTTTGATGTTGTCGAGGGTGGGCTAAAAGTCATAGAAATGGCTCCAGACGTCGACATGGATGACATCAGGTCGAAAACACTGGCGAATTTGGTGGACTAAATATGACATCGCATCCCCTGAATGACTTTCTTGATTTAACAGGTAAAAACGTTCTTGTGACTGGTTCTACCAGCGGCATTGGACAAGGCATTGCGACCAGCCTTGCCAATGCGGGATGCAATATCATGATCAACGGATTTGGAGTGCCTGAAGAAATTGAGGCATTCCGTTCCAGTCTAGAAAACCAAACAGGTCGCACAATTATCTATTCCAATGCAGACCTAACATCAGCCAAAGCTATTGAGGGCATGTTCGCAAAGTTCAAAACCCAACTTGGTGATATTCACGGCGTTATAAACAATGCGGGTATTCAACATGTCGCGCCTATTGAAGATTTTCCAACAGAGAAATGGGACCAGATTATTTCACTCAATCTATCTTCTTCTTTTCACACAACCCGCCTAGCTTTTGCTGAAATGAAAGAACGTAATTGGGGCCGCATAATCAATATTGCATCAGCTCATGGCCTGACAGCATCTCCGTTTAAGTCTGCATACGTGACGGCAAAACATGGGATTATGGGACTAACAAAAACAGCGGCTTTGGAAGGTGCTGAACACGGCATTCGGGTTAACGCAATCTGCCCCGGTTATGTAAGAACGCCGCTTGTTGAAAATCAAATTCTCGATACAGCTAATGCGCGCAATATGTCCGTAGATGATGTCATCAGCAAAGTTATGCTGGAGCGCCAACCGACCAAGCAATTCACGACAATCGAAGAAATCGCTCGCATGGTCTGCTTCCTCATGTCTGACGCCGCAAATAGTATTACTGGCGCAGACATAAAGATGGATGGTGGTTGGACTGCTCTGTAAGATTTAACCCTAGCTGTATTACAAACGCCCCTGAATCAATTTCATAATTCCTGAAAAATCCAGATCGTCCTTTTGTGCAGACTCCATGAGTGCATAGAGCGCTTCGGCCTGCGCCCCAAGTGGAGTGGACGCTTTTGCTGAACTTGCCGCTTCTTGCGCTAAACGCAGATCTTTCAACATCATAGCGGCGGCAAAACCAGGCTGATAATCGCGATTTGACGGTGCTGCCTCAACCGGACCTGGCGCAGGACAGTAAGATGTCATTGACCAGTTCTGCCCAGAAGCTGCTGATCCGATATCGAAAAAAGTCTGCGCATCTAACCCCAATTTTTCTGCAAGGTTGAATGCTTCACATGTCCCAATCATATGAATACCTAACAGCATGTTGTTACAGATTTTAGCAACCTGCCCATTCCCTGCATCACCTGCGTGAAAGATGTTCTTTCCCATAATATCAAGGAATCGCTTAGCTTTTTCAAAGGAGCCTACTTCACCACCGACCATGAATGTTAGCGTTCCGGCCGTTGCAGCAGCGGTTCCACCAGATACTGGTGCATCCACAAACAACTGACCTTTCGCAATGAGCTGTTCACCAACCCGGCGCGCTGTCTCAACATCAATCGTTGAACAATCAATGTTTAGAACACCCTTTTGCAGTGACGATGGAAGACCGTTTTCACCCAGATATACGGATTCAACATGCTTCCCTGAAGGCAACATAGTCACGACAACATCAATTGCACCGCCATCAAATTCCGACAATGTTTCAACTGCAACAGCACCTTCGAAAACCAGTGCATCTACTGCAGGTTTCGAGAGATCAAACACATGCACTTTGTGTTCTGATTTGACGAGGTTGGATGCCATAGGTCCGCCCATATTGCCCAAACCGATAAATAGAATTTCAGCCATTATTTGATCTCCCGATTGATGTCCTGAAACTAGCGTCCAGCACGTCTTGCTAGTTTTAGTTTGTGCTTTCTTTGAGCACTTCACGGGCTGTAATCAGCCTCATGATTTCGTTCGTACCTTCCAGAATCTGGTTTACACGAACATCACGCAGCATACGTTCCAAAGGATAATCCCTCAGATAACCGTATCCTCCATGCAATTGCAGCGCGTCATTGACCACTGCAAATCCAGTATCTGTGACAAAGCGCTTGGCCATCGCACAGAATTTTGTTGCATCATGCGTTTTCTGATCAAGCTTCCACGCGGCCTGATAAAGCAGGCCTCGCGCGGCTTCCATCTCAATAGACATATCCGCTAATTTAAACTGAATTGTCTGTTGCTGGTTCAAACGCTTACCAAATGCTTTGCGTTCATTCGTATATTCCAACGCAGCTTTTAGCGCCGCATTTGCTGTCCCCAAAGAACACGCGGAAATGTTCAAACGCCCGCCATCAAGGCCCTTCATGGCAAAAGTGAACCCTTCACCTTCATTTCCAACGAGGTTAGATGCAGGCACACGACAATTATCAAATGATACAACCGCAGTTGGTTGAGAGTTCCATCCCATTTTGCGTTCATTCGCACCAAAGGACAGTCCGGGAGTTCCTTTCTCAACGATAATCGTTGAAATACCCTTGGGTCCATCTTCACCGGTTCTGACCATCACAATGTAAACATCAGATACGCCAGCACCAGAGATAAATGCTTTTGAACCATTTAGAATGTAATCATCGCCATCGCGCACAGCTGTCGTTCTCAACGCCGCAGCATCAGACCCGGATCCCGCCTCAGTCAAACAATAACTAGCGATCTTTTCGCCACTCGTGAGCTGCGGACAGTATTTCTGGCGCAACTCTTCAGAAGCAAAACTGTCGATCATCCACGAACACATATTGTGAATAGAGATAAACGCCGCTGTCGACGTACACCCTGACGACAACGCTTCAAAAATCAAAGCCGCATCTAAACGACCAAGCCCTGATCCACCAACATCGTCTCTCGTATAGATACCAAGCAGACCTAAATCTGCAGTAGATTTAATGACATCGATTGGAAAATGCTTTTTCTCGTCCCACTCTTCAGCATTTGGCGCTAATTGCTCATCTGCAAAGCGTCGCGCCATATCTTGAATAAGTTTTTGATCTTCGTTTAGTGCAAAATCCATCTCATATGCCTCGAACTCTATTTATCCTTGAAGTCTGCGTCGCGCTTCGACACAAAAGCGTTCATGCCCTCTTTCTGATCCTGTGTACTAAACAGAGCCTGGAAGAGACGGCGCTCAAAACGCACACCTTCGGTGGTAGGCAATTCAAGAGATGCACTGACCATCTCTTTATTCGCGATAACAATCGGGATTGAATATGATGCAATTGCTTCAGCTGCTTCAGTGGCGACCGCCATCAAATCATCAGCAGCAACGACGCGACTTACCAAGCCAATACGATCGGCTTCAGCAGCGTCAATCATGCGACCTGTCAGAACAAGATCCATTGCTTTTGCTTTTCCAACCGCTTTGGTCAGGCGCTGTGATCCGCCCATACCAGGTGATACACCTAGTTTGACTTCTGGCTGGCCAAATTTAGCTTTTTCTGATGCGATAATCACGTCACACATCATTGCGAGCTCACAACCGCCCCCTAATGCAAACCCGTTTACAGCAGCGATTACTGGCTTTCTAGCCGCTGCAAACCTGTCCCATTTGGCGAAATAGTCTTCCAAATACATGGACACAAAACTGTGGCTTTCCATCTCCTTTATGTCAGCCCCTGCCGCGAAAGCTCGACCGGCACCCGTCAGCACACTCACAGCAATTTCCGGGTCAGTATCCAGCTCTGCAATCAAACTGGATAATTCTGACATCACTTCCGAATTCAGAGCATTCAAAGCATCAGGACGATTGATTGTGATGAATGCAATCCGGTTCTTTTTTTCCAAAAGGATCGTGTTGTATTTGCTCATGTCTCTTACTTCATTGTTGGAATTACGAATTCAGAACTTTGTACATCATCCGGCCAACGCTGAGTAACAGTTTTAACTTTTGTCCAAAATTTCACGCCCTCTGGGCCGTGCTGATTTGTGTCTCCAAATGAAGAGCGCTTCCAACCACCAAATGTGTGGTAGGCTAGAGGAACTGGAATTGGCACGTTGATACCAACCATTCCCACCTGAACACGAGCCGCAAAATCTCGGGCCGCGGATCCATTACGTGTAAAGATACAAACACCATTTCCGTATTGATGGTCTGAAGGCAATCTAATTGCTTCATCCAAACTTTCGGCGCGAACTATCTGCAAGACAGGTCCAAAAATCTCGTCAATATAAGATTTGTGCTCAGGCTTGGCGTGGTCAAGCAATGTTCCGCCCATGAAGAAACCTTGCTCATGGCCTTCCAGAACGAAATCACGACCATCTACGAGCAATTCCTGCCCTTCATCGATAGCCATCTGAATATAGTCTGCGACACGTTGCTTTTGCTCCGCTGTCACCATTGGACCAAGGTCGGCTTCTTCACTTAATGAAGGTCCGATATTGAGTGATTTTACGCGCGGGATAAGCATTTCAACAAGCTTATCGGCTGTTTCCTTTCCGACTGGAACGATCACTGGCGTCGCCATACAACGTTCACCTGCGGACCCGTACGCAGAGCCGATCACCTGATTTACAACATTATCCATGTCCGCATCAGGCATAACAATCATGTGGTTTTTTGCACCACCAAAGCCCTGAACACGCTTATTATGAGCTGCACCATTCGCATAAATATATTGAGCGATATCTGACGACCCCACGAAACTAATCGCTTCCACGCGCGGATCTTCAATCAATGTATCAACAGCTTCTTTATCGCCATTGACCACATTGAGAACACCTTCCGGTGCGCCCGCTTCCATCATTAGTTCAGCCAAACGCATTGGTACTGATGGATCACGTTCAGAGGGTTTATTTACGAATGTATTTCCGCACGCAATGGCAATCCCAAACATCCACATTGGTATCATGGCGGGGAAGTTAAATGGCGTTATACCTGCACAAACTCCCAATGGTTGCCGCATGGAATAAATATCAATTCCAGGACCTGCACCATCTGTATATTCACCTTTTTGAAGGTGAGGAATACCACACGCAAATTCAATAACATCAAGACCACGCTGCACGTCACCGCGTGCATCTGGAAGTGTTTTTCCATGCTCGGAGGATAACATCCGCGCTAGATTGTCCATGTCCTTCTCAACTAGAGCCTTGAAGTTGAACATAACACGGGCACGGCGCTGAGGATTGGTTGCTGACCATTCTGGAAAAGCATTAGCGGCTGCATCGATTGCGCGTGTCACTTCAGATTTTGAAGCTAGGGAAACTTTCGCCTGAACTTTACCTTCAGTCGGATTAAAAACCTCGTGAAAACGTCCAGAATTTCCCTCTGCAACTGCCCCGTTTATAAAATGCTCGATATTCTTCACAACAACCTCCCAAAGGGGTTTATCCCCATATGCGATCTCTACGGAAATTAGTCCTCAATGCTCAACCAAATTGAACATTTCAAATCGCTAACATAGCTTAGTCTAAACATTTACTTTTCGAAATTCACGAAGGAATAACTTGTATTCCTAAAACGAAAACCACCATACATAATTGTTTACAATATACTTTTTTGTATTTCTCAAAAACGTTCGAGCAAACTGTTTGGCTATCAACATCCTTACATCAGCTCTTGATTTAGAACCTATTGTGGCAATCTAATTCCACCATCAAGTCTGACTGTTTCACCGTTCATGTAGGGACATTCTGCAATGAATTTCGCCAACTTCCCAAATTCTCTTGGGTTGCCTAAACGCTTTGGAAATAATGGCTGTTGCGCCAATGCATCTCTTGCCGCTTCGGGCAAACCCGCCATCATAGGAGTCATAAACAAACCAGGTGCAATCGCGTTTACACGAATACCCTGATTGGCGAGATCTCTTGCCATTGGCAGGATCATTCCTACCACACCGCCTTTAGACCCAGCATATGCAACTTGGCCTTTTTGCCCGTCAAATGCTGCGATAGATGCCGTGTTGATTATTACGCCACGCTCTCCGTCATCATTCGTTTCATTTTTCTGCATTTCAGCAGCGGCAAGACGTGCCACATTAAAGCTACCGATAAGGTTGATATTAATCGTGCGTTGAAAAGCCTCGAGCGAATGAGGACCTTCTTTTCCAACCGTCTTTTCTGCAGTTGCTATCCCCGCGCAGTTAACTGCAACCGAGATCTTTCCAAAGGTTTCAACGGTCTTTTCAACAGCGTCGACGACTTGGTCTTCACTCGTTACATCCGTCCGGATAAAGATTGCTGCATCACCCAATTCAGAAGCAATAGCTTCACCACGCTCAGAATTCATATCCCAAATGGATACTTTGACGCCGTTTTCAACAAATTCACGTGCTGTCGCTTCACCCAGACCGGATGCACCGCCTGTCACAATTGCAACTGCGTCATTGATATTCATTTATTCCTCCTGAGAACAAAGCAAGGTTTAGGCACAACTTGCTCCATACAGCATAATTTGGCAATATATTTGCTTTAATATGTTGAATTTGCAGCATAACAATGCCGAAAAAAGCTTCATAACAGGTGAGTAATTCTAATAATTACGAATTACCCACCAATAACAACCTTACTTTAGTAGGGAGCCAAATGTTGGCATCACAACCCTACCCATGATCTTATTATTGACTATGGCACCGGCCATATAGAGAGCGGTCCATCCAGCCCCTAGCAACAAATAACCTATGACAGGTCTCAAACCAGCTCCGGCCATTCCCAAGTCCAGCATAACGATCATCCAAAGCACGACATCGACGAGCAATACAATCACAAGCATCGGAAGAGGTGCCTTTAGATAGGATGGTGTAACGAAAGTAAGAAACGCTGCACCAGCCATCCAACAATATCCTTCTAGGACTGTGTCGGGTTGAATATCTCCAAACTGCCCAGTGAGCATTAGAAACTTCATCATCGTACTGATCGCAGCGCCAAACATGAAAAACGCAGAGAAGAATAAAAATACATTTCCTCCGGTCATGTTCTTATCTTTCAACTCGATAACCGCCACAGTAAATTGAACAATACCACCACCAACAAGCCATGCAGCCAGCAACGGGAGAGCTCCCAGTTCAACTTTTCCCATGAAGACAGCAGCAAACCCGAAACACGCCACAGCAAGCGCAGCTAAACCCGCCGGTGCCGGCGTTATGAAACTATGTGTATCGTCGCTCATGATTGACCCCACTCTGCCATTTTTAGCTCTTTACGTTTAATTTTGCCGCTGATCGTTTTGGGTAGCGTTTCTACAAACTCGATTTTTCTTGGGTATTTGTATGGCGCTGTGGAGTTCTTCACATACTGCTGAAGTTCGGTCTTTAGTTCTTCGCTAGGCTGCACACCTTTCGCAAGAATGATGAATGCCTTTACGACTTCTCCACGCGTTTCATCGGGACTAGCTACAACAGCTGATTCAGCCACTGATTCATGCTCGAACAACACACTTTCAACCTCAAAAGGACCGATGCGATATCCAGAGGATAAGATGACGTCGTCAGCCCGCCCTACAAACCAGAAATACCCATCGCTATCGCGCATTGCACGGTCGCCTGTGAGATACCAGTTGTCACCTTTATATACGCCTGCTGTGCGCTTTTCATCATTCAAATAACAAGAGAACATGCCTTGCGGTTTCATGCCGTCACTGACATTGACCGCGATGTCACCTTCCTCATCTGCAGGAAGAATATTTCCGTCATGATCGATAACTTGAAGATCAACTCCCGGAGCAGGTAACCCCATAGAACCCGCCTTGGATTCCATGCCGTTAAAGTTACCACACAAAAGAACAGTTTCTGTTTGTCCATAACCTTCATAGATTTTTAGGTCTGTTTGTTTTTTCCAAAGGTCGATAACTTCTGGGTTTAGTGGCTCTCCCGCGCTCACACACCTCGTCAGCGCTTTGAGTTTTACATCGGAAATATCCATCCGAACGAGCATTCTATACACCGTTGGCGGCGCACATAATGTCGTAACATCGTACTTTTTGAGCCACTCGAGCGTCTGCTCCACATCAAAGGCGGCACTGTGAAGCGCAAACACCCCAGCACCAACGACCCATGGTGCAAACAGACTAGTCCAAGCAGCTTTCGCCCAACCTGTATCAGATAAATTCCACACGAGGTCGCCCGGCTTACCATCGATCCAAAAAGCACCTGTCGCTTTATGGCCCAAAGGATAGTCATGGCGGTGAACTGTTAGTTTTGGCTGACCCGTTGTTCCAGATGTAAAGTAACAAAGGGAAGTCTCACCCGAATCTGTGTCAGCGACTTCAAAATCTGGCTCAACTGAATCACGCATGGCTTCATAGGATGACCAACCATTTTTATGTGTGCTATCAACATTGATCTTCTTACCAGACCACTGAATTTTAGCAGCACCTTCATCAACGATGCTAAGCAGTCCATCATTCGTGATTATTGCTTTGGCGTTAGCTGCTTCCAGTCTGTAAGCAATATCTTTTGGCTTAAGCTGGACTGTTCCTGGTGACACAATTGCACCAATCTGGATGCAACCCAGAATAATTTCCCACCATCTCGCTTCACGCGACATGATAGCTAAAACAGTGTCTCCACGACCAATTCCGGCGGATTTGAGAACAGCTGCCGCTTTTGCCGCATCTTCCATCAAATCTTGATAGCTTCTCTTAAAACTATCGCCTTGAGCATTCGTCCAATGAAGCGCAGTCGCAGTTGGCTGAATTTCTGCCCATTTACCTACGGTATCACGGACGAAATTGTATTTTTCTGGTTTATCCCATTCAAACTGATCGCGTTTTTCCAAATAGGCTTGGGCTGTACTTATCATCTTTTATTCTCCCACTTTCACGCAAACAATTATGCTGTCGCTTGGTCTTTCAAATTCAATTCTTTGATCATTGTTTCCCGCATAAGGAATTTCTGAGCTTTGCCAGTTACGGTCATCGGATACTCGGAAACGACACGCGCATATGCTGGTATTTTATAGTGAGCTATCTGAGACTTCAGCCATGTCATCGCATCGGAAGCTGTCAGGTTTGAATCCTTGACGGCTACAATCCATGCGCATGTAACTTCACCGAATTTGTCATCCGGCACACCGAACACCTGCACATCCTGAATTTGTTCATGCGCGAGCAAATACTCTTCTATTTCTTTGGGGTAGATATTCTCCCCCCCGCGGATCACAACATCCTTAGATCGACCAGTGATGTTTGCGTATCCATTCTCTCCAATGACAGCTAAATCACCGGTACGCATCCATCCTTGCTCATCTATTGCTTTAGATGTTGCTTCCCCGTCCCCCCAATACCCATGCATCACCGAATAACCGCGCGTACACAATTCACCGATCTCGCCACAGGGTAGAACTTTACCCGTGTCATCAATGACTTTTGCTTCTAGGTGAGGGTGGATTGCCCCCACTGTCGACACTCTCAACTCGATTGGGTCATCCACTTTTGACTGAAAGCTAACAGGACTGGTTTCAGTCATCCCGTAGCATATAGTCACTTCCGGCATTTCCATCTCAGCCAAAACACGCCGCATAACTTCGATAGGGCATGGTGACCCTGCCATTATACCTGTACGAAGAGATGTAAAATCATAGGAATTAAAATCGTCTGCAGCCAGCATTGCTATGAACATTGTCGGCACGCCATAAACCGTAGTGCATTTTTCTTCTTGTATCGTTTTAAGCGTAACCGTCGGTTCAAATCCTGCATCTGGGTACACCATGGTTGCCCCATGCGTGACGGCTGCAATGTTTCCCATAACCATCCCAAAACAGTGGTACAAAGGGACTGGAATACAAATCTTGTCAGCTTCGGTTAGCTTGATCCCCTGACCTACAAAATATCCATTGTTTACGATGTTATGGTGCGTAAGTGTCGCCCCTTTAGGAAGCCCTGTTGTACCACTCGTAAATTGAATATTGATCGGATCTTCTGGCTGCAATTCACCTTCTAACTCTTCTAGTTTCTGAAATTCTGAATCAGAGCCTAGAGAAGACAACGTCTCAAATCCGACTAGCGCGCCATTCACGCCTTTTTTGTTTATTAGAATAGCTTGGCGCAGCTTTGGTGTTTTAGTTTGTGTTTCCGTATCCCCAAACACATGAGGAGCCACTTCCCTCAGCATTTCGACATAGTCTGACGTCTTAAATTTATCTGCTAGGATTAGCGCTGCACATTCAACTTTGTTGAGAACATATTCTAACTCAGCCGGACGATAAGCTGGATTGATATTCACAAGCACAATACCTGCTCGTGCTGTCGCAAACTGAGCGATTGCCCACTCGACATTGTTAGGTGACCAGATCCCTACTCGTTCACCAGGTTCAAGCCCTAACGACAACAATCCTGCGGCAACTTTCGTTACTTGCGCGTCGAATTCTTTATAGGATAACCGTTTGTTCTGATGGACTGATACAACAGCCTCATTCTCGGGCCTAGCGATAGCGGCATCTTTTAGAATGGTACTAATCGTTTTAAAGAGTAGAGGCTTCTCAGAAACACCGGAAACATAACTGAGTTTTTGGGTAGATACTGCACTCACACTCATAACTGACGACAATCCTGAATAGATAGTTTTAGATAGATTAAATTTGAAATTAGTGCCGTGTGGATCACATTCCAGCCTGCAAGCAATGTGATCCACAGCGGTCTATTTCTAGCCAGAAATCATGTTGGAAGGTTCGAATTTCTGGCTAGAACAACGCTTAAAAAGCGGCTTTAAGACTTACGTATACGCGGCGACCACGTGGGTCATATGCGCGCGATTCGTAGTTCCCGTTTGTACGAGCGAACGGTGGGTCCTGATCAAATGCGTTTAGAACACCAACCGCTAGGGTTGTCGCACCATCACCAACCAGACCATCGAATGTGTAGTTATATTGAGCATCAAATGTGACTTGCTCATCACCTTGCGCGCCAGCAGCTTGATCATCTTCTAGACCAGCAACATAACGAACATAGGTGTTGATGTTGTGCCCGCCATTACTAAAGCGCACACCAGCATTCGCACGTGTTTGAGGAGATGGAGACCCGAAGTTTGTAAAGTTACGGTTTCCAACACCATCAATGACAACACCGTTCACACCTGTCAGGTCGTAATCAACAACATACGTACCTTCAACAAATGGTGTTATACTGCTTGAGCCCATGTCGAATGGATACTTCAATGAGAAGTCGATAACACTCGTATCAATAGCGTTTGCATTTACGAAGTCTGCAATAACCTGCCCAATTGTTCCACCCGGTGTCAGGATGATTTTAGGGCTTGTGGTATCTGTTCCGTTTGCAACTGCCTCATTGATAATCGCTTGAGAGTTTTCAGCTGTCAGAACATCCTGGAAGCTAAAGGTTGTATAGTCTAACTCTAACTCCAATCCACCAATATCAAACGTACCACCAATGTTGAATGCCTCAGATGTCTCAGGCTTCAAGTTTGGATTACCGTTTGCACGGGTAGAGATAAAGTTGGTCGCACCGTTATAGCTAACCTGCGTGAACGTTGTTTGTGTACCAAACAATTGGAACGTTGAAGGCGCACGGAATGACGTACTGTAAGAACCACGCAATG
The DNA here is from genome assembly GCA_964352025.1 of uncultured Hyphomonadaceae bacterium. GTDB lineage: Bacteria > Pseudomonadota > Alphaproteobacteria > Caulobacterales > Hyphomonadaceae > Hirschia. The sequence goes on from CAYGPZ010000004.1 coordinate 144,615, forward strand.
TTGCCCAATCAGCCGGACGGTAAACTAGACCAATTTTTGGGTCAGTCGTCTCTAGTCCATCAATTGTTTCATAGCGAAGAGCACCCTGCACTTCTAGATTGTCTAGAACTGGCAAAGAAACCTCAGCAAATACTGCCCAACCTTCTCTTGAACCACTAAAGTCCGGGTTACCAACTAGGAAAGAGAAAGCGTCTTGGTTTGAAAGCGTATCATACTCGTGACGAAGGCTTTCTTCACGGTATTGACCACCAACAGCAGCACCAATTGTTCCACCAGGAAGCTCAATTCCAAGATCACCAGATAGAACAAAATCAAGCGTCAATGCTTCAGATTTAGCGTCTAGTGTTTGCTCACCAAAGATGTAGTCACGAATTTCTTGACCATTTTTGATAGCTGTCGTGTTGTTTGGATCCAACGCTGAACCAAACGGGTTCCAGTAATAACAACCAGCAGTATTGTCACCCGGCGTAATTCCAAGAGCTGTAGCAGCTTCAATCGTACGAGCCTGACAATCAGCCCCACCAAAACCAGCAACCGCATCGATAAAGTGGTCTGTAATTGTGTCACTTTGGACAACCAGACCTTCACTGATACCTTTCGTTAGAGAAACTTCCCAGAAGATATCGTCCGTAATGGCACCTTCAAGTCCCGCACTGAAGCGGAATGTGTCATTCTCAAACGTGTTTTCTGTCGGTGCCTGCCCCGAACCAAGCGGACGTCCAAAATAGCGAACATCTGTACCGAATATGTTAAACGGCGCGTAAGCCGGAACTGGCGCATTGTCTAGAATAAACGGGTAACTTGGCGATGTATTTCTTGCTGCACGCGTACGGGAAAAAGCTACTTCTGCATAACCACCGATAGTATCTGAAAGATCGTTTGTGTATTTTGCATACCCTTGGAAACGATTTTCTTTCGGCACAACAGTTTGCTGATCGTGGAAGTCAAAACGACATACACCCGCTAGCAATCCACCAAGCTCTTCACATTGAGGGTCCGGTGTGAAAGTTCCACCACCAGCTTGAGGAATACCCAATCCTGCAGCAACACTCGCAGGAACACCAATAAATGTACCAGGGCTACCAACACCACTTGTGTTCGTGCCATCAATTGAGCTCAACCAAGGAACCTCTTCCCCATAAAGCGGTGTACGATCGAAATAAGATGCAGCACCAACTAGGTTACCCCAATCCCCTTCAACACCAACAATACCTTCAATCTTTGAATCGACCTGGTCCCCGTCAGAAACACGTGACTGATAGTCAGCCTTAATTTCCATACCCACAAAATTGTCGCGCGTAATGAAGTTAGCAACACCTGCCACTGCTTCCGAACCATAAATCGCTGACGCACCGTCTTTTAGGATTTCCAAACGCTCAATCGCGATACTTGGAACCAGACTATTTGTATCAACAAACAGAACACCTTCAGTTGTTGGCACACCGGAAGTCACCTGACGCTTACCGTTCAATAGTACCAGCGTCGAAGCCACACCAAGACCGCGTAGGTTGATGTTGCTTGTCCCAGTCGTGTAACCAGCGGTGAACACGTCTGCATTATTCTGAGAACCAGCATTGATTGAAAGCGTTTCAACCAAGTCTCTTACATCTTGAGCACCAACAGCACCGAGGCCTTCTTGCCCGATAGACTCAATTGGCGACGCCTGATCATTAAAAGAAGATCTCTTAATGTTTGAACCAGTCACAACAATTTTTTGAAGTGTTTTCTTTTCCTCAGTTGCCTGAGCGACTGTGTCTGGATTGGCATCTTGTGCAAATGCGTTAAATGAGAACGTTGCAGCAATAACACTCGCAATCGCTGTATTCAGTTTTAACTTTGTCCGTTTCATAATATTCCTCCCAGCGCTACTCTCGATCTTTATCACCCCTGACCTTTAGGCCTATATCGGTGTCGTCGGAGTTTCCGCCACGTAAGAATTTACTCAATTGGCTGCTTCTCGCTATCCTATCCACGCATAATAAAATTCAATTTGCGAAAGCGCTTTTTGTACATTTGAGTAACTAGAAATCACTCCAAAAAATTTAAATGATATATTTTTTACTTATTTTCATGTATTTAGAATGTAAACAATGCTTTTGAATACGCTATTTACAGCTAGTAATACACAAATCAGAACATAGTTCAGTAGTGCGACATATGCCCCCTATACTTGACCTAGAGTGATCTCTACTGCATCTTGTAAAGAAAAAATAAAAGAAAAATCAAGGGGAGAAGTAGGCTTTAAGTAGCTGAAATTGCAATTAATGTTGCCAAGTATTGCCTCGACGGCTGGATATAATTTTGCTGATGGACATCTAGAAGATGACATCAGACTTTTTCGCGCAAGCAGCTTGGATCAAGCCAAAGATTTCCTTGCTAAGAAAGTGAGTCCACATCACTTAGAGGTCGTTGAAAAAAGAGACCAGTTGGACGTCCATTTTCGCGGAATTCTCAATGATTCTATCTCCCTTATGCACATAGGTTATGGATCTAGAGTAAAGGCCCACCCCGAAGAATATCGGAACCTGTTTTTTGCTCAAACCATGCTTAAAGGGAACAATAAATTTACACGTGGTGCGGACGAAGTCTTACTTAATCCGTCGCAATCTATGATGATTTCACCAGAGTCGCCTTATGAAATGGATATAGCGGACGGTTCTGAGAGACTCGTCATCGGTATAAACAAAGATCTATTGCAGCGTCATCTTGAGAACCTCTTGTTTGAAGAAGTATCTACTCCACTTGCGTTCGAGACAACGGCAACAACAGCTCAAAGCTCTCTAATCTGGCAAAACCACATAACAAATGTAGCGCAAATGGCCCTCACAATGGATGGCAAATTGCGTCGCAATCAGATGCTCGTTTCTTACCTAGAATCAATCATGACGACAGCTCTGTGTATTTTCCCTCACAACTACTCAAATAAGCTCTCAAATGACCCTATCGACAATGATTCGATAAAAATTCAACGCGCTGTCGATTACATTAACGACAACCTCAAAGAAAATCTTACTCTATTGAAGATCGCAAAAGAATCAGGTGTTTCAGGTCGCAGTTTGCAGCTCTTATTTAGAAAGAAATTCAACCAAACACCGTTGGAATATTACAGAATTCAACGCCTACAAGCTATAAAAACAGAGCTTGAATTAGCGCCCCCTGGAACACGTGTGACGAGTGTGGTTTTGGACTTTGGTGTGACCAGTTTTGGACATTTCTCAAAGCAATACAAAGATTTATTTGGATGCACACCAAGAGAAAGCCTAACGTCTAATTTGAATTAATTAGTTATACAAACTATTCTCAATAAGGCCGTAGGCTCTATTGAGAATAGCGCGGACGCTCTGTAATTCTTTATAAATTCAACATCAGACGCATCTCTTAGATTAAAGAGCATCTCAAGGGTTATTGGCAGATCAAGCGGTGACCCTACTCAAGAATTCACGAACACTTTTCTCTATGGTTCCAGAACTCTCGCCTAGGCTAGCAGCAGCACCTTCAACATTCTTCGCACAAGTTTGAGTAGATCCTGCCATCTCAGAAACTGATTTGTTACTTTGCGCGAGTTGGAGTGATCCATCGGCCGCTTCATGTACGTTGCGACTAATTTCGTTGATCGCCCCTAACTGCTCATTCATAGCCCCTGTGATGCTCGACATACTCGTAAAAACACCTTCGGTCGTCTTGGATATTTGTTCAATTGAAACAACGGTTTCTTGGGTCGCACCTTGAATATTGGAGATCTGATTTGTGATCTCACTTGTAGCTTTTGATGTCTGCTCTGCGAGCTGCTTAACTTCTCCTGCTACGACAGCAAAACCTTTCCCAGCATCCCCGGCTCTAGCCGCTTCGATTGTCGCATTTAGTGCAAGCAGGTTCGTTTGTTCTGCAATTTCGGCAATTAACTTGATAACGGCTTCTATATTACCAACCGTCTTTTCGAGTTCTTTTACTTTTTCGTAGGCTATAGAAGCATACTTGGTTGCATCTTCGACGACTTTCATATTTTCAACAGCATTATGTTGAACCTCTGAAACAGTCGCGGATAACTCTTCTGCGGCACCTGCAACTGATTGAACATTTTCAGATATATTATGAGATGTTTTTTGGGCTTGCGTAGATTGCGCACTCGTATCCAAAGAAGATTGAGATAATTCTGATGATGAAAGTCGAAGAACGTCTATATCTTTTTGTAAACTTGATAAAATGTCTTCGGCATCATGTTGAAATTCTGCAACAATTTCTTTCATGTAGGCTTGATGTTCTTTATCAATTTTAACCGCAGCCTGCTTTTCTTCTTCAAGTCTTTCGCGTTCGATGAGTCCCAACCTAAAAGCTTCGACGGTTCTTGCCATAGGACCTATTTCGTCACCCCGTTCCTGCCCTAGAATTGTCTGAGCTGTATCGCCGTCATTCAAATCCTGCATGCTCTTTCCAAGCGCGAATAATGGCTTAGTAATAGATCGTGATATCGCCAGCGCTACTCCTAAAAATATCGCGGCAGTGACGATTAAAAAAATAGTATTCGTTATGATTTCATCAAATAACGCGTCCATGAGATGGTCTACTCTCAAAGGGGCTCCAATTACGACGTCCCATTCTTCAAAATAACCCACAAATGCAACCTTTGGGTAGGTGGTATCGTTGACAGTATCAGTTGCTGTATAATTAACTATACCTCCACCAGACACCCCTGTTTCGACCCATTCTCGTGCAACGAAGATACCTTTAGGGTCCTTAAAATCTCCAATATATTTCCCTTCAAAACTGGGAGCCATTGGGTTCATAATTGAATAGTATTTTGAATCGAGCACAAAAACATAAAGCCCATCTCCGAATTTAATATTGCGGAAATAGTCCATTGTTTCTGCTTTAGCTTCGCTGCGCGTTAGCTCTCCCGAAGACACTCTTTCGTTCTGCCCATCCATAACCGATAGGGTTGATTGGACAATATATTCCAACTGAACGTAGGTCTCTCTTTCAAAGACCTTGTAATTTCTCCAGCTTTGAATTCCCAAGGTGACTGCAAGCACACTTATGGAAAGCAAAACGAGAATAAAAAGTTTCTTCTTTATTGAAGTATTCATGACGTTAATTCTGAATCAGCCCCACTAACAAAGATGAATATTGAGCCCTTAATCGTTAATAAGGGCTCAATATGAATTTTTTCTAAAATGAAACGCCTAAGTCGATCCCGAATGTCATAGGAGCAGCTGCATATATAGAATCAGCAGACGCAGTCGTTGCTCTCCAATATTCTTGATCTGTGGCGTTTTGCATCCAAATCGCCGCATTCCAAATACCACTATCAGGCGTATATCCTGCGCGTAGGTTTACCAGAGTCCCCGGATCAGTAGTTGCAAATGCTGGATCATTAGCGACAAGGCTCCAAGACTCATCTTCAAAACTGACATCAGAACGAAGAGAAATTTCTCCACCAATCCCCTGAATAAGATATTCTGCTCCAATAACACCTTTATATTCAGGTGCATTTTTGAGGTCCAATCCAAGCGCACAGTTAATTATCGCTGCATCGTTTGTTGGATCAACGCCCGCACACACAGATGATGCACCATTATTAGTGACTCCACGTGCCTGATCTCCGGTAAGCGATGTGTATTCAGCATCGAGAATACCTAAATTACCAAAGACGCTGAAATTGCTAGTTGGCTTGATGGACCACTCAATTTCCAAACCTGAAATTTCTGCTTCATCAACATTGAAACGCGTAAAACCAAGTCCCGGTACAGTCGCACCAATCTGAAGGCCTTTATATGTGTTGTGGAACACAGTTGAGTTGAACTGCACAATATTGAAGAATTCAGATCTTAGACCAGCTTCAAATGAATCTAAGGTTTCTTCCTCTACAGGCAAGAAACAAGCTGCTGGAGAGAAACAATCTGGAGACCAACCACCACCTTTAAATCCAGTCGAATATGAACCATACACCATAATATCATCGGTCAATTGATGGTCATATTTTAATGTATAGCTGACTTTAGCATTTGATTGAGAATCAACAGCTGGGCCACCAGCTGGTCCAGCAGCATCTAAATCCTTTGTTTCATCGGTATAACGCACACCTGCAGTCAGAGTTCCGCTTTCACTTGTTTCAAGAATACCTTGTGCAAAGGCTGATTTCGACTCTGATTGAACATTCACAAAGTGTGGGAATACAAATACTGAATCAAGGAACACGTTTTCTTTAAAGTAGTATACACCTGTGACGTAGTTGAAGCTACCATCTAGGTCAGACGTCAAAGTAAATTCTTGACTGTACTGCTCCTGATCTGTGCTTTGAAGGTATGGAAATCCAATTCGAGTATTTAGATCATCATTCAATTCTCGATAAGATGTCAGAGACGTGAATGTAAATTTCTCAAATTCTCCAAGGAGACGTGCAGAGTATCCCTGATTTATAGTTTCGTTCCGATAATCAGTGAAACACCCTCTTGGCAAGAAGGGAGCAGGCACGAATGAAGAACATGTTGTTGTAGGTGATGGACGAATAGTGAAAATGTCTCCATCAACATCACTTGGGAATCCCGGTGCAGCTGTATCAGGAACAGGGTCAGACTTATCAACTGAACGGTCTGCCGCCAATAAAACGTCCCATGTGTCATTAATTGAGTGATATAGCGTCGCTCTGAACGCTGTTACGTCCAAGCCACCGACTTCTTTACCGTCATTGGCAAAATCACCGTTTGGAACTAAATCCCAGAAACCATCTCTCTCACGCTTCAATCCAGTTACACGAAGCGCAGTGCCATCAGCAATATTCCAGTTTGCAGTCCCTTTAAGGTCTACGCGACCATAGTTACCTATAGTTGTCTTTAATTCACCCGTATTTTCAAATTGAGGTTTGACACTCACAAGTTTAATGGCACCACCATTTGTGTTGCGTCCGTAAAGTGTCCCTTGTGGACCACGCAGCACCTCAATCCGGTCAATATCTACTAGATCAAACAATGACCCGACCTGACGCCCCATGTAGATCCCATCCACATAGACTCCGACAGCAGGATCAACAGCACCACGGCTCTCATCTTCCCCTACACCACGAAGGAATATTCTCGCTGAGTTCGCAGTACCTGTACCAGTCGCCAATGAGATGTTTGGAACCTGATATTGAAGGTCTACAACATCTGTTATTCCTGCATTTTCAATCGCTTTTGATGAAATATTTGTCACTGCCGCGGGAACATCTTGAAGGTATTGTTCACGACGCAAAGCCGTCACAACCACGACATCCTGAACTGCGATATCATCTACACCGTTCGCGTCAGTTGTTTCTCCAGCTTCCTGAGCGGCTGCCTGCTGCGCAAATGCACCAATCATGCAAAGTGCTGTTGCGCCTAATATGCTACGTTTCATGTTTTTGTCCCAATACCAACTGGTCACTAGATCTCTGCTTCGAGTATCCAACCATATAAATTAACGTTGCGGGCTGCTTGGCTAACCCAAACAGCTACGACTCAATTATTTTCACGCAGGAGTTTAATTGTGGTTAACAAAAAATTGCCGCACATTAAGCAATTTGAACTATATATAATTTGGGAATGGTGCTGCGTAAGCTTCTTGAGAAGCCAGCAATGTAATCTGTCACGTGTTTCGGTATATCAAAACACAGTATCCATGAAGATATAGTCTATATCTCAAAATTGAGAGACTGCTTCTTTAGATTCCTAATAACCTATTGTTCTTTGGAAAGCCAAACCATCTTTCCTGATGGGTCATCTTTTCCAAAGCGAACGCTATATTCGTACCTTTCAGGATGATATTTACTATCCTGACAATAAACGGGCATTCCGTTTTTTGCGTATGCAACGCCCCTCATTCTAATGACGGGTGACCCGACTGGCAAAGCCAATAGGTCGGCACATTCACCCTCAGCTAAACTTGCAGATAAAAAATGTTCGGACCTTTCAGCCGCATATTCAGTATCATCTAGCATTCGAATAATGAGGTCTTTTTCGGCTTCTTCTTTAGATAACTGAGAACCAATATATTCGGGCAGATAGATAGAACCATATGATATTGGCAAGTCTTTGAGCGACCTAATCCGACGAATCAGCAGGCATTTTTCACCTTGCTTTAGTTCGAGTTTCTGTCGAACGAATTCAGATGGTTCTACGAGTTGCCACATTAAAGTTTTTGCTGAAAACTTTTCACCTTGAGCAACAAGGTCAGCCAATACGCCACCAAGATGCCCCTCATCTTCTTCGGCAATACCTTTGCGTTCTGCGACAATAGTGCCTTGGCCATGATGCTTAATGACCAACCCATCTTCAACCAATTGCTCTAATGCTCGACGTACAGTCACGCGAGACATTTTGTGAATTTCAACCATTGCGTTCTCAGAAGGAAGCAAGTGACCGACGGGATAAATCCCATCTTTAATCGCATCTGAAATAAGTACATATAAACGGTGATACGCAGGCAAAGTGGCGTTTCTACGTTGTGCTATATTCAGTACTAGGTCAGAGGCTTCTTTATTCTGAGACATCAAGATTTCCTATCGGAATATAGATTAACTTTCCTGTGTAGAATGAAACTCTATCCAACATATTGCTAGCTGCGCAACTGATGCAGCAAGAATGGCTACAAATGGCAATACTGGCGATATTTCATAGAGGCCGAACCCAACCAGCGGTGAAATTACGAACCCAATTGAACTGGTCGACGTAGCCAAGCCGGAAACAGCTCCCTGTTCATCTGGTGTAACCGCAAGAGACATCAAGGCAACAACGGCAGGGTATAAAACACCACTCCCTAATCCAGTTAAAATCATAGCCAAAGTTATAATCCATGGTGATTCAATAGTTATGATTAGCAGTTGCCCAAGTATAATGAGGATCGGCCCCAAATGTAATAATTTGATCGAGGGTATTTTAAAATGCTGGATCAATACGAGTTGAGAAAACAGGGATGCAGCAGCTGTACAAGATAACACCACACCTAAAAACTGCTCGGGCGAAAACGTATTTGTTCGGTCTAAAATATAAAAACCGATGACTTGAAGTGGTAATGATATTATACATCCGTTAAAAACATTGAATAATAACAGATTTCTGAGCCTAAGATCTTTAAACGATATTTTCTTAGCAACTTTCAACGTCTGTTTTGGGACCGTTTTGGGTAAGACCATGTAAATCAAACCAGCTATCATAATAGCGCTAATAGCTAGAAGATATAACGGCACTGCCGGGCCAAAAATGATAAATAGGCTTGCCAAAGCAGGGCCTAGCATTGAGCCAAATCCATAGGCAGCAGTATACCGTGCCATACCAAGCGCCCTTTTCTCAGGCGGCGTTGAATCCGCTATAAATGCGGTACCAGATGTTGCTGTTGCGGCACTTGAGATGCCTGTCACAGCTCTGGCTATAATCAGCCCTCCAAAAATGACCAATACCGGCAGTACACCTGACAGTCCAACATGCAGCACGGCTGCAAATGCCATTGTTGAAATCCCAAACCCCAGCAAGCCACCTATGATGAACCGTTTGCGACCCAAAGCGTCGCTTTTACGTCCCCAGAAAGGACTAAAAAATGTAAAAAGCAGCGCTGAAAGCGTAAAAACCGTGCCGACTTGAATTTTCAATAACCCAAGCTGCTCAGCTATTGGAGGCAAGATAGAAAAAATCATTGTCTGGCCAGACCCGACCAATAACACACCAAAAAGCAAAGTAATTTCTGGGCCGTGCCGAACGACACGTGTCTGTAAATTTTGAATGTTCATATATTGCCAGTACCGTCAGTTATCAAACTGACATTTATCGAGAATTTTCACGGTTAATGGCCCGGTTGTGCGGATAAGCATCGTAACACCTGACTTGGTACCAGATGAAGGGCCGTTATGAGCTATTCCTGCTGGCCTATAAAAATATCCACCTTGCGTATAATCAAATAGCTGTGAGCCAGATGGGAAACATTCCGCGAGCGTATAGTCTCCATCGACAACATACACTTCCTCTGAGACTTCATGCACTTCCCAAGGGATTACGACACCTGGCTTAACGGCAACAATATAAGTTCGCGCACCTGTAGTCTCGTCGTTTTTATAGTGCTTAATCTTAAGGGGTACATCGTCAATACCCACATCCTTCATCAGTGTGCCAGCAACCCATTCTAGGTCTTTGCAATGCTTAACTAACTTTGTCTCACCAGATACTTCATTGAATGGCAGAGTATTCATCAATGGAATGCCACCATCGAAGAACATCAAAACTCTCGCACCGACTGAACTGAAGATTCTTTCGATCTTGTCAAAAGCTGGTAGCCTTAGAAAATCACCTTTTTCTAGCACTATGTCTCCCAAAGAAACTCGCCCTTCTTGAATGACAAGCTCTATGGGGCGATCATAGTGAATAGAGTAATTGAGTTCCCACCCCACCGGAATAGTGAAATCCAGCGCACCGCCAGTCTGTGCATCAAAGCGGAGCTGCCGAGACATCAAGCCCCATGACAGCTCACAAATTTGAGGAGAAACTTCATCAGCCTGAACAAAGAACACACCATTTTTCAGAGCTGGAAATTTGTCCAAGTCTTCCTGACTAATTCTATTCGTCATCACGGGTGTTCCTACTTTAAGAAAAGATCAGCTATTGCGACCTTCGGTATAAAAACCGAATTAATGGCCACGCCAGTCGTCAGATACTTTTTCTTCGTCAATCAAAGTGCGCATGATGGTTTTTCCGTCTTTTAGCCACTGCCAGACGCGCGCTCTAAACTGTCCGCAATCAGATAATTGGATCATCTCATATAGATAGATACCCGGCTCTCCAACGCGCTCCCAATGAAGCATCATTGTGCGGCGATTTTCATCTAGAGGCTCTTCTGCAGCCCATCCTTTGATAATATCATTGTCAAAGATCAACCGATCTTTGTGAGCTTCACCTTTAAAGTCTCTGATATCCTTCTTTCCACTGTCCCATGTGTAGTGGTTGGTCTGGTGATAAATGTTTTCAGCATCGTCTGGAATACGGCAAACTAGGCGAGACTTATGTTCATCTACCAATACACCGTCTGCATCGTAATGGCGGTACATTCCGTCCCAAATCCCAACGTGGCGTGCAAGGAGAGGAAAGGTTTCTTTAAGTTTAAGCATTATCAGCCTCATTCGAATTATGCGCGGTACTCGCCACGTCTGGGTTAAACTTGTGAAATTCTTTAAGATAAAGACGCCTGATGACAGGTATTGCGATCAATACCGGAATTCCGTAGATTATTGGAAGCGCCGCCATTGCATGATGAAGCTTACCTTCACCAAAAACATGATCACTTAGGAGACCAATTGTTGAAGGGCCAAAACCAAGCCCAAAAAAGGCAAGCAACATATAATAGATTGCGACCGTTTGCCCTCTAATGTTAGCAGGTATTACATTTAAAAGAGCCGTGATGCCTGTGGCTGACGCCATTGCGACACCCGCCATCGTCAGCCCTAGCACAACCATCGCAAGCTCTGGCGTTGGCATAAGAGGCCAAACGAAACCGGCAACCACCATGATGGGCAAACCAATTATAGGTATCAATAAAGGCGCATCATACACTTTACGTTTGTAAAGATAATCAGACATCCATCCCGATGCATTGACGGTTATTGGACCGACCACCAAAAACATAATTCCCGCCATTTGACCGTAGGTCGCGGGAGACCATCCCCACGTTCTGGAGAACACCGCCGCCCCCCATGACGTGCTGTATCCAATGAGAGTCATAAGACAGAAGACTGACATGAAACTCAAAAACATCGGCCAACGCTTTAAGAGGTATCGTGATGTATCAACCAAATTGGCTTTAGAAGACACTTCTTGAGAAACTTCACGCTGCCTTTTAGGCTCTTTCATGAAGAAGAAAATAGGAGCCAACAACAGCCCGGGGGCTCCAACAATGATGAGCGTAAATTCCCACGGCTGAACTTCACCAATGAAAGGTAAAGCAGTCGTCTTTCCGCTCATCGTCCACCCAATAATCGTGCCGCCGACAAGAGCAGCAAGACCGGCACCGACGGAAATAGCCATTGAGTAAAGCGCAATCGGACGCGCACGTTTTTCTTTGGGAAAGCTGTCGGCAATCAGCGACATAGTACATGGGCTTAGTGTTGCTTCTCCAACACCTACCCCCATACGCAGCAGAAATAGCTGCATGAAGTTACGCGCAAATCCAGACAAAACGGTTGAAAGAGACCACACAGCAACGCCGATACCGACAATCCATGTTCTTCTCTTCTTATCGGCCAACCAACCAAGCGGAAGCCCCATAATCGCGTAAAACACTGCAAATGCGGGCCCCAAAAGCAGCCCCATTTGGGTATCGGTTAATCCAAGGTCGCTTTTAATCGGTTCAACAAGTAGTCCCAAAATATAGCGATCAACAAAGGACAGCACATAAACAACCGTTAGGACGATCACCATAAACCATGCTTGTGATGATTTAGGATAAATTGCTGCCAAGCCCTTTTCGGACTGATTATTTCCAGTCATTCATGCCTCCATCCAAGCTATAGGTATATGAATATCCAAGTGATCTGGCGAAGTTCGCCGCTTGCATGCTCCGTTTTCCCGATTTGCATACAAATACAATTTTCGTATCAGTCGAGTGATCGAATATTTTGCCTGCCAGCTTGGTCAGAGGAATATTAGTCGCCGTTTCGATATGCCCAGACGCAAACTCATCAGGCTCTCTAACGTCTATCAACGTAATAGCATCGGCCTCTTCTAAGGCATCTCGAAGGTGGTGTCTTGAAATTGAGGCCGATGACATACGATAATCCTTTCTTAGAGGTTGCCCACAAGGTTCCAGTGGTTTCCATCAGGAGCCACAAACGAGATACTTGGCGCGCCATATTCATTCTCAACGACTTCAGACACTTGTGTCGCTCCGCCTTTAATAACCTTTTCACGGAAGGCGTTGATATCGCGAACTTGGTAAGTGAAGAGAGTCATTCCCAAAGCACCTGGGCTGCTCTGCTCGTAAACATCCGGCATATCTGAAGATTTATGCATGCGCACAATTTTCAAACGCCCTGAAAGATGCCCTTTAATATCCAAAGACGAGCGTGGATCATCGAAATCATGGATGTAATAAATCTCGTCATCATCAAGCGCGAATGTCTCTTTATTCCCTGAGGAACAAGTAGGCTTTCCACCCAATGTCTGCTCTTTCTGTCTCAACAGACCAAGCGTTTCATCATAGAATTTCAGAGAGTCTGGGTTATCGTCGCGGATCAAAATACCATGATGCGTAAATTGGCTAGCTTGAAGAAAGCTATTTGGGTCAACCACACCATAAGTCGGCTTTTCATAATTATAGCGCTCAAACAGAGCCAATCTATGGAAGGGGTGCAGCGCTATTCCCTCGCGAACACCAAGCGGTTTATCGAAGAAAGGTTGGCCCTTATCCATCGCATACACTTGAAGCCAGTGCGGAAAAATATAATTCCAAGGCTGTCCTTGCGCGATTGCATCCTCGACGTGATTGAGAATGTTCAAGACACTTTTAGTCAGCATCACACCCCACCGGCCACCATCTTGGCGAAGAGTTTTTGTGATACCGATTCCGGCATTGCGAGGCTTATCCCACTGCATTAATCGGATAAAACTGTGATCACTATTAAAGTGACGCAGTTGCACTGATTTAACAGCAGAACTCACACCATAAAGAGCTTCAGCCTGAGATGCATCAAGCTGACCATGTGTCGTTATTTTGTATCCGAACTGTCCCCAGAATCGAATTGCTTCGATTAGGTTTGGAACCCCAATACAGCTCTCATACACTCCGCGAATATCATGTTGATTGTTCATTTAGGTTTCCATCCAAGACTATTATAGTGAAACATTTGCGCAAAAGATATATCTTTTTAAAAGTTATAACATGTATCTAAAATAATACAAGCATTCTCTGACATGATTTCCACGTTCATCATGAGCATATTATCGATGGGGAGAAATTGTCCTGACGCGTTCGCACCTTCCAAACCTTGGAGGCGGCCTTTAAGAAAAAGTCAGCGCAAACCCCAAAAAGTAAAAGACAATTTCCGTCTGAACATCGACCGTGATTTATTAAAATCAATTGGTATATGTATTTACATCGAAATTTGATGTGCTTAAAACACGTCACGCTTTTTAAAGGTGTCACAAAACTGTGATTAGGCTAATATACGGCTCCGCCTAAAATAGTAGAAAAAATAGGGAGTGCCCAATGGAATTGGCTGCTGGTATAAATGTTTGGGCGCTATTGGGATTCAGTTTCGCTGCGTACGCCGTTGTGGGTAACGACGCGCTGCAAACTCTGGGGACATTTATTAACTCAAATAGACGCACACCGTGGTGGATCATGTACCTGTTCGCGGTGGCTATCCTGATTATCTCGTTTTATTGGGGGTGGTTCTCGTCTGGAGGCGATGTAGCCTGGGGGAAATTGGATAACACCTCTAAATTCCCTATTTTTGAGGTTCATTGGTATCACACGCTTGGCCCGCTCGCACTTCTTCTACTAACAAGAATTGGTATTCCTGTTTCAACGACGTTTATGGTGCTTGCAACGTTCGCCACAATGTCTGGCTTGCAAAGCATGCTCTCAAAATCCCTGATGGGATATTTGGTGGCTTTTGCTGTTGGTGGCGCAATTTATGCCGCTTTAGCACCAACTTTGGAGCGTTGGTTTCTTAAAACCGCAGAGACCCAACACAATCCTGCATGGGTTATACTACAATGGGTGACGACCGGATATCTATGGGGTGTCTGGCTGATACAGGACTTCGCCAATATCTTCGTATACCTGCCACGCAACCTTCCAATTTTAGATGAAGTCACCGGTGAAATTATAGGTCGTGAACAGAATCTAAGTTTTGGCATGGCGAGCGCTGCAATGTTATTAATGGCAGCCTTTCTTCTTATTACCTTCCTCAACCGTGGTGGTCCTGTTCAAAAAGTATTGCTTTCCAAAACATCTGTCACAGACATTCGGTCTGCAACCATTATCGACTTCATCTACGCAACACTACTCTTTGTTTTCTCTGGAAATCTGGAAAATTGGGGCATTCCAATTTCAAAAGTTCCAATGTCTACAACGTGGGTATTCTTGGGTTTGATCGCTGGACGTGAGTTTGCAATTGCGACAATTGATAAAGTTCGTTCAACTGGCGCAACAGCGAAAATCGTAGGAATAGATTTAGCGAAAGCAACATTTGGAGTAATCGTGTCAGTCGCTTTGGCCTTCTCAATGCCTACACTCGCGCAAATGTTTGGCTAGACGCAGCAGATTCGAATTATTCGAAACTAACACTCAACAACATTTACAGGGACAGTCACGGCCAGTCCGCCTTGGCTGGTCTCCTTGTATTTAGAAGACATATCCAGACCTGTCTGGCGCATGGTTTCTATCACTTGGTCCAGTGACACTTTGGGAGCATCTGCCGCGCGCAATGCCAACCGAGCTGCATTTACAGCCTTTACTGCGCCCATTGCGTTGCGTTCGATACATGGGATTTGCACAAGCCCACCAACAGGGTCACATGTAAGTCCCAAATTGTGCTCCATACCTATTTCAGCTGCTTCGCATACTTGCTGCGGTGTTGCGCCCCATACTGCCGCCAATCCTGCAGCCGCCATAGAGCAGGCCACACCGACTTCTCCCTGACAGCCCATTTCCGCACCTGATATCGATGCGCGTTGCTTATAGAGAATACCTATGGCCGCAGCGGTCAGCAAAAATTTGCCGATACGCCCAGATGAGTGACAATCTGCATTGTCCCAACCTTCTTCCGCGCAATAGTGTTTAATCACAGAAGGAATTATACCGGCTGCACCATTTGTTGGCGACGTCACGACTCGCCCACCAGCCGCGTTTTCTTCATTCACTGCCATGGCAAATACATTCAACCAGTCAAACAAAAGCTCTCTTTCATTTGATCCTGGATTTTCTTTAAGAGCTCTAAAGAGTTTTGCTGCACGGCGAGTCACTTTCAAACCACCAGGCAATACGCCCTCTTGCTCTACGCCGCGCTGGATACAGCCATCCATGGCAGCCCACAGATTGACGAGGCGTTTATCTGTCTCGTCTCTGCTTCGTTTCACATCTTCATTGGCGAGCAATAATTCAGCGACAGTCAGATTCAGTTCAGTACATTTTTGAACAAGCTCAGCGCCTGAATGAAAACTGTATTTTTCCTTCTTACTCCCCAAGATCAAATCATCAGAGGCTGGGGCATTTAATTGCGCTTCACTCGCGATAAAACCACCGCCGACAGAATAAAATGTCCGTACCAAAACATACTCACCCATCGCATTGAGAAGCGTCACTTTCATGCCGTTTGGATGTAATAAAGGGACTACATCGCCGCGCATATCTACATCGCGTTTGGGGATAAACTTAATCTGCTTACCATTTGGCATAGTCAGCTGATGTGTGATCTTAACCTTGAGAAACTCTTCCTCAGCCCAATCAGGGTCAATCGTTTCAGGATCTGCACCCATAAGTCCCAATATAGCGGCCTTGTCGGACCCATGTCCCACACCTGTTAGAGCCAACGAGCCTTGCAGCTCAACAACACAACGCGCCACTTGCGCCATTAATCCCTTTTGTTCAGCCTCTTTCATAACGCGACTGGTTATGCGCATTGGCCCCACAGTGTGCGAAGAAGATGGCCCAATGCCGATTTTGAAAATGTCAAAAACGCTAAGCATTATATGTATGTCCCGAGTATTCGTATATTATTTAGTTCTAAGAATAGTACGCCCATTTAAAAGATATACCAAATATATCTTTTAAATGGAAACAACTCACTGGAACGCTGCGTGATCACAGCGTTTTATATGTGTGGAGAACCGAGGGGCTTTGCCTCAGACTATTTTTTGCGAACCAAAAGCACCCAATCTTGCGTGTCTGCATTCGGTGGGAATCCGACAAACCGATTTGAACCACCGCTCAATGTATCGACACTTCCTGTTTGTAGTTCTCCACCGATTTTTGGGTCAAACCAAGATACGCTATATCCCGCATCGCTATCAGGTAAAGTCAACATCTGGCTTCCACGTCCGGGTTGATAAAACGCGTAAATCTCACCTTCTATTCCAAGACAATACACGTCCACTCGTCCCATAGCGTTTCCGCATGAGCCCATTTTCCAATAAGGCAAATAATCTTCGAAAAAGTTCAGCGCGATATTAGTCTGCTTCCACAGATTATCGCGTGTGCGCCAATCTTCCGTAGATACGTCATTTGAGTGATATTTACCGCCAAAGAACCACTCAACCCCAGCACCACCAGCTAATAAATGCCCCCATAATACATGACGCCTCAAATTGTCATGATCGGGATCAACATCATCTGGCAACGCCCCATTATACCAAGGACCAATTTCATCGAGAGTGATTAGCCATTGATGACCTTCATCCTCTGACCTTTTATGCCACTCCTTTGTAGCCTCATAAACATGGCTTGCTTCATCAATTTGAAGTGACATTCCATCCAATGGCTTAAATCCTAATAGCGGACTGAAGGTCCATTCAATGTCATCGGGAGCTGCGTGCGAGTGCAACAATACTGTATGATTATAAGGGTCATTTTCATGGAAGAAACGCGCCATCTCCTTACGCTGCTCATGAGATTGGCCAACCTTCATCCAACTGGACGGGCCATTCTCCTCACCCAAATTCCAGATCAAAGCAGGATGGTGACCAAAGCGAGAAATTAGCTCGCTATAATAGAGCTTCCGTAGAAATCCCGTATCTCCATCATCAAGCATACGCTCATTCTCAGTTTCTTGCGTAACGACGTGCAGTAAAATCCCTTTTGATTGCATGTGATCAAACAGAATATTCCATTGATCCAGCTTGCTTACATCAAAGCGATCAAAAGCATCTGGAGAATTATAAGGCCAGACATCATTCCCATCGCCTTGAATATTAAGCGTCAGAAAATAAACAGTATTCATGCCCTGATCTGCAATATAGTTGATTGCGCCGACTAGAGAATGCCCACGAGGTTCACCAGTCTCCAATCCCCACAACGGATCACCCGATTTCCAGTCTTTGCGGTGAGGCAAAAAACTATGGATTTCTCCCTCTGCACTGGCTTCACCTTCTCTACTCTCTTTTAGGAGTCGATAAGTGTCGTCAAAACCAACATACCCCAACATATTTTCAGGGCTGGCTGGGCCGCCTTTTAGCCAATACTCACCGGACTTTTCAAACCGAAACAGCTTGCCATCACCCCGTAATCGCCCTCGATTGGCAGCTCTAAAGTCTTTTCCTTGCACGTTGGATTCACTAACATTGAGACGACCTTCGGCATTTTTGATTTCAATATTTTCACCGTCCGCCGGGTTTCTGCTAATCGCGATATTTGAACCCGTTTTGAAACTCGCCTTATAGCTCCACTCGCCAATGGTATCTGGCGTAAACCGGACTCTCCAAACATTTCCTGACTTTGCACTTGTATGCGCAGCATTTCCATCTGCAGCATAAAATCCACGAATGAGATAGGACGTCTCTCCATTACTAAATTCAACAAGGAGTCGATAATCTGTAAATGGATTTACTTCTGCAGTTTCTGTTGTTTCTGGTCCCTCAAAATCCAGCTCAAATGTGTGCCATAACCTTGGCTCAGACACATCTTCACTTGAAACATCGACATCTGGCGCAGTTACCAACTCTTTGCGCTCGGTTTTGTCTTGGGTCGTCCCTTTTGGAGACGAAAGCTCTGGTAATTTAATTCGCTCAATCGAGCCCAACTCTGGCTCACCTCCTCGAAGGCCACAGCCGGAAGCGGTGTAGAGATAACCATCTATGACAGCAAAACCAGTTCCGTGACGCCCTTGCATTAAGTCAGGCCAACGTGTCCAGCTTTCATTTAGAGTGTCGAATACCTCCACTTCATCATGCGCGGGTATTTGCTCACTACTTTCTCCGCCACCAACAATTATATATTCACCCACAGCAGTGGTGAATGTTCCAGCCCGTTTGGTCGGAATATTCTCTTCCGGCCCAGTATCTTCCCATTCGCCTGTCTCAAAGTTAAAAACATTGCCAGGAATGACAGTTTGTTCAAAACCAAGGCCTGCTCTTTGTTCAGAGCGACGACCGCCAAAGGCATATAATTTGTTACCAGAAACAGCAGCTTGAAAATGGTCACGCTTGTGAGGCGCGTCTGGCAGAACTGTCCATTCTCCAGTGTTCACATCATAGGAGTCGAACCAGTTTACATAGCCATCCAGATGACCATTCGTAATGCCGCCCACAACGTAAATTTTACCGTCGTGATAAACGGCTCCAGCACCACCACGGCGACGGTTTTTAGGAATTTCATCCCCATATTCAAATGTGTCAGTCTTAGGATAATAAATAAGAATACGATCCAAAGGCGTTTCAGTGGGCCAATATCCAGTCATCGCCCCAATGATATATATTGAGTCACCAACAACGACCGCTTGGAAATGATGTAGCTCTAGAGGCGTTTTAGATTTTGCTGACCATTCCTGAGTTTTAGGATCAAAAACATCGACCGGATTGATGCGACGCCCGCCAAGCAAATACAGCTTCTCATCATAGGCGACAAGCGACGCTTCATGGCGAGCTGTAGGCTCCCCTTGAGCAGGCACTGCCACCCACTCTAACTTGTCTGGGTTGAGAACGACGCCCGAGCAGGAGGTCAGCCCTAAACATAGGAATATTATAACTAATATATTGATCCCATACGTTTTCATTCCCCGAAACCTTTCATAATATTGTGCTCTAATCGCCATCATACGAATTTGAAATTCACTCAACTGAGTACTAATCATTTTTGCAATGCGTTCTAGGAATTTCCACAATTGTCTTACGTTGTCAATTTGTAAATGACACAAACGCTAAATGCGTTAGTCGCCCTTTTACACAGAACGCTAAGTACTACTTTTCAAATTTGCAAAATACAGCTTAGCTCTAATGCTTTTGGAAGAAATACGAAAATTATAATTTTGAGGGGAAGAGACTGAGCAACTTAGCTCGTAAAATCTTTATTCAAATGGTGGGCGGTAACGGTCTCGAACCGCTGACATTTTCGGTGTAAACGAAATGCTCTACCAACTGAGCTAACCGCCCTCTCCATTTGAAGAGCCATGAGATATACATGTTTCTTCAGGACTGCAATGTCTAAATTCAAAAAAATCAAAGATTTTTTATAAAAAAACCTCCACCCAATATAGGAGGAGGTTTTTAAGATTAATTCCAACTTATTCTATGTTTCAAGATTAAGTTTTTAAGCCTGATCAATGCGGTGAAGGTAGATTTGGCCCACTGTCAGGTTTAGTGCGACCAAAACCTGCTCTTAGCTCTGCATCATCAGCGTCAGACCAATCAATAGGTGTCACAGGAAGAGTTAGTGCCCGTGCTAATACCTGATCTATTGTCGATACAGGAACGATTTCCAGACCTTCTTTTACATTGTCAGGAATGTCTTCGATATCTTTCTCATTCTCTTGCGGAATAAGCACGGTTTTCACGCCACCACGCAGAGCCGCGAGAAGCTTCTCTTTCAATCCACCTATAGGAAGAACACGACCACGCAAAGTAACCTCACCGGTCATCGCAACGTCACGAGACACAGGATTACCTGTCAATAAAGACACAATCGCCGTTGTCATAGCGATACCAGCAGATGGTCCATCTTTCGGCGTCGCACCCTCAGGCACGTGCACGTGAATGTCTGTGTTGTTAAACACTTTCGGACTAATCCCCAATGATGCAGCGCGCGACTTAACAAGCGAGTTCGCAGCTGAAATCGATTCCTTCATGACGTCTTTTAGGTTACCCGTCACAGTCATTTTCCCAGGACCAGGCATTTCAACGGCTTCGATCGTCAGCAAGTCACCACCGACCTCTGTCCAAGCCAAACCTGTTACGGCACCAATCTGGTCATCAACATCTGTCAGACCAAAACGGAATTTACGCACACCCGCATAATGCGCAAGATTTTCAGATGTCACCGTCACTGACAAAGACACATTCTGAACGATTTCGCGGACTGATTTTCTAGCCAAACGAGAGATTTCACGTTCAAGATTACGTACACCTGCTTCACGCGAGTAATAGCGCACAAGGTCACGTATAGCGCCATCGGTTACTGTCCACTCGCCATCTTTCAAACCGTGATCTTCAACGATTTTCGGAATAAGGTGACGCTTTGCGATCTCCAATTTTTCGTCTTCTGTATATCCGGCAATGCGGATAATCTCCATGCGATCCAGTAAAGGCTGTGGCATGTTCAAAGAGTTTGCAGTTGTCACAAACATCACGTCAGAAAGGTCGTAATCCACCTCAAGATAGTGATCGTTAAACGTACTGTTTTGCGCAGGGTCTAAGACCTCAAGCAATGCTGCAGATGGATCACCGCGATAGTCCTGACCAAGCTTGTCAATCTCATCAAGAAGGAAGAGAGGATTGCCCGTCTTCGCTTTCTTCAATGATTGAATAATACGGCCAGGCATTGATCCAATGTAAGTCCTGCGGTGACCGCGAATTTCAGCTTCATCACGCACACCACCAAGTGATACCCTTACAAATTCACGTCCTGTCGCCTTAGCTATAGATGCACCCAAAGATGTTTTACCTACACCTGGAGGACCTACGAGACATAAGATTGGGCCGCGCAATTTCTTGGTGCGTGACTGAACAGCTAAATATTCAAGAATGCGTTCTTTGACTTTTTCTAGACCGTAATGGTCACCTTCTAGAATATCCTCAGCAAAGCCCTGATCCGTATTGATCTCTTTGCGTTCGCCCCAAGGCAAAGCAATAATCCAATCCAGATAATTGCGTACAACTGTAGATTCAGCTGACATCGGGCTCATCTGACGTAGCTTTTTAAGCTCAGCATTCGTCTTTGTGCGCACTTCTTCAGAAAGCTCCAACGCATTGAGCTTTTCTTCTAGTTCCGCCAACTCGTCTTTTTCTTCGCCTTGGTCACCCAACTCGCGCTGAATGGCTTTCATTTGCTCGTTCAGGTAATATTCGCGTTGAGTTTTCTCCATCTGGCGCTTCACGCGATTGCGTATCTTGCGCTCCATTTGGAGCATGCCAATCTCGCCTTCCATCAACGAGTATACTTTTTCCAGACGTGCAGAAACACTCGCCATTTCGAGAAGTTCTTGCTTCTCTTCGATTTTGATAGACAATTGCGCAGAAACGGCATCGGCCAATCGGCCAGGTTCAGTGATTTGGGAAACATTACCAACCGTATCCGGCGGTATTTTCCTGTTCAGCTTCACATAGCCCTCGAACTGCTCGATGACAGTGCGCATCAAAGCGGAGACTTCACCCTCTTCTTCTTCAACAGCCTCATCAATCGTCTCTACATTGGCTGTGTAATAGTCACCCTGATCAACTAACTCGCGCAATTTTGCACGCTGCAGCCCTTCGACGAGCACCTTCACAGTCCCATCTGGCAACTTCAAAAGTTGAAGAATCTTAGCAATCGCACCCGTCTCAAACAGGTCTTCTGCAACTGGATCATCAGTTCCTGCATCACGTTGAGCGACCAGCAGAATTTCTCCACCTTCGCTGCCAACTTCTTCAAGCGCACGAACCGACTTATCACGGCCAACAAATAGTGGAGCCACCATTTGCGGAAACACAACGATATCGCGCAGTGGTAAGACTGGGAGTGATTTGTGTTCTGGCATATTGTTCTCCTGCAAGATCTCATTTTTATAAATGACGTTCAACCGCCATTTGGATCTTGAATCTAATTATTCAAACTTTAAACGCTACCCTAAACCAGAGCAGCATTCCTAGTCCTAAATGTGGAGACGTCCGTCACAGGCTTCAACCCATAACGGACGCAAAAATCTATATAATAACAGTTTTCACTGTATAAATATTTTGAAAGCTCCGAATTTAGGATGCTTCGCCTGTTTCTGCAGCTTTTTCGCCGTGTACGTAAAGCGGCTTAGCGCGTCCCTCGACAACTTCAGCATTCACAACCACCTCTTCGATTCCACGAAGGTTTGGAAGCTCGAACATAGTGTCAAGCAAAATACCCTCAAGGATTGAGCGAAGACCACGTGCACCTGTGCGACGTTCGATAGCTTTCTTAGCCACTGCCAACAACGCATCCTCAGAGAGTGTAAGCTGTACATTTTCCATGTCGAATAGGCGTTGGTATTGCTTAAGCAACGCATTCTTCGGCTGCGTTAGAATCATAACCAATGATTCTGCATCAAGGTCTTCTAGCGTTGCGATAACTGGCAAACGACCGATAAATTCAGGAATCAATCCGAACTTCACCAAGTCTTCTGGCTCACAATCCTGAAGTACCGCACCAACGCGACGCTCATCTGGGTCAGATACTGTTGCACCAAAACCAATTGATGAACCCTGACCACGGTCAGAAATAACTTTATCTAGTCCAGCGAACGCACCACCACAAATGAACAGCATGTTTGTTGTATCGACTTGCAGGAATTCTTGCTGCGGGTGCTTACGGCCACCTTGCGGAGGTACAGATGCAACTGTCCCTTCCATGATCTTCAATAGTGCCTGCTGCACACCTTCACCTGATACATCACGCGTAATCGAAGGATTGTCTGACTTACGAGAAATCTTATCGATCTCATCAATGTAGACGATACCGCGTTGCGCGCGTTCTACATTATAGTCTGATGCTTGAAGCAATTTCAGGATGATGTTTTCAACGTCTTCACCAACATAACCAGCTTCAGTCAACGTGGTTGCATCCGCCATAGTGAAAGGCACATCAATAATACGCGCCAAAGTCTGCGCTAGAAGTGTTTTACCACACCCAGTAGGACCAACTAGAAGAATGTTTGATTTCGCAAGCTCGACGTCACTACCTTTAGCAGCGTGGTTCAGACGCTTATAGTGGTTGTGAACAGCAACTGCGAGAACACGTTTTGCTTTGGCCTGACCAATCACATAATCATCAAGAACATCACAAATCTCCTGAGGTGTTGGAACACCTTCAGATGATTTCACCAATGTTGTTTTATTCTCTTCACGGATAATATCCATGCAGAGTTCAACACATTCATCACAGATGAAAACGGTTGGCCCCGCAATCAGTTTCTTTACTTCATGCTGGCTTTTACCACAGAAGGAGCAATACAATGTGCTCTTACTATCTCCGCCTGATGCGTTCTTGGTCATGGACACCTCAACTTGTGGGGCCGCTGACAGAGATTATTCTGCCTTCTAAGCGACCCAATACGCTATTTTAGCCTACCAATCGTTTCCGAGAGGTTTCTTCCATACGAAAGATTAGACCTTTGCTTATAATGCTGCAAAGCTTTAGCGCAGCATATAAAGCTAAATTATGACGCAGTAAAACACAAACGCCTTAAAAAACTATTCCTCAGAAACAGAACGTTTCTCGAAAACTCTATCTATTATGCCAAATTCGACCGCATCTTCCGCAGTCATGAAGCTATCACGATCAAGTTTTTTCTCGATAGCATCATAGTCTTGGCCAGTATGTTTCACATATATATTGTTCAAACGACGCTTAATGTCGACTATCTCTTCTGCGTGGCGTTCAATGTCCGTCGCGACACCGCGATAGCCACCAGATGGTTGGTGAACCATGATACGTGCATTTGGCGTTGCAAAGCGCATGTCTTTTTCACCAGCAGACAATAGCAATGATCCCATGCTCGCAGCCATACCGATACAAGCTGTCGATACAGGCGCACTGATGTATTGCATCGTGTCGTAAATCGCCAAACCAGATGACACCACTCCACCAGGGGAATTGATATACATCGAAATTTCTTTTTTCGGATTCTCTGACTCCAAGAACAGGAGTTGAGCAGTGATCAGTGTTGCCATTCCATCTTCAATGGGACCAGTGACAAAAATGATCCGCTCTTTAAGAAGGCGGGAAAAAATGTCGTAGGCGCGTTCACCACGGCTATTCTGTTCCACCACCATGGGCACCAGGTTCATCGCAGTCTCAATTGGGTCGTGCATATTATTCGCAGTCTTTGGCTAACGTCACACCGAAAAGTGCGACTCGTGATCTTCAGGCTCAATATTTGAGTTCAAAGCGCTTCGCGCAAGTCCTCAAGTATGAATTTCTATGTATATAAAGGCTAACGCTTCATAAAAATTACATCTGGAGCATGTCTTACACAGAAATTTCCTAATTGTTGATGAGTAAACCGATAAAATTCTCTAAATAATAAAAAAGGCCACCAACAATTCGCTGGCGGCCTTTTAAATTCAATCACTCATAAAGATAGATCTTATTCTTCTTCAAGTGCTTTTTCTAGCTCTTCGCGTGTCGCAGACTTATCTGTGATCTTTGCGCGCTCGATAATGTAGTCGACAACTTTTTCTTCAAACAAAGGCGCACGTAGCTGAGCCATTGCTGCAGGTGTCTTTTGATAGAATTCCATCACTTGCTGTTCTTGACCAGGATAGCGTTGAGCTTCTTGGTTCAATGCGCGAGCAACTTCTTCTTGTTGAATTTCGACATTGTTGATGCGACCGATTTCAGCAAGCACAAGACCTAGACGCACACGACGCTCAGAAATCTTACGGTACTCTTCTTTAAGCTCGTCATCTGACTTCTTCTCGTCAGCATCATCCAAGCGTCCCGCTTCTTTTTCTTGCTCAAACTGTTTCCAGATTTGATCAAACTCAGCTTCAACCATTCCAGGAGGAAGCTCAAAGTCGTGGCGCTCATCAAGTGCATCAAGAAGAACACGCTTCAAACGTTGGCGAGATCCACCAGCAAGCTCTTGCTCAATATTTTTAGAAATCAGGTCTTTGAGTGTCGCTAGATCTTCAATTCCGAGTCCTTTTGCGAACTCTTCGTCGATCTCAGCTTTCTTAGGTGCGCGCACCTCAGTTACTTTAGTCGCGAACACAGCGTCTTTACCTGCCAAGTTCTCAGCAGGATAATCTGCAGGGAAAGTAACTTTAACTTCAACATCTTGGCCAGTTTTTGCGCCAACAATCTGGTCTTCAAAACCAGGAATGAAGCGACCCTCACCTAGAACGATAGTTTGAGACTCGGCTGTACCGCCGTCAAATGCCTCACCATCAATTGTTCCCGCGAAGTCGATTACAACAGCATCGCCTTCGCGTGCTTTTGCTGTTTTACCGCGAGCTTCATACTGCTTGTTAGACTCAGCCAGCTTTTCAAGAGCTTCGTCAACTTCTGAATCAGTCACTTCAACAACCAAGCGCTCTAGCTCAATGTCTGTCACATCAGCTGGTTCGAACTCTGGCATAACTTCCACTTTCATGGAGTATTCCAGATCCACATCACCATCGATCAATTTGTCTTGATCACATGTAAGGTCGATTATCGGCTGAGCCGCAGGACGGATTTCTTTATCTTCAAGAGTTTGTTGCGACGTAGATGTCACTTCTTCTTGAACAATGTCACCCATAATGGACTTGCCATACATTTTACGGATGTGTGCCGCAGGTACTTTACCCGGGCGAAAACCTTTTAGATTCACCTGCGGACGCAGCTGAGTGATTTTAGCTTCAAGCTTTTCAGCAAGGCTGTCCTTAGAAACAACAACCGTATATTCTCGAGTCAGCCCTTCGGACTTGGTCTCAGTGACGTCCATCACAGATTCCTCAAATTCTATTTGCCCCATGCGCATGCCGGCATTTCGGGGTGTGGTGAGTTTAAAGGCAGCAATCATAGTCCCCGGAAAGAAACACACCGCCATATTAGTTTGGCGGGTGGTATGTCACACAGGAGAGCCTGTGTCCATCAGGGATTTATATGAATTTGAACCAAATTTCCGGCTGGTGCGGGTAGAGGGACTCGAACCCCCACGCCATAAGCGCTGGTACCTAAAACCAGTGCGTCTACCAATTCCGCCATACCCGCAAACGAGCCGGAAGCAG
>CAYGPZ010000005.1:0-144153 GCA_964352025.1 uncultured Hyphomonadaceae bacterium
CACCGCCATTTAGGTTTTTATATCATTGTAATTGCTAGATATTTTAACAAACACACACCCTGTAGTGTACTTTGTGGTGTCCTTTCGGCTTTCTAAAACGCCCGAGCAATTAATCTCCCGCTCTCCAAAAAAACCAAACTACTACCGAATCTAATTTGTCATATGCTCTAACTTCAATGTTGGCTGGCTTAGATAGAGTTCCCCCCCCCCTACTCCAATCAAAATATTCCAGAACTTACATCTACTACTCACCCACCTGTAAGCTATTGCTTATTTTGTGATGGGACAGGAATTGGCCCTAAGGTGCCTCATAATCAAGTTCATTTATCGGGCAATTAAAGGTCACAAACCAGACTTTTAGCCGTTTCTGTTACCCTTGTCAGATTAAAATATAGAATTCTAACTTAGCCCGTTTCCCCAGGTTGCAACCAAGTCGACTCTAACTTCAAAACACCAACCCAAATCGTAGAACTCGCGATGATAAAAGAGATAGGAATCGATAATTGAGGGTGACCAGAAGGTGGTAGGAAAATTATTGTTAAAATTCTTATCAATTATTGATATCTCGAAAGATATCTCTAACTAAGAACCGAATATCAGATAGCTCTTATCCGACAACGCACCCAATACAATGACTATTCAGGAAATTTGAATTCTGGAAGTCCTAAAAGTGCAGTTTGTAAGGCATCTCCCCATCCTTTTGACACAGCGAGATAGTTCGGGTCATCTGCTTCAATGCGTATAATTGGTTCTACTTCGAGTTTATCTTTTTTCATGATACAAAAGTCAAACGGAAGCCCTACTGAGAGGTTGGCTTTTACAGTCGAGTCAAATGATACCAACATCAACCTAGCCGCTTCTTCAAAGCTCATTTCTTTATCATAAGCCCGCACAAGTATCGGTTTTCCGTATTTGGTCTCACCTATCTGAAAAAAAGGTGTGTCCTCACCTGCTTCGATGAAATTGCCCTCTGGATAAATCAGGAATAGACGTGGCTCAGACCCATTGACTTGTCCCCCAAGAATAAAGGTCGCAGTAAAGGCTGAATCTGCCTTTTGGCCATTCTCTGCATGCGAATCTACAACTTCTTTCAAAGTATCCCCAATCAAGCGAGCAGCCTGAAACATAGTAGGCTGGCTTGCCAAAATCGGCGCACGATCCCCAGGAGCTTTCGTACGCTCTTCCAGTAAGCTAATAACAGCTTGAGTTGTTGCAAGATTTCCCGCCGCCATAATGACCATTGCGCTATGATCATCTTCAGAAAAAGAATACATTTTCCGGAATGATGATATATTATCCACACCAGCATTGGTTCGGGTGTCGGACATAAATAGCAAGCCCTTATTTAGTTTTAAGCCAATACAATACGTCATTTAGAAATTCTCTTATTGCTGCTGCACTTGAACCGAGACAGCAAGGTTTTCATTTGCTCCTCCAGATATTGCACCTGTGATAGGCGCTGCTTCCAAAGCGTCAAGCCCAGTCGACACACGAACATACCTTTCATCAGGCGATATACCATTGGACACATCAAACCCGACCCAACCAAGATGTTCCACATATGCCTCCGCCCAAGCATGACCAGCTTCTTGGTCAATATGATCTCCCATTGCTAGGTATCCCGAGACATAGCGAGCAGGAAACCCTAACTTCCTTGCCCCTGACAAGAATAGATGAGTATGATCCTGACATACCCCACAACCTAGATCAAAGGCCTCTTCAGCAGTCGTTTTGGAAGTTGTATGGCCCGTTTCATATCTGACTTTCTCCAAGATCAAGCTTGATAAAGCGTGCAGTTTCTGGATACCTATGAGGTCAGGATTCAATTCTCTAATCATAGCGTCGACATGCGGGCCAGCTTTCGTCAATTCAGTTGCTCGTAAGAAAAACCACAAAGGGATGTATCCGGTATGCTCCCCTAAAATGCCATTTGTATCGATAGTTTCCAAATAGCCTTCACAGCGAATTGTTAGAGATTGCGTTCCCGGCTCAACACTTACCAATGACAGCAAATTTTCATTATGATCTAAATATTCTACTTCAACTTTTCCGTTCTCGATCGTGCAATCCCAAGAGTTCACTGTTTGGCTAGCGCACGTCATCGGTGTTACCCTTAATTGCTCTAACGCTGCCTCAATTGGCGTGTCATAATTATATTGAGTTTCGTGCACGATATAGAGACGCATAAATCACCGGTAAAATTTGTAATCTTCTTCAATCAATTGAGCGAGTTCATTATTTTTATTCAGATAATCTTGTAAGAATTCATGTAGTCCTCTGGAAAAAATAGCATCCACATTCAGCTTTCTAATTTCTTCTAGAACGGTTTGAGCTCTCTCAGTACTCTCGTTTTTTACCCCGTATTCTCGTTCAAGAAGCTGAAGGTTTGTGGTAAGCTTTTCTAGGCTAAAAACGAGGGATCTAGGCATACGAGGATCCAGCAACATAAAGTCCACAATAGCATCTGGCCGCGTAACTGACCCATTTAGCCACCTGAACGCACGTTCCGCAGATGCGGAACGTAAGATAGTTTCCCACTGAGAATTATCTACCGAAGACCCCACCAATGACACCGACGGTAATAACACATAATATTTTACATCAAGAATTCTAACTGTGCTGTCTGCTCTTTCTAGAAATGTCCCAATCATCGCAAAATTGAAGATATCATTCTGCAACATTGTACCGTAAAGCGCACCTCGTACATTTGAACTTCTTTGACGAATAGACGCCAACACATTTGGTAATTCTGAACGCTTAATCGGTTTGTTGATAACATTTTTCAGTTTCAACCAAGAATCATTGACTGACTCCCAAACTTCTCTGGTTAGAGCTGTTCGGACCATACGACCATTATTGCGCGCCGCTTCCAGCATGTTCAAGACACTGGAAGGGTTTCGTTTGTCACTCAAGAGAAAGTAAATAACTGTATCTTGATCAAATGTATCATGAAATTGAAGATAGGTTTCACGAACAGAAGCGGCTGATAGCACAGACTCCCATTCCGTGTCAGACGTCGCGTGTGTTAGCCCCATACGAAAACCAGCTTCAACCATGCGAGCAATGTTTTCACTTCTTTCTAGATATCTGAACATCCAGAAGAGGCCGTTTGCCGTTTTTCCCAGCATTCCGTTAAGCCTCCAACACCCAAGTATCTTTCGTTCCGCCGCCTTGGCTGGAATTCACAATTAATGATCCTTTTTTCAAGGCCACACGCGTCAAACCACCTGGTGTGACCTCTACTCCATTAGGAGAAACCAGCACGAATGGACGCAAATCGACATGG
Source organism: uncultured Hyphomonadaceae bacterium (assembly GCA_964352025.1). GTDB lineage: Bacteria > Pseudomonadota > Alphaproteobacteria > Caulobacterales > Hyphomonadaceae > Hirschia. The sequence goes on from CAYGPZ010000005.1 coordinate 3,287, forward strand.
CGAGGTGCCAAACCCGATTTTGTAAATATCGGAACTGTAGAAAGACATAAAGTCGGTTGCGCTATATATCCCTGAGGATTTCGAGTGAGTTTCTCGCGAAAAGCTGCAATCTCTTTCTTACTCGCAGCAGGCCCTACTAGCATGCCATACCCACCCGAACCATGTACCTCCTTCACAACCAGCTCTTCCAAATTTTCCAATACATATTTTAAAGAAGAAGGATCAGAACATCTCCAAGTCGGTACGTTTTCTAGTATAGGATTTTCGCCAGTATAAAAGCGCACAATCTCTGGCATATAGGAATAAATAGCTTTATCATCCGCGATACCTGTACCAGGTGCATTCGCAATCGTAATGCCTCCGGACCGGTATACGTCAAACAGGCCCGGAACACCCAGCATAGATTCCGGATTAAAATTCAATGGATCAAGGAATTCATCATCGACACGGCGATAAAGAATGTCCACCGGTTCATATCCAACCGTAGTCCGCATTGCTATACGACCATCGACCACTTTCAAATCGTCACCTTGGACAAGGTCCACACCCATTTGTTCAGCTAAAAAAGCATGTTCATAATACGCAGAATTATAAATTCCCGGAGTCAATACTGCTATAACAGGTTTATCTTTGGCAGCAGCCGGCGCGCATTCAGCAAGCGATTTCCTTAAATTTGTGGGGTAATTGCTGACAGAACGAACCCGATGCCGCGCAAATAATTCCGGAAACATGTGAAGCATTGTTTCGCGGTTTTCAAGCATATAAGAGACACCTGAAGGTGTTCGTGCATTATCTTCTAATACATAAAAACGATTTTCCGCCGTTCTTACTAAATCAACGCCTACAATATGCGTGTATATATCTCCGGGTGGCGAAAAACCCGCCATATTTGGTAAAAAAGCATCATTCTGCATGATCATCGCTTCTGGAATTATACCCGCGCGCACAATCTCTTGGCGATGATAAACATCATATATAAATGCATTTAGAGCTCTAACACGTTGCTTAATTCCGCGTGTTAGATTTGCCCATTCATTTGACGCTAAAATACGAGGAACAATATCAAATGGAATTAGCCGCTCTTCACTTTCTCCAGAACCATAGACATTAAAGGTAATCCCCATAAGACGAAATAACTCTTCTGCCTCTTTTGCTTTTACCTGCAATTCCTTTGTCGTATGTTCACCATGCCAATTGGCATATTCAGAATATGGACCGCGTGCATTTCCTTCTGATATCAACATTTCATCAAAAGGTTTTTGTTCACTACTCATAGACACCAAGTCCTAAATTCATGCATTTGCAAAAGATGAAATATTGTTTAAATCCAGCCATTTCACAAGGATAAGCCACCGGTGATTTATGCAAAAAAGCACACCGCCTTTTTTTCCATCATCATTGTCATAACTCGATTACAAATTTGGCAAACTTTAAAAGACAACCTAAGCATTCAAAATTGGCTTCACGTCAACAGATTGCGAACTGGAGTGCGCGCCAGCTGACCTTAAAACGCCCTTTATCGGCGATATATCTGAATAATCACGCCCATATCCGATAACTATATGATCAGTATTAGCGATAAGGTTATTTGTAGGATCAAATTCAATCCATCCCATTTCGCGCCCTAACCAGACACGTACCCAAGCATGCATGGCATCAGCGCCTTCAAGTCTTTTTTGTCCCTCTGGTGGAATAGTACGTAGAAAGCCACTGACATAAGCTGCAGGAATTCTTAAACTTCGCAAGCAGGCAATCATGATATGTGAAAAGTCCTGACAAACCCCCTGCCTTTTTCTAAACGCGTCCTCAATTGGGGTGTCAACATCCGTAGCAGTTGTATCAAACAACATATCTCTGTGAATGCCTTCATTTATAGCTTTGACAATTTCAAACACTGACATGTTTTCAGAAACGAAACTATAAGCATAGGAAGCAATGTCTTGAACGAAGGGAATACGTGGCGACGCAGCCAAAAAATGATGTGGCGAATTTTCATCAAGCGATTTACAAACTGACAAAGATGAATTCAAATTCTTTAGCAATTCGCGCAAATCATACGGCGCTTTTTGCTCATTTCTTTCAATCTCCGCAGACATATTTAATTCGAAACGGTCAATCTCATCCCAATATGCAATATCAATTGCGGTATTGCCAAAAAAATCTAGCCGCTCCGACCGCTCATTGGGCAATGGAAGCATGTCAATTTTACAATTTTTGACTATTTGTATGTCAGGAATATTTTGCGGAGCAATACGTATCAACTGTCGGCCATTTGAGACCGGAAATTGATAGTGATATACAAGCTCGATGGATATTTCGTATTTCATGGATTTACGAGAAATAGATTGAAGATAATCGATTGGAAACAGACGCCATTTCAACACTTAAAATTTTGAGTTTTTCGACCGGTATTTGTTGGTCACTTCGCTTTGAAAAATCGGTACTCATTTTCGAAAAACTCCTTTTCAACGAATTGAATTCTTTCGTTTTATGGGGCAATGGAAGAAAAGAAATTTGTTCTTTTATTTCTATGAGATGATACGCAATCGAACGAGGATTCAGCTCATCAAATGCAACCAATTCCAAAATAAAACTTTCTTGCGTGTTGATATTGTATAAACGGCGATAGGACATTGCACTATCGCAGACTTCCAAAACTAAATCCCAAGCACCTTGAGGCGTTTTTTCTTTTGAACACGACAACAAAATAGTACTCGTGTGAATAGCGCGTTCTAATGATCTGCCAATGTTTAAAAAGCGCCATCCGATAAACCGATACATATTTTCATGGATCAACCCCGAAAGCGCTGTCACGCGATGGATTAGTTCATTCATCTCCCGCGCAAATTCATCGCCCAAAAGTGGCATATTCTGTCTTAATTTTTTTGCCTGCTCGACAAGGTGTTTAAGCGCTAACCACCCATCATCAGATAGTCTATCTCGAAGTTTAGTCGCTGAAATAAACGCCAATTCCAGTATTTCAGCAATTGGGCCTATCGGATCAATGTGAACATTTACGCCTGCGGTAAACAACTGATTTTCAAGATGTCGTAATAGCGGGTTGTTCGGGTTGGGATTATCCGCAAAACGAAGATGATAAGCGCGCAACATCCGCATCACATTTTCTGATCGTTCCGCATAGCGCCCTAGCCAGAATAAATTATCTGCTGCCCGACTTGGTAAGGTTCCTAACTGCTTCTTTTGTAGATCTTTATCGCGTTCTAAAATAAGGCTTGGCGAAGTCACATTGCTTTCACTAACGACCCATACATCCGCAACCGCGCCCCCCTGTTGCAATGCTATCGTGGACGGGTCTTCTTTCCGACCTATTCGCGCATACCCACCAGGCATAACAGTCCAACCGCTTTGTGTCCGACAAGCAAAAACCCTTATCGTCATGGGCTTGGGAGTTAGCTTATTATTTTCAAGAACCGGTGTCGTTGAAAGTGTAACCACTTCCTGCCCAACTAATTGATCATTATCTCTTTTGAGCAACTCCGTTATCTCTGCGAGATCACGCTTACCCGCTTCTTTCCCAACTGAAAGACTGGTCGACATCGTTTCACCAATGATCATTGATGATAAATTTTCAAGAACATGTTTTCGTTCAGCGGATTGGCCACACCACCATGTCGCAATGTTCGGCATTTGAAGGCTTTCGCCTTTCAACGCTTTGGCTATTTTCGGCATAAATGCCATCAAAGCGCGTGTTTCCAACACACCAGAACCGATTGCGTTGACCAGAGATACATTTCCAGAACGCACAGCATTTACTAAACCAGCTGTTCCCAATTGGGAGTTTTCATTCAGTTCCAAAGGGTCAGAAAATTCAGAATCTAACCTGCGCCACAATACGCTAACAGGACGCAAACCTTGCACCGTTCGCACCATAACTTCATTGTCTATAACAATGAGATCTTCGCCTTCCAACAAGGTCAATCCCAAGTATCGAGCGATATAGGCATGTTCATAATACGTATCAGTCAAACGCCCCGGAGTGAGTATTCCTAGAACCTCTTTCTTTCTCTGGCTTAAACCATTCAATGCATCTCTAAACTCTTTAAAGAAGCCTGCAAGCCGATGGATATTTCCGATATCAAAGAAGAAATCTGAAAAAGCGCGGGATGTTGCCACACGGTTTTCTAAAGCAAATCCAGCCCCAGACGGTGCTTGAGTACGGTCTCCTAAAATCCACCAATTTCCATTAGGTCCTCGGCTAATCTCAAAGGCAAGAAAATTGAGATAGTGGCCATCTCGTGGTTTCACCCCAACTAAGGGCCTTAGCCACTCTGGGTTTTCAGCAACTAATTGAGGTGGAAGCACACCGTTCGCAACAAGTGTATTTTCACCATATATATCTTGAACAAGCGCGTCTAAAACCTCAGCACGCTGGATCAAACCATTGCTAATTTTTTTCCATTCTCGTTCAGAAACAAGCACAGGAATGTGGCTCAGAGGCCAATCTCTTTCAATCGTGCTGTCATCACCATATTGACGGAAAAATACACCAGCATCAGCCAGATACTGATTTGCTCTCAAGCATCGACGCTGAAGATCACTATCTTGTAGTGCATCCAAATGTTCAATAAATGGCCTCCATATCGGTTTAACTTCACCGCTGGAGGTCATCATTTCATCTGAAGCACCACGAATAAGTTGATAATTCGACAGTCTATCGAAGTTAAAACCGCTCTGGTTATTCAATCTTTATATTCCTGCTGGTCGCCTCAGGTCCAATGTCATTGGAAAGTCTGAATGAGGCTTTTCCCCTAACACGGGATAGGAACCAGGTGAATGCCCAAAAGCTTGAAATCTTGATAACCTTCTTGCCTCTGCCTCATTCCCATTCACTGGAAAGGTTTCATAATTTCGACCTGCAGGGTGAGCGACGTGATACACACAGCCACCAACTGCCCTTTTTGACCATTTATCATAAATATCAAAGGTCAAAGGCGCATCAACCGGACTAACTGGATGCATGGATAATGGTGCTTGCCACGCCTTATACCTCACACCAGCAACGACAGATTCCCCATTGGGTGACGTTGATAGTGGAACTTCGCGGCCATTACAGGTGACAGCATACCTTGATAAGTCTGCTCCACTTAACTTTACTTGCAAGCGTTCAACAGAACTATCAGTATACCTGACAGTCCCTCCGATGGCACCCGTCTCCCCCATCACATGCCATGGCTCTAAGGCTTGACGAATCTCGAGCGTCATCTCTTCATGTTCCAATACCCCACAGAATGGGAAACGGAATTCTGCATGCGCCTTGAACCAATCTGGCTTTAAATCAAATCCATGCAGTTTTAAATCTTCAAGCACCTCAAGGAAATCAGCCCAGATAAACTCAGGTAACATAAACTTATCATGCAGATGAGTGCCCCAGCGTTTAGGGTTTCCGCTGATTGGGGTCTGCCAGAAACGAGCGATTAATGCTCTAATTAACAATTGTTGAGCCAAACTCATACGCGGGTTTGGCGGCATTTCAAAGCCACGAAACTCTACCAGCCCCAAGCGTCCAGTCGGCCCATCGGGAGAATACAGCTTATCAATACAAATTTCTGTTCTGTGCGTATTTCCAGTGACATCAATAAGTATATTTCGAAGCAAACGATCCGTTAGCCAAGGCATAGGCGCTGCGCCTTCCCCCGGCTTCGGTATTTGAGCTAATGCTATTTCCAGCTCATACAAACTATCATGACGTGCTTCATCTATTCTCGGTGCCTGACTTGTTGGTCCTATGAAAAGACCAGAGAATAAATAAGAAAGGCTTGGATGACGTTGCCAATGTAGAATCAGGCTTTTTAACAAGTCCGGCCGTCTTAAAAACGGGCTATCCAATGGTGTCGCTCCACCAACAACCACATGATTTCCACCACCCGTTCCCGTGTGCTTTCCGTCAATCATAAATTTGTCGGTTCCAAGACGTGTTTGGCGCGCCTCTTCATATACCGTGTTGGTTATTTCGACACATTCTTCCCACGACGCTGCAGGATGAATGTTGACCTCCAGAACGCCCGGATCTGGTGCAACCTTAATCACGTTTAATCGTGGATCACTTTCAGGCGCATACCCCTCAATATGCACTTGTAAATCCAGCTCTTGCGCTGCTAATTCCGTCACATGAATAAGGTCTAGATAATCTTCAGTATTCTCTGTCGGAGGCATGAAGACACGCAAATGTCCACCTCTAGGCTCAACAGCTAAAGCCGTGCGAACATGTTGTGCCTGAATAATGGACGCATCTTGTGCAACTTCTTGCGGCTGAACATAATCCTCACGATTTCTCTGGGACGGCTGCACACGAGAATTTTCGTCAGAATTTTGCGCTTCAAAATATGCAGCATGTTCTGGCAAATCGGGTAAATCCGCTGTTGGATCTGACGGAAACACATGCGGATATTGCATTTTGGGCAAATGAGGCAGACCGCTGAGCGGCAATCTAAACCCAACGGGACTATCGCCCGGCGTCAGAAAAATTTTCCCGCGCCGTGTTGACCATTTTTCGGACCGCCATTTACGTCCGTAACTTAACGCATTCCATCTCTGTATCGGCAAAATGTGACCAGCAGCCTCTGTAAGCCCCCGCTCAAATACTCTTGCAATGCGCGCGCGTTCTTCAGCGTCCTTCAGTTTAGAATTGTCTGGTGTTACATTTTCCGGAAGCGCACTTTCTCTTAAAATCCATTCAGCCGGATCCTCAAAAGCAGGCTGAACCATCTCTGCATCTAGCTCTAGTTTTTCAGCAATAGAATCTAAAAGAAGTTTGGATTGCTCACTCGTTGCTTTTGTAGCCCCTGTTTCAGGGGCTATAAGATCACCATCTGTCCAAATAGGCTTCTGATCCTTTCGCCAGTACAGAGAATATGTCCATCTCGGCAAGGTCTCGCCAGGATACCATTTTCCCTGCCCGTAGTGGAGGAAGCCTCCTGGTGCGAATTTGTCCCTCAAACGACGAATAAGCTTGTCTGCTAGGTCCTTTTTTGTGGGACCGACAGCATCTGTATTCCATTCTGGAGATTCAAAATCATCAATTGAAACAAAGGTAGGCTCTCCGCCCATAGTCAGGCGGACATCCTCTGTGTTGAGAATATCGTCTACACGCTTACCAAGCTGATCCAATTCATCCCATGCATCATCGGAAAAAGGTTTTGTAATTCTTGGATGCTCAGCAACCCTATTGACCTTCATATCATAAACAAAGTCGACTTCAGCATCGCTTGCCATGCCAACGATAGGCGCAGCATTTGTATAATGCGGCGTCGCAGCTAGCGGAATATGACTTTCACCGGTCAACAAACCTGAAGTTGGATCAAGCCCTACCCATCCTGCACCAGGTAGGTAAACTTCCGTCCATGCATGTAAATCTGTAAAGTCTTGTTCCGTTCCTGAAGGCCCATCCAAAGATTTAAGGTCGGGCTTAAGCTGAATTAAATAACCAGAAACAAACCGCGCCGCGAGCCCCAAATGCCGCAGCACATTAACCAGCAACCAGGACGAATCTCGACAAGAGCCCTTTGCTAATTCTAACGTTTCGTCGGGTGTCTGTACGCCCGGCTCATAACGTATTACATAGTCAATTTTCTGACTAATAAATGCATTTAGCTCGACAATAAAATCAATTGTCCTCATATCTTTGCGTGAATTTCCAGCCAAAAATTCTGCGATTAAAGCTTTGAGCAAATGGCTCGCTTTAGATGTTTTTGTGTAAATTTTCAGATCTGGTTTTATGTCTTTTGGATATTTAAAAGGCCAAGTCTCCGCATCCTCAGCGACAAAAAAATCGAACGGATTGTAAACACTCATATCCGCAATAAGGTCTACTTCTATTTTAAACTCACGAACCGGTTCTGGAAATACAAATCGCGCCAACCAATTTCCATATGGATCTTGCTGGTGATTTACAAAATGCCCTTCCGGACTAACCTTCAATGAATGAGACAAGACAGGCGTTCTTGAATGCGGTGCAGGCCGCAGTCGAATAATCTGAGGGCTCAGACTAACTGGACGATCATATTTATAATGCGTGAGGTGATAGATACTGGCTTGGATGGACATCCAAAAGAAACCTTTGCAGACAGCTTATTAAAAATTCTAGGTGCATCGAATTTCACCAATAACGCCAAATGAAAGCAGAAAGGAAGCCGCCAATCATAATTTTAATGCGAATAGGTCGTAGAAAGCCTAATATTCAATATAAAACACACACTTATAGCACAATGATTGACCAGAAATTGTTAGAATAAATCACCTATTTTCAACTTAGCAACATTATGTCTAATTGAAGACATGGGACATCAATCTTCACAATATTTCGATACCTCGCCTGAGATCATCAAACTCGCAGTAATGATGAATCTCCGTTTTCCGTTTTCATTGAGAAATGTCGAAGACCTACTCCATGACCATGGAATTGATATCACTCACAAAACTGTTCGATTCTGGAGGAACAGGTTTGTCCCGCACTTCGCGGCTAAGATCCTCAGAAAACGGTCCGCTCAAATTCGTAAGTTTACAAATTGGCATTAGCATCTTGATGAGGTTGTCGTAAAATAAATGGAGAAACTCACTATCTGTGGCGTACTGTTGAAAACGAAGGCTAAGTCTTAGAATCTCCCATCATAAAATGCAGAGCCAAACGAGCTGCTTTGAAATTTTTACGCAAAATCATGAAGCGATATGGACCTCCGAAACACATTGTGACCGACCAATTAAGATCATATCGAGCAGCGATAAAAGAGATTGGAACCTCTGATCGACATGTTACAGGACGCTGATTGAACAACTGATGTAAAAACTCTCACCAACCATTTCGACAACGAGAGAAAAAGTAATGAATAAGTTATGGCAGATAAAGAACTTTCAGAAATTCGTTGCCCTTCAATCGGCAATTCACAACCACTTCAACTTGGAACGACACCTCTACTCAAGATCAAACTTTAAAAGAAATCGTGACACTACCGTGAATGAATGGCGGCAACTTATCGCAGGATAAAATATCACAAAATTCCACCCACCAGAGATCGTCTTTGTCTTATACCATTGCCACTCCATGGTGTATTCTGGTGAAAGACCTTTCTCTTTAAGTTTATTTCCGACATTATCGTAAATTAGCGTAGCTATTTTATACAGAGGCCTCGATCAAATCGTTTCCCAAGCGTGAAACTCGTCAAAATCTCTATCCCCATTTTGCAGTGACTGGTTTGCATAAATTCCGTGTTACGACGCAATTAACAGGGATTATGAGCAAGCACCTCAGAGAACATAAAATCTCAGCTTTTCTTCTTGTTGCTTCCACCCCGATGGCAACTTCAGAATAAAAAAGCCAGAAAAGCAAAATTATCTAAATATATTGACATCGTTGTCAAATTTATTTAGATAAGCAATAAAAGTTTCGGATATAAAGAGGAAAATCAAGTGAAGCACTCAGTGATCATGGCATTTATGGGCGGTCAAAAAGATCGTTTTTGTACATATTTCCCAGACTCAACTCCTGAAGAAAAAATGCAAAAAATACAGGAAGTAAAAGGAATTGATGGGGTAGAAATCGTCTACCCTTTTGAAATTCAGGACCCACAAGAAACTATCCGTCTACTGAAAAAATTCGACCTTGGTGTTGCTGCGGTAAATGCAAACATCAAAGGTGGCCCAAGACAGCAAACAGGCTCCACAAGCGTTCAAAATAAAGAAATGCGTGACGATGCTGTACGCATCATTACTGAAGCGATGGACATCGCTGCTGAGCTGGGTGCCGATAAGGTCACAACCTGCCCTCTAACAGATGGATACGACTACCTTATCACAAACGATTATGTTGAGAGCTGGAACAACATGGTCGACACATTCCGCCGCGCTGCGTCTCACCGCAGTGACATTACTTTGATGCTTGAATTCAAAGACCAAGAGACACGTGTAAACTGCTTCTTGGACAATTGTGCCAAAACTATCTGTATGATCCGCGACATCGGCTTACCAAATGTTGGTGTCACAATCGATATCGGCCACTCTCTCATGGCACAGGAAACACCCGCGGCTGCCATTGCGCTTTGCCACACCAGCAACATCCCATATTACATTCACACAAACGACAACAACAACCGCTGGGATTGGGATCTGATTCCAGCAACATACAACCTATGGCACTACTTAGAAACATTCATCTACCTAAAACGCCTCAACTATGATGGTTGGTTGACTTCAGACATGAGCCCTATTCGCTTGGACCGTGTTGATGCCTTTGATCAAAACCTAAAAGCTACTCAGAAAATCATGCAGATTGTCGATACATTCAACATCGAAGAGCTTTTTGGGATGATGCATCGCGGTGAAACTTTGGAAATTCTCCAGCTCCTTCGCGACAAGACATTGAAGTAGATAATGAGCTCTCCTTTTATATCAATCAGCTCGGGTGCCTATAATGGGCACCCTATGCAAACAGCTTTTGAAGAAGTTGCACGTATAGGCGGTACTCACTTAGAAATGATCTTCATCCATGGGTTTTCTAATCCATTTGAAGAAAGTTTCTTTTGTGATTCCAGCGCCAAGACCGTTCGCAAACTATATGCAGACAATAGCCTGACTTGTGGAGCATTTGCTGCTCATATGGACATGTCTTCACCCGAGGCAGTTGCGCAATTCATTGCACGTATGGATTTTGCTAAAGCCATAGGCTCGGACTATATGATAACTTATGCTGCGCCCTTGCATAGAGAGCGTGAGTTTTACAAAAACATGGAAACTTTTGTAAAACACGCAGAAGACATCGATATAATCATCGCCTTTGAAAACCCGGGTGATGGTAAGCGCAACATCATTGAAGGTGGGCGTTCGGGCGCTGAAGTCATCAATAAAATGAATTCCCCTCATGTGAAATTCAATTATGATTTTGGGAATCTTATGTCTCAGTATCGAGAAGATGTAATTCCCGAGGAAGACATTCTACACGTCATAGAAAATACCGTGCACCTGCATGTTAAAGATTCGCGCCGTGTTGAAAGTGGCTGGGAATTTCCTGCGGTTGGAGATGGTGATATTAATTTCACGCCTATTTTCAAAGAAATAGCTCCCAAGTGTATGGATCTACCGCTCTGCTTAGAAGTCCCCGTCACACAAGTGCGGGACGTGTATGGCAAACCTAGTCTAACACCTATAGCGCCTACTATTGAAGAAATAAATGAGACTCTGAAACGCTCTCTAAACTTTGCACGAGAACTAACGAACAGGCCATAACAAGATCATCCAAGATTAAGATGTGAACGCTCAAAAATAAGAGGGTCACATTTTGGGAGGAACAATATGAAGCATTTACTCACTATTCGCGCTCTTATAGCGACGTTTTTGTTGGCGTCGGCAGCTGCATGCACCCAGCCTGAGGCCTCTAGCGCAGACTTTCCCAAACGGCCCGTTAAAATATTCGTTTACTCATCCGCTGGCGGCGCAACTGACCTTGCCAACCGCGCTATTGCTGAAGGCATGAAAGAAACTCTTGGAGTAGATGTAATTGCCTCCAATATGCCCGGCGCACTAGGCGGGATCGCAACTAAATATGTGTGGAACCAACCTCATAATGGATATTCAATCGTTGGTATTTCTGAAGGCGCACTAGGACATAGTGTATTAGGACTCAACGAACAAACCGCCAAAGACTGGGACTACTTTATGGTGGGCGGCACACCTGGTATATTATCCGTAAATTCAGACTCTCCTTATCAATCTTTTGAAGACTTGATGTCCGCTGTAACAGCAGCACCCGGAAAATTGACGATAGCAACTTCAGTTCCCGGTAGCGTCTGGAACATTCAATGGCTAAATACTAAAAAACTGGCCGACTTTGACACTCGGTTTGTTCCTTATCCCGGCAGCTTCCCTTCTCAAACTGCCGCACTGTCTGGTGAAGTCGACATGGTTTGGACTGGGCTTGGCGAGCAAAGCGAGTTCCTAAAAGGAAATACGCTTCGCCCTCTAGCGGTTTTCAGTGATGAACCAGTAGAATTTGAAGGTAAGACCATCCCCGCGATCACAGACTTTCTTCCCGATATGAAGATGGTAATGCCGATTGATCAGTTTGTCGGATTTGCCATTCCTTCTGACACACCTGAAGAGATCAAAACTAAGCTGGGTACCGCCTTCATTGCAGGTATGGAAAGTGAGAGCGTCGTTTTATTTGGCCAGTCTAAATATTCCACACTAACAGGCCTTCATGGTGCAGAAGCTAAGCAACAAGCTCTGTCACAAGAAAGAACCGTCGCATGGACACTTTGGGACGCTGAAATTGCGAAAGTTGATCCTTCTACTCTGGGCATAGAGAAACCATAGAGCAATGAAAACCGATATTGCGCCCACCGATACGCAGGATACTAAAGATCTTAGTAAGCTAAGACGGCACGACCTCGTTGTCTCATGCATATTATGGGTCGTGTCGCTTATTTTCCTTCTGGAAAGCATTGGTCTAACATTTGACATCGACCTCCCTGGAATCGAAAAGAATGCTTGGTTAGTGGCCCCCGGATTTATGCCAATGTTTTTTTCTGGAGGACTACTTTTTCTATTCTCGATACTTATCGGAATATCCATCAAAGATGGTCAATTTGCCGGACACTTTACGCCAAAAGCTCTAAAAATCGCAGCATTCGACAGAGATACATTGGAGACAGCCGCCCACATGGTACTTCTCTGCATCTATGTTTTTGGTTTAGTTGGGCGCGTCCAATTCGGAGTTGCTTCTGCGCTCTATTTGTTCGCGGCCATGAGCCTTGCAAGAGCTGCTAAGCTATATCAAATCGGCTTAATTTCTGTCATTTTTTCCGCCGCCATCACATATATTTTCGGGTCGCTAATACGGCTCCCGCTGCCTTAGCGGCGAGAGGGAACACTATTCTCATGACACTTTCATTTTTTTGGGAAAACATCTGGTCACTGGCGACCAATCCACTCATTCTTTTCTGGATGTTTGCAGGTGTCACCATAGGTATTATCGTTGGTGCATTGCCCGGTTTAACCGCTACGATGTCTATCGCAATTTTAGTAGGCCTAACTTATGGCCTCTCACCTGAACTTACTTTCGCGATTATACTATCTGTTTATGTGGGGGCTATATATGGCGGATCGATCACTGCTGTTCTGCTAAACATACCCGGCACAGCCGCCGCCGCATCAACAGCTCTAGATGGTCACCCTCTCGCGCTTCAGGGCAAAGCTAACTATGCAATAGGCATTACGCGTATGGCATCCTTTGTCGGCACCCTATTTGGCTTATTACTGCTTCTCACAATTGCTCCACTATTGTCCGGCATCGCAATCCTATTTACATCTGTAGAAATGGCATTGCTCGCATTGTTTGGCGTTCTAGTCTCTGGCTTTGTGGCCTCTCCCGATTTAAAAATAAAAGGTTGGATTTCCGCATTTATCGGGATGCTAATCTCTATGATTGGTATCGATCTTTTACACGGCACGTCACGCTTTACCTTCGAACAACCAATGCTGATGACTGGCTTTGCTTTCGTACCCATTATGATTGGCGTGTTCGGTATCGTTCAAGTTATCGAAAACATCAGCAAACCAGCTGGAAAGCGCATAAAGCAAACTGGTAGTATTTTTCCAAATCTCAAAGAATTTTCTCAATACATTCCGCTTAGCATCCGATCTGGAATAATCGGAACTGGCGTAGGCATCATTCCCGGTGCTGGAGAAGATATGGGAGGCTGGCTTTCATACTTCGCAGCGAAGTTCTCAAGCAAAAGAAAGGAGCTTTTCGGTAAAGGCTCAGTCGAAGGTATCATCGCATCAGAAACGGGAAATAACGCTTCCATTGGCGGCGCGCTCATACCACTTCTTACGCTATCCATACCCGGTAGCGCACCCGCTGCGGTCCTTTTGGGGGCTCTATTGCTCAATGGCGTGCGCCCTGGCCCGATGCTTATGGTTGACCAGCCAGAGTTTCTTCCGCTTTTTGGTGCCATCCTGTTCTTAGCATCCTGCATGCTTCTCATATCTGGCATCATCGTTGCTAAATTCTTCATAAAAGCTTTGGACATCCCGTCCAAGATTCTAATGCCACTTGTCGCCGTAATGTGTGTAATCGGCTCTTATGCCATCAACATTAGATTATTCGATGTCTATGTGATGCTAGGGTCCGGACTAGTATTCTACTTTCTACACAAACAAAAATACCCAATGGCTCCGCTAGTCCTAGGCGTAATCCTCGGGCCAATGATAGACGAGAATCTGAGAAGGTCTTTTTGGGTTCATGGAGATCTAGGCACAGTCCTCATTAGACCAATCGCACTTGTGTTGGCAGCTTTAATCATCCTGATGATACTCGCTCAGCTACCTTGGGCACAAAGCAAAGTGCAAAATTTCTTCAAAAATGAAAAAACGACACTGTAAAGCGAAACTCTGTTACCTATTCATAAACTTCAGCGGGCAACAGCTGTACACTCAGGCGATTTTGGTTGCTGGGACTATCAGATGAAGTCATATCGCGTCGCAATTAATGAAATTGAAAAGCTGAGAAGGAACTCACGGGGCGACGGAATAACAACCGATGCGAGAATTCTCAACAACCATTCCGTCGACGAGAGAAAAACATGAATAAATTTTGGCGAACGAAGAGCCGACAAAAATTTGCTGCTATAAAACCGTCCTTTCATAACCACTTCAGTCTGGAGAGAAGCCTCCATTCAAGAACAGACTATAGGATAAATCATGATGCGGCTCAGAATGAATGGCGGCAATTTTTCGTTGGCTAGAAAAATTCTACCGTCCCTACTCGGATACAAATTAGCGTTTATCTTACACCGCCTTTATTTAAGATTGAATTCATCGGCAGTTAATTAGGCCCTCCCCCTGTCACCTAAAGTACAAAAGCCTTTCCATACCCATCCAGAAAAGTTACCTAAAAATTAGCTGCTTGATCGAAAGCACGCTGAAAAACTCATTAACTGGAATTATATCAGGAGATTTAAATGCCGTATATTCATGTCCGCGTTACCGATAACGGACTGACGGAAAAACAAAAAAGCGATATTATCAAAGGAACAACAGATGTTATGGTGGATGTGCTTAATAAATCACCTGAATCTACTTACGTGATAATAGAAGAAGTCTCCCGTGAGAATTGGGGAGTCGGTGGCATGTCTGTCAAAGACTACTCCAACGCAAAACAATAAACGCGATTACTTCGCTCAATTCAAATATGTAAAACATCAACGCTCAAAACGATAAACGCAAACCTAATTGACATGTTACATATCGCAGATATATTGCGAAGACTAAATTTCTCAGGTGTCCAAGTGCATTTGCTCAGGGACACCTGTTTTTTGATATCGATTTATTGCAGATAAGCTTTGGAAAAATAAATGTTTGGGTTCACAAAACCTCAGTTCAAAATTGTCATACTTTTGTTTTTAACTGTTGTAATAAATTACATAGATCGTGTGAATATATCTGTAGCCGCGCCAGGATTGCAGGAAGATTTAGGTATAAGCCCAACACAAATGGGACTGGTCTTTTCAGCATTCTTTTGGACATATGCAATGTGCCAAATTCCTGGCGGTTATATCGCGGACAAATTCCTACCAAAAATTTTATATCCATTTTTGATTATTGCTTGGTCAATCGCCACAATCCTTCAAGGGTTTGTAAATTCAATGGCATGGCTCATTGTTGGGCGAACGATTGTGGCAGCATTTGAAGCGCCCTCATACCCTATCAATAATAAGGTCGTCACCAACTGGATCCCCGAAACAAAACGTGCTTCTGCCATCGCAATCTACACATCCGGCCAGTATATCGGTATGGCAGCACTCGCGCCTGTGTTATTCCTGATTCAAAAGTACTATAGTTGGCAGGGCCTATTTATCGTCACAGGCGCAATTGGGATCATTTGGGGTATTGTCTGGTATTTCCTTTATAGAGAACCCACCAAAGAACAATTAGCAGAAGCTCAGAAAGAAGAAGAGCCAAGCACTATTGAGAAGAATGAGAACGACTCCTTAGATTACAAATCTAAGCCGGCAACAAAACTCTCTCTCGCCTTCACTCATCCTAAATTGTGGGGACTTTATTTAGGGCAATTCTGCTTGGGGACGACAACCATTTTCTTTTTGACTTGGTTCCCAACCTATCTCATGGACGAACGCGGGATTGAAATCGGGAAATCTGGATTGCTCGCGTCACTACCCTTCGCCGCAGCTTTTTGCGGAATACTTTTATCCGGCTTTTTGTCTGATTATCTCGACCGCAAGGGGTACTCCAAAACGATTAGTCGCAAGCTACCTGTTTTGATTGGTATGCTTATATCTACATGTACATTTGGCGTCATATTTACTGAAAATAATGCCGTCATTATTGCCCTTCTTTCACTGGCATTTTTTGGAAACGGAGTCGCCTCTATTGCGTGGGTATTTGTATCAATTATGGCTCCCAAAGACCGTATTGGCCTCGTTGGAGGGGTATTTAACTTCGTTGGAAACTGCTCCGCTTTTATAACGCCAATAGCAATAGGACTGCTCATTGAACACGCCAGCTTCTCATTTGCGCTTATCTACATTGCCGCAATCGCCCTTCTCGGCGTATTTATTTATCTATTCCTCGTTGGAAAGGTAGAACGGGTTCAGATGCCGTCAGAAAAGTCCAAAGAAGCGATGTTAGAATCCAACATACCTGCGGAATAAAGAAACTGGCTTTTAACAGTGGGCCAAGCTTTTAATTTAGCCTAACCCAAACATCGAACTGCCTCCTTGCGGCATCGCAGAAACCAAGACATCCAGCGCAGTCGACGCATTAGAGTTTGAACCACTATATATCTCTGAATTTCTGAGCTTATCGAGCTGTTCACTATGCGTGGAATGGTTCAAACTGCATCGAGTTAGAAAATCTGAAATTTCTTCCACAGGAACTTTCCTCAAGTACTCATCTTTTGGAGGAATATCGATATTATCAGGAAAAATTCCTTTTCCGCTCATTAGATAATACCAACTATTTATAGAAAATTGCTGTGTGATTTTCCTTCTTGTCAGAACATCATCAAAATTGTCACTTGAATACCAAGATTGAAACACAGCTTTTAAATTTGAAGAAAGTGCGTGACTATTTTCGCTTACATCTTTCCAATATGGTGTGTCTTCTCGGCTTGCCGTTAAATAATGAGCGACTATAAAATCTTTAACACCATCAAATGCTGTTCCAAGCTCCTCATTGAAGGCCTTACGCACCTCGTCATTTTCACCATTTTTCAAGTAATAGTCTAAAAAACGAGTTATAGTGTATTGAACCAGAGCTAACCCTGTCGCCTCCACCGGTTCAATAAACCCTTGTGACAACCCCACTGCAACGCAATTGCGAACCCATGTCTTTTCGAGCCTGCCCAATCGCATTTTGAGGTGTTTAGCCTCTATTTCCTCATCCGGCTTTCCAAGATGAGAGCGCAACTCAGCCTCTGCCTGATCTGCTTCGCAATATCGACTTGAATACACATATCCATTGCCAGTACGGTTTTGCAATGGGATTTGCCAAGCCCAACCAGACCGCATAGCGGTTGCTGTTGTTTGTGGTTTTGGGTTTAGTTCAGCATCCGTTGAAATAGCGACTGCGGCATCATTAAAAAGAGCATTGCTATAACTTATGTGTTTTGCGCCTAGCTCTTTTTCAATAAGTAACGCCCCAAACCCAGTGCAATCGAAAAACAGATCTGCTTCAATTTTTTCACCAGTTTCTGTGACAACGCTCGCCAACCCACCATCATCACGACGTTCAGTCCCCACAACACGGCAATCTCTCCATAAAACGCCATGTTTCATCGAATATTTCTTCAAAAATTCTCCCAGCAAAGTCGCATCAAAATGATAGGCATATTGGACATCGAAAGGAAAACTGTATGGCGTTACAGGTGAAAGACGCTTTTCAGCAAGATAGGCATTATAAACAAATAAATCTGGGTTCGCATGCACGTCCACTCCAGACCGACGCAAAACCGAATTAAACTTCAAAGCTTTGAGATGATCCCGATCAAAGTGCGAATAAAACCCATGGAAATAACTTTCAAAACCCGGCTTAACTGACCAATCTTTGAACTCGACTCCTACTTTGTAAGTCGCATTACAAGCCGGCATCCATTCAGACTCATCTATCCCCAGAGCCTTAAAAAGCAACGCCATTTTTGGGGTTGCTCCTTCCCCGACACCAACTGTTCCAATTTGATTGGACTCTAAAATTTCAATTTCATAATTGTCAGGTAAAGTTCGAACCAATAAAGCAGCAGTAGTCCATCCAGCTGAACCACCTCCTACTATCAGTATTTTGCGCTTTTTAGACATTTTCGCACCTCATTGACATGTTACATATCATTTGAGGTGCGATTGAGTCAATTCTCTTCAAAATTCATTGCGGCAAAAACGAAGGAAAGCGCTCAAAACTGAGCCTCTCTATCAAGCAACAAACTCTGGGAAAGTCTTCATGTATGTTACAAAGGTTTCTGACAGACCTTCCGCACGAAGAATATCGGCGGCTACTGGAGGGTTACGTGCCTCAAAAGCGGGATCCGCGGTCATCAATTTTGGAAAATCATGATGCATGATTGCAGCTCTTCCTAAAGTCACAAAATCTGCACCCAACGCTTTTATTTTACGAACATGATCTGGTTGACGAATTGTACCACATATTCCCATTCTCACGGCGTCACGCGGTAGCTCTAAATACCACTCAGAAATAGTTTTACTCTGATAATTTTCATCGTTTGGTAGCTTAAAAGCATCGTGCATAGACATATCGACAAAGTCGACTTTCTCTTCCGCAAGAAGCTGTTTAGCCAAGGCCCGCATCTCAATAAATACAAGACCATTATTTTCCGGAGAAAGACGAACCCCTAGCCCAAATTGTTCGCCACACGCCGCTCTAATTCCGTCGATAATTTCATGCAATATGCGCGCACGTTTTTCTGGCGTTCCACCATATTCGTCTTCACGTTGGTTAAATTGCGGACTTAAAAACTGGCATATGGCAAATCCATGTGCTGCATGAATTTCAACACTGTTAAATCCAGCTTTTTCACACCTTACAGCGGCTGCAATGAAGTCATCTCTCAGCTGTCTGACTTCTTCAATGGTCATACCCTTTGCACCAGATTCTGCTTCATCCGAAGGTGCACGAAGGTTTTCTTTTCCTCCGATAAAACTAGGTTCAGCACGCCAACCGCCATGGTAAAGCTGTAAACATGCGTGACCACCATGCGCTTTGATACCAGCAGCCAGTCGCGTCAATCCTTCAATGTGATTGTCACTGAATGCTCCCAATTGACCAGGCCATGTTTTACCATTTGCCTGAACATTCGTTGCGCATGTCATAACAAGCCCGTAGCCACCTTCCGCACGTTTCACCAACCAATGATATTCATCATCAGAAAGTCTACCATCATCATGGCTCTGCTGATTAGTCATCGGCGCAAGCATAAAGCGATTTTTCAATCCATTACCGCGCTTAAAGGACAATGGTTCATTTAAATCCGACATCGGTTCATCTCCAAAATATTTGAACACGTCAATTTGACGAGGTTCGTCTTATTCCCTTAGGCGACTCGATTGGACGCCTGTCCTGTTTCTATGATTTGCCTTGCCTGTTCAGCGGCTCCGGCTTGAATTGCCGCTACAGTTTGTTCTGAGTACCAAGCACTATGGTCAGACAGGATCACATTATCCATTTCAAGAAATGGATTGCCCAATGGAGGCTCCGTCCTGAAGACATCTAATGCTGCTGACTGCAAATGGCGTTTTTTCAACGCATCTAGGAGAGCACCCTCATCAATCAGAGCCCCCCGAGCAGTATTCACCAGAATTGCGTTCCGGGGCATTGCACTCAAAAAGTCGCCGTTGATTATCCGATCATTGCTTCCACCGGCTGGAGCATGAAGACTCAGAATATCAGAACGCTGAGCAAGCTCCTGAAGAGAAACCAATTCCACATCAGCACTTTCCAATCCTGGGTCATGCGCAATGATTTTCGAAACTCCAAAAACTCTCATACGCTGCACAACGGCTTTTGCTATTCTACCGTATCCTAGCAAACCGAGAGTAGCCTCTCCAAGCCGATGAATAGGTTCATTCTGACCGACCTGCCAAGCACCATTTCGAATATCTCGATCTCGAGCAACCAATCGCCGTTTAGATGCCAGGATTAGTGCAACCGTATGATCAGCGACCTCAATTTCTGCTCCGTATTCTCTAACGCAGGACACAATAATTCCAGCATCGCGCGCGGCCTCCAAATCGATATTGTCTGTACCTATCCCATACCTAACAATACCTTTTGTCTTTGCCATTTTGGAAATATGGTCCGCATTCAAATTCGAGTCTCTTACAAAAACTAATTCTGCATCAGGCAAAGCAGAATCTAGCTGCGTACGATCTTCAATGTGAATTGGCTGAAAGCGAAACCCCAACGGACTAAGGATACGTTTTTCTTCCGCGTAGTCCAAATAACCTGGCTCAACGATAACGGCATGACGAGACATTACTTTATCCTGCAATCTAGGTAATCAAATACCCACCGTCGATCACTAAGACCGTTCCAGTGATAAATTTAGCCAATGGTGAAGAAAGAAAAACCACACCGCCCGCAACATCTTCTGGAGTTCCCCAACGCTTTAGTGCTGTTCTATCCAATATTGCTTTGCTGCGCCCCTCATCAGCCTGCAGAGCTGATGTTAGGGGAGTCTTTATCCATCCTGGAGCGACTGCATTCACTCGAATATTATCCTCCGCATAAGCAATCGATAGAGACTTGGTCAGCTGAGCTATTCCGCCTTTAGAAGCAGAATAACCTGGAACCAAACCACCACCAAAGAATGATAACATTGAAGCAGTATTAGTTATTGTGCCAGAAGTCTCCGCCAAAAGCGATCGCGCAGCAGCGCAAACTCGCATCGAGCCATTTAAATTAATGTCGACAACATCGGCAAATACCTCAGGTGTAAGCTCTTCGCTTCGACGAATAACGCCTGCACAGTTTACGACGTGATCTAAACGACCGACAGAACTAACAAGGTCTTTAACCTCGGCATCACTCCGAACATCCAACACTTTAGCTTCAATACCGGACATAGTTTCCATCGCCGAGTTGACCTCTGCATCGGTAACGCCTGTCACAATGACTCTCGCGCCTCCCTTCTGGAAGGCTTGCGCTATACCGGCACCAATTCCGGAAGTTCCGCCAGTCACTAAAACCGTAGAACCTTCAAAACAATCTGTTGGCCAGATGGACATATTAATTTCTTTCTTCCACTTAACTTTACTTAGTCTTCTCTAGCCATTCAGGTTGAACGAGTTCGATCAAATATCCGTCTGGGTCTTTTAAGAACGCGATATGAGTAGAACCATGCTTCATGGGACCGGGCTCACGTACAAACTCCGCGCCCCCTTTTTTCAATACATTTGAAGTTGCGTATATATCCGAAGTTTCGAGCGCTATATGACCAAAAGCGTTTCCCAGCTCATATTCATGGTCACCGTAATTATAGGTCAGCTCAATGGCCGTATCATCCTCAACAGTTCCATAGCCAACAAAAGCGAGAGTAAATTTCCCTTCAGGAAAATCTGTCTTCTCTAGAACTTTCATCCCAAGTAAATTGGTATAAAAATCAATTGATTTATCTAGATTTTTAACCCGCAACATTGTGTGCATTAGGCGAAGCTTAGCCATTTATTTTCTCCAATTAACGAATAAATTGATCAACAAAGTCAGCACCCAGACCAACGGCCTCGTAGTGTTTTCGACACAAATCAATTTTAGTGAAGACATCTTCATATCCGATCCCTTTACCCCAAGGATCGACATAATACATGATGCCATTTACCTGAAAGAAAGTGATCATTTCATCAACATCATCTGGAACAACTAAAGTATGAGTTTCACCAGGAGGTTCGTATACATAACTACCCTCTTTAGCTTCCCAGTCGTGCTCCAGATAATGCCAACGCCCCTTTAGAACCCAGCCATGAACTGCTTGAGGGTGGCGGTGGCGAGACACAACCCCCGTTTTTCTGACCCGCAATAAATTCATCCAATAGCCCTGACTCCGGTTCAGACATAACGGACGAAAATCAAGGTTTTCAGCTTGCGGAACCCAAATTCTCTCATCATCTGGGATCCCCTCACTTACAACGATCTCACGAAGAGCGTCGACCGGATTAGACAATTGGTATGGCATCAATGGATCGTTGTCTTTAGTATCAATAGGCATCAGCCCCTCCTTGAAGACTGAAACCCAAATCCGCCAGTTGATCCTTTGGCCTTGGGTCAGTCTTTATCAATCAGCCGCGAAAAATAAATTCGCGTATTATCAATATGTTCTCTTAAATGCGCGCGAGCGCCGTGAATGTCTTTCGAAGCAATTTTATCCCTCAGAATAATATGCTCAGTACTTGATGCGACTTGGTGATCTTTAGCTCGACTAAAGCGAGAGCGTAGTGCTTCAAACCTTCCGCTCACTCCGCTTTGATATGCCAGCAGAAGCATGGGTGAATCTGCATGCTCAACAATCGCGAGGTGCAGATCAGTATCTAGCTTCTGATAAACATCTAAATCAGCCCGACTTAAAGCGTGCTCCATCTCGTCGCAAATACCAGTTAAAGTCTTACACAGCGCCTTAAAACTACGCTGAACAGCCAACTCTAATGCTTCCAACTCCAATGCCGCCCTCAACTCGCACAAAGCACGAACCTCTTCAGCAGACGGCATGAAAACAAACGTGCCTGCCTGAGGACGAACATCTAGCAACCCCTCAGCTTGCAATCGCATATAAGCAGCACGTATCGGAGCTTTGGTTACACCATAATGCTCTGACAGTTGGCCTTCAGAAATCCTTTCTCCTAATTCAAACTCACCCCTGAGAATGTCCTCACGCAAGCGTTCAGTAACAAGATCAGAGACTGGTTTAGGTTTTTGAATTTTACTGTGTGATTTAACCATAACTACCGCCTATATTTCTAACCAAGCCGTATTAAAGCTCCATATCTGTAGATACAAGCCCTACAAAAAATCAAGAAAATCATAAGCATCCACGATACGACCCACAGCACTCCTTCAATAAACGTCTTTCGACAATCTTATTGACATGTTACCTAGCAATGTGAAATACCGGCGTCAACTATTGTTCTGCAAAGAAAAGACGTTTTTCGAACATTCTTACCAAAACTTGTGGATAATCCTGAGCTCTCTCAACGGACAAATTAGTCCATAAAATCATAACATGTAACCTTATACCATACGGAGCATCACTCGTCATTATGAAGATTACCGACGTAAAAGCGTACCCGACCTGGGTCGGCCATCGGAACCTGTGCATGGTCAAAGTAGAAACAGATGAAGGCATTTTCGGATGGGGAGAATCAGGGCTCTCAAGCCGTGAACTAGCTGTAAAAGGCGCGGTGGAACATTATAAACAATTCCTGATAGGCAAAGATGCAACGAATATAGGTGCACTCTGGCAAGAAATGTATCGCAGCCAGTATTTTGAAGGTGGACGCTCCCTAAGCGGCGCTATCTCAGCAATAGATATCGCACTTTGGGACATCGCAGGCAAAGCACTCAATGTTCCGATCCATCGTTTATTGGGCGGAAAACAAAGAAACAAAATACCTGCCTTTATTACAACGACAAAACCACATGATGAATCGCTCATAGAAGAAGTCAAACAACTTATTGACCAAGGATGGACTGTCATAAGAGCAACAGCGGGGGAACTTGGAAACAATGAAAGCTCAACTGTTATCGACATGCGTAAATGCATTTCGGAAACAGCATCAATATTTACTGAAATCCGCAAAGAGGTTGGACCGGAAATCGTTTTAGGGTTGGATTTTCATCACCGACTAAGTGTCGCTGAAGCTGCCTCATTCTGTCAAAAAATGCCTTCCGGAACTCTAGATTTCCTTGAAGAACCAATTCGTTGCCAAAATATAGATGCCTACAAGACCTTGCGGGAAATGACCGATATACCTTTTGCGATTGGTGAAGAAATCAGCAACAAATGGGATTTCTTACCTTACCTAACACAGCGCATGACAAATTTTGCGCGCATTGATATCTGTAATGTGGGTGGGATTACAGAAGCGATGAAAGTCGCCTCACTTGCGGAAACCTACTATATTGATGTGATGCCTCACGACCCTTTAGGGCCTGTGTGTACAGCTGCGACATTACAAATGTGCGCTGCGTTACCAAACTTTTCTTGGTACGAGGTTCCACCTTACGGTTTTTCTAATCCTACCGATATGACCCGCTTTTTTGAAAATGCTCCAGAAGCCAAAGCAGGATGGTTTGAAATCAGCGACGCTCCAGGACATGGAGTTATAGTCAACGAAGACGAACTCAAGAAAACGGAGTTTGAATTTTGGGAATGCCCTCGCCTCGAAAAACCAGACGGCACATACCAAAACTGGTAAAGGCCCTTACTAAAACTTCTATTTAGCCTCAAAATCATCAGGTAGGCACGCAATCGCTTCAGTCAGGAGATAGCTTTCATTTCTTTCAACATCATTTCATGTGATCGCGGGATCATAGCTATTTCACTACGCACAGCTTGAGCAAGATTTTGCAAATAGCCGATATATTTTTTTGCGGTTTCAGGTTCTGCGGCGAATTTTGAATATTCAAATTCAAACCCCTGCCCAACAAGGACTTGAAACCAACTATCGTGGCCAAATAGCGCATGTTCTGGAAGATCAACCCAGCCCGTTTCATTTAATTCGTTTAATTTATTTTGCAATGAATTGGGCAATTTGCAGGTTTTTCTATCAAGCCAAAAGCTGTCTGTATTCCGGCTATTGACTACATAATGCAACATTAGAAAATCACGGATTTCATCAGTTTCTTCACACCAGTCAGCATTAAATGACTCACGCTTTTCAGATAAATCCCCATTCCCCTCAAACATTTGTCTAAGCTTCATCGCATAATGACAGATGAGGTGAATACTTGTTGATTCCAACGGCTCCAAGAATCCTGCCGAAAGACCTATTGCGGCACAATTCTTATACCAGGGTCTCCTTAAACGTCCCGTTCTAAATGGAATACACCGTGTCTCTGTGATGGGCTCCCCCTCAAGTCCTGCGAGCAACCGAGAATTAGCCCCATCATCCGTCAAATAGTCTGAGCAATAGACAATACCGTTACCTGTGCGATTTTGTAATTCTATTTCCCAACGCCACCCAGCATCATGCGCAACAGATCGGGTGTATAGTCGAGGAGGTGTTGTTCGTCGCGACTGTACAGCTATTGCACGGTTACAGGGGAGGAACTCAGACCAATCTTCAAACTCACCCCCCAGCGTTTTGCGCGAGATCACGCCGGACATACCAGAACAATCTATAAACAAGTCCGCCTGCAATCGCTCACCATCTTCGGTAATGAGAGCCGAAACTCCTTCTTCATCGCATTCTACATCAACCACATGCCGAGCTAAGTGTTTCACTCCATTTTTTATTGCCTTCTGTTTCAATAATTGCGCAAGCAGAGCGGCGTCAAAATGAAGTGCATAACTCAACTCACTCAATGGATAATATAATTTTCCATCGTCGCCTTTTGGCCGAGAGACAATACGTGAAAACTTATTTGCGTATGCTGCGACAATTGAAGGTGTAAAAGAAGTGAGGTCCCGGCTCGTAAAATATTTAGCACTTCTAAGCCACACTTGGAAGAATTGAAAATCATTCAGATTCTTTCCCATATTGCCAAAGCCATGCATATATTTTTCGCCCTGCTTCGACCAATTTTCAAACTCAATACCATACTTAAAAGTCGCGTCGGCTTTAGCTATTAGATCCCTATCGCTGATCCCTACGAATTCAAGCATTTCATACAAAGTAGGTATACTTGCCTCGCCAACACCAATTGTCTGAATCTGAGCAGTATCAACCACAGTTACCGAATGGCTCTCAACATCTTTTACGGCCGCAAAAACAGCGGCACTCACCCACCCAGCAGTTCCTCCTCCTAGTATAATTATTCGTTTTGAATCTTCTTGAGACATCATTTCCTCAAACTGGGTTTTACATTGCCTAACCCCTCAATCATTCAAGCGATTTCCAGGTGAGCTAGCGCTCCAATTATTGCGATCTGTTTTGGCATCCACAATCCACACAAACACGTAACCTGTCAATTTGTTGACTGATCCAAATAATTTTGATAGGTAACATGTCAATTCTCGCATATATGATGAGAATATATCGGGGATGATCATGAAAAGAAACGCCAAATAAAGGCGATACATTGACTCGGGAGGAAACATTAAACATGTCAAATATTAAGAAGAAATTTTTACATGGGACCGCAATAGTTGCAGCAATGGGTGTTATCAGCACCCCAACGGCTATAGCTCAGAACGAAAACGCTGAAGCAGACAAAAAAATGCTCGATGTTGTCGTTGTCACAGGTATTAAACGCAGTCTCAGTGACTCAATTGCAGACAAACGGACATCTGGCAAAATTGTTGATACAATCAATGCTGAAGATATTGGCCGCTCTACTGACCAAAACATTGCGGAAGCCCTGAACCGCGTATCCGGTGTAAGTATGTCGACACGAGATGGTGAAGGAACAACCATTTCTGTGCGTGGTGCGAATGCAGACCAAACAGTCGTTACACTCAACGGCTCTGCACTTGGTTCGACCGGCTTTTCCCAAGGTGTCGATTTATCTTCTTACTCAGCTGATATTCTCTCAAAAGTCGAGGTCATCAAGACACCGTCTGCAGATGATGAAGAAGGTTCACTAGCGGCGGTCGTAAACCTCATCACACGCAAACCGCTTGAAGTAGAGGAAGATATTCGTACCTTTACCGCACAAGGAAGGTATAACGATCAGGCAGATTCTACTGATTATAAGCTTAGCGGAACAGTTTCTCAAAAATTCCTAAATGATCGACTGGGTGTCATTGCCACCGCCTATGACGAAACAAATACGATTCGGCGCGATGAAATCTTTTTCGAAAACTACAACGTTTACGGCTCTAGCTTTTTTACCGACCAGAACGGCAATGCGTTTGGTGCCCAAGACGCAATTGATGTAGAAACACAACGAGCCGCACAATTTAATCGCGCAAGCGCATATGAAGGCGTAACCGGATTAAGGGCTGGTGAAGGTATCTATCAACATGTCGGTCAAGGTATTGCGCCAACCACATCAGGATACGAACTCAACAGAAACAAATGGCACCGCCAGGGAATTAACTTAGCAACTCAGTATGAGTTCACTGACAAAACTGATTTTACTCTAAATCTAACGTACAATCGTCAAGAGTTTAAAGACTCTATGGACGGTGTTGCATCCTACTTAGGAACAGACCACGGACACGTAGACAGTATTCGCCACCCTATTCTGACACCTGGTTTTGATGACCGTACAATAGCGTATGATGGAAACCCAGTTGAGTTGGGTGGTACTGTAGCAACACTTGGTGATCCGGTCACAAACCCTACAGCAAACGATGGATTACTTTGGACAGATCCAGTTCATCAATGGCGAACTCTGGATACAAGCACTAATACTTGGACCAAATTTACAACAAGAAATGGTCTTGGTGGTACGCGTGCTTCCATCAACAATTACAAAAACGAAAACTACCTAGTAAGTGGTGAACTCAATCACGAGTTCACAGATTCCTTTAGAACAACTATCGGTGCTTCGATCGCAAAATCGGAACAAACACCAGAGCGCGAAATTTTCTTAACCGCAGATAGAGATAGAGTTATCGGAAGATGGAACCTTCACCACGTTCCCGCGGAATTAATTCAACCTACCGGTTATGATTGTGAAGATTCAAACAGTTGTCGTTTGATAGCAGGAACTTCAACACCGTTCTTGGGAAACCTTGTCGAACTTCAACCAGATTCAAATGACCTATGGGATAACATCGGAAAAACAGGTTTTAACCCTGACGATCTGGCATCACACACACTAGAATCCATTTCTTCTACATTTACAGAAGTTATAGATGAAAACACGGTCGTATTTGCAGACTTTGACTGGGATACAAATTTTGCCGGTCTTAAAAGTATTGAATTTGGTGGGAAGTACACAAAGCGCGAAAAACATGTCGACGATCAGGTTGGAACGCCGCGTGCAGGCGAAGACCTAATTGAGGGTGTTAGCTCCTTTACCGGAGATCCAATCTTTTTTGATCCGAACAATTTGTCTCTCATACCTGTGACAAATTTTTCATCGGGACCACTAGATGCAGATGGTTTCCTAGAAGGTCTAGATACTCCACGTGACAATGTAACGGATGGTTGGGAAACATTTGACCCAGTCGCTGCGTTTGAAACAGTTACAGTCGGTGACCGTGAATTTAACGTTGATCGCACTCAGACAAGAGGGGCAGAGTTCGAAAACTTTGCAGCTTACCTAAAAACAAATTTCTCTTACCTTGATGACCGTCTAAGCGGTGATATCGGTGTGCGGTACGTAAAGACCGAAGTTCAAACCACAAGTTTTGCTGGAGCTAGGTTTGCTTTTGACAGTCAAGGTCAAGGTCGCGTTCTCGATCCAATTTTCCTACACAATTTGCGTTCGTCAGATCAAAACAATACATGTCCAGTTCTCTCTGAAACTCCCAGCCCACTGGCATTCGGAGAAAACTCCATTTATTGGAACCCTCTAACAACGGATCCAAATGTAGATCCAACAAACACAAACGAGCCACGAAACTACGATGTAAACGCATTTAGAGAGCGCAATCGTCAGGCTCGTATCGATGGTTTAGGGACTGCTCCTGCTGTGCCAGGAGGCATATGTTACGACCCTATTCTTGAAGCAGGCATGATCGAACAATCATTCCATGACAGAAACCTCATTCGGTATTCAGACCTATCTACTGAACAATTTGGAGACATTGGAGGAAATGAGCTACCTGATCGCAGCAAGTTGGGATTGGCAGCCGCAGACTCGCACGAATATGAAGTATTTCTTCCAAACTTGAACTTGAGTTATGATGTTACCGATAGTCTTAAAGCGCGTTTTTCAGCCTATCGAACAATGTCACGGCCTCCCATTGATAATCTTCGTGCTGGATTTGTAATGAATGAAGGCACTTTAAGTGATGGAACCGGAAATTTCCGTCCATCATCCGAAATAGATCTTTATGGAGCACAAGTTAATCCTCTAAAAGCAGACAACTTAGACTTGTCATTGGAATGGTACTTTCAGGACGATGCGCTTCTATCTGTAAGCCTATTCCAGAAAGATATCCAAGATATTGTAGAAGTCACAGACTCTCGCTGGTTTGTAGGTGACCTACGTCGAATTGCCGACGATCCAGAAAACGCGATCATCGATGGAAGTCGTTTCACTTCGTCTGATGGCGTAACGACTGACCTTCTATTAAACTCTAGTGCAGATTTATCTGCCCAACCGGATATTGCCAATTGTATGCCTCGTCGCCTCCTCGGCGAAGGATCTATTATTGCGGCTGAGCCTTGGCTATATGATGGAGAAGCTCGCTTCCTATGTAACGAATACAATGTGCGTAGAAGTCAAAATGCTGAATCCGCAAGCGTCAGTGGTGTCGAACTACAATATGCGCAAAATTATAGCTTCTTACCAGGGTTACTATCTGGGCTTGGTGTTGCTGCCAACTACACTTACCAGGATGGTTCTTTCGATGGATCAGGTTTCCCAATTCCGGGCACCCCTCCTCACTCTTACAACGTGACTGGATACTGGCAACAAGAGGGACACCAAGTTCGTCTGGCATATTCTGGAACAAGTGATTCACTCGTAAATCGTTCATTCTTGGCCGGCGCTGAATGGTTGGAAGGTCGTCAAACACTTGACCTCTCTGCAGCCTATGAATTGAGCGACAACTTCTTACTCACTTTTGAAGCACAGAACCTAACTGATGCTCCAGTACGCACATATTACACGAGTCGTTTCCTTGTCGTAGACGGAGAAACCTTTGATGAAGGATCAGCTTTTGATGATGCTCCAAGTCATCGGACATTGCGTGAATACAATACGGGACGAATATTCCGTCTTGGACTACGCGCTAATTTCTAGCTGATAAATAGATTGAAATTTCCCTGTTTCAATCACTTCCATGTGCAGCGGTTACCCTCCCTAACCGCTGCATTTTTAAATTCAGAGATGATATTGAAAAGACCAATTGGTAATGACAAATTTTGTATCTAGTTCAATAAATCTCTTTATAGACACACAATGGTCATTATGACATGTTACATGTTTAATGTTGTTGAAATATAATGCTATATGTACATGATTATAATACAAAAAAATGACCCAGGTTAAGACTTAAAGGTAGTTAGAAATGAAATCTATGTCACGTTTCCATCCTGCATATTCCATGAAAAATATACTTACTGCCGCAGCAATAGGTCTCCTGACCTGCACTGCCCCAAACGCAATAGCTGAAGACATAACTCTTGAAAAAGCTCAATCCGCCGTCGAAGCACGCCAGAAAAATTTCAAATCAATGGAAGACCTTTTAAAGCCTCTTATTGGTATGGCGCGTGGTAAATCTGACATGGATGCAAGTATTGTCACATCTAATGCACAAGAATTAGCAAAAGCTGCCCAGAGTATAGAAGAATTATATGCGCTGGATACAGGTGGATTTGAGATTAAAAACCGTTCAGATGAAAAAATCTGGTCTGACTTAGAAAACTTCCTGTCCCTAAGTAAAAATCTGGAAACAGCAGCGATGGCACTCGAAACCGCTGGACAGACCGGCGATACCAAAAAAATAAAAAAAGCGATTATGGCGGTTGGAAAATCGTGTAAGTCCTGTCACACCGAATACCGAACCGAATAAAAGTTTTGGCGATGACTGACTTTCAAAAAAGTGACAAAGACAAATCGAACCATAATAATAAACGCCTAGTATGGGACATCCCTACTAGGCTGTTTCATTGGTTACTTGTCGGCAGCATTGCTGCCTCTTGGGCAACTGCAAAAGTCGGCATTGACTGGACGGAAATTCATTTCCTTCTAGGCTACTGGACCGCAGGCCTCATACTTTTCCGAATTGTCTGGGGATTTATTGGCCCTAAACATGCGCGTTTTTCCAACTTTTTTCCTTCTCCGAAAAAGCTCCAATCATACTTAAAAGACGTCTTAAAGCGGGACAGCAAACCATCTGTAGGCCACAATCCTATTGGCGCATTCATGGTTTTTGCACTCCTGGCGATATTGGGAATTCAGGTTGCAACCGGTCTTTTTGCATCAGATGACATATTTTTCGATGGTCCATTTAAACCAGCTGTGGACGACAAGACATCTGAGCAACTAACACGCATACACAATTTCAATTTCGATATACTTCTAATACTCATCGCAATACATATTCTCGCGATTATTGCTTACCTTGGGTATAAGAAGCAAAACCTCATTTTGCCAATGATTACAGGCAAGAAGAAAGCTTCAATTGTCCCCAAACAAGAAGCTATCGCTAGTTCTCGCTTCTTGCTCGCGATTATAGCTGCTTTTGTTATTGCTATAATTATTTGGGCTGCACTTACATATGGAACACCCGCTCCATCTGAAGATGATTTCTTCTAAACGAATTCAACAAAATGTGATCAGCGTGAGACAAATTAACATGTTACCTTGCATTGACACTTTCCGGCAGTTTTTTTACTTATAAAGCCGAAAACGTATCACAACTATTCTGCTTTTAACCAGCAGGCCCAATAGCCTTTTCAGGATTGCTCATCATGGCAAATATCATCAGATCCCACACCTTGAATCGCAGAATGCTACTCCGCGGATTAGGTGGAGCAGCAGTCGCCTTACCTTGGCTAGAAGCAATGGCGGATACACCTCAAAAAAACACGTCACCAGCCCAACGCATGGTATGTGTTGGATTGGCCTATGGCTTTGTACCACATAAGTTTTTTCCAAAAGAAACTGGAAGCAACTATACGCTCTCACCCCTTCTTAAAAACCTATCCAGTTTGAAAGATCATTTTACGGTATTCTCGGGACTAGACCATGGAGAAAACGGTATTGGGGGGCATCTTGGAACTCACGCTTTTTTATCGGGTATTATAGACACTCATTCAAAACATTTTGAAAATCGAAATGTCACCGTCGATCAAATTGCGGCCGACTTTATAGGCGCAAGTACGAGATATCCATCTTTACAATTCTCTCCTAAATCCCAAGATGACTGGAAAATGTCGTGGACAAAATCAGGCGTAGGCATGATGCCCATGGAGAGTCTGAAAGACATTTATAATCTACTTTTCAGCCAAGAAGATAAGAGCAATATCGCCTTTCATAGCCAACGGTTCGGACACCGCCTCTCCGTTCTGGATGTTGTCAGTGAAGATGCAAAAAAATTACAAGCAAAACTGGGGGCGACAGATAAAGAAAAACTGGACCAATATTTTACGTCCATTCGTTATCTGGAAAAGAGAATTGAACAATCTGAAGCTTGGCTACACGTAAAAAAACCTCATGTAGATTACGAATTACCCTACAATCCTGACGGTATGAATTACAAAGATCGCCTGCCCATCTTCTACGATTTAATGGCCTTGGCTCTGCAAACAGACCAAACCAGAGTCATTAGTCTGGAATTGTCTGACCTGGGCTCAAATCTGGGTGGTTTCAATATTTCAAGCATTTATCACCTTCTCTCTCACCATGGAAAAGTTGAAAGCACGCTTTCAGAACTCAATGTTGTCGAAACTTACCAAATGCAATCTTTTGGACGTTTTCTAGAAAACTTAAAATCCATCAAAGAACCAGACGATCGAACGCTTCTTGATTCCACAATGTGTTTAATTGGAAGTGGTTTAGGAAATGCGTCATCTCATTCGAACAAAAAACTCCCTTTATTGCTCGCCGGAGGTGGATTTAAACATGGTCAGCATCTGGCATATGGCCAAGATTCCAAACATACGCCGGCCACAAACCTTTATCTTTCAATGCTAAACCGCTTTGGGGTCGAACAAGATGAATTCAACCTTTCAACAGGCACGCTGACTGGTTTGGAGTTCGCATAATGAAAAATAAATCAATGTTATATATGGGAGCAGCTTTGGCTGTTCTAGTCCCGACTATTCTTGTGAACTGTTCTGGAAAGACGAGCCCGACAGCAACCTCAACAATCAGCAACAAGCCAGAGCAACTCGTTCAGGACGATGCTGTCGTTGAAGCAAGCCATAGTGTTGCTGACATCATGCTAGATCCATCAATTGTCCCCTTTGTCGAGAAATATTGTAGCGATTGTCACAATGATTTCCTTGAAGACGGTGACCGAAGTTTTGATGCATTCTTAGAAGATCCAAATAGTGAAAAGTATCACCTGACAGTCGAGGAAATACTTGATCAACTCAACCTTGGTAAAATGCCCAAGCCAGGCAAAGACGTGCTTCAGCCGTCGACTGAGGAAAGACGCGCGATCACAGCTGCCCTAACCGAATACCTTACTGATGTTGAAGATACAGGGCTTCCTGTAGAAACGCCTCTGAGACGCCTAACGCGTGTAGAGTATGAAAACACGATGAGATATCTTTTAGGTATCGATCCCGAGACTTCTAAAGAAATCGCAAAGTTCACACCTGATATAAATGTTCATGGGTTCGAGAATTTAGGCGCTGCACAATCACTATCACACGCTCAACTTGGATCTTATGTTCGAGCTGCAGAAGAATTCTTTGATGCTAAAGTAGAACGCCAAAAGCAGCAGAAACTGGTACCTACGCACTCCATCTTTACAGCCGACGATATCGGCGTGGTCACAGATGCTGTAACGGACCTACCATTTGGAGTCGAAGGTGGTCCAGATGCCCACCTTTCTCCTCATGCTCTTGCTTATAAAAGTGCTGACCATACATATCTAGACATAGGCAGCGGACGCGTATCAGCTGAACGTCCCTATTACCCA
Source organism: uncultured Hyphomonadaceae bacterium (assembly GCA_964352025.1). GTDB lineage: Bacteria > Pseudomonadota > Alphaproteobacteria > Caulobacterales > Hyphomonadaceae > Hirschia. Next base: position 37,188 of record CAYGPZ010000005.1, read on the forward strand.
CGTTCCATTTTTGAAGATGGAGGTGTACCTGCCGACGGCCAGTACATTATTCGGGTTAAAGCAGAAGCCATTAACCGATTTAACGACTATGACCCAAAGAAAGTCCATTTTGACTCTGCTGCCCAACCCTTAAAACTGTCTATTGGAGTGGCTCCTAATAATGAAACCTTCGGAGTCGTGCAGGCACTCGAACGCAAGCACATCCAATTCATAGATTTGCCCGATGATGGACCTAAAGTATTTGAATACACAGTTCGCTTAAACAAAGGGAATGTACCATTTGTCTTCTACCCCAATGGATCGGATCGCCCTGATCTATTGCTTCTGGAAACACTGAAGAATTACCATCCTGAAATAGCTAAGAAAGAAATTTTGAAGGAATCAGGGGCACTTCTTCGTATGCCAACATGGGGCGTTTCAGACGGCCTACTAGAATTCCTTCGCGACGAATACAAAGGACCTGCTGTTCGCCTCCACCACCTTGAAATTGTGGGACCTTTCCCTCTGGAAGTTGATGAAGCAATTGATCGTGATTTGTTCAAATCATATCTCACGAAATCCAATGGCGATATAAAAGAAGCACTGTCTGATTTTGCAACGAAAGCTTACCGACGACCAACATCAGCTGAAGACATCCAACCTTATGTCGATTTCGTTCAGTCCAAACTCGACTCGGGACTGAACCACGAAGAAGCATTAAAGTGGGCCTTCACAGCTATTTTATCATCTCCCAAATTCCTTTATTTGGTCGAAGGTAATGCTGAGCAAGGCAGTCTGCTAGATCAATACGAACTCGCCAGTCGGCTATCCTACTTTCTATGGAGTTCAATGCCTGATGACGCCCTCTTAGAAGATGCATCTAAAGGTAAGCTTTCAGACGACTCCGTCATCAAATCGCATGTCGAACGCATGCTGAAGGACGAAAAAGCGGAGGCCTTTGTAAATGGCTTCATCAATAGCTGGTTACGTCTGGACAAATTGGGCTCTATGAAACCTGATTTCCAGTTATACAAAAGCTATTATAAAAACCGCTTAGAAACTGCTATGCGCAAAGAGACAGAGCTTCTCTTCAAAGACGTACTTCACACAAACAAGCCATCAATTCGGTTCATGGACGCTGACTTTACCTATGTAAATGACGCTCTAGCCACGCACTACGGTATAGAGGGAGATTTTGGCGAAGAATTCAAAAGAGTCTCTTTACCAAAAGATTTGGGACGGCGCGGAATTTTAGGCCATGCAAGTGTTCTGACAGCATCAGCCAATGGAGTTGATACTTCACCTGTTTTGCGCGGTGTTTGGGTGTTAGAGAACCTTCTAGGTACGCCTCCATCTCCTCCGCCACCCGACGTGCCAACTATTGAGCCAGATACACGTGGTGCAACAACGGTGCGTGAGCTCATTGCCAAACATCGGAATGTACAAGCTTGTGCTGATTGCCATGCCTATATCGACCCATATGGCTTCCCACTAGAAGCCTTCGGACCCGTTGGTGAAAAACGTGAAAGATACCCAATTAAAGAAAATGGTAAAACCAAACTCAACCAAGGTGCGCTGATCGACATATCTACTGAACTTGCTACCGGAGAACAGATTAAGACGCTCGAAGGTTTCCACACAGTTCTTCTACAAAATGAAGAGACTTTTCAAATCAACCTAATGTCTAAGCTTCTAACCTACGGAACTGGACGGGAGCCGACCTTTAGAGATCGCCCGCAAATTCAAGAAATGGTCGACACCATCAACGAAGAAGAAATTGGTTTCCTAGACATGGTCACAATGGCTGCAACCAGCGACTTCTTTAAAACTAGATAGCGGGAAGCGTCAGCCACCGCCACCTTCAACTTAGAAAGTAATTGCTAAGTTGAAGCCATCCGTCTTCCGATACTTCACAGCATCGCCCAAACTTACTTTTCAGCTACCGCGCCTCAATTTATTCAACCAATCATGTGCTCGCATAAAATCACAGGTGTGCGATAAAAATGCGGTTTGTGGGAAGAAAGATATTTAAATTGGCTAACTAAAACAACACTAAATCCAAACACCCCTCAGCGGCTTAGCTCATGCTCCGCACCGCCCAATAACGTGCTCAGATAAATATCAATAAATGCTGTGATCAAGTGTATTGGATAAAAACTCTAGTCCGGATCTAAGTTCTTCTCGGGACAATTTTCCACCTAAGCAAACGCGTACACAATTTTTGGGCTCACCTAAAACTGTAAATGTATCGCTCACCATCAGACCGATGCCCTTTCCAGCCATCCGCCCGACGAGATCAGCGCGGCTTTGTCCCGCCTCAAGCTCTAACCAGATATTGAAGGCGTTAGGGTCTGAAGAAAAATGAAAGCCCGACAACACATCATTTGCTATTTTTTGACGCTCATTTGTTTCGCTTCGAATAAAGGCGCGAATACGATCAGCCGTTCCGTCTTGAATCCAACGCGTCGCTAAAGCTGCCGCTATGGGTGATGGCATAACAGATGTCGTTCTGAGCATCTGCTCCAATGCAAATGCAGCCTTTCCATTGGGCGACACAGTGTATGCAATGCGCAACCCCGCACCTATGCATTTAGCCAATCCCCCAATATGCCATGTCAAATTCGGAGCATAGGTCGCAAAAGGCGCAGGTGGATTTGCAGGAATAAACCCATATGCATCATCTTCAATCAGCTGTAATTCGTTTTTCAACAGGACATCAGCTAACTGAATACGACGCTGTGATGGGATTGTTTTCGTTGTTGGATTATTCAGAGTTGGGTTTAGGTATAGCGCTCTAGGTGCATGCTCTTCAATCGCTGCTTCCAAAGCTTCTGGAATTATGCCTTCTTCATCAACCGGAACGCCGACTAGGTTTAATCCTAGTCTTGCAGCAATTGTTCTTATGCCAGCATACGTCACTGCTTCCGCTAATATTGTATCACCGGGCTTGGCTAAAATAAGAAGTATAGCGACCATTGTCGCATGCGCGCCGGGTGTGACAGACACACGATCCAGACTAGGCACCATTCCTCTCATACTTAGCCATACTGCGGCGGCTTCTTTATCCACTTCAGAACCCGTCGCCGACTGATATCGTAACAATCCTATAAGATCCGCCGAAACCGCTTCCATTCCCGCACGCATACGAGACAATAAGACAATGTCTGTCGGCTCTGGTGGCAAATTCATCGCGAGATCGATATCCGATGCCCTGCGCTCATCTGGCTTTTTAATTTGAACCTCCGTCTCTGCGACAAAAGTTCCACGCCCAACATGACTTACAACCAATCCTCTTGATTGAGCTTCAGAATACCCTCGAGATATCGTTGTAAAATCTACTCCCAACAAATCAGCAACTTTACGCTGAGCAGGAAGACGATCACCAGACACCAAAACACCCTCTTCAATATCATTGGCAATAATATCTGCGAGTTCGATATATTTCGGTTTACCCGAGTTTCGCCAAGACGGTATCCAATTCGTCATTTCCATCCCCTTATTGAATCAACCGCAATCAACACTTATTTGGAGCGCAAGTCAATTGTATGCATATTGACTGCATCAATACAGCTTCACTTCATAATTCGGGTTCTCAATCTATCCAACACCACAAATTGATCGATTTTGAGGCATATCCGCCCAAAATTCTCCCAATTGACTGCAGATTGTTCATTTTTTGTATGCTTTTTATACAATCAATTTGACGATACATGTCATGCAAAACTTAATCAAAAAGCAATCAATGCATACAATTATTGGAGTCATTCATGCCAACAGTCACAACACCAGCGCACAAAGACGGTGATTATTTCGTCAACTACGAAGAAAAAGTCTTTGAAGATGTTCAAGCTGAAGAAGGCGGCAAAGCACTTATTACATTCCATACAGTCGCCTTTGAAGGATCAATTGGTCTGGTCAACATCCTCCAAGCCATTCGCCTTCAACGCAAAGGGTTTGAAACATCTATTTTACTTTACGGCCCAGGTGTTTCCCTTGGCGTCCAGCGTGGTTTTCCAACCCTAGGCGATGAAGCTTTCCCTGGAGCGCAGAACTACGCAGCTAACCTGCAAAAATTCATGAAAGAAGGCGGGAAAGTCTATGCATGCCGTTTCGCTCTCCAAATGTTGATGGGACATGGAGAACCTTCCCTCATTCCTGGGATAACACCGATCGCCCCTCAGGATGTTCTCGATTGCGTCCTACTGCACCGCAGGGACAATGCATTCATCTTAGATACTTGGACTCTTTAGTCTTTTTTTTCAAATTGTCTCGCCGGTTCGAATAAGACGCCGGCGAGTATGATTTTCCTTTATCCATGCGCTCATGAGTGTCCACAAAATGAATAAGAACATAGTACGCGTCGCAGCTGCACAGATTTCGCCCGACCTGACGTCACGAGAGAAAACTTTGGAAAAAGCTCTCAACACCGCTAGCGAAGCTGCAAGCAAAGGTGCTGAGCTAATTGTATTTCCCGAAACCTTTGTGCCCTGGTATCCATATTTCTCATTCATACTCCCACCAATGCAGGCTGGCGCAGAACATCTTCGCCTCTATGAAGAAGCGGTATCCGTACCCAGCGCCGAAACAACAGCTATTGGCGCCATGGCAAGAGAATTAGGAATCGTGATCGTCATTGGCGTAAACGAGCGCGATCATGGAACACTTTACAATACCCAATTAGTATTCGATGCGGACGGCACCTTAGCTCTCAAACGTCGCAAAATCACCCCGACCTACCATGAGCGAATGATCTGGGGTCAAGGCGACGGATCTGGGCTGAAAGTCGTAGACACCAAAGTTGGACGCGTTGGTGCTCTGGCATGTTGGGAGCACTATAACCCTCTCGCTCGATATGCACTGATGGCTCAACACGAAGAAATTCACGTTGCTCAATTTCCTGGCTCCCTTGTTGGTCCAATATTTGGGGAACAAATAGAAGTCACCATGCGCCATCACGCACTCGAGTCTGGTTGTTTTGTCGTAAACTCAACAGGTTGGCTTACTGACGACCAAATCAATTCAATATCCAGCGACCCCAAACTGCAAAAAGGCCTCAGAGACGGATGCATGACTTGCATTATCACTCCAGAAGGCCGTCACGTTGTCCCTCCTCTGACATCTGGGGAAGGTATCCTCATTGCAGACTTAGATATGAAGCTAATCACCAAGCGCAAACGCATGATGGATAGCGTTGGACACTATGCCCGTCCCGAATTGCTTCACCTAATCCACGACACGCGAGCGACATCTCCGCTTCACCAAATCCCGCAACCTCAACACGCACCCCAAGCCCCTATTTCCAGCACGTCAGACAACATCGGACGGGAGGATTAAAATGCCAACTGAAACACTCATAAATGAACTGCAAACCCGGGGCATGCGCCTAGCAGATCCACGCAAAGGGCATGAAAGCCGTCGTGGGGGCGCTGGCCCTTCGGATCATAAGGCAGTGACAATAGACGGCGTAACGGTGATGGTTCCCGTACATACAGCGCCGGCGTTTGATAGCCCATACGTGATTGAAGCATCCGAAGGTGACACCCAATTTGTCCTTAAAAAGGACAGCCGACCTGTACAAAAAATTGAGTTTCCCAATCGTCCGAAATTCTATGATTTACAGACCGAAGATGGCATTCCCTACAATAAAATAGCGGTTCTTCATGGACGCGATGTTCTAGCGAGTACTGTATTACAAACATGCATCCGCTATGAGAGCCGTAAAAAAACCTGTCAATTTTGCTCAATTGGCCAATCACTCGCTGCAAAACGAACAATCGCACACAAGACCCCAGATCAATTAGCCCAAGTTGCGAAGGCAGCGGTCGAACTAGATGGCGTCAAACACATGGTTTTGACGACTGGTACACCTGCGGGCAACGACCGTGGAGCAAAAATTCTTACCGAAAGCGTTCTCGCCATAAAAGCCGCAGTTAACATTCCTATTCAGGTTCAATGCGAACCACCAGAAGACGATAGCTGGCTACAAAAGATGAAGGACGCCGGTGCAGATGCACTCGGAATGCATTTAGAAGCCGTTACCCCTGAAGTTAGGGCACGCATTATGCCCGGAAAGGCGCAAGTCAGCCTTGAAAAATATTTTGAAAGCTTCAAAGCAGCCGTCGAAATATTCGGTCGCGGACAAGTCTCGACATATATACTCGCGGGTCTTGGAGATACGCCAGAAGCCATACTGAACATAAGTAAGAAACTGACCCAGATGGGTGTCTACCCTTTTGTTGTGCCCTTCGTCCCAATTTCCGGCACACCGCTTGAGAGCCACCCAACCCCAACAGCGCAATTTATGGATTCTATACTCGCACCTCTCGCCGATATGGTGATCGAAGCAGGCTTGCGATCGGAAGACATAAAGGCCGGATGTGGTCGCTGTGGCGCATGTTCCGCACTTTCAACATACGAAAAACGCCGGAGCAAAAAATGATTGAGGTATTAGACAAACCATCGCAACGCGTATTTCTATCTCCTGATTTTTTGATCAAATCAGCAACTCAAAAATGGGAATTGGACGGTGCAGAAAAGCTCCGCAATGACACATTTTGCAAAGAGCAAGGTGTATTCAAAGAACATGATCGCGATAAAATCGATGACATAGCTATGCCACTTATCGCGATATCAACCCTCGCGAGTGAGCCAGACGAAGTTGTAGGAACCGTCAGAATTCATGAACAAGCACCAAGAATTTGGTGGGGATCAAGATTAGCAGTCGCAAAATCTCATCGCCGCGTCGGCCGCTTAGGGAGCGAACTCATACATCTGGCTGTACGGACAGCGAATGCAATTGGATGTGATCAATTTTTGGCACATGTCCAACCGCAAAATGAGAAACTGTTCCAGCGGCTAAACTGGCGCACCATTTCAAAGGTAGACCTGCACGGATCCATACATATCAAAATGGAAGCAGACCTCTCTTTTTACCCAGCCTACGCGACACCTCACATTGGATGGACCACTCAAATGAAACGAGGTTCCAGATGACGGAACTTTCTTCATTAGCTGCAGAGATAAAAAAAGATCCTAACCTACTTAGTAAGCTAAGCATTCAGAGCAGCGTATCCGCACTGGGACTGAACAGTGCAAGCGCGGGCACACCAGGAGATGACGCCGCCGCACTCCCACGCGGTGATGGGTATGACCTCTTTGCAATGGAAGGATTTGTATCACAATTCGTCGAAGCTGATCCTTGGAACGCGGGTTGGTGTAGCGTGATGGTCAACCTTTCAGACATATTAGCCATGGGTGGACGGGCCACAGCTATAACAAATGCCATCTGGGCACCCAACGCATCAATCGCAACTCCTATTCTAGAGGGTATGAGGGCAGCAGCAGAGGCATATAATATCCCAGTTGTCGGTGGCCACACAAATTTAGGTTCACCTAACACACAGTTAGCTGCATCTATTATGGGTAGAGCCACAAATCTCATTACAAGTTTTGATGCTGAAGTGGGTGATATATTGGTTTGTGTCGCCGATCATCGGGGCGAATACCGGCCAGTATTTGATAATTTTCAATCCTCCAGCGCGGCTCCCAAAAACCGTCTGCGCGAAGACATTGAACTACTTCCTCAGCTCGCGGAAGAGAATCTCGTATTTGCAGGTAAAGACATCAGTCAAGGCGGTATAATCGGAACAGCAATCATGCTGGCGGAATGCTCAAATATCGGCATCGAAATTGAACCACAAAAAATTCAATTACCTCCAAACACGTCCCTCTTACGATGGCTAAAAACCTTTCCAAGCTTCGGTTTTTTACTAGCCGTTAAGCCTGCTGAAATCGCTCGAGTATGCCGCAGATTCACGTCCAGAAACATCACCGCGAACGCCATTGGAAACTTCACAGCAGATCACGCTGTTCATTTGGTTAGCTCGGCAGAAAAAGAACTAATTTGGAACTACAAAAACAAACCTTATCTTGGACTAAATACTACGGAAATCACAGATGCCTGAAGTCAATTTTAAGATCCGTTGGTCGGATGGAAAAGAAGAAGCATGCTACTCGCCATCGACAATTATAAAGCAATATCTGACAGAGGATATGACTTACCCGCTTGATGACTTTCTTGAACGAGTTCGAATTGGCCTAAATAAGGCGTCCCTCAGAGTTGAAAAAGTCTACGGCTATCGCTGCACCAGCGCTGATGCCCAATTATCAAAAATAGAAAAACGCGCCGCGAGCTTAGACCCAAATTTAAAGTTTGCTGTGACCTGCGTATCCATAGATTAAGAGGACCCCCTCCAAATGCCTGATCGTAAACACATACCTGTAGCAATTATTGGAGGCGGACAAGCTGGCCTTTCCACAAGCTACTATCTTCAACAAAATCAAATTGACCATATCATTTTTGAACGTCACACGCGTTTCCACTCTTGGCGGGTCAATAGATGGGATACTTTTTGTCTCGTAACGCCTAACTGGCAATGCAGATTACCTAACTTTCCATACAATGGTGACGATCCAAACGGTTTCATGGTCAAAGATGAAATCGTTGAATATCTGGAAGCATTCACAGCAACATTCGATCCTCCAATTTTGGAAAATGTTGAAGTTACAAAAGTCAAACACCTCTCAAGCGGCCTCTATCACATAGATACTTCTGCGGGGAACTACATAGCCGATGATGTGATTATCGCGACTGGCGGATATGATAAGCCAATTGAACCGAACTATATGGCGAACCTATCTGCGGATATTATGCAGATGAATTCCGTTGATTATCGTAACCCAAATCAAATTCCAGAAGGTGAAACGCTAATTATTGGAACCGGCCAATCCGGGGTTCAACTTATGGAGGATCTTCACCTTGCTGGACGCAAAGTGCACCTTGCTGTTGGCCCAGCCCCAAGATCACCTAGACAATACCGCGGGCGAGACGCGATCGACTGGCTGTACGATACAGGCCACTACTCAATGACAATTGATAAACACCCTGACCCAGTCGCTGCCGTATCAAAAACAAACCATTATATGACTGGACGTGACGGTGGACATGAAATCGATCTTCGAAAATTTGCTCTCGAAGGCGTGCAATTATACGGAAGCGTATCGAATATGGAGGGCGACAAGGTTTCATTCTTGCCTGACCTTACAGAAAACTTAGATGATGCGGATGCATCCTATCTAGGTATTCGTAATATGATCGATAAACATATTGCGGAAAATGGTATCGTCGCTCCCACGGAACCACCGTTTGAAAAAGCTTGGGTTCCACCTGTTGAGATCACACAAATAGATGCAAGAGAGAGCAATATAACAAGTGTAATTTGGGCGATTGGCTTTAGGCCGGATTACTCTTGGATCGATGTAGACGTCTTTGATGAGCGCGGCAAACCAAAATACACACGCGGCGTATGTGACATTCCCGGGATATATTTCATCGGCTTAGGCTGGTTAAACACTTGGGGGTCAGGTCGCTTTCTTGGAGTTGATGAAGATTCAAAACATTTAGTCGAACAACTTTTATCTAAACGAGAACATACTGCCCTTCTTCAAAAGGCATCCTAGCATGCTGCAAACAGACTCAGACATTCCTCAATTCATTCCAAAAGCTCAGTGCGCTCCATATCAAGAAATTCATACTCTAGGTATGAGCGAAATGGGTTTTAAGGGAATATCTGAGGTCTGGCTAATGAAAAGGCTGGGGGACATCCACTGGCGGCTCATTGCTGATTCATTAGGACAAAGAGAAGCTGTATTTTTTGATATCAAAAACCGACCTACATATGCTGCCTTTTGCGCGACCTCTATCAACATAAGCCGCCCCACCCTGCCTGCGCTCGGTAAAATGATAAAAATTGAGTCTGAACTAAAGCGCGCAACAAAAACGCGGCTTATTTCACGTCATAACATCTTTATAGATGAGCAATACTATGCGCAGATATGTATGATTTCCGTTTTCGTCATTCATGGCAAAGCAAACAAGAACACATCACTACTGAAATCAGAATTACCAGGTATTGAACGAGTTCCAACTATGCCGACCAACTGGGATCAGGGGCTTTTAGCCGCCGCATCTGACATTGCAAAAAAAGCTCCCCAGGAGGCAAAGAATTCCCTATCGAACATCTGCCAGTTATTCTTACATTCCCCTTGCCCCACAACCAGCTTTAACGCAGTAGGCCTTCTATATTTCGCTAATTTCATTGATATATTTGACTGTGCTGAATGGAATACCCTCCCTGAGCTCTCAATAGATTACCAAACGCAAAGCCGCATGATTGTATTCATGGGAAATATTGATCCAGGACAAAAATTGCTCTCTCAAATTGAGCAATCTTCATCCAAAAATTCCAGCTACGCACACACGATTAAACTCTTTTCAGAGGACAAGAAGTGCATAGCATACGCCACCACCCTTAAAAGGAAATGATGCTCAAGAAACGGCAAATGAACATTGTGAGTTTCTGATCATTTCACGAGAATACGTTCAAATTTGAAAATACCCCTAATCAAGCCTATTGCCCCCAGTAGGGGTAACCTCCTCAACAAACCATGCACAAGTTTCATGCAAGAATGCATAAATTGAAAGCAAGCCAATTCTTATCGGCAATAGAACGGTTTAGAAGTTTGACTTGCCGCCAAAGGTTCACCCTAGTCTAAACATCACTGCTCGATGAAGAGTGGCCGCCCCCGATGATGGGTAATTGCGCAAACAGCGTACAATTACCAACGCAATGTTCCATTCAAACAATTGATACTGATTGAACCAGCGTTCTCACTATTGGGAAGAGTCGTGCATTTATTTTCTGCAAACAACGCAATTTTCGACATTTCAGAATGGATCGCTAAATGAATAGTTTAGCGCCAGTCGAGGAGTTTTTGAACATATCTGACGAGCCACTTCCAGACGAACAAATTATAGTTGTTGGTGCTGGTCCTGTTGGCATACGCGTTGCTCAAGAGTTAGGACGCGCTGGCAAAAATGTTATCATTTTCAATTCGGAAAATGTCCCCCCCTACAACCGCGTTAAACTGACTCCCCTTTTATCTTCTGATGTCCAAATTGGACAGGTCTTTATTAACGCCGTTTTTGCAGGCACAGGAAATGTCGACTTACTAAACGGTGTCTCGGTTATTGAGATTGATACCAAGTCCAATACAATATCTGCATCTGACGGAAAGACGTATTCCTATTCAAAACTTGTCCTAGCAACTGGCTCACGCGCACGCGAACCCAATGTATCCGGTATTGAAAAGCGTGGTGTTTACGTATTTCGGAATATGACGGATGCAGAAGCACTGATCGCAAGATCAATTAGCGCAAGAAATGTCGCTGTCATTGGTGGTGGATTATTGGGACTTGAAGTCGCGCGCGGCCTGAAACAACGCGGTGCCAAAGTTACCGTTATCGAACACAATAACAGATTGATGTCTCACCAGCTCAACAATGAAGCTGCAGTACTTTTGAAAGAAAAAGTCGAGAAGATCGGTCTACGAATTTTAACAGGAAAACGCCTTCAAAGCGTAAATGGCGAACCTAACGTTCAATCCATTTCACTAGAATCTGGTGAGGAACTTGAAGTCGATACTGTTGTTGTTTGCGCGGGTGTCATTGCAAATACTCAACTTGCTCAAGCGACTGACCTTAAATTTGGCCGAGGCGTAATCGTTGATGCACAAATGCGTACATCAAACCCCAACATTTACGCTGTTGGTGAGTGCGCTCAATTTGAAAATGTCGTTCACGGCCTCGTTGGACCGGGATATGAGCAAGCCTCTACAGCCGTATCATCAATTCTTGGCGAACCTGACGAATATGCTGGCTCTATCCCCTGCACCAAGTTAAAAGTCGTAGGTGCTGACGTTTTCTCGATGGGGCATTTTGAGTCTTTTGAACAAGTTCCAAGTGTTCGCTCCCATGTCTATGAAAGCAAAGAAGACGGCATATACAGATGTATCTTTGTTGATCGTGGTAAACTCGTTGCGGCACTTGGAGTTGGCGACTGGCCAGAAGCCACCAAAATTCAACAAGCAGTTCAAGAAAATGCATCTGTCAATTTCTGGAATACAGGTGTTTTTCGCAAAGAAGGTAAACTCTGGCGGGGTGGAGATGACGATGCCTTATCAATGCCTGCGTCTGCCATCATATGCAATTGCACTGGTGTTACAAAAGGTGCGATTTCAAACTCCATAACGCTCGGCGCGACAACGATTGAAGAGGTTCGTGAGGCAACCAGTGCAAATACTGTCTGCGGATCATGTTCCCCACTCGTAAATGAACTTCTAGGCCAAGGTGATGCTAAAATCGAACCTGTAAAATGGTGGCGTTACATCATCGCGGCATCAGGCATTGCAACACTTGCGGCACTTGCCACACTATTTCTACCACGCATCCAACTGGCCGACACATTCAATCCAAACGACATGCTTCGAGAGTTTTGGTTCTCAAACAGCATGAAACAGATATCAGGCTATACAATCCTCGCCCTAACAGTCGGAGCCGCAATTCTTGGCCTACGAAAACGCATCAAATTTCTCATGAAAATTGGTGATTATGATAGCTGGCGCATTATTCATCTGGGCATTGGTATTGCGTGTGCGCTCCTACTCGTATGGCATACAGGTTTCAGGCTAGGCTCCAATTTGAACATGGCCCTCATGCTTTGCTTCCTCGCCACACTTGTTTTCGGAGCTATCTCTGGGTTTGCGACAGGCGGCGATGCAAGCCTTCGTGAACAAGGCCTCGTAAAAGGCAAAAAGTCCGCAAAAACAATCCCGCTCTGGGTCCACATTCTCGCTCTATGGCCACTGCCAGCTCTGCTGATTGTCCATATTGTGTCCGTTTATTCGTATTGATTGGAGATATTCTATGAAATCCAATTCAATACTTTGGGCCCTCTGGATTGTTGGAACACTGGTCGTGACAGGTGTTTTCATCTCGACAATGCATGTTGGGGGTGATCGCACCAATCTTCTCATCGGTGAAACATCCGTCGCACATCACCAAATCGAAATGGCCTGTGAAAGTTGCCATACTTCAGGCATTTTGACTGGCGGTGAAGAAACACGGCTCGCAATGAATAAAGCATGTTTGAGCTGCCACTCAGAAGAGCTCGCTTTATCGGTAGACTCACACCCAGTTAAAAAGTTCAAAGACCCACGCAATGCAGAAAGACGCGAAACTCTAGACGCTCTATTCTGCTCAACGTGTCATGCTGAGCATGTTCCTGAAATCACCAAAGTTGGCGGCGTTACTCTCCCAATGGATTTCTGTAGCGCGTGCCACCAAGATGTCGCCGAAGAACGCCCAACGCATGAAGGCTTTGGATTTGATACCTGCGCGACATCTGGATGTCACAACTTCCATGACAATCGTGCACTGTATGAGGACTTTCTACTCAAGCACGCCGACGCACCTGATTTTGCCGAGATCGCCGTAAATCAGTTCTCCGCAAAAACGCGTAGTCCTTCCATTTTGGAACTTTCAAAAGACGCTACAGATCCCGTCGCGACTTTAGCCGCCTATCTTGATGGCAAAGAAGACATATCCGATCCGATTGAGACGGCAAAAGTTCAACTTGCGAATATTCTAACCAGAGACGATGTCGACGCACCAAAGGAATATTTGGATGCAGGTGCCATTGAAGAATGGATAGATTCCGGACACGCACTTGGCGGCGTCAACTGTACTGGGTGTCATACGCCAGACCTAAGTGAGACTCAGCGCACCAACATGCAAACCGTCAGCGAAAACTGGATTGATTCTCCTGGCGTAGAAGTCTGTGCATCATGTCACACGAATGAAGCAGCGACTTTCAAACTCGGAAAACACGGCATGCGCCTACACCCGGGTTTACCGTCTCCTCGTGGCAAAGATGGAGGGGTTCTATCTTCCGTTTTCAAAGACAAACCAATTGAAGCAATGACTGTAGGTGAAGCGCGCGCGCACATGAAAGACTCGAGTGCGCATAAAGAGATTGGGAATTGTAATACTTGTCACCAACCTCATGACGTCGACATCCAGACCGCTGCTGTTGAAGCATGTGCTTCTTGTCATGATGACTCACATACACAGGCATATTTTGATAGCCCGCACCACGAATTATGGAAGCTTGAAATGTCAGGTGAAGGCCAAGCTGGAAGCGGTGTATCTTGTGCAGACTGTCACATGGCCAAGATCAAATCTGGTAGGGATGATTTCTTCACCTCACACAATCAAAATGACTTTATGAGACCTGTCGAGAAAATGGTTCGCCCGGTCTGCTTATCCTGTCACAGCCTCTCTTTTGCGCTCGATGCACTGGCTGATGAAGACCTCATCGCGAACAACTTTAATGGCCAGTCAGCTGTGCATGTTGAAAGCATAGATTGGGCCGTCAAACGCCGGGAGGAGCGCGAACGCAAATAACCTCCAATGAAAATTTCATTTCCATCGCTACGTCGCTAACGCCACATTGAAAGGACCTTCCCATGGCTTTGACACCGGAAAAAGTAAAACTCGTTCAAGATAGCTTCAAACTAGTTGAACCAATCGCAGATACAGCAGCAGACATCTTTTATGATGACCTTTTCGAAAAGAACCCGTCTGTTCGCCCTATGTTTTCAGACGATATGACGAAACAAAAAACAGCTCTTATGGGCATGTTGGGGACTGCTGCAAACAACCTTCACCAAGTCGAAAAAATCGTTCCTGCAGTTCAAGAACTCGGTGCGCGTCACGTTGGATATGGGGTAAAAGATGAGCACTATGACGCCGTTGCCGGATCTCTTTTATTCACTTTAGAAAAAGGTCTTGGAGACAAGTTTACGCCAGACGTCAAAGAAGCATGGACAGAGACATATGTTCTGCTTGCAGGCGTTATGAAAGAAGCGGCGGCGGCTGTTCCTCCTCCAAAGAAAAAAGGGTTTTTCGCCTCTCTTTTTGGAAAATAACGCCTCTATTGCTGGGCTCGGACACACATCTTAGCCCAGCATTATCAAGTATTCTCACCTCCAGGCCACATTATGAATTACGACAATTATTTTCAGACAGCATTGGATCAACTTCATGCTGAAAAACGCTATCGCAACTTTGCTGATCTAGAGCGAATTGTCGGTGAATTCCCGTCAGCTTTACTGAGAGAAAAAACAACTCAGAAAAAAGTGACGATTTGGTGCTCCAATGACTATTTGGGCATGGGGCACCACCCTAACGTTATCGACGCAATGTCGAATAAAATAAAGAAGGCTGGAGCCGGTGCTGGAGGTACGCGTAACATATCAGGCACTAGCCATCCGATCGTAGACCTTGAAGAAGAATTAGCTGACCTTCATAACAAAGATGCTGCTCTCGTATTCACGTCAGGCTACGTCTCGAACGAAGCAACCCTATCAACGCTGGGGAAACTTTTGCCCGGATGTGCGATTATATCCGATGAATTAAACCACGCCTCCATGATTGAAGGCATTCGTCGCTCGGGCTGCGATAAATACATCTTCCGTCACAATGATACTCAGCACCTAGAAAGCATCCTCTCAAAGCTTCCAATCGACCAGCCTAAGGTCATCGCCTTTGAGAGTGTTTATTCAATGGATGGTGATATCTCTCCAATCGAGGAAATCGCTAACCTCGCAGAAAAATATAATGCCCTCACCTATATCGACGAAGTCCATGCGGTAGGCATGTACGGAGAAAAAGGCGGTGGAATAACCGATCGCGAAGGACTATCTCACCGCATTGATATTATTGAAGGTACACTTGCTAAAGCTTTCGGAACACTTGGTGGCTATATCACAGGGAGCAAACCCCTTGTCGACGCCATACGTTCCTACGCACCCGGCTTTATCTTCACGACGGCACTACCGCCTGCAATCGCGGCTGCGGCGACTGCCTCTATCAAGCATCTAAAACGCTCAAACAAAGAACGTGTTGAACAGCAAAAGCAGGTGCGCGCAACGCGTAAGTCGCTTGAAACAGTCGGCATTCCGGTCATGCCTTCCGAAACACATATTTTACCAGTTTGGGTCGGTGACGCCGACCTATGTACGGCAGCTGCAAAACACCTACTCGAGAAACACGATATTTATATTCAGCCTATTAATTACCCGACGGTTCCCAGAGGAACTGAAAGATTGCGCATTACACCTACACCGTTTCACAACGCTGAACATATCTCAAAATTGACTGATGCGATTAAAGAAACGTGGGAAACACTGGGCATTTCACAACGTCTAGAAGCAACACAAGCAATGGACCTGCAAACTAATATTCTATCGCTACCAGTCCACAAAGCTGGCGGATAAAGATCGTCCATATCCATGATCACACTTTGGTTGAGTATTTTTGTTTTTTTCGCTGCCTCTTGCTTCGCAATTGTATGGCCTTTTGTTCGGAACAAAGAAGCGAGGAGCATAAAGAGCACATCGACGCACACTCTTAAAACAGCGCTTGATGCGATTGAGAGAGACCTAAGCACCGACATTATTGATGCAGCCTCTGCCAATACCGCTAAGGCCGAAATTGCCAGACGATACATGGCGCAAAAGGATAGTAAGAGCGACTGTCAAATCTCTGCAAGGTCAGCAAAATACACAACTATCATAGCAGCTGCCGCGATTTCTGTATTATGCATCGGCACAGCTTCATTATACGCTTTTAAAGGCAGCCCAGAGCTGCCAGACCTACCTCTTTCAGAACAAATTCGTAGAAATGCTGATACCGCTCGTTTTCACCATGTTAAAAGAATGGAACGTTACCTCAACACTGAACCAGAAGACGCCAAGGGATGGGCCCTCATTGCGCCCGTCTATCGCGAAGAAGGTCAATTGGAGAATGCATCGCGGGCATATCAAAACGCTTTGAAATGGGGTGAGTTCACAGACAAAGAAACATCGCACCTCATCGCGCGTTATGCCGAAGCGAGACTATCTCAAACAGCAGGTAACTTCACCTTAGAACTTCATCAGTTGGTTGATGAATCATATCGCTTAGATTCCAGTAATACTGAAGCCGCGTTTCTCTACGGACTTTCACTTGAGAAATCGGACAAACAAGAAGCGGCTCTCAAACATTGGAAACGTGTTGCAGGTTCTTTCAGAGATGAACCTGCATTGGCTTCACAAGCAGTTCAACGCATTCAAGCATTGACCAATACACATCCGATGGTCGCGCCAAATGCAACGCCTGATATGGTCTCAGATCATCCTCCTATTCAACGTGGACCAACCCAAGAAGATGTCGCAGCGGCCATGCAACTATCCACAAATGATCGACAATCCATGATTCAAGGAATGGTCGACGGATTGGCGTTAAAACTGGAAGACAATCCAAATGATATCCAAGGCTGGGAACGCCTTATCAACGCATATGTCGTGCTAAAACAAACTGAAAAAGCTTCTCAGTCCTTAGCAAAAGCAAACACCTTTTTTACTAATAAACCTAGTGAATTGGGCCGTCTAAGCAATCTTGCAAAACGCCTCAATTTGGAACCATAAAATGCAAACTCGTACATTACGTCAGCTCAAACGGTTCAAGCTCATACTTGTCGCTGGTGGAATTCTAGTAGCTGCTGCAGCTCTCGTCCTTTTCGCGCTGCAAGAGCAGATTGTTTACTTCAATACACCGACAGATATCCAAACTGGAAAAGTAGAGTTGGGCCAGCACGTCCGCGTCGGCGGTATGGTCGTTGACGGGTCCGTTACGAAAAATGGAACGCAAGTTTTGTTTTCGGTGACAGATAACGAAAACTCTATCGATACGATATTTTCTGGCGTTCTTCCCGACCTATTTCGTGAAGGTCAGGGTGTAGTCATGGAAGGTAGTCTGACGCCAGAGAATATATTTGAAGCCAAGACAGTTCTTGCAAAACACGATGAAAACTATGTGCCTAAAGAAGTCATGGAGGCCATGAAAGAGCAAGGAACGTGGAAAGGGGCTGACGAGTACAACGCCAATAGGCCAAACTCATGACCGCTTTTGCTGAAATCGGGCATGGAGCACTTGCCTGCGCACTGGTTCTTTCTGCTATCGCATCGATAATTCCAATTGTTGGTTGGAAAACAAACGATACACGCCTGATGCAAACGGCTGACAATCTAGCGCTTGTTCAATTTGGGTTGGTCGCGATCAGCTTCGCCGCTCTTGTTTATTCGTTTGTGGTCAGCGACTTTTCGGTCAAACTTGTATGGGAGAACTCTCATAGTGTTCAGCCTCTCATCTACAAAATCACAGGAAGCTGGGGCAATCACGAAGGATCAATTCTACTTTGGTCTCTGATACTTGTTTTTTTCTCAGCACTTATCGCCGCTTTCGGGCAGAAGCTCCCTCTAGAATTGCGATCTATCGTGATCGCAGTTCAAAGCTCCGTGAGCTTTGCTTTTCTGCTCTTCACCTTTGTCACATCGAACCCGTTTGAAAGGCTCCCTATTCCGCCAATAGAGGGTCAAAACCTCAATCCAGTGCTGCAAGACCTCGGCTTAGCCGTACACCCGCCTCTTCTATACATTGGATATGTTGGCTTCTCTGTCACCTTCTCATTCGCAATCGCTGCTCTCATCACGGGTACAGTTGACAGAGCATGGGCCAAATGGGTGCGACCATGGACTTTAACCGCATGGATGTTCCTCACTCTTGGAATAGCTATGGGGTCTTATTGGGCCTATTACGAATTGGGTTGGGGTGGTTTCTGGTTCTGGGACCCCGTTGAAAATGCTAGTCTCTTGCCTTGGCTCGTCGGAACAGCGCTACTTCATTCCGCTATCGTTGTTGAAAAACGCGACACTCTCAAAATCTGGACTGTGCTTTTGGCTATTCTGACTTTTTCATTCAGCTTATTGGGGACCTTCCTTGTCCGGTCAGGCGTTTTGACATCTGTCCATTCATTCGCAACAGATCCTACACGCGGTGTTTTCATTCTCGCTATTCTCATCATTTTCGTTGGAGGAAGCCTGACACTTTTTGCGCTTCGCGCCGAAAGCTTATCTTCCAAAGGTCTTTTCGCACCAATAAGCCGCGAAGGCGGTATCGTACTCAACAATATCTTCCTCGTATGTATTGCGGGCACAGTCCTTATTGGAACGCTTTATCCTCTATTGTATGAAGCAGTTTCAGGACAGAAAATCTCTGTCGGTGCGCCATTCTTCAACATGACAGCCACACCTCTGGGCATAGCACTTTGCCTACTTGTCCCTATTGGCCCCTACATGACATGGAAACGCGCCGATATGCTGGTTATCGCGCAGAGGTTAGTCACGATTTCTGCGGTAGCTTTGGTGTTGGGCTTTATCATTACAGCATTTCTCGACCCAAAAATCAGTCTAGCACCGCTAGGCCTCGCTATAGGGTTTTGGGTCGTTTTCGCAGCGCTATGGGAACCATTATGGCGCGCTAAATTTGGGTCTATCAAACTAAAGGATAGTTTCCGTCGTTTAATCAATCTGCCGACATCTCTTATAGGTGGCTCTTTAGCTCATGCAGGCGCAGGTATTTCTATGATTGGACTAGTCACAGTCTCTGCCTACCAAACAGAAACAATTGAAATTATGAACCCTGGAGACGTTTTACCTGTTGGAAATTATGAAGTCAGTTTTGCACAATCCCAACCCAAACAAGGGCCTAATTATGTCGCCGACACCGCGGTATTTACCTACGCTAAAAAAGGAAAAACGCTCGGTGTACTTCAGTCTGAAAAACGCCTTTACGAAGAACGTCAAAGCCCAACGACCGAAGCTGGCATTGCGACACGCGGCATCTCACAAATATATGTAACTGCGGCCGAATTTAGAAATGACGGAAGCATTCTAGTGCGCATGTATTGGAAACCGCTCGTTATTCTAATCTGGCTTGGTTCTGTCGTCATGTTTATCGGAGGGGCCATGTCTCTATTCGATCGCCGCTTCAGAATAGGCGCACCAACTCGATTAAAACCTTCAACGGCGACTACATCATGAAGAAAAAAATTGAATGCTTGCTCGCTATACTACTGTATCAGTCAATCGCATTTACTTCACTGGCCGTAACACCAGATGAACGCTTGAAAGACCCTCAACTAGAAGCGCAAGCAAGATCGATTTCTGCAGAATTGAGATGTTTGGTTTGTCAAAATCAATCCATTGATGACTCAGATGCCGGATTAGCAAAAGACTTACGTGTCCTCGTACGAGAACGTCTTTTAGCTGGAGACACCCCAAACGAAGTTCAAAATCATGTCGTCGGATTGTATGGGGAATATGTACTCTTAAAACCAAAATTTGGTTTTCATACGACACTTTTATGGATAGCACCGCTTGCACTTTTAATAGGGGCAGTAATGTTGGCTTCAACTTTATTCAGACGAAAAATCGAGCCAAGTTCTGAGCAATCAAACACACTGATTGAGCCACTTTCAAAGATCGAAGAAAACGCACTTGATGAACTCAAAAACCTAAAAACTTAACTCCCCTTCCTTATCTTTTCTATGTCAGGAAGAACTATCGATTTTAAACGATCTGCGGTTATCGCCCCGATGTATTTCTTTCTAATGATACCCTTTGAATCAATCAGAAAAGTTTCAGGCAGCCCATAGACCCCAAACGCCATTGATGCCTGTCCATCAAGATCAGCGCCAAGTGCTTCATACGGATCGCCAAGTTGATCAAGAAATGCTTTTGCTTTTTCTGGCCTATCCTTCTGGTTCATGCCCAGTAATTTGACACCCTCGATTTCAGCTATCTCTTCAATCTGTGCATGTTCTTGTCGACATGGACCACACCAAGACGCCCATACATTTAGTACGTAAACATCATCCTCATCATTGCGGATACTCGCCTCAGACAAGACCTCGGCCTGCCCATTATAAACGGGTGGCAGACTTCTAATAGGAGCCGTTTTTCCAATTAGCGCCGAAGGAATATCCGAGTTAGGCGTGTCATCTGCTAAACGCACAAAGAAAGCACCCGCTAAACCCACGAAGATCATAGCCGGCAATAAATACATGATTTTCTTAGTCATATTGCTCTAACTGTGCTTTCAGTATCTCAAGATTTCTTTGCATATTTTTTCTTTTCATAACCGTCGAAAAAACGATCGCTGCCATTGTTACGAAGAAAATAAGATAAGCCGCTGCGATATAGGCATTGTGTCCATCTAGGTTCATCTTATCCCTCCAATTGACGATGTTTGAGAGCGAGTTGAGTTTGCAGTCTCAACACTTGTTTAGACCGCAACTCGTTTATCATTCTCATTAAATGAAGCGTGAAAAACAGAGTGGTACATGCAACAGCCATTATCAAAAGCGGCCACAACATAGAAGGATGTATTGATGAGCCCTCAGCCCGAAAAACACTGGCTGGTTGATGCAATGTATTCCACCAATCAACTGAAAATTTGATAATTGGAATGTTTATAAACCCAACCAGAATAACAATAGCCGACACTTTTGAAGTCGACTGACTACGTTCCATCACCTGCCAAATCGCAATCAAACCCAAATACAACAGGAATAATATCAAAACAGACGTCAAACGCGCATCCCAAACCCACCAGGCTCCCCACATGGGTTTTCCCCATAGCGCGCCAGTTACGAGTGCGAGAAAGGTAAAGGCTGCGCCCAGTGGTGCAGCCGCTCTTGCCGCGATGTCCGCCATAGGATGTTTCCACACTAGAGTGCCCACAGCTGTCACCGCCATGATGAAATAGCAAAACATGGCCAGCCACGCACTCGGCACATGGATAAACATGATCTTGACTGTATTTCCCTGCTGATAGTCCTCAGGTGCTATGAAAAAAGACAAATAGAGGCCGATACCACCTAGAATTAGGCTGAGCATTGCAAGGCCAGGAATGAGTTTCTTTGCCAATCGCTCAAACCGCACAGGATTCCCCTGCTTGTTCAACCAATCACCGAGTTTTTGAATAAAATTCATCTCATACCTATTTCGCAAGAAATTTCAAAATTGCCGCGCCACCAAAACAGCCAACAACGCCTGAAAACAAGGACAGCGCTGTCAGTAACAATAGCGATTGTTTAAATCCCGTTTCAGCTTCTCCAAACCCAGAAGCGACACTGACTCCAAAAATCATGGTTGGAATGAGCAAAGGCGTCGCCAATATCGATACAAGAACACCTCCGCGCTTAACAGGAACCGCAACTGCCCCACACAAAACACCTATAAAAATAAGCGCAGGTGTCCCGATTGATAGAGATATCAAAGCGCCCAATATCTGTTTCTGATCTAAGCCAAGCATGAGCCCAAAAGGTAAAACGCAAGCGATCAAAGGCAGGGCCGAACATATCCACTGAGCGCAGGCTTTAACAGCCACAATTCCTTCAAGTGACATATCCGACATCAGCAAGACATCCATGCTGCCATCTTCAACATCAGCTTGAAAAACGCGATCTATTCCTAATAAAACAGCCAGTAGAGGCCCTACCCACAATATCGCAGGTCCAACAACCTGGAGAGTGTCCAAGTCTGGCCCGATCCCGAATGGAAACACGATAACGAGACAGAAAAAGAAAACGATACTTAAAAACGTGCCCGCGCCTGAACCTATATTCAGGCCGATTTCGCGTTTTAACAGGCTCAAGGACTGTTCCATCACATATCCTCAAGCATTTGCAGTGGAAAATAGTCTTCCAATTGAATATCTCTTGCGATTTCAGGATAGTCTCCAAGAAATGGCAAATGCGTCGACGCGATAATTACCCCGCCTGCTTGCAAATGAACTAAAGAAACCCGCTCAATCAACTGGCTTGATTGTACATCCATCGCTGCGGTCGGTTCATCCAATATCCAGACAGGTCGGTGGCTTACCAAAAGTCTTGCAAAAGCTGCTCGCCTCGTCTGCCCCGCAGATAGAGATTCTACCGGTAAATTTAGCAGACTAAGTATATTCAGCCTCTTAGCAGCTTCTTCCAGACTCAATCCTGAATTCGAACGATTAAACTTTTGAAAAAAATCTAAATTTTGTCTGACTGTCATTGCTGGTTTTAGAGCATTCAAATGCCCTAATAAATGAGCATGGGTTGAAAGTTTTTCTCTGTCCCCACTGCTCAACTGATACCAAACATTCCCAGCCTCAGGCTCTAATATTCCTGCCAGAATTCGAAGCAATGTCGTTTTTCCCACGCCATTCCGACCACGAATAATCACGGCTTGGCCAGAACCAAGCTTTACACTGAAATTTTCAAAAAGACGGATGGGACCAGCTTTACCAGTTAAGTTTTCGACTTCTAGAAAAGAACGAAATGCAATCGTATCTGGAACTTGTCCGTCCACCGACTTGGCGTCTCGGGTCATTGAGAATGAAACACCATGAAGTCTACTCCGGCTTTAACTTGCTCGTCCGTTAGACTTTCATTGCCTCCGCGTGCAGGCATCATCGCGCTCTCTGCTCCGAAAAATCCTTCCAAAGCATGCTGATAAAGAACATCTTTGCCCTGCGCTATACGAGGTGCCCACGCATCTAGGTCGGTGACTTTTGGTGAATCTGCAATGCCTAGACCATGACAGCCCATGCAAGTTCCTGCGTACACTTCACTTCCCAAGATGAGCGTAGGATCTTCCGACACTGGCAATCTGCTAACTGTCACCTGTCCTTGGAGAGGCTTTTCAAGGACAGTTTCCTTTTTGTCAGCAGATTGCTCAGGTACGGATTGACCACAGCTCGTCATTGCAAGCAGAGCGGAGACGACCAAACTGTTTTTCAATGTATTTTTCATGAGTCCGTGCGAAGGAGTGAACATGAATATTTCCTCACTGTGATCAAACTTGGAATTACTTCAACGGTACGCGGATTACGACACCACCCATTGTGTCGCCCAATTTAAAGTCAGTTTTAGGCGTATCTGGGTGCTCGTTGTGACAAGACACACATACTGGTGCGACCGCTGGGTCTGGATAAACAGCTGTAAAGTAGTTTACGCCGCCTAATTCTTCTTCAGCGTAATAATTCTCACCCGGGTTATCTACAATATACTGCAGACCTGTTTTTTCAGCCTCAGTCGTCGGAGCATTCTGGCTATTGATTGGCCATAAAGACTGCAATGAATATGAGAATTCATCTGTTTTCTCAGCGACACCTTCAGCACCAAAACGGAACATTTGCGCAGGCAGAGGAAGAGCTTTATCATCCATAAAGTGCTCAGATGCTTTTATAACACCCTCATCTTTCGCCAAACGGTTCACAACTCGTTTTGTATATACAGCGCGGTCTGTCGCCATAACGATGTGCAAGGAATCTGTGAACATCTGAGGAGATATTCCTGACGTTTCGTCTGATGCTTCTGGTCCACATCCAACAAGAGCAGCCGTCGCAACAGATGCAGCGGCGAATACTCCAAACTTCCACTTTTTCATTTTCAAAAGCCTTATAATAGCCAATTTTTAGACAAAGCGCTTTGTTGGAAGTTAGTTGTATAGAAAAGCATTACTTAGAAGGACACGCAGAATAAATTGAACGATGAACTCTATGATTCAATACCTTTAACAAGGCAAACCAAATTCCAACGCCGCACCGCGCAAATTTTCAAGAACATCTTAGTTCAAAGTGCAGTAAAAACTCGCCTAAAACCGACCAAAGTTTTCCCACCTCTCAAAGCCTGACCATTTGCCTCAAACGGTCAATCATTGAATTGAAATTAAATTCCAATTGGTTTGAATGCTCATATTTCATTCACAAACCCGACCGTAAACGCACAAATCGTAATCAATACATTCGTGAGACGGCTTGCTTTGTATAAAGCTAATCCTGGACAATCTTAAATTCCAATTGTCCAGGCCAACGCTATTTTCATCTTATATTTTGAACAATTATTTTGTGTACGCAGCCTGTATTGCATTTACCGTGTTGGCTGTCGTATCCACTTCATTGGCGATAAAGCGGAAATTAGTCAGAGCTGCTTCATAGCCATTATAGAAGGGTGTAATTGCGCCAGCTGTTGCATCAGAAACAACTTGCACTTCAAATCCCTGTTCCATCAGCTCACGCATGTGGGATTCAGTGCATAGATTTGCAGACATACCTGCAAGAACAACTTTAGAAACACCTTGCTTACGCAGTTGCAGCACCAAGTCATTGGTCTCAGGACCATAAACTTTGTGCGGACTAGTTACGATTGTTTCGCCGTCCTGAATGTAGTGTTTGTATTGCTCAAGCCAGTCAGCACCAGAACCTTCGAATCCTTCAAGTGAAAGAGGATCTTTACGGTCAAACATGCCTATTTTATGCATTAGCGCTTCAAGAGCTCCTTCCATTTTCCATGTATGATCATGTGGAAAATAATAGTGTGGGGAGATAACAACAGGCATGTCTACCGCCTTTGCGGTTTTGAACAATGCATCAATGTTCTCTACTGTTCCGTTATCAGTCACACTTTGCCCTACAACACCCCACGTTACGCCATCCGGCGACAAGAAGTCATTTTGAGGATCTGTAATTACAAGGGCGGTTTTACCCGGTTCAATTTTAAACCCAGGCGATGGAAAACCATCATTATGATATTTTGTATGTGCAGTTGCAGCGTGCCCAGCTGGCTCTTGGGCTGTGCTTGGCATTGTTGTACAAGCGACAGTCGCAAAGCACAGCGCAAGTGCACTCGTTTTCAATGATGTGATTGAAGGCATAATCTTTCCAATATCCATCTAAATTAATGACACAACAGGCGTATTATTATTTATGGGGATGAAAAATGGGGTCTTCAGCACTACATTGATGACAACGTGTCACGAATAAGGATTGAGCAAAATGGATTCAATTGGCGAAATAACTGTTTTCTCTCACGTTGTAAAAACAGGAAGCTTTGCAAACGCAGCTCAACAATTGGGTCTTACGGCTTCAGGAGTAAGTAAAAAAATAAGCCGCTTTGAAAATCGACTGGGCGTACGTTTATTCAATCGCACAACCCGCGCTCTATCCTTAACAGAAGCTGGGCAGGCGTTATTTGAACAAAGCCAGCAAATTTTGGATACGATTGAAAGTGCGGAAAGTGCAGCTCGCAGCTTCAGCACATCTCCAAAAGGTCGATTACGAATAGCCGCTCCAGATGCCCTCGCTATCAAAATTGTTCTACCCTTCCTAAAGGAATTTATCGGAACTTATCCCGATATTTCAGTTTCCCTACTTCAAGGAGACAAAAATATTGACTTGCTGATGGAGCGTGTTGATGTCGCGCTTATGTTTGACCGCCCTGACGAGACATCATTTATCGCACGAAAAATGATTGATGACCCACTCATAGTGTGTGCATCGCCTGAATTCCTGCATACACATGGCACGCCAGCTACGCCCAAGGACTTAATAAAATATGCCTGTCTAACTTTAAATGGAGAAAGTCTTCAGCACAGGCAGTGGAAATTTCAATCCAACAATGAAGTTTTCAACATCGAAATAAACAGCACCATGTCAGGGATTGGGCTTACGGTTAAAGAAGCTGTCCTTCAGGGCATGGGAATAGCGCGTTTGCCCCATTTCCTAGTCTGCTCAGATGTTATTTCTGGAAAGCTAACACCTCTTTTCAATGAACACCTATTCCACAGCAATCGCGCTATTTACGCTGTATACCCAAACCGCGAATATCTGCCGACCAAGACTCGATTATTCATTGATGGCCTATACGCACATATTCATCAAAATATGAGACTGCCCTAAGTAAAACAACGTTCTTTCCTAAGGCAGCCCGATCCAATAATTATGACTTATTGAGAACCGCATCAATATCTGCTGCTGAATGACGTTCAGCAAGTTGCTTACTCTCATCACCCCAACTCTTATTGACAATACTGCCACGCTTCACAGCGTCACGGGCAGCAATCTGCTTTTGCCAGCGAATGACATTGGGATATTCTTCAATATTCAGAAATTTTTGAGCCTCATAGCTGTTCACCATAAGGGAACCATACCAAGGCCAAATTGCCATATCAGCGATAGAGTACTCATCACCCGCGACATATTCATGCTGACTCAATTGCGTTTCTAAAACATGCAATTGCCGCTTGGTTTCCATCGTATATCGATTGATCGCATATTCTATTTTGAACGGCGCATAATGATAAAAATGCCCAAAACCACCGCCAACGAATGGTGCAGATCCCATTTGCCACATCAACCAGTTCATCTGCGTCGCACGTTTGTGCGTATCTTTAGATAAAAACGTATCAAACTTTTCTGCAAGATAGACAAGCATGGATCCACTTTCAAAAAGCTTCACGCCTGGAGATATAGATAGATCTACCATCGCTGGAATTTTGGAATTTGGGTTCACATCCACAAATCCTGATCCAAATTGATCACCCTCTAAAATCTGGATCATCCACGCATCATATTCTGCGCCTGAATGTCCAGCGGCCAGCAGCTCTTCGAGCATAATGGTGACTTTAACGCCGTTGGGCGTACCCATTGAATAGAGCTGAATCGGATGAACGCCTACGGGCAGCTCTTTGTCATGCGTCGCACCTGATACAGGACGATTTATATTGGCAAACTGTCCGCCACTATTGCTTTCCCAACTCCAAACTTCGGCAGGTTCATATCCTTCAGGCTGATTGTTCGGTGTTTCGTCTGACATGTTAATGCTCGCTATAAAAGAGTTGAGCTATTAAAGTTGTAAATGCTCCAACGACATTTCAAGAGCTAAGCCAAATCAATTAATTGGGCTTTATATAATTTAAACCGTTCATTTCCGGCCATGCTCTATTTTGTTAAGCCTAAAATTTAGCTTTCCATCTTTCATCTTTTCAAAATCAATGACCCAATAACTTTAATCTCACTTCATCAAGAGCCAAGTTGCGACGTAGCAAAATATGAACGAGTGTTGACAAACTTCACGCCTAAAAGGACATAACAGCATATCTTTTAAGTACCGAAACGGTTCTTAGTCCTCCTTTTACGGATATATGTGATGTCGACCTCCAAGACCCAAGCCAATGCATTCACAGTTAGTCTTGAGAGAAAAATAGACACCAAAACCAAGCCACTAGGATCTTTGGGGCGCATAGAAGATTTGGCCAAACAGATCGGCCATATTCAAGGTTCAACAAGTCCGCGTATGTTAAGCTGTCGTCTAACAATCTTTGCAGCCGACCATGGCATGGCTGCGGCTGGGGTATCCGCCTTCCCTCAAATTGTTACACAACAAATGGTCCTCAACTTCTTAAATGGCGGAGCTGCGGCTAATGTTTTCGCCCAAACCAATGGTGTCGAGTTACAAGTGGTTGATGCTGGTATTGCCGGTGATGCTATAGAGCACCCAAGCTTGATTTCTCGCCGTATTGGAGCTGGAACAGATAATGCCATCGACACACCAGCGATGAGCAGTGAGCAACTATCTGTTGCCTTAGAGCATGGAAAAGAGATCGGACGAGAAGGTGATTGGGATGCAGTTTGTTTTGGAGAAATGGGCATTGGCAATACATCATCAGCGACCTTACTAGCGCACAAAACACTAAATCTACCTCTCAACGTTTTGACAGGACGCGGCACAGGATTGGACGATGAAGGCCTAACAAAAAAGCAAAAACTATTAGAACAAGCGTCTCTTAGAACACCTGCAAACCTTACAGCCCAACAAGCGCTCACTGAATATGGCGGATTTGAAATCGCCATGATGACAGGCGCTATACTCGGCGCTGCTTCAGCCAAGAAACTTATCATCGTTGATGGCTTTATTGCGAGCGCCGCTGCCCTTATGGCAATTCAGTTAGAGCCAAACTCTCAGGACAACATGGCGTTTGCCCACCTATCAGATGAATTGGGGCACCGAGCGATGCTTGAAGCGATGAATGCCTCGCCGCTTCTTAGTTTGTGCTTGCGCTTGGGCGAAGGCACTGGAGCCCTCCTTGCATGGCCTTTGGTGAAGTCTGCTGCGGCGATGTTGAATGATATGGCAAGCTTTGAAAGTGCGAATGTGAGCGACGGCACATGATCTCATTTCTTCGCAATGAAATTTCTATTTTGCTCATTGCGGTTCAGTTTCTCACACGCCTACCGCTGCCGCTGGAAATAGGTTTTACGGAGAAACGACTTGCATCTGCCCCTAAATATTTTCCGCTAGTTGGTATCTTGATCGGAGCTATCGGTGCGCTGGGTTTCTTGAGTGCATCTCTGGTATTTCCTCCGATCATTTCCGTTCTTATCTCAACGGTTCTAACTTGCTTGATAACCGGCGGTTTTCATGAAGATGGTCTAGCAGATACATTCGATGGAATTGGCGGAGGACAATCGCGAGAACACGCCTTAAAGATCATGAAAGATAGCCGCATAGGCACTTATGGCGGATTGGCGCTCGGCCTAGTGCTTGCGCTGAAGGTAAGCACTCTATCTGCTTTCCCACACACAACAATTATGATCGCACTTTTAACAGCGCATGGACTGTCACGGCTTTCAAGCGTGCTGGTCATTGCAACGAGCAAATATGCTCGTGACCAAGGTACAGGTAAACACACATCAGACGGCATCAGTACGACGGGGTTAACCGTCGCCGTTCTCACCGGATTATTGTGCATCGCTGCGCTAACGATCACCTTGTCCCCGATGTATGTATTAGCTGCGGTTATTGGCTGCGTTCTTAGCCATGTCATCATGCGGTCATTCTTCGAGAAGAAGTTAGATGGCTATACTGGAGATACGTTGGGTGCAGTCCAGCAGTTGAGTGAAATAGGTATTTATCTGGGATTGCTAGCATGCCTTTAACGCTCATAAGGCATACGCAGCCAGATATCGAAAAAGGCATTTGCTATGGCCAATCAGATATTGATGTTGCAGCGAGCTTTGAGGAAGAAGCGGCTGTGGTTGCTAGGCAGATCGAAGCCCCATTTAAATTAGTCTCCAGCAATCTATTGCGATGCCGAAAGCTCGCGAATTATCTCGCAGATACATTTCGAATCGATGCCACAATTGATGCCCGACTAACTGAAATGGATTTTGGCAAATGGGAAGGCATCCCATGGTCAAACATTGCCCGCTCTGAACTCGATGCATGGGCTGCTGACTTTCTAAACGCACGTCCACATGGCGGCGAAAGTGTCTACCAAATGCGCACCCGCGTCATACAAGCCCTAACAGACTATAGCGGATCACCACGTCACACTGTCATAATCACTCATGCAGGTGTTATAAAAACGGCGCTCGCAAAGGGTGACACTTCACAAGACTTCCAATCGCAAATCGCCTTTGGAGAATGTGTATCTATTCCGACAAACCTATTTTCTGGAGCCAATCATGACTGATAAAAATCAACATAAAGAACAGATGAAAGCTCTACAAACCGAACAGAACAAAAAGATATCAGAAGCCAAGGATCCCGGTCGTGGACTTATTCTTGTGCACACTGGTGACGGTAAAGGAAAATCCAGTTCTGCTTTTGGCGTTATCGCTCGTGCATTGGGATGGGGACACAAAGTCGGCGTTGTTCAATTCATCAAAGGTAAATGGGTAACGGGCGAACGCCAATTCTTTGCCAAATTCCCCGACCAATTGGACTGGCACACAATGGGTGATGGTTTCACTTGGAACACACAGGATAAAGAACAGGACATCGAGGCTGCTGTCGCAGCCTACGCTCGCGCGATGGAAATGATGGAAAGTGGTGAGTATGATTTAATTGTACTCGATGAGGTCAATATCGCCCTTAGATACGACTACTTAACGATCGAAGCGGTCCTTGACGGCTTAAAATCTCGCTCCAATAAAACCAGTGTTATTCTGACTGGCCGCGACGCTAAACCCGAACTCTGTGATTATGCTGATCTCGTCAGTGAAATGAGAGAAATCAAACATCCATTTAAATCTGGCATCAAAGCGCAACGAGGTGTCGATTTCTAAAGTGTGTCTTTATAGCCAAATTGACATTGAATTACTCTTACAGCATACAGCCCGCTAGATGGTGCTCTCTTATCGAGGGCTAAGAGGGAAGTTGGTGAGAATCCGACACTATACCCGTAACTGTTAGCTAGGAGCTGACGGCCAATATGTCACTGAGGCTTAGCCTTGGGAAGACGGCCCGAAGTATTGATCAGCAAGTCAGGAAACCTGCCATCGCATCGTTCGTCCGAAACCCGGGAAAAGGTTTAACGGGCGGAAGAGCACGCCTCTTCTTTGTAACGATAATTAATTGCTTGGCCGCCTGCACTCTTTCAGTGAAGCCAGATAAATATCGTTATAGGAAGCGCAGCATCAGGCGGCGGTGTGCTTTGGAAAATAGTTATGAATTATAAAACCGCCCTCCTCGGAGCTGTAGCAGCTGCATGTTTGCCAACAGCAATAGCTGATGAAGAAAAAGCGCTAGACACTATTGTTGTCGAAAGCTCAAGACTTAACCAAACCCTGACTGAAGTTGGAACAAGCGTTGATATTATCACCGCCACAGACTTAGAAGATTTTGGTTTCCGCTTTTTACTTGATGCAATCGCGACATCTCCTTCTGTGACAGTCAATCAAAATGGTAGCTTTGGTGGACTGGCAAGCGTTCGTATTCGCGGTGCCAGCACAGGGCAAACACTGGTTCTTATCGATGGCGTTCCTGTAGGAGATGTGAGCACGACGGATGGAAGCTTTAACTTCGCAAACATCGACTCTGCAAATATTGATCGTATCGAAGTCCTAAAAGGTGGCCAATCTACACTTTGGGGATCAGATGCCATTGGTGGTGTTATCGCCATTACATCCAAAACGCCTGAAGATGGTTTGGGTGGTGATGCATTTGCCGAGATAGGGTCTTTCAACACCACGCGCGCAGGAGCTGCAGTTGAATATGGCAGTGACGCAGGTGATTTCCGTCTTTTCGCTGGTACAACCAACACAGATGGTATTTCAAAAGCAGACGAAGCAAACGGCAATGATGAAGAAGATGGCTATAATAACCTGAGCGTGACAGCAAAAGGTGGCCTGAACTTCGGAGAGAATGCGCGCCTTCATGCAAACGTAAATTACATTGATTCTGATTCTGAATTCGATAGCTTCCTTTTTGGTGCTCAAGGAAATACCGCAGACGGAGATCAAGCAAGCCTTTCCGAAGTATTATCCGGTAGCGTTGGCTTGTCCCTACCTTTGTTTTCAGAGCGATTGGAAAACGAATTTCTAGTTGGTTATGCTGAGACAGACCGTGAAAATCTTACAAATGGCGCACAGTCATTTAAAGCAAATGGTGATCGTTTAATAGCTCGCTACCAAGGAACTTTCACAATAAACGATGCCAACACAATCGCTTTTGGTGTTGAGCATGAAGAAGGCAATTTTGACAGCGGTTCTTCATTTGGATCGGATGACGGTAATCAAACAACTGACAGCATCTTTGCGATGTATGAGTTAAAACCAGTTGAAGCCGTCACGCTTACGGCGGGAGTGCGTGTCGATGATCATAGTGATTTTGGTACTCAACCAACAGGTCGTTTCGCAGCGGCTTATAATCCAGCTGATTTCGTAACACTAAGAGCAAGTTGGAGCCAAGGTTTCAAAGCGCCTACTCTTTACCAACTATTCAGCGCATTTGGTGAACCAACTCTAAATCCAGAGGAGTCTGAAGGTTTCGACGTTGGAATTGACCTTAGAACGAGTGATCAAAAAGGCCTATTTAGCGTCACTTTATTCGATCAAGAAGTAACAGAACAAATAGACTTTTCATTTGACACTTTCACATATGGCAACATAGCTCAGGTAGATTCTCAAGGTGTTGAAGTATCTGCAAGTTATGAACTCCTCGACTGGCTAACAGTCGACGCCGACTATGCATATATTGATGCGAAAGATGGTGCTGCATCTTTAGTTCGTGTTCCTCAACATTCCGGTGATTTAGGCCTTTCTTTCAAACCAGACAGCCCGTTTAAAGGGTCAATTCTTGTTCGCTATAACGGTGAAGAAGATGACAGAAATGGTACTGTCGAAGAATGGACCCGCGTTGATCTCAATGCCAGCTATGACGTTAGTGAAAGCGTTCAGCTATACACACGTATAGAAAACCTGTTTGATGAAGAATATCAGCAAATCTTGGGGTACGGGACACCAGGTCTCTCAGGCTCATTCGGACTAAGGTTAAACTACTAATCCATGTTAAGGCTGGCAATCATATTAGGCCTGTTATTGGTGAGTTCTTGTCGTCCTGAAGAGGCTCAAAAACTCGACCAATCAACAAAACCTATGCGGATTGTCAGCCTAGATTATTGCGCCGATCAATATGTGTTAAAACTTGTTGATCGGTCGCGCATTCTCGGTGTTTCACCAGACGCCGTAAAACGGTTTTCATATATGCGGGAAGCTGCCAAAGGTGTTCCAAGCATCAAACCTCTTGCTGAAGATGTAATTCTCCAAAAACCCGACCTTGTCGTGCGCTCATATGGGGGTGGCCCCAACGCCGCCGCTTTCTTCGAGCAAGTTGGTATACCCGTTTTGAATATTGGATGGGCGAACGATCTAGACGGCATCAAAGATGTCACCGCACAAATGGCTGAAGGCCTAGGCGAAGTAGAAAAAGGCAAAGCAATCATCGAGCAGATGAATGAGCGACTAGCGGCCATCCCTCCTTCAAAGAGCAATCTATCAGCTCTCTACATGACCCCATCAGGCGTCACAACAGGACCAGGTTCACTCGTGCACGAAATGATTATCGCTGCTGGTTTTTCTAATTTCCAAACCGAATACGGTTGGAGGTCTCTACCACTTGAACGTCTGGCATATGAACAACCTGACCTTATCGCGGCAGCATTCTTTGAAAGCAAAACCAACCACAAAGATGCTTGGAGTGCGATGAGAAATCCTGTTGCGCGCAAGCAGATAAAACACCTTGCTACCGTTCCATTGGAAGGCGCTTGGACCTCTTGTGGCAGCTGGTTTTTAGTCGATGCAATTGAAGCGCTAGCCGCCGAACGAATTAAACAAGAAGGCGTTCAAAACAATGCCGAATAAACATCTACTTAATCCCCTACTCATCGTCGCATCAGTCATAAGCTTGATCATCGCATGTTTGCTCGGTTCAACACCTTTGGGATTGGACCGCGTACTGGCTGCCCTGCTTGGACAAGGCACCGCCGGCGACACACTGGTGATCTGGCAAATACGCCTGCCTAGAGCAATAGCCGCGTATATCGTTGGAATGGCGTTAGGTATTAGCGGTGCAGCGCTTCAGGGGCTATTGCGCAACCCGCTTGCAGAACCGGGCGTGTTAGGTGTTTCAGCCTCAGCATCGCTCGCCGCAACATTCACAATCTATTACGGACTTTCCGTTTTCAGCCCTCTTGCGCTTCCAATCTCGGCTATTTTGGGCGCACTTGCCGCAACGAGCATTCTTGCTATCGCAGCCACACGCTCAACTTCTGTCGTGACGCTCATTTTGATCGGAGTGGGTATTTCAAGCTTCTCAGCCGCCGCTATGAGCTTCCTAATGAATATGGCTCCAAACCCATTTTCTATAGCCGACATGATCAACTGGATGCTTGGGTCTGTTGCCAATCGGAGTATGGATGATTTGGTTTTATCAATGCCGTTCATGATCGTTGGTATGTGGATGCTCTTCGTAAAACGTCGCGGACTTTCGGCTTTAACACTGGGTGATGAAGCGGCAAGTGGCCTTGGCCTAAACTTAAAACATCAACGCATATTCATCGTGCTTGGCGCAGGAATAGCGACTGGTGCAGCTGTGTCCATTGCAGGTGCCATCGGCTTTGTCGGCATAGTCGCCCCGCACATCGTTCGCCCACTCGTCAATCATGATCCAGCGCGGTCTCTCATCCCTTCTGCATTGCTTGCCGGATTATTTTTGACAATTGCCGATATAATTATTCGCATTCTTCCAACGCAAAACGAATTGAAGTTAGGCGTTGTTGCAGCCCTCATTGGAGCCCCAGCTTTCGTCTGGATCGCGATGCAAAGGCGTACAGAAAATGGCTAAGCTAGAAATTTCCAATTTAAGTGTTCATGCGGATAACACTCAACTTGTTCAAAATGCTTCATTCACTCTGGAGCGTGGCGAACTGGTTGCACTTCTGGGTCCTAATGGTGCAGGGAAAACCAGCCTACTTAGAGCGAGCCTCGGCCTAACGAAAATATGTGACGGTATATCTTCAATTGATGGTCACGACATATCTCGAATGCAGCCCATTGAGCGCGCCAAACGCATCGCCTACTTGCCCCAAACAACACCCCTTGCTTGGCCAAATGTGGTCAAAGATGTCATCGCCTTGGGACGATTTTCACATGGTGCCAATCTCAGTAAGCTGCAAGGTAGCGACGCTGAAGCGGTTACATCAGCCATTGTCCAGAGCGATATAGAACACCTCGCTGATCGCAAAATGGATACGTTGTCGGGCGGTGAACTAGCCCGCGTCCATTGCGCTCGCGTATTTGCGTCGCAAACGCCTTTATTGATCGCAGATGAACCTGTTGCTGCACTCGATCCTCGTCATCAATTTCGCGTTATGGACCTTCTGAAAAATTATGTCGACGCCGGCAATGGCGCTCTAATAGTTCTTCACGATATCTCCCTTGCAGCAAAGTATGCGACTCGCCTTATTTGGATGCAGGATGGAAAAATAATAGCTGACGGCCCTCCTTCTGAAACTCTAACTGAAAAACGTCTTCTGGATGTGTATGGCGTACGCGCCAATATAAATGGACTCAACGTTCAGATTGAAGGTGCTGTGTGACAGCTCGCGCAATAATGCTGCAAGGTACTGGCTCAGACGTAGGCAAATCCAGCATTGTGGCTGGGCTATGTCGGCTTGCAAAACAGCGCGGATTATCTGTTGCTCCATTTAAACCGCAAAACATGTCTAACAATGCCGCCGCCTGCCCATCCGGTGGTGAAATTGGACGTGCACAAGCTCTCCAAGCGCAAGCAGCCGGGCTAGAATTGCACACTGATTTCAATCCCGTTCTTCTCAAACCTCAGTCGGATTGCACAGCTCAAGTTGTCGTTCACGGCCACCCAATAAATACGCAAGAAGCTGCGGAATATATGAATTCCCGCGACACCCTAATGGGAGCCGTGATGGAAAGTTTCGAGCGTTTAACAACAAAACACGATCTTATAATTGTCGAAGGCGCAGGAAGCCCTGCAGAAATCAATTTGCGAGACCGCGACATCGCAAATATGGGATTCGCGCGCAAAGCAGGTGTACCCGTTAGCTTGATCGGAGATATTGATAAAGGCGGTGTCATCGCAAGCCTTGTCGGTACTAAAGAAGTCATTTCATCTCAAGACGCAAACATGATTACCAGCTTCATCGTCAACAAATTCAGAGGTAACATCTCGTTGTTTGACGATGGTATTTCCGCGATAGAGAAAATGACGGATTGGCCCTGTTACGGTGTGGTGCCATGGTTGCCTTCTTTGTCCAAACTTCCTGCAGAAGATGCCGTGTCAATCGCGCCCTCCAATCGATCCGGAAATAAATCGCTTCGCATTGCAGCTCCAATGCTTTCGCGTATGGCCAATTTTGATGATGCAGACCCTCTGCGAATGGACCCGAATGTTGATTTCCAGTGGGTAACACCTGGCAAAAGCATTCCACGCGATGTTGACGTCATTATGCTCTTTGGAACCAAATCAACCCTAGCTGAATTAGACTTCATCAAAGAGCAAGGATGGGATATAGATATACTCGCTCATTCACGCGCTGGTGGACATATTTTTGGCGTTTGTGGTGGCTATCAAATGCTCGGACAATCCATATCAGATGATGCTGGTTTTGATGGCCTCAAGGGCAAAAAAGACGGCCTAGGACTTCTCAATATTGAAACGCAAATGTTGAAAGACAAAACAGTCAAACCGGTTTCAGCGATATGTCGATTTAGCAAAACAAATGTAGAAGGATATGAAATCCATTCGGGGCACACGACCGGATATGATTGCGCGCGTTCTCTTCTCACTATTGAAGGAAAATCTGACGGCGCGGTTAGTTCAAATGGTAAAATATCCGGCAGTTATGTTCATGGACTATTTGCATCTGACGCATTCAGAAAACACTGGATCGAACGCTGCGGGCAAATCGTCAACTCGCAATTCAATTACAATCAAACAGTTGAAGAAACTTTAGATCAACTGGCTGTAGACCTCGACGCTACACTCAACGTTGATGCGATCTTTAACAGCGCTAAGCCTGTGGTGGGCTGGTTGCCTGAAAAATGATAGGTACGCTTGGTATCCTTCTCACAGCTTGGATCCTTGAAATCGTCTTTAGTTGGCCAGATTGGTTGTACAAGAAAATTAGACATCCAGTTGTCTGGTTAGGCGCGCTCATCAATCTGTTAGATCAAATTGGTAACCGATCTTCTTTGCCCCATTGCCTACGCTACATTTTAGGTATGGTTAGCAGTTTATCTATCGTAGTCGTCACAACCGGATTTGCTTGGATAATATCCAATGTGCTTCCCGAAACACCTGTAAAATGGCTTTTTGAAACTATCTTAATCTCCAGTCTCATCGCAAGTCGAAGCCTATACACCCATGTGCAGAATGTTCTTTTCCCCTTGCAAGACAATGACATCCTCTCTGCAAGAACCGCAGCAAGCCAAATAGTTGGACGGGACACGTCAAAATTTGATGCTTCTGATATCTCACGCGCTAGTCTGGAAAGTCTTGCTGAAAATGCATCTGATGGCGTCATAGCACCCATATTTTGGTGCGCGTTCTTCGGCTTGCCCGGCATAGTAGCCTACAAAACAATCAACACTCTCGATTCGATGATCGGGCACAAGAATGAACGGTATTTGGCATTTGGAGGTTTTGCCGCAAGGATGGATGATATCGCTAATTTTATTCCCGCACGAATAACGGGCAGCCTTTTCGCGATAGTAAGCCTTAACTATCGAGCATTTTTAACAATGCTAAAAGACGCAAGTTTCCATCGCTCACCCAATGCAGGCTGGCCAGAATCCGCAATGGCTGCTGGACTAGGTGTAAATTTATCAGGTCCACGTATTTATAACGGTGTGCAAACGAGCGATAAACGTCTCAATGCAGAAGGTAGAGATCCAGAACCAAAAGATATCAAACACGGATTGGTACTCTATAGGAACGCGATGATATTAATGGCATCTCTTTTAGCAATTACCTATTTATGGATGGCGTTGCGATGAAAGATGATCTCCTTCACGGCGGGGCTTTGGATGTCATCGCTGAACAATACCCAAATGCACCTGCCCCTTGGATTGATCTATCGACAGGTATCAATCCATGGCCATGGCCAGTTCAGGCATGCGAGCAAGTCAGCCTAAATCAATTGCCGACAAAATCGGCCTACCAAGACTGTGCCAAAGCAATGTCGCAATACTTGAATACTCGCGTAGAAAATATATTGCTTTCTCCTGGGAGTGAATTGCTAATTAGATTACTGCCTACCATCATCTCTCCGCGTCATGTCGTCATTCATAGCCCAACCTATGGCGACCATTATCAAGCATGGAAAGCCGCAGAAAGTCATGTGCTAGAAACACGCAATCCGCTTGCTCATGCTGCTGAAGCGGACTGTGTAGTCATCTGTAACCCCAACAACCCAGACGGCCATATTTATAGCCGCAAAGAGCTGACAGATGCGTTGGAAGTTCTCTCATCTAGCAATGGCAATCTTATTGTTGATGAGGCTTATGCTGATTTAGATCCAAACCTCAGTCTAGCAGATCTAGCAGGTCAAAAAGGCCTAATTATCCTTCGCTCAACAGGTAAGTTTTTTGGCCTAGCTGGACTACGTCTTGGCGCATTGCTGGCACATGAGACAATCCTCAATACAATGCGTGAACGCCTCGGGGTATGGAGTATTTCTTCTCAAGCACTTCACATTGGAACCGCCGCTTATCAAGACTTTGATTGGCAAATACAAACGCGGTCAAAACTAAAATCAGCAGCACAGCGCCTAGATGATTTACTTGAAAACAGTGCGGTCAATCTTGTTGGAGGTACATCGCTATTTCGTTTTCTAGAAACCGAAAATGCTCACCAAGCCTGGGACATTCTCGCCTCTCAAGGTATTTATACGCGCAGGTTTAGTTGGTCTTCCAAACACCTACGGATAGGCCTCCCTCAAAATGAAGACGCCTCAAACAGATTGGCTCAAGCTCTTAGCCTTTTAAAGTAAGCGGCAGCCCAGCGGCTATGAATTCGACCTTATCTGCCAATGCCGCGATCTTCTGATTCAATCGGCCCTGAGCGTCACGAAATTCACGCCCCAGTGGATTATTAGGAACCAAGCCCATTCCAACTTCATTTGAGACGAATATGATCGACGCATTCGTATGAGCTAGTGTTGCAATAAGCTTTTCCGTATCTGCTTCAATATCGCGCCTATCCAACATAATGTTAGAGAGCCACAACGTCAGGCAATCAACGAGGATGACTGAATGCCCGCCCTCAACACATTTGGATAATGCTTGAGAAAGCTCCAATGGTTCCTCACATGTTGTCCAAGACGAATCCCGATCTAATTGATGCCGCGAAATTCGATCAGTCATTTCATCATCAAAGGCTTGTGCAGTCGCGATATAGCAACGCTCGGCAGAAATTTGTTCGGCGAGGTCCTGCGCTCGGGTAGTTTTACCAGAACGCGCTCCCCCCAATATTAGCGTCACATTCATACGTGCTTTCCTGTTTAACCAATGAAGACGATATACAACGTTGCTCAAACAACAGAAACATCTCTGTCAGGAAAAGACGTCTTTTCTTGCTGCTAAATTGCAATGACGCATTGATTGAACGAAAGCAAACTGGGGCACAAGAGAAACACTCTTGCTTTAGCAACTAAATACCATTTTAATTTTATCCAACATTGTCTTGTGGAGGAAACAATGGACCTCTGTGTTACATTTAGAGAATAGAGTTGCAGCCTTTTAATCTGAGGATACTTACTGCAAATCACAGGCGGTAAATTTAAAGAGGAATGGTGAATTCAATACCAAGTATATTTCGTTCAAAACTACGGTGAGCAAAAAAAGATTCAAAGGCGAAAGCACAATGATAACGAAATTTTTCCAGAAAAAAGAATTCAATATCACTTTAATTTCGGCAGCAATGGTCTTGGCTTCGTGCCAAGAAGTACCTGCCTCAGAGGCCCAACCGACGTCCGAGGCACCAGCGGCTAAGCAAGAAAGTGCTTCATATAAACGGTTTCGTGAAGGCAAAATCCGTTACGAAAAATACAATGAGTTCAACACAAAATTCGATTTCGTAAAGCTAGAAGGGTTCGAATTCGATCAAGGCGTTGAGCGCTATTATCCGTCCAGCATCATACAAGATGATGGGGTTTACTATATGTGGTACTCAAAGCCACTTCCCAATACAGAAGTCGTCGGACCAAAGGATGCTACAGAGACAAAGCGCGCTTTTCATTGGGATCTAAGCGAAGTCTGGTATGCCACCTCAACCGATGGGTACACATGGGAAGAACAAGGTGTTGCGATTGAACGCGGTGCTGAGGGACGTCACGATCATCGAAGTGTATTTAACCCAGAAATCCTTGTGGCGAATGATAAATACTATGTGATTTACCAAGCGGCCAGCAGCAAAGATGATGCTCGGTGGTCAAAACATTCTCCAAGGTCCGGAGACTTTGCGCCCAACACAATTGGTATGTCGGTATCAGATTCGCCAAATGGTCCTTGGACCGCTTTAGATGAACCAATTCTGAGCCCAGGCGCTGAGGGTGCATGGGATGGAGAAGTCGTGCATGAGCCGACATTTATCGTAAAAGACGGGAAGTATTATCTGTACTATAAAAGCCAGAGCAGATTGCCGTGGACCGCAAATATCTCACCCGGAGAATTTAACAAGGAACACGCCGATGTCGTCATCGCCATGGGTGTCGCTATCGCCGATAATCCTGAAGGTCCTTATGTCAGATCGGAGCTAAATCCAGTATTGATGGGTGGACATGGGACTACGGTTTGGCCGCACGGCAGCGATGTGTGCGCAATGTTCCCTGAAGGGCCAGAAAGAAATAGCATTTTGTGCGCGGAAGACGGGATCAATTTCTATCCTGTCTCTCAAGGCTTAACAGATCTACCTTGGGGTGGTGCCGCTTTTCGTGAAGGCAAGTTTGCTGATATCAATGAGCAACCTGGCGAAGGTTTGTCTTGGGGCGTAAGCCACTTGCTCGATCCGTACTACCATTTCGTGAGATTTGAATCCGATATGTCTGTCGAAAGACGAGAAAAAGTCAGCAATCAACATCAACTTATTCAAGACTATCGAGATAGTGATGGATACAATTATGACCCTAGCTTAGATATCAAGTAAGCTAAGAGTAATTGATTAAGACTGTCGATATTTCGGCTTTAAATATCAAAACGAAAACAGCTCGTCTGATAATTTTATCGGACGAGCAATATCAAAACCGATTTTCGCTTTCTTCCTTAGACGCAATTTTAAAAAGCAATTACAAATGGAATTCTTTAGCAAACCTGATAATTGACGCTAAAACCTTGCATCTATCAGTGCCGGAAATCACTATGTTTCTGTATATATAAATTCGAATATTACGGACTTCTTCAAAATATCCGCCATAAAGCAGACAAATAAATTCTGATCATTTTGATAATTGTCCAGAATTCTGCAATTACTCAAACTCCATTTAAAGCAGCCAAAAATCAACGCCTTAAACAAATAAGAACAACTTTTCCTCCATTATAAATCAAATTTATTTTTTATCTTTCGGCACGTGCTTAGAGGCCCGCTCCTATTACTTGTTTTGGATAAGACAATTAGCTCTTTTATTTGGCTGATGCTTTCAAAAACATAGTTTTTCTACTTAATCTAGCTTTGTATACAATTGACAGTATGGCACTTTTTGTGCTCAAGCTGGAGGAAAAAATGGGAGGTTGCACATGCAACACAAACACACCCACTTCGCTTTTAAAACGGATTGGATAATTTAGTCATGGTAGCAGATAAGAGACAACGCTATTTGCTGTTGGCATTACTATTTTTCACCGTCGTCGTTAATTATATGGACCGGATTAATATCTCCGTCGCAGGTCCTGTTCTTAGCGAGGACCTAGGTTTTTCCAAGGAAGCAATGGGAATTATTTTCTCAGCTTGGGCTTGGACATACACTGGTTTTCAGATTCCAGGTGGCCTCATTGCAGATAGATTTAAAGCACGTGTGCTTTACCCGATACTGCTCGTAGGTTGGTCCCTAGCGACTATTGTTCAAGGGTTTGTCAATTCATTCTCAGCACTTATCGGTTGTCGTGTACTCGTTGGTGCATTTGAAGCTCCATCTTACCCGATCAACAACAAAGTCGTGACAGAGTGGTTCCCGCCTGAACAACGTGCTTCAGCCATTAGTGTCTATGTATCTGGCCAATTTGTAGGCCTCGCATTTCTAGCACCTATTCTGACAATCCTACTCGTTGAAGTTGGTTGGCGGTACTTTATGGTCACAACCGGTGTTGTAGGCCTTTTGTGGGCTGTTGTATGGTTTGTTTTATATCCAAAAACAAAAGCTGACGGCACACACGAAGATGCAAAACCAGCCAGTGAAAACGAGGATGAACCAACCACTCCAGTGCAAGCTAAAGCAAACTTGTCGGTTGCCTTTAGCCACACAAAACTGTGGGGATTGTACATCGGCCAGTTCGCAATTGGGTCTGTATTTATCTTCTTCCTGACTTGGTTCCCGACTTATCTAACCGAGTATCGTGGTATCGAAATTGTAAAATCAGGCTTCATGCAGTCCGTGCCTTATCTCGGTGCTTTCTGTGGGGTTCTTATAGCCGGCTTCGCATCAGATGGCATGATCAGAAGAGGTGTTTCTGCAGAGATTGCTAGAAAAGCACCGGTAATGATTGGATTGATATTATCTACAGCGATTGTTGGTGCCAATTTCACAACGGACAATAATGTTGCCATTGCGTTTTTGACAGTATCATTCTTCGGTGTGGGCCTTGCATCTATTACTTGGGTGTTCGTATCCCTAATCGCTCCGGATGAATATGTCGGCCTAATCGGTGGTGTATTTAACTTCTTCGGTGGATCTTCAGCAATTATTACTCCGTTCCTGATCGGTGTATTGATTTCTGATGATAACTTTGCACCAGCCTTCTTCTACATTGGTGCAGTGGCTGTAATGGGCTTTTTATCCTACCTACTGATTGTAGGAAAAGTTGAAAAAATACCATCTTCAAGCATGAAATCAGTTGATGCTGGAAACGCAGCATAAACAACCTAATTATTTGCCTTACCAGATCATCCGGTAAGGCAAGAAAACGACTTAATTGGCGCAATCATTTCCATCAATACTAATTGGAAAATGATTGCGCCAATTTTCGTTTTAAGGACTTTAAAACTCTATGTGAGTATGAGCGTATAGCTTTAAGCGATACGTACCAAACTTAAACTTGGCAGAAAATCTTGCCCATTTGCATCTGCCTGCTCCCTCACACAATTTAAGATATTCAAGAATGTATACTTAGGTACTGTCCAGTTACTATGCCGAGAACTGAATGCACACGCTGAAACGTTCTGCGAAGCCCTACAGCGCGCGGTTAGCTTTATAGGCTACTCATAAGTATAATATGGATGAGCCTTCTAATGAGGAGCCATAGCTTCAGTGTTCGATAGCTAGAGAGTATTCTGTCCAATCGATAATAGTTTGGGCATCGCCTTCAACAAACTTAATGCGCACTCACCTGTTACTATCTGACTGCAACAAAAAAGCGGCCCCACATTAGAGGCCGCTTTATTGGAATTCAAATTTCTGACGATGACTTACACAAGTATCTCAGGAATATTCCCTGTACTGTCAGCAAATGTATCAATTGGAGTACCCAATTGCTGAAGTAATGTCAGCAATAAATTGGACATCGGAATACTCTCATCAAAATTCTGATGCTCGCCGTGTCTTAGGCCAAAGTTATCTCCACCAGCTAAGACTAGCGGGAAGTTCCGTGGATTATGCTCAGTACTCGTTCCAGAACCGAACAATACAATAGTGTTATCCAACAATGATCCCTCAGCAAATGGGTCATCAGTTTCTGACATTTGCTTCAAGAAACCAGAGAAACGTTGTGCCAAATATTGGTCATACTTACCCCAACGCTCATATCCACCTTCAGAGTTGAAATCATGACTAATTGAGTGGTGATGCGGCAAGCCAATAGCCTGCGGGAAACGACATGCGACTGCGCCCGGAGACTCTTCAACCAACGCATATGATGCAACACGCGTACTATCAGTCACAAACGAAGCGTGGATAAGGTCAAACATTGAGTCTATGAATTGCGTCGGACCATCCTGAATAGGATCTACGTCCAGAATAAACTGGCTTTCAGGAACAGAAGGCTTCGGCACATCCAACCAAGACTGAGCACGCGCAATTCTACCTTCTAGAGAACGTACAGCAGTCGCATACTGCTCCAAACGGCCTCTATCTTCAGACGGCAGCGATGCATTCAATTTCTTTAAGTCAGGAACCAATGCATCCAATATTGAACGGTCACGTCCATATTGCTTTTCAATCGCATCGCGGCCAGCAGACTGAACGCTAAACAATTCTTCAAACAAAGCACGTGGACCACCAACAGCTGGGATAGGCTGTCCAGAACCAGTATAAGACAATGTGTGAGGCTCTCTAAAGTCCCCTACACCACCTTCTGTCGACATTGTGATGAACGGATAACGTGTTTCGCCACCGATGTAGTTTGCATAAACTTGGTCAGCTGAAATTGAATATCCCCCTGGAGCTTCGGGGTCAGCAGCACTCAAGAAATATCCACCCGTAGAGTGCGAATACATTGTACGCGTCCGAGGGTGTGACAAACCTGACAAGATACTTATTTTATCCTTGTAAGGAGCGAGTGACTCCAAGGATTTATTAAATTTATAATCCCGACCCAACTCGTGCGGGAACCAATGCCAGTCTTTATGAGCAACATGCTCAGGTGGAGGTAACGCAACCC
Organism: uncultured Hyphomonadaceae bacterium; assembly: GCA_964352025.1. GTDB lineage: Bacteria > Pseudomonadota > Alphaproteobacteria > Caulobacterales > Hyphomonadaceae > Hirschia. The sequence continues at coordinate 81,952 of CAYGPZ010000005.1, forward strand.
CCATTCCAAACATAATAAAACATAAACGCTTTGGAGGACCCGAGCTTTCACCAGCCTCTTTAGCAAAACTAGGAGCTGACATCGAAGATAGCGTAGGAAGCAGTAAGGATGTTCCTCCGGCTTTCAAAAAAGAACGACGGTCTGAAAACAATCTTCTAGTCATAATTCAATTCTCCCTTTGTCAATTCGACCTTATTTTTATCCGAATCTGGTTGGTTTCTATTTGTAAACGCATCGGTTTGAACGATCGCTTTAACAAGTTCTGGAATTTTATATCCTGATGCTCGGAAAGTTGTGTGAACTTCATGAGCCTCTTGTTCATCCAGAATATCTAGCTCTCTTCCCAATGAATACATCATCAGGTGATGAACTATATTACTCATCAGATCGCTTTCTTTTGACTCTAACAAATAGTTCTTAATTTCTTCAAAGTTAGCAACATGCGTGCCATCCGGCAGGTCACTACTTGCATCAACGTCACGCGGAGGACTTGTCTCGTTTACTTTAACAGCATCTCTCCAACGACCAGTCGCATCAAAGTTCTCAAATACGACGCCCCATGGGTCAATCTGTTCATGACAACCAGAACACGCACTTAACTCACGGTGTTGTTCGATTTTTTCCTTCAGCGTCATGTTCGCTAACAAAGGGTTGTTTGTATCAAGATCAGGTACAGACGGAGGCGGAGGCGGTGGAGGATTATTCAGAGCGCGTTCCAGCATCCATACTCCACGCTTAATGGGGTGTGAATCTACTCCATCGGAGTTCATCGTAAGAATACTTGCATTTGTCAAAATACCTGCACGCTGACCAGGGTCTCCGACATGTACGCGGCGTAAATCACCACCAGTCACGCCTTCAATACCGTAGTGACGCGCTAGCTCCTCATTCAGCATCATGTACTCAGACTTGAATAGCGAACGTGCGTCTCTTCCGTTGCGAACAACGTCTTCAAAAGTAGATCTTGTTTCCTCGGTAATCAAAGCTGCGAACTCTGCACTATAATCAGGGTATACCTCTGGCGATACCCCAGTATTTGCGACCTTTGGAAGCTGTAACCACTGATCCGCAAACGTACGGCTCAATCGGGAAGATTTGTCATCTTCGAGCATACGTTCAACCTGCATGGAAAGAACTGCCGGATCTGATAATTTCACCTGACTTGCAAGTTCTCTCAATTCTTCATCAGGCATAGAAGACCACATGAAGAAAGACAAACGTGATGCAAGATAGTTGTTCTGACGAATGTCTTCACTCTTAGCTGCATCTACGTCGGCACCTGAAATTGGGAAACCAATGTATAGAAACTCTGGAGATATAAGCGCAGATGCCATGACCTCTTTGAGTGCATCCTCAAAACCATCTCCTCTGTCACGCAATTTCACAAAAAGATTTTTGTAATGCGTCAAGTCAGATGAATATACGTTTCTGCGGAAAACTTCAGGTAAGAAGCGGTTAAGGACCTCTTCTACTTTAGCGATTTCCACGTCTCTTTCTTCACCTGCTGGAGGTTCAATAATCCATCTAGAAGTCGGGTCAGCAGACGTTGGCGTAATTGTCGCTTCTAATGCATCCAATTTAAGATATGGAACGCCACCCTCTTCCCATTTTTGATAACCAACCTTTTGGTACTCAGCCGCAGCTTCCGCTTGCTCACGATATGGCAAGTCAACTGTTGCATAGGAAGGTAAGAATGGATCCACTTGTCCATAAATTGACCCTGCCAAAGCACCATTCTCGTGACGCGCAAAGTTGGACAATACAAGGAGCACATGACGATATTCACTGTCAGGCGCGAAGCGAGCCTTTTCAGGAACAATAATATCTTCCAGTCTAAATCTGAACTCGACAATTTCAGGCGCATCGACAGGCGCAGTCACGTCCTGCTCACCGATTACTGATGCTCTCAAGCTTTGAATCTTGCGCCATCCAGCTTCAAGTTTCAAACGTGGCACACTGTTATCACCATCAGCCCCCGGAATCATTGCTGCATTCACTCTAACAATAACTTCACCTTGCGTATGTTTAGTTTTCAACAACATGAATTGCTCGTGTAAGCGTGCAAATCCACGCCCTTCACCCACACCTCGAACATCACCCGTTGGGATTATACCGTATGGCAATGGACCATATTTACGATCGCGATATACGATAGGCTTACCCTGACGCGCCTTTTTCAGTGCTTTAACTTCAAAGGCAGAGATCGGCAGAGGTGCTCTTTCATAAGATAACTCATCACCTTCTAGACGCCCGTAATGGTAAACATCTTCCATTTCAACAAAGAAGTGCTCGACGTCATCAGTGCGTTCGCCGACACGAACATATTTATTGACCGCTCCCCTTGCGATCTCTTGGTAAGATCGCAAGTCAGACATAGCGACCATTAGAAGATCTGCATCGGTGTCATAACCGTGCTCAGATTTTGGATCTTCAGGGAGCATGCCAACAAAATTGGAGTCTACATTGAATAGATCCTGATAAACATGGTTCATTTCTCTGCGGCTTAGTCGACGAAGTGGCGCATTGGCGCGGTCAGCACGTCTTGCAACAGCGTGTTGTTTCAACGCATCCTGAATCCAAGAAATGGCTTTAGCACGTGAATGATCTGCAGGCTGTTTCGCCTCGACTGGCGGCATGCGGTGAGAACCAAGCACACCTAACACACGGTTCCAGTGGTGTTGACTATCATGCTCTTGAAACGTTGGGTCAAAGTCCGCTAGATCAACATTCGCTTCTTGCTTACCATCACCGTGACAACGCGAACAATAAGTGCCGAAAAAGCCCCCAACATCGGCCTGAAAACGACCTATTAACTCTGGAGAAACAGTTAGATCTTCAGTTGATGCACTGACAGTGTGTTTCTTGTCATCACCAGTATGAGTTTCTAACAACGGACGCAAAAACTTTGGTGCGTGAGCGGAAAGATATGTTGGTCCGTGAACCATTGATCCACCGTCATGGGCAGCTAGTCCCATCAACGCGACAGAAGCACCCAAACAAACTCTATAACCGATTGCATATTTCTTATCTTTAAGAACCACATCAGTATAATAAATTGCTGCAGCAAGACATGCTAGAATAGCAACCCAAATACCTCTTGTACGGTGGCTCTCAATTAATCCGCCTGCGTGCCCTTCATTTGAAGCTAACAATAGCCCCAATATAACGGTCGCACATGCAGATAAAGCAGATAAAACCAATACTGGCCCGACAAATTTTGTGAGTTCTAAAGCGCTAACAAAAGGTATCTTCTTAGGTATAAGTCTAGATAACTCGAGAAGCCCAGCAAGGACCAGAAAAGCGACTGGGAAATGCAATACTAGAGGGTGGAAACGGCCTAAGAACCTTCCAAAACCTGCTCCCTCCGCACCATTAAGGGGTGCTAGGAAAGCGACAAATTGCACGCCTAGCACCAGCGCTAGCGTGACAAGCCATATAGATAAAATTGGACGGCGCATTAATTCCCTCAGTTTTCGAGTCTTCTTATTGTTTATTGTCAACAATTATTACGTCATTTTAAGATAACGCACAATGGTTACTGAATGTAATCGTATACAATTTTTCGTGATATTGCTGCAATATCACATATCTGCCTTGCATCATTACACATACAACAACTGAGAAACATCTTTCCACTACTCTCTTTTGATAAAACTTCAGAGGCCTATAAGCGTCGAGTCTGAACAAGTCTTTCCATACAGCCCGTATTCTGTATGATGTTATTCTTAACAGTAGGCGTAATTCTACTTTTGACAGAAGTTGGTAATATTTCACATTTTTGAATTTGGAATCTTTTTGCAGCCTATTCTTATATAGCATGAAATATCACGCACATTTCACAGGAAGGGCAATAAAATGGACCGCAGATCACTTATAAAAATCAGCTTAGCCAGTGGAACATATCTCGCCCTTTCTGGATGTGCCCATACCAGTAAAACTTCAAAGTCAACGGCTATGACAGTAAATGGACCGATATCAACGACAGATATGGGATGGACCCTTCCCCATGAACATCTGTTTTTAGACTTTCGGCCATTGGAAAAACAATTGGCCCTTCCAATTAATATCGACTTTGAAAATGTCTCGTCAAATGTCTTACCCCACCTCCAAGAAGTCAAAAAAGCAGGTATCCAGACAATTGTAGACCCAATAGCGGTAGGAGCAGGTCGATCTCCCACTGTGTTAAAAAAACTCTCCACAATTAGTGATGTGAATATAATAATGGCGACAGGCGCATACCTAACAGCCAACGAAATGTTCATCCCACAATACGTCCGAGAAGAAGACAATAAAGCATTGGCGGCGCGTTGGATTTCCGAATTCACATCAGGAATAGATGGCACTGATGTGCATCCCGGTATGATCAAGTTGGGCATAAATGGCGGCAAGTTAAGCGAGCTGGACAAAAAAATAGTCGACGCGGCAGCAATTACACATTTAGCCACCGGAATGGTTATTGGTGTTCATATAGGACCTTGGGGCGGATTTGGCCCCGGCTTCATAGCTGAGGGAGCCAAAGGGATTATTGAACGATTTAAAGCTTTAGGCGTGTCCCCTTCAGCATTCATATGGATCCACACACAAAATGAAGCTCAGTTCACACCGATCATAAACGCTGCGAAGATGGGAGCATTCATATCTTTTGACGGCTACCGTCCCGGACAAGAAAAACAGTACGGTGAATTCGTAAGGAAATTCAAAGAAGCTGGCGTACTTTCTCAGATCCACCTATCCCAAGATGCTGGCTGGTACACATTGGGAGATAAGGATGGTGGAGATTTTAGCCCATTCACCCCAATTATGACTGACTTAATTCCATACTTAAAACAGGATGGGGTCACAGACCTAGAGATTGAACAAATTTTTATTCAAAATCCCGCTACAGCATTCGCCTTAGAGAAACGCTCCATCTAATTCAAAGCTTGGGCCCTTTGTATCAACGGGCTAATAATTAATTCAAGAGCGACATTCTAAACGCTCTAGTGGTAAGGGGGCATCCCCCCTAGAACAAGTCGTTTCTATGCGTGGTATCCTTATACCCCAAAAAGTAGAGGCCGCCACAATAGTGGCGACCTCCTTCTTTATTACTTTCAATAGTCTAGAAAACTAAAGATTAGAATTTAGCGCGAACACCAATGTTGTAACGTGCACCATATTGTTCCGCACTCAATAGCTGCTCTCTATAGCGCCCGTGACGACGTGTTGTTTCATTAGTGACATTCAATCCCTCAACGAAAACAGTGAGATGATTATTGACCTCGTAGCTCGCATTTACGTCGATCTGACCATATGCCTCAGTAAATGTAGGCTCATTACCGCCCTTCAAGAGGAATTCATCCCTCCAGTTATAAGCGACACGGGCCTGAATACCGTTTTTATCGTAAAATCCAACCAAGTTCGCCGAGTCACTTAGGCCAGTAAGCGCTCGGTTTCCATCAATTTGACGAACATCGTATTCAACATCCGCATCAACAATGGTGTAGTTTGCAATGGCACCGAAACCTGTTTCACCAAACATGTGCTGCACATTCAATTCCCAACCCGTCACTTCAGCAGCGTTTTGGTTTTCAGGAGTACTCGTCTCAAATACTAATTCAGGCTGATCTGGACGGTTGAAACACGCAGGTGTCGGAATAGGCTCAGCAGGACACAAGAGCGGGTCTGCGTTTACACTTGGATCTGTTAGCGGGTTACCATTCACATCCTCAATTGTACGATTAAACGTTCTTTCTCCAATGAAATCGTCGACAAATTTCTGGAAATGCCCAACAGAGACATAACTCGCGTCGTCATAGTAATATTCCAGTGAAAAATCGATATTATCTGACTCAAAAGGAAGTAAATTTGGATTACCTTGATACGCTGTCGGCACATTATCAGGCTGCACTCTTCTAATCGACAATGACGGGAATAATTTATCGATACTACTGCGCGTCATCGTCTTCCCGTAAGAAAATCTTCCGACCAATTTATCTGTAATATCCATTTTCAAGTCGAAATTTGGTAAGAATTTCTTATATCCACCATCAAAAACCAAAGGTACAGGATTGCCATCATCGATGACAGAAATACCAGTCACGTGGTTATATTGCAGATTTGCAAAGCCTTCTTGCACAGAATTAGATGTCACTTTTGTATCTTCATAACGAACACCAGCATTTGCATAAACTGTCATACCGTTAAATTCAGATTCAAAATCAGCGCTCAAATAGGTTGCAAATGTTTCTTCCTCTACGCCATTCAATGAAGGGGCCGCCTGAAAGAAAAGCCCCTGCTCATCAGCAAGTGCAATATATTCATTTGCAGAATATTTTGGTACCAATGGATAGATTGAGCTAGCACCGCCAAATTCACTCAGCGCATCACCGACCGGCTGAAAACCTAACTCTAAGTCACCAAGATCAAGTGTCTTGATAAAGGCAAACGTTCCAAACTGACGTGTCTTAATATCATACTTCGTGTTTTGAAGGCCAAAATTAAGTTGTTTTAGAGCACCATCACCTTGGTTCTTCCATTTACCAGACAATTTAGCCTGCTGAATATTGTTATCCAGTTGATATCCAAAAGTGTGGAACAAGTCTGGTATAATGTTGGCTGGATTGTAAGCACCACCGGCCAGAGCAGAATCATCAACTGAAACAGTCGGGATATCACCAGAGAAATCAGCGGTGAAATCCACTAGCTTATTGGCAACTCCTTCAGGAACACCATCATCGTTTAGCTCATAAACACCATTTGCCAAATTCGTACGGTGCTCTGAGTTTACACCGTCAGGATTAGATTTCGAAGTCGAGTCATGTATATCAAGTGTAAAACTCAGGGAATCTGTTGCTTCCCACTCCAAATTCAGACCAAATGAGTCACCTTCTGTTTTCTCATAATACTGCCAAGCCCAGAAGTTTAACTCATCTGTGACTTCGATTGGGTTTACCAACGTACCATTCACATCCGGAGTACCAGACGGCGCATCAAACCACAAACCTTGACGGTTCATTTGAGAAACTTGCTCAAACCGTTGCGCGGTATAATCAACTGTTGCTGTAAACCGATCAGTTGGTGCAAATTGTAAGACAAGTTGACCGTTCTGACGTGTACGCTCAGTATCGAGTAAGTCTAGATCAACGGTCCACGGCACCCAAAAAGTCCCGCTTCCGTTATCGATATTACTTGTATCCATAGCAGCAGCATTACGGTTGCGCACCCAGCCTTCTGTTCCCACGCGGTCAGTATGGCTGTGACGTTCAGAGTGAGATAAAGCCAACAATATTCCGACTTTATCATTTAGGAATTTGTGACTGACCAACCCTGAAACTTCAGGAGTTATCTCATCGCCATTTTCAACACTTCTATCAATAACACCTTTGGCGCTTCCGAAGGCTGTAAAGCCATCATAGTCAAATGGGCGCGCTGTTTTAATGTTGATGGCAGAACCAATACCACCAGAATCGACATCCGCACGGGCAGTTTTGTAAACTTCAACGCCTGACACGAGCTCTGAAGATAGCTCGCGGAAGTTAAAACTACGGGGAATACCATCAGATGTTAGAGATGATGACCGCGGCATTTGACGGCCGTTCAATGTCACAAGGTTAAAGTCTGGTCCGAACCCACGAACAGTGACTTGGTTACCTTCATTGTTTGAACGATCAATCGACACACCAGTGATACGCTGAAGTGACTCTGCCAAGTTTGTGTCCGGAAACTTACCAATGTCTTCAGCTGAAATAGCATCAACGACACCTTGCCCCTGGCGTTTAATATCCATCGCGTCTTTCAATGACTGACGAATACCAGATACAACAATCGTGTCTAATGTTCGATTTGTATCTTCAACAGCTGTCTCTACCTGTTCAACTGTATCCTCTGCCTGGGCGCTTGCCTGCTGACCACTCAAGGTAAGCGCTGCTGCTGCCGCCCCGATCATTAGAGTTTTTCTAGATGAAGTGTTCAATTCTTCTTCCCCGCTTATTTTATGCGGTGGAATTGAGCGCCGAATAAGTATGACATCATAGTCAGTTCTATGCGCTTCTAATTCATGCCCATCGAGTATTTTGGCAAGAATTTCATCCACCGTACATTCACAAACGAAGCCACTTGTATTTGTGGCTCCAACGATATCCGGCGAAAAAAGCAAAGGAACATCAGATCTTTCAGCAACCAATAACAACGCTTCTGCGACGCTAGTAGGCGGCACATCAAAAGCGAACTTATCCCCATCAGCATATGCTACCTGAATAACAGACAAATATGCTGCGGCCCCCAACCACATATGGTTGCTTGGAATCTTTATTTTAACTCTCCTCCCGGACGGCACCACTTCGATTTTTCCAATCAATATATGGTACCTAGTTGTAAACAAACGGCGGACTATTATCCCCCACCTTTAGATAGGATTTTCTCCATTTTTCTTATAAAATCAAAAAATTAATCGGCCAATACTTCTAATTTACGAAAATGATCCCTACAAGCTTACCAGTTACCTATTTGTCAAGCGTATGGTTTGATCATCACCATAAACAGCCTGCACCCCAAACCCCTGCCCCAAAGCATCTATGAAGGCATCCATTTCCCCTATTGGGAACGCGCCAGCAACCGGCAAAACTTCTAAACTTGGGTCGTCGATCACGATTTCATAATCGATATATCGATTATATTCTTCAACAACCTCAATTAACGGATCACTTTCAAATCTCAACATACCCGATCGCCATGCCATTCGACGCTCAACTAGCTCCACAACATTTGTATGCTCAGTGATTTTTTTTGTAGCACTCTCAAAGACAGTATAACCACCTGAAGAGACCAGAAGGCTTTCAGATAATTTTTCGGGCTCTAAGCTTTCTACACTTTCAAATTTTTCTGAAATCGCATTTGCAGTAAACTCAACAATCCCCTCTTCAACGAGAAGCTCGACTTTACCTTCCAACGATTTTACCGAAAACACAGTCCCAATAGCCTTAACAACGGCTCGATTAGTGTGAACGCGGAACGGTCTATTCGGGTCCTTGGCAACGCTAAATACTGCCTCTCCCTTGACGAGATGAACCCTTCTTTCGTAAGGCGTATATTCAACTGAAACTTCTGTGTTGGTATTCAACATTAGGCTTGACCCGTCGGCCAACTGCACAGTTTCCCGCTGTCCAACATTGGATGCGTAATAGACGGGCGCACCTTCTACACCATCCGAAGGCAATAAAATACCACTACCTCCACCAACAAAAACTGCCCATGCCAAGCTAGCGGCAACGACACCTCCAGCACCCCAGACTTTCCAGTCACGAACAGTATCTACTATCCACCCAAGAAAACTTTCGGAATTTTTCTTGGTATTCTCTATGTCATGAACTGCTTCACCAACCGTAGAGAGCAAATCACGAACAGCAATAAAGTCAGCAGAAAACGACTCAAAAGCCTGCTTGTTTTCAGGGTGCTCCAGAATCCACTCGCGAAGGGCACTAATATCTTCTGAGGTCGCTAAACCAGAGTCGATTTTTGCAATCCATGTACAAGCTTCAAGTTCTCGGTCTTCAAATGTCTTACTCAATATCATTACGCCGCTAATCTTCCGTTGAAGAAGGCGCCTCCTCATTGAAACCAATTGCTTTCATGTGTCTTGAAGTTACCAAAAGCGCTTTCGCAATATGCTTCTCAACAGTACTCGTCGAAATATCCATGTTCTTAGCAATTTCCTTATGAGACAGCCCCTCAAAATGCCTCAAGAAAAAAACTTTCCTACACTTAGGCGGCAGTACCGCCATTGCCTCATTCAGTGCTTTAAGGCGGTCCCTCTGAAACAATTGTTCCGCCTGCCCCTGCACTTCTTCTGCAACACCTTCATAAACAAAATCCGCAACTACATCTTCAACGGACCTGTGATTTTTCCTGCTTATATTGAATGAAATATGCCGCGCGACCTTAAACAGATAAGCTTTTCCAAACTCCAGTTTTTGTCTTTTCTTCGCAGCATAGGCCCTCAAAAACACCTCTTGCGCGATATCATCCACCTCAGCTGTAAACCGGGAGTTGGGCAATAATCGCACAATATAACGCTTCAATTCAGAAAGAGAATTGAGATATGCAGTTTCTAAATCTTCACCTGTCTCCACGCTAATCCCCTCAGACTGCGCCTGGACATTTACTCCCTTAATGTTCGTCACCACTCCTCCCAATCTTTTTCACCTGCATTACCCCAAAGCATTATCTTTATATTTATTTGCTTTGTTGGGTTTGACCGCATCTCTAGACCCCAGAAACACAGACGGAATACAAGCTCTACTTTTTATTGCCGCGTAAAGATTTCAACGCAACTTAACTTCATTTTATTGCCGTCAACTTCACAACTCCCAGCCTCGCGACCCTATACTTAAAAAGCTGCCATTCAAAACTGCCGCTTTCACAGGCCCACCAGCCCCCCACCAGATGCTTAAACTCAATCAAATAAATCCTATTTACTAGCCCAACCCGGCGCAAAACTACGCTGTCCCAGCCAGCAGAACAGAAACCTATTCAACCCTAAAACACCCCAAAACAAATAATCCTCCATATAAAATGCAAAAATATTTTAGATCGACAGAAACACCATAGACAAAACTAAGAATTAGCTTTTTATTTCGCTTTCAAACATTGCTAAATTAGCAGCAATCCTCTTAAGATTTTATCCAGCGAATAGCTCCCACTTCATGTGTTTTTCAACCACCGTCAGTGCAAAGAGAAAGATGGTTGAACGCCCTGTAAAACCGCCCCCTTAATTTCAAAGACGCCGGAGACAATCATTGATAGTTGAACTGGCTTGGGACCAATCAATTTTGTCATTTCACACAAGATAAAAACATCAATACGGAGGAAAACGATGAAACGATTTACTGGATTAGTGACGCTAGTTTTAGCAGCAGGTTGCAGCGTGACAGCTGCGCCAACAAATGGCCCAACAAAAAAGCAAATCAGTTACGAAGATTTGTGGGATGGGCAGACATTTGAAGGTTGGAATTTTGTCGATGGTTCACCAGCCAGCTCAGACAGATGGGTTATCTCGGATGGAGAACTCAATTCAATAAAATCAGTTGAAAAGCTCGAGAAAGACTCTCAAAGCCTATTCACAGATCAATCTTATTCGAATTTTGAATTAGCTTTTGAATTTAAGAGTGAAGAAGGTGCCAATAGCGGTGTTAAATACCTCGCTATCCCTGGCGAAAAATCGCTACTTGAATATCAAATCGTGCAGCCCGAAGCAGATGGCTCAACATCAAACCGAGGATTGGGTTCGATTTTTGACATTGCCTCGCCAAAACAACCAGCCGAGCTTTCGCAGACGGGAACAGACAACAAAAAGAACGGATGGAATACAGGTAAAATTTCGGTTCAAGGCCCCATCGTACAACACTGGCTAAACGGAGAAAAAATTCTTGAAGTTGATCGGTGCAGCGCTGACTATGACCAAAGAGTGTCACAAAGTCTGTTCAAAGATGAAGTAGATTTTGGAAAAAGATCGTCCGGCACAATTATGCTGCAATACAATGATGGCGGCGTAGCATTTCGCAACATCAAAATCAAAGATCTGGGAATCGATACATCTACTAACGAGACATGCTTGATTAAGTAGCCTCTACAGAAAAAGGGCGCGCTGTATAAAATTACAGCGCGCCCTTTTCAATTCAATCGACTTTACTCAGAAGCACTATCTTCAGAATCGTCGTGCTTAATTCCATAAACAGCGTCACGAATCTGCTTATGCAACGCTCCATCGTATGGCAGTCTTTGCGTCATGATGACGACAGCAAGATCATTCACCGGGTCAACCCAGAAATTTGTTCCAGCTGCGCCGCCCCAACGAAATTCACCGACATACCCAAAATGATCTTCATCACTTTTGGGTGGGTTTAAGCGAACTGTAAAACCAATCCCAAACCCTCGTTCTCCAAGAAACGATGTATCCTTAAGGTCTGATGGCAAGTGGTCATCACTCATCAAACGTACGGTTTCAGGCTTCAAGATACGATTTCCATTCAGCTCACCATCATTGAGGAGCATAAGCGCAAACTGAGCATAATCATCAATAGTAGATGCTAGCCCCAAACTACCCGGCTTTAGATTGTGTGGCTTGCGGTGCAAATCATTCGTGAACTCATCGGTATTCTTTTCCAGAACCCCGTCTTCGTTCATTGTATAAATTGTAGCGAGACGGTCCTGCTTGGCCTCTGGGACGTAATAGCTAGTATCTTTCATACCCAACGGATCAAATAGAACGTCTTGTAAGAATACCTCAACTGGCTTTCCCGATAAGCGCTCAATCATCAAAGATTGCATATCCACTGCCCATGAATAACGCCATTGCGTACCCGGTTGGAAGAGCAATGGAAGCCCACCACCAGCTTGCGCCATTTCATCTAGTGTATTTTCAATACCAATTTCAGTTTCTGTACCGAAAATTTCGCTTCCAGTATCAGGTCCACCCCAAAAACTCTCAGGAATTCCAGCTGTATGGCGCAGCATATCTAAAACCGTTATCGGCTTTTTAGCATCCTCAAAAATCGGGTTTCCATCATCATCTTCACCCACATAAACTTTTGCCTGCTTGAATTCAGGCAAGTGTTTGGAGATTGGATCATCAAGCTCAAACTTGTCCTGCTCATAAAGCGTCATCAACGCTACGCTGACAACAGGTTTAGTCATTGAATAGATGCTGTGAAGGGAGTCACGCTGAAACGGTGTTTTGTTTTCTATATCTGCATAGCCAACATCACCATAGTAAGTTTCCTGTCCCTTCTCGTGAACGAGAACAGAATAACCAGCGACATGACCATCTTTGACAAAGCTCGCAATCACCTCGTCCATTAAAGCGGCATCAGTAAACGGTGCTGAAGTAACAGCTTCTTCGACCGCTGGTGCTTTTTCCAATACTTCAGCGACGATTGGTTCCGCCGAATCTTGCTGTGGCAGCAAAGCACACGCCGAAGTCGCTATTGCAGCCAGCGGCAAAGTTAGTAATCTCATCATTCCCTCCATTATTATAAGCCTATCTGGGCCTAAGTCGTTCGAGATTTTCAGGTCCCAAAAGCTCAGAATATTCTCTTATTCCGATTATTTCTGAATAGTTTTTAATTGTATAAATTTAGTCACTTAAAGGCGATAACCGATACACTGAGCTTGGACCAAATGTATCATCATTCATCACAACAAAAATCTCGCCTTTTTTGTTGATTGTTACGTCACGAACGCGTCCTATTCCCTTTATCAAAATCTCATCTTCGGCAACTTTTCCGTCGACAAAACGCACGCGGTGCAACTCTTGAGATTGAAGGCCTGAGATAAGTATATCCCCTTCCCATTCAGGAAACGCATCAGTTTGTACAGAGGTTATTCCAGCTGTTGCAATAGACGGCACCCAATAGATTAAGGGCTGTTCCATGCCTTCCTTCGCAGTAGATGCCGTCATCGGTGTACCGTCATAATTCATACCGTGAGTGATGAATGGCCATCCATAATTTTTCCCAATCTCAGGACGATTAATTTCGTCTCCGCCTCTAGGGCCATGTTCGGAAATATATAGCGCACCATCAGGGCCGCCGACCGTTAAACCTTGCGGGTTTCGATGGCCATAAGAAAAGATCGATGGATACGCATTTTCAACATCGACAAATGGGTTGTCTTCAGGAATGCGCCCATCATCATGTAGTCTGTGAATTTTGCCACTCGGCCATGACAAGTCCTGAGCATTTTCTTGCTCTCCTCGATCACCGACCGAGAAAAACACATAACCATCTAGGAATTCGAGACGTGAACCAAAGTGATATTCTTTATTCGTTTCGTGCTCAGGCTTTGATTGGAAAATTATCTCTTCATCTTCCCAACACCCATTTTTAATACGTCCACGCGCAATGCGTGTCATGCCGACGGAATCATCGCTCTCAGCAGGTGCTGAATAGGCAATATAAATCCAACCATTTTCTTCATAATTAGGATGCAGTTTAGCATCCATCATCCCGCCCTGAATTTTATGCCAAACTTCAGGCGTTTTCTTGATTTTTTTGACTTTTCTATCCTTAGAAACAAGCAAGAGCGGACCTTTGCGGTCTGTCGCTAAAAAAGATCCATCAGGTAGAAATTCTAGACCCCAAATTTCTTCTTCTGATTTAAGCGCTAGTTCTAACTTAAAATCCAGATGCTGGGATTTATAAATGCGGTCGGGCGAAAACTTGATCTTCTTTTCAGCTCTATTTTTAGCGAGAGCCTTCTCCTCAGCGATATAAATCACGAGAGAACGGATAGTGTCTTCTGACAATATGTCAGAAAAGCCTGGCATTTCTTTTTCTGGATACCCGACAGAAATCGACGCCATGACTTCGTCGTCTGTTTTACCGTTTGTCCAGACGTCATCAATGAGTGAAGGACCAATTCCGCCTTCTAAGGTGTTACCATGGCAAGCGCCACAATTGTCCTGATAAACTTGTTTCGCAACACCTTCACCACTTGCCGCCTGCGCATTAGCAGGCAAACAAAAAGACGAAGTCGGCAAAGCAATTGCCAACAGAGCAGTTATTGAACGCGCTTTGTTTTTCATAAAAATTCCCCTCTGGGAAAATATCAAACGCCATAAAAACATCAGCAAAAGTCTAATCAACTTCGCGTAACTACGAAGACAAAAAACCTACACTGATTTGTTTGATAATCCCGTGTTTTTTCTATTTTCTCACCGACATTAAACAAATGAAGGCTTATTATCCGCTAGCTGCAGTCGAGATTGTGTCCATCAGATAATAAAAAACACAAGAGAAAAAATGATTGAAGACCAACTTACATTGGTCAATCTACGATTTGCGAAAGCAGTCCGTTAAAAATGACCTAGAGCCAACCATTGTCGCGGGCTATTCGGAACGCCTCGATCCTATTTGTGGCATTTAATTTTGAACCAGCTTCATTCAAATAATTGCGGACCGTTCCAACGGATAGGTTCTGTGCTTCTGCTATCTCTTTGTTTGTTTTACCCTGCTCGACCAAGCGCAATAATCGACGGTCCCGATCGATTAGAGGGTCTTCTACTAACTCGTCATCTATATCAGCATCAATAAATACGGTTTCCCCAGCTGCCACTTTCCGAATTGTATCAGAGAGTATGTCACTTGGTGCATCTTTGAGAATATAGCCTTTTACGCCACTATTTCTCGCGCGTTTGATATAACCAGGTCGCGCAAAAGTCGTGATGATAATGACGTTCGTTTTTGTCCCCTCTTGAGCCAGACGATCCGCAAGTTCCAAACCCGTCATTTCGGGCATCTCAATATCACTAATCAAAATATCTGGTTCAAATTTACGAACTAATCGTTGAGCCTGAACTCCATCATCCGCTGTGCCAACTATTTCAAAATCTTCCTCAAGCGAAAGCAAGGAGACGAGCGCGCTACGAAGCATAACCTGATCTTCAGCCAAAACTATTCGGATCATGCCGGAATTACACCTCGCAATATCGTTCCTTTGTCGCCCTGAATCGTCAAAAGTCCTCCAAGAGAAGATATGCGTTTCCTAATACTTGTAAGGCCCACTCCGTTTGAGGACACATCACTCTCCTGAATTCCCGAACCATTATCTTCGATACTAAGTGAATGCACGTCATCTTCCGTTTCGAAAATTATTGAAACCTTATCAGCCCCTGAATGACGAACAACATTGGTACAAGCCTCTCGAATAACGAGTCCAAGCACGGTATTTTGCTGGCGAGAAAGTTCAGGAACCTGCCCGCCAATTGAAAGAACAATATTGGATGCTTCCAGAACCTTACGAGCTAATGACAATTCTACCGCGACAGTCGTTTCAGTTAGCCCTCGCAAAGTAGAACGCACTTGCGTCAGTGCATCTCTGCTGGCTGATTGCAATTCTTGCATTTCACATTTAGCGCGCTCAGCGTCTTTATAAATCAGCTTGGAAACCAAGTCACTTTTAAGAGCAACCAACGTCAATGTTTGACCAATGACATCATGTAGATCAGCGGCAATCCGTTCGCGTTCAGCTATGGATGCAAGTTGCTTTTCCAAGGCCCTCTCACGTTCAGCTTGCTCGTATCTTTCATTCTCATGAGAATCCCTGAGACATGAAAGCCAAACCATAACCGCAATCACGATGGTCATTGGAATTTCATAAATGAAGCGCTCTGCAACCAAAGCAGTGATGACATAAGCCGCTATAACCAAAACCATGGCTATTCCAGCATTGCGACGGTCAAGAATAAAACCAGCCATCGCCGCACCATAGATAAAATACACATTGTGCCCATTCCAGAAAGGCGCGGTAAGCGCACCTAAAACGAGGACAGCTATAATATACCAATGTTTGTGTTCGGCCGATGCAGCGTGTGATTTAAAATGTAGAGGAATATAGATAACAGCCGATGCAATCGTCGCCAGCAATTCCACTTGGGTTGGTGCCTTTAACAACCATGGAAGAAATAGAAAAACCAAATAGATCAACGTAGCAACAGGTTTTTGAAAAATTGGTGTTTTGCTTTTTTTGTTTTGAGCCGTTTCAGTCATTATTTTTCTAGCCTAATATTATCGATATAGAGCTGTGAACTTCCAACACCGTCACCCGAGACAATGGCGAAACCATTGATGTTATCAAGCTCTAATCCTACAAATTCAGTTAGACTCAATCGAATGGTCGACCATTCTTCAGTCGCACTAAAGGCCAATGTTGGTGGCACTCCACGTGTATTCCCGCTAAATGCCATCGCTCTATATTGCCCCGGTGTGCCTTTAACCTCAAAGACGAGGGAATTTATTCCACTCAGGTCCAAACGACCATCTTTTGCAAATACACTTGCGCCTGCCCACGGATATGGAAACCCTGCATTGTTCTTCATATCGACCTGAAGGTTTTTATTACCATTCGCATCAACACTTTCTGACAGTTTCGCAGTTGAAGCTCCGCCGGCCATTTCGTCTGTCGTCGCACTCCATACAAATGTTTCCGAGGCATTCATCCCATTTTCAAAATCAGAGATAATCATCGCACCAAGTGACGCACCGGCTTTTTCTTTTTTTACTTTGCGCTCGACAATTTTTCCATTTTTGAACACTGAAGATATATTCTGAGTAGCGCTAATCTCTTCATATGGATTGCCATCAATAAGCACAAAATCTGCGCGGCTACCTAGTTGTAATTCTCCCCGCCCTTCCAACTCAAAAAGTGATGCTGGGATAGTCGTCGCGGCAGCTAAAACATCTGCCTCCGACAAGCCGGCACGTACAAGTAATTCCATTTCTTGATGCAAGCTAACACCATGAGCAGTTCCTGGGTTGGGAGCATCTGATCCTGCAAGAATTGATACGCCTGCGTCATAAAATAACTTCACACTTTCAAGAGCATATCCAAGGTTAAAACCAGGAATTTCTACGCCAAAACCAGCATTAAGTGTCTGTTTTTGCATTGGCGAAAATAGCGCTTCATCAAAGTTATGACCGACTTTCTCGTTCGCGACAGATGCGATAACGGACAAAGTTGGGATAATGAAAATCTCTTTTTCTTTCGCCAACTTAACAAGATCATCATCAGCGGCTTTATTGCCAAATATGTGCACAAGACCATCAATACCATCCTCAATCATATGCCTTGCTTCGGTGTCGGTATTGATGTGAGCGACAACTTTTAAACCTCGCGCATGGCCTTCCTCAATGATTGTTCGGGCAACGTCTCTGTCGAGGCTCGTGACCCAATCTTGCTCCGGCATGTAGACTAGCTTCAGGAAATCAGAGCCTTCAGCTTTTCGCGCATCTACCCAAGCTGGAACTTGATCAACTGTTTCAATTGTTTCGATATGCACGCCGTATTGGGTCCCATGCCCACCGGGTGACGTTGCCATCATACCAGCCGAATACAGGTCTGTTTTGTTATGCGAATTCACATCTACGCGATCCAGTTTAGCCTGACCTAAAACCGCGCTATCGCTAAACATATCAAGATGTGTGGTGACTCCGAAACGAACCCCATCTGATAATGCACTTCCATGAGAATGCGTATGGCTGTCAATCAAACCAGCCAGAACTGTACGCCCCTGCCCCTCAAATACCTCTAAACCGTCTGACGAAAGCTCAGAACCTATTCCAGTGATTATTCCATTTTCGATCAACAAGTTTGTTGATGTGCCAAGTTTTCCATTTTGAGCGAGACGTACATTCTCGACATAAAGAGATGATTTAGATTTCTCTTCAGATAACTCAACTTTATTGCTCAATGTCGTTTCAGGTGTTGGAAGTAAAAAGACAAGACTAGCTAACCCAACTGCCAGCACTGTCAAACCAATTGGTGCGATTTTGCGGATCATAATTTTATACCTAAATTCAATAGATTATTTCTTTTGACGGTTCCAAGACACCATCACCAAACCAAGCAAAAGCCCTGTCGCGATTACAACTGGAATGAGATTACTCAGGATGTTGCGCTCACCGGGAGCTTGGCTAACTTCCAGTGAAATTTCGGCTAGGTGATAAGACGGAAGCAATTTGGCTATATTTTGCATCACTTCGGGATAGACCGAGACAGGCATCCATAAGCCACCCAATATAGCCAATCCCATAAAGACAATGTTCGCCACTGCAAGCGCAGCATTTGAACGCAACAATAGTCCTATGCTCAACCCGATCAGAAGCATCGGAAATATAGCGAGCAAATGGACACCTAATAAGCTCGCCCAAACCTCTCTGGGCATGGCAATTCCGCCATAGGCTGCTGTGCAATATAGAAGCGCTAATATTATCCCCGAGAACAAAAGCGTTGTGATAAATTTTCCAAATACGAACCCAAGCGCAGGTGTTGGTGATATTTGTTTAAGCTGAAGCCAGCCCCGCTCTCTTTCAGTAGCAACCGTCACCCCAAACCCAAAGATAGAAGGCCCCATAACCGCAAATACGCCATAGGTGGCCAATAGATAAGCCGTCATCTCCCTGCCTTGCGTAAGTACCAAACCAAACAAGGCGTAAAACGCGATTGGAAAGACGAGCGTTGGGATCATGTAGGATGGAGAACGCATCGCACTTAGTATTTCTGCACCCGCTTCTGCGGACAGCGATTTAAACATACTCATTGTGTCAGAGCCTCAAAAACATCTTCAAGATTTGGACGGGAAATAGATAGGTCAGCGACAGTTGGGTGCTGCGCGATAAGTGCTTTCATCGTGGCATCTGGATCAGATGTGCGAATTTCCAATGCGCTACCGTCAAGCTTGCAGGAAACGACTTTGGGAAGCGCTAAAAGCTCCCCTTCACTTAGGTTTGCCGAGCATTGAATGATCGACACGCCCATACGTTTCTGCATTTCAGAAACACTGTCATCATCAATGATTTGACCTGCATCTAGCACGACAACGCGATCAGCTAGCGCTTCGGCTTCTTCAAGGTAGTGTGTTGTCAGGCAGATCGTTTTTCCAGATTTTGCCAATTCTTGAACTGTATTCCAAAGTGAACGTCTCACCTTTGAATCAAGACCCGTTGTTGGCTCGTCAAGAAATAGAATGTCAGGGTTTCCAACAATCGAAAGAGCAAACTGAACGCGCCTTTTCTGGCCACCCGACAGGTTTTTATAGAGCTTGTTCTCAAATCCTTGAAGTTGAGCTTTTTCGATGACATCAGCCACCGGCATTGGATCGGCATAATGGCTTGCAAATAACTGCACGAGCTCTAAAGGCTTGAGCAGGTCAGGTAGATCACCATCTTGCAGCATCACGCCTACACGTTCACGCGCCGCGCGGCTTTTAGAAGGCTTACCAAAGATCGAAATCTGACCTTTGTCCTGCCGTTCCAACCCCAGCGCGCATCGGATGAGTGTAGACTTACCCGCCCCATTCTTACCAAGAATGGCGGTAATACCTTCACCCAATTCCAGCGATACATTGTCTAGCGCAATTTTTTGTCCAAAAGTCTTTCGAACATTATCAGCGCGAAAAGCGAACACCTTGTTTTGCATCACACATCTCCTTTTGATGGAGAATGTGCGCTAGGGTCCTATTTCTCTCAATTGACATTTGTCATGTGATTTAAAGCACGTGACCTATGCAGCAATTAACGAGTGTTATTAGACTAATATGCTCCGTGACCATATTGCTCTTTTTTAGGCTTACGAGGGCGCTCCCGTACTGGCAATTTGGCTCCCGTCACGCGATCAAAATCGTCAGGCGTTCTGATTGTCGGGATAAAATCGCCCGTTTCAACAATCCAGCTGTCCAATGCATTACGGTGCTCTGCCAAAACATCTTGATAATCTGGATTATCGACCAAATTATTTAACTCTAGAGGGTCTGCTTCAACATCGTAAAACTCCTCTGCTGGGCGTGGCGCGATAAATGGGATTTGTTGGAGCGGTGTTAATTCACCTTTTTCATACATCGCGACCCGCTCAGTCCAGATTGGGTCATAGACTGTATCTGCTGTCGGCGTTGCTGGAAGGTCGGTATAGTTATTACGAATATATCTATATTTTTCCGAACGAACTGTACGACCATGGTCTGTGAAATCGTGCCAGTTTTTCTCAGAGAATGCATAAGTTCTGAACTCTTGATCTGGCGATTTTAGAACTTCATGAAAACTCTCTCCCTGTACAGTTTCAGGAATTTCCACGCCAGCTAAACTCAAGAATGTCGGCGCAATATCAACTGCGCTCAGAATAGATTGGGACGTTGCACCCTCGGGTATTTGTCCCGGCCAATAGGCTATAAAAGGCGTTTTCATACCGCTATCATACATTGTTGTTTTATCACGCGCATAAGGGCGTCCATTATCCGCCATAACGAGTATCAACGTATTATCGGCAATCCCTTCTTCTTCCAGCGTTTTTACAACATTGCCGACCAGCAGATCAAAGCGCGCAATCTCATCATAATAGTCCAAGAAGTTACGCTTCATCAAATCTGTTTCGGGATAGTAAGACGGGATAACAAGGTCTGCTTCAACGTGATTGTGTGGAAGCTCCCCCTCAGGAAATGGGCGGTGTGCATCCCATGACGCAAACCACGCAAAGAACGGTTTTTCTTTAGGGCGATCCTTGATGAGTTGTGGCCACGTATCTCCACCAGACGCGTTAACCGGTGATGCATAAGCAATCTCATCAACAAGGTCAAAACGATCAACCACTTGTGGCCCCAAATGCCACTTGCCGGACGCCACGGTCCAATAACCATTCTCTTTTAATTTTTCTGAAAACGTTACTTGTTCAGCTGGCAATGGCCAATGTAATTCCTCAGCATCTGTATTGTGAGGATAGCGCCCTGTTATAATGCTCGCTCGGCTCGGGCTACATGAGCTAGCTGTTAAAAAGGCTTTGTTAAATACAACACCCTTTTGCGCCATTTTATCTAAGTGAGGTGTATGAATATGCGGGTGGCCATAAGCTCCAATATCGTCCCAGCTAATATCATCCGCGATAATGAGTATAAGATTTGGAGGCTTTTTTTTGCTTTCTGCTTCAACTTTCAACGGTTCTTCCGAAACACACGCAAAAAGAATGATTGGACTTAATAGCGGCACAGCAGCACCAAATAGTTTTCTTATTTTATTTAATAAACTCGGCACACTAATCACCCCTATTTAGTTCTTTTCTCGTCAATGTAACCATAATTATCTCTTAGGCAATCGGAACCTCTTGCCTCACAAAACATCTCTACTATATTTTGCCATTGCTCTTTGTTCACGCTCATATGTGATGGGCATCATATGAAATATGGAATGCCGACTAACAAACCCGTCATCTCATTGTTATTTGACGTAAGATCATACCTCTGAGAAGCTTTACTCTAGAGCGGAACTCATTTTCAAATGGGCGCAAAAAAGGGGCTGGTTATATGTTGAAAGATAAGAAAAATTCGAAGCAGGCTATCGTTGCTAAATGGTCAGAGCTCGAAGACCGCAAACCAGCTTACGCCATCGTCGAAGGCATTGATCTTGTCGTTGTCAGGTTTGATGACAAGGTCTCCGCCATGTATGGGCGCTGCCTTCACCGTGGGGCATTAATGTCGGATGGTTTTGTTGATGATAAAGACAATCTTATCTGCGGCGTCCACTATTGGGATTACCGCCTTGATAGCGGTGTTTCTGAATATGAAAACAAAGAAGTCCTCCCCAAATTCACTGCGTGGGTAAAAGGCGATGACGTTCTCGTCGACGCTCAGGAAGTCGCCGCGTGGGCGCTTAAACACCCTCAGCCCTACAATCGAGAAGAATACCTTGGCTTGTATCAAGACCCTAGTCATGGTGAACACCCCGAGCAGGCCTATAATGGGGTCATACAATCATACGCACGCGATGGTTTATCAAAAACCGGACATCACGGCTCAATGGACGCTATGGGCGTGCCTCGATCTCAATTGCCAGACTGGGATGATTTACAGCTCCTGACCGCCCAACTTCATAAGCCGCCATTGTTGGATAACGAAGCAGTAAACACAAAAACTATTATCGGAAAAAATGCAAAGAAACCTGTTGAGTTAGATATCCCCCTATTCGTATCAGACATGAGCTTTGGCGCACTATCTGAGCCAGCAAAAATTTCGCTGGCACGTGGTGCTGAACTCGCTGGAACAGCAATATGTTCGGGTGAAGGCGGTATGTTACCCGAAGAACAAGCTGCCTGTTCCAAGTATTTTTATGAATTAGCATCATCTCGTTTCGGGTTTTCTTGGGATAAGTTAGACAAGGTTCAGGCCTTTCATTTCAAAGGCGGGCAAGGTGCCAAAACCGGAACTGGTGGACACCTCCCCGGCGAAAAAGTGAAAGGGAAAATTGCCGAAGTTCGCGGATTAGAAGCAGGACAAGCTGCGGTATCCCCTCCACGCTTCCCCGAATGGACAGAAACATCTCAAATCAAAGAATTTGCGGATGAAGTTAAGGCACGGACTGGCGGTATTCCGATAGGGTATAAATTATCCGCCCAACATATCGAAAAAGACATTGATGCCGCGTTAGAAGTTGGTGTGGATTACATTATACTCGATGGACGCGGCGGAGGCACAGGTGCCGCGCCAACGATATTCCGCGATAACATTTCAGTTCCAACTATTCCTGCCCTCGCACGTGCACGCGCACATCTAAACAAGACATCTCCTGATGTTACTCTAGTGATCACAGGTGGCCTAAGAACGCCTGCAGACTTTATCAAAGCTATGGCGTTAGGCGCTGATGCAATTGCATTGTCCAATTCAGCAATGCAAGCCATTGGATGTATCGCTATGCGCGCCTGTCACACAAATAACTGCCCTGTCGGAATTGCAACTCAAAAGCCGCACCTCGTTGATCGCTTGCAAATCGAAAAATCAGCATATCGCTTGAAGAACTTCTTTGAAGCATCAACCGAACTCATGCAGGTCATAGCCCGCGCGTGTGGACACCATAGCCTATCCGACTTTAACGTTGACGATCTTACGACCTTTAAAAAGGAATTTTCATCTCTTACAGGCGTCGCTTATGCTGGGGTGATATCATGACCATAGAATTAGCTAATCTTATCGTATCATCCTTTGGGATATATTTTGCGATCGGAGCACTGTTTGCACTCTTCTTTGTGATTTTTGGTGCAAGCAGAATTGACCCCGCAGCGAAAGGAATGCCGCTTCAGGCGCGCGCAATTATTTTCCCTGGCGTCATGGGGCTTTGGCCACTTATGTTGATAAAGTTGCTAGTTCAAAGGGAGCCACCAATAAGATGAAGAATGCACATCGTAATACGCATAAGATGATCTGGTTGGTCCTATTCCTAATTATTCTGGCTGGTTTAACAATCGCTGTTTTGTCACGACAGACTATTCCGCTGAATGAAACACTGCCTATTCAAACAAATGATAAAGGCTAGACATGTCACACGGATATAAGGCTGTAACTTGGACACCTTTCAAAAAGCGTTTCGACACTTGGCTTCTCGCTGGTGTCGGCGTGTATCTCGTTTCATTCGTCGCAACAGCAACTTTATACGTTCCCGATGGAGAGAGCTTTGCGCCTATCCAAACGCTTATTCGGGCGACTGGTACATTATCCTTCATATTGCTGAATTTCATTCTTGTAATAGGCCCACTATCCCGACTGACGCCACGCTTCAAACCGTTCTTATACAATCGTCGCCACCTTGGTGTAACAGCTTTCATAATCGCCCTTGTCCACGCCTTTTTCGTACTCCTCTGGTATTACGGTTTTTCGGAAATGAATGTGTTTGTTGGCTTGCTGGTAGCTAACCCGCGCTATGACGCTATTGCTGGATTTCCATTTGAAAGCCTTGGTGCAGTCGCCCTTATTTTGATGTTTGTGATGGCGGCTACCAGTCATGATTTCTGGAACGCGAACCTTGGTCCGGGCCTCTGGAAAACACTCCATATGGGCGTGTATTTTGTTTATGGCCTGCTCATTCTTCATGTAGCACTGGGCGCACTTCAATTTGAAAAAAGCCCGCTATATATGGCTGCGCTGTATCTAAGCGTACTGACAGTTGGCGGCCTTCACCTATTGTCTAGCTTTAGTGCGTCCAAAGCTGATCAAAAAGCCGAGAATGGCGAATGGTTAGTCGTTGGCCCCGCGTTAAATATCAAGGATAAATGCGCCATTGTTGTTGAACCCCAAAATGGTGAGCGTATCGCTGTCTTTCGATCAGGCCGAAAAGTGTTCTCGATTTCAAATGTATGCCGCCACCAAGGTGGTCCACTGGGAGAAGGTCGCATTATCGACGATTGCGTCACTTGCCCGTGGCATGGATTTCAATACCGACCTGAGGATGGTCAATCACCCCCACCCTTCACCGAAAAAATCGCCACTTACAAAACACGCATTGTAAATGGAATTGTTGAAGTTTTTGCTGAACCCAACCCACCCGGCACGCCACAATCTCCAGCCATGATTGAAGGAGACATAAAATGAGCAATGAAGATTTTTTTGTCGGTTACCTGAATACACCCAAGGCTGATAAACGCTTCTTTCTAAAGGCCGGATTGGGGTTAGTCCTTGCAACAGGGGCGAGCGCTGCTGGTCTTGCTGCTGTTCAAAACCGCCCGGGCAAAGGGACATGGAACCAAGGTGCTGTGCGGGAATGGACTGGGATTGTTACGGCAGATCCATACGCAATGTTGCGAACAGCAGATCTAGATGGTTCGCCCCAAACGGTTCTTTTATCATGCTTGGGAAAATGCGGCGTAGCAGCTCAAATTGGCGCATTGGAAGGAAAGCCCGTCAAAATTCACGGAAGCCTTATCCAACGCGGTGAGCACGCCATGATAGCCGTTGCCGAGACGACTGACTGGATTGAACCACTCAGCACGAATATTGAAACCACTCAATTGCAGTTTCCAGAACCAGAATTTCTGACAGATGTAAGTCTATCTGGAGAAATTCTGGACACAAAATGTTGGTTTGGCGCGATGCGCCCCTCTAGTGGAAAAGTTCACAAAGCCTGCGCCGCACTTTGCATCCGAGGCGGACTACCGCCTGCTTTTTTTGTGAAAGACAAACAAGGCAATCATGCACTCATGATCATGACTGTAAACGAAGGCTCTTTTAGCGATAACGAATTAGCTTATGTCGCCGATCCCGTATCTGTATCAGGCAAGGTCTATGTGAGAGGCAATATTCTGCAATTAGACACAACGCCAGACCAGATACAGAGGGTCTGATACAAATAGAAACGATCAACTATAGCACCTTCACCCCTTGTAGATTAATGTATCAAACATCTAGTGCTCCACAGGATTCATTATGAAAAAAGCACCTAATAAATTGGCCATTTATGCTTCATTTAGTGCTTTAACATTTCTATGCATTTCGGGCTGCAATCCCACAGAAAACAGCGAGCAATCAACTGCTAACAACGGTACGCCAAAGAGTTGCCTTGCTTCTCCATTCAGTGCACCTATTGAATTGGAAGGTGGTAAATTCCAGCAAGGCGTCGTCAAAAAGCAATTTGGTGATGAATTAGCTCTATTTGAAACGGATGTTGGAAAATTTGCAATTGATGCACATGAAGTGACTAACGCACAATTTAGCGAGTTTGTTCAAGAAACCGGGTACGTTACAGTAGCTGAAATAGCTCCCAAACCAGAAGACTATCCTAATATCCCTACCGAAGAGCTGAAAGCCGGATCAGCTGTATTTTCGACGTCTGATTCAGACCGATTTATGAGTTGGTGGAAATTTGTTGAAGGCGCTGATTGGTCACATCCTAATGGACCAAAATCTAACCTTGATGACCTCATGAACTATCCAGTCATCCACATAGCCTACGAAGATGCATTGGCATACGCAAAATGGAAAGGCGGAGACCTGCCAACAGAAGCAGAGTGGGAATACGCAGCCAAAGGCGGATTAAAGGGCAAACAATATGAATGGGGTGATATTTCTCCCGATGATGGACCTGTCCGCGCCAATACCTGGCAAGGTGAGTTTCCTGTCGAGAACACTGTCAGAGACGGATATGAAGGTGCCGCCCCAATCGGCTGTTTTGAACCCAATGGCTATGGCATTTACGACATGACTGGAAATGTCTGGGAATGGGTGAAAGGCGATTACGAATTCGACAATCACGACTTAAACGGCATTATGAAAGGCGGTTCTTTTCTATGCGCGTCCAATTACTGCGCAAGATACCGTCCTGGCGCCCGCCACGCGCAAGAGAAAAATTTCTCCACCAACCATATAGGCTTCAGAGTCATATATAGAGACTCCTCACCCAAGTGATGAAAGCAAAATAATATGGGACGATTGTATAAAGTAATGGATTCACTTTGGCTGACACCTGTTGCAAACGGTGAAGCGGCGGGTGGCTGGACGCTTTTTGAATTTCATAAAGGTCAGTAATATTCGAAACAACTGACCTTTAATCTTAAAAACGTTACTCACTTTATCAGGTAAAGCTTACCTAAGACAAAGCTTCGTTGATCGTTGCTGCGACTTCTTCAGCAGACTGTTTCATCGTAATCATGTTTACGACTTTACCCCGTACGTTGTCGAACAAAAGTATAGCACCTATTTGCGGCTTCTCGCCAATCTCCTGAGCGCAGAGACAGCAGATAAAATGGCTAAATCGCATGGCAATGCAGAATTGGTGACAGTCCCAGATACGTGGCACGCTCCAGTGTTAAATGAAGAAGTATGTCGTCGTGCAATTTCTAACTTTCTCAATAAACAACAATAAGTCTTTATTTAATTTCAGAACAATCAATGGCACATTCTAAAAATGGTCTCGCCCAAATCACAAATTGACACCGTTGTCATATTTGTGATTATACTCGCTGAATTCTAATTTTGAGAGCTCGCAAATATGCCATCTTTACCATTGATAGCCACAGGAGCCTCAATTGCAGTCCTCCTATTTCTCGTCTTAAAGGTCCGGCTTCCTGCATTTATTGCTCTTCTATTCGTAAGTCTTGGATTTGGCCTCAGTGTTGGCATGACACCCAATGACGTCATTGACGCAGTTAAGAATGGAATGGGTGGAACACTGGGCTTTGTCGCCGTAGTCGTGGGACTTGGCGCTATGATGGGGGCAATACTGGAGCAATCTGGCGGTGTTCAGGCCATTTCCTCTACCCTGCTTAAAAAGTTTGGAACTGAGAATTCCCAATATGCACTTGGGCTCATCGGATTTCTCGTCGCCATACCCGTCTTTTTAGACATCGCGTTTATTATTCTCATGCCGGTCCTGTACGGACTACAAAAACGCACACAAAAACCGCTGATTTACTTTGCTATTCCGCTTCTTGCAGGATTGGCGGTGACCCACTCCTTCATACCGCCTACACCAGGGCCAATTGCGGTGGCTGATATTCTCAATGCCGATCTTGGTTGGGTCATATTATTTGGAACCATTGCAGGCTTACCTGCTGCCTTCATAGGTGGCCCTTTATTGGCCAACCGTCTTGTAAAGATGGCCGAGTTTCAGAACACTCAAACACCAACTATCTTAGGAGCAGATCAAGCGGTTTCTGAACCGGAAAATCCAATCAACTTTGGTGCTGCAATGTTGGTGATTATGTTGCCACTTATCTTAATTTTGAGCAGCACAATTACCAAGATAAATATTGATGACGTAAATACCGCCTCCCCTTTTGTGCAAGGCATAATCTTCATTGGACATCCATTCATCTCACTTCTAATAGGCTGCCTTGTAGCTTGGTATGCTTTGGGAATTCGACGAGGCGTTCCCTCTTCTTCCCTCATGGAAGCGATGACAAAAGCACTCGAACCAGCTGGTATAGTTGTCCTTGTAACGGGAGCTGGAGGTGTCTTTAAACAGATACTCGTTTCATCTGGTGCCGGTGCTGATTTGGCAGGCCTTCTTCAGGCCAACTCCCTACCAATTATAGTTTTTGCATTTCTTGTTGCAGCGATTGTCCGCGTCGCACAGGGTTCTGCAACTGTGGCCATGATAACCGCCGCTGGCCTAACCGCACCCGTTGCAGAAACGATAAATCTTCAAGGACCACCTCTGGCTCTATTGGTTATAGCGATTGCATCAGGTGCAACTGTTATATCTCACGTAAATGATTCAGGGTTCTGGTTGGTCAGTCGATATCTTGGCCTAACCGAGGAACAAACACTCAAAAGCTGGACAGTCTCAACGACTTTGATTGGTGTTTCTGCCTTCATAATAACGAGCATTCTTTGGGTGATTGTCTAACCCAGACCTATTTAGATGACTTTTTCGCTAGTGATCTTCATACAAATCTCAGCGCAAATTTTGTCTACGGACTGATCGATGTCGACGTTAAGCGCATTTTCAGGCGCATCAAATGAAGCCAATTGAGAATCCAAAAGCGCTGGCGGAAAAAAGTGACCGTTTCTGGCCTGCAACCTCGCCAGTATGACGCACCGTTCACCGCTAAGGCAGATGTAACAAACATCGTCATCGATTTTCTCATCTATCCAGCTTCGAACAGTTGAGTTTAGGGCTGAGCAAGAAAGTACACAGCTACTGGATTCTGCATTTACACCTTTCGC
The DNA here is from genome assembly GCA_964352025.1 of uncultured Hyphomonadaceae bacterium. Lineage (GTDB taxonomy): Bacteria > Pseudomonadota > Alphaproteobacteria > Caulobacterales > Hyphomonadaceae > Hirschia. The sequence continues at coordinate 110,894 of CAYGPZ010000005.1, forward strand.
AAGTGCATTGATCCACCCTAGCCTGTCGTCATTATTTAATGGTTTGCCAGACGCCATTTTATCCAGATTGGCTTGGGGGTGAAATTCATCCCCCTCCAGAAACGGCAATGACAATTTCTCGGACAGCAATTTCCCGATTGTGGATTTTCCGCACCCAGAAACTCCCATTACAACATACGCTACCATCTAAGTCTCATTCGTTTTCTCTTGCCTATCATCACCACTGATAAAATCACGGTCCCCTTTATTGCCATACAAGTAAAATATTGACAACGTTGTCTCTTTCGTGAAATGTCGATTTTGAAGACGGTCCCCAAAAACTGGCGACCAAATACAGAAAAATGTCAGCTTGCACGAAGTGAGTTTAGCAGCTGGCACATAAAATTGAGGGCAGGAAACATGGGCTTGGCAACAATCGATCTGGCGATCGTTATCGGATACGCCATCACACTGATAGCTATTGCGACGCTATTATCTCGGGAAAAAGCAGGACATCAAAAAGACTCCGAAGACTATTTTTTAGCAGGTAAAACACTGCCTTGGTGGGCTGTTGGTGCATCCCTCATCGCCGCCAACATATCTGCCGAGCAAATCATAGGTATGTCAGGCTCTGGATATGTGGTTGGTCTTGCAATCGCTTCCTATGAGTGGATGGCGGGAATTACCCTATTGATTGTTGGTAAGTTCTTCCTCCCCGTCTTCCTTAAAAACGGCATATACACAATGCCGCAGTTTCTGGAGAAACGCTTCGATGTGCGCGTTAAAACCGTCATGTCGATTTTCTGGCTATTGCTCTACACATTCGTAAATCTAACAGCGATTTTATGGCTGGGAACGACAGCTATAAACGCTCTAACAGGCTTTGATATTACCTACGGCCTCATCGTATTGGCAGTGTTCGCTGTCGCCTACTCCGTCTATGGCGGCCTAAAAGCCGTGGCGATGACCGATATTATTCAAGTCGTTCTTCTCGTGCTCGGTGGCTTTCTCATTACTTGGATTGCCCTAGACAAAGTTGCTGGAGGTTTAGGCCCTGTTGCCGGAATGAATATTTTGATTGAACAAGCGCCTGGCAAGTTCGACATGATATTATCCAAGGACAATCCTGAATACATGAACCTACCAGGTTTAGGTGTCTTAGTCGGCGGAATGTGGATGATGAACCTCTCTTACTGGGGTTTCAATCAATACATTATTCAACGGGCATTGGGTGCAAAATCACAAGATGAAGCGCAAAAAGGTATCGTGTTTGCAGCATTTCTAAAGCTTCTCATGCCGCTTATCATTGTTGTTCCGGGCATCGCCGCTTATGTACTTTCGCAGGACCCAAACAGCGGCCTTAGCGTAGGTCGGCCAGACCAAGCTTATCCAACTGTAATGTCACTTGCTCCAGTTGGTATTCGCGGATTGATTTTCGCTGCTCTAGTTGCTGCGATCGTATCTTCACTTGGTTCTATGATGAACTCTATTTCAACCATATTCACACTGGATATCTATCGCCCGTGGAATAAGGGAGAAGAATCTGAAGGTCACCTTGTTAAAGTTGGCCGCTTTGCCAGCCTTACAGCTATAATTATTGCAGTACTGGTTGCTCAACCTCTTTTGGGTAAATCAGAGCAAGCATTCCAGTTTATTCAAGAATTCACTGGGTTCTTCACACCCGGGATTTGTGCGATCTTTATTCTTGGTGTTTTCTGGAAAGGTTCTACAGCAAATGGCGCTTTGCTAGCCGCTATTGGATCATTTGTATTCTCAATCATTGGCAAGTTCTATTTCTCATACCTGCCATTTATGGACCGCGTCCTTTACGTATTCTTGGGGTGCTGCGCAGTTATCGCGCTTATGGCGGTCATTGATAAAAAGACCCCAGAAAAAGCTGTTCAATTGGATGGTATAAACTTCGGTACAAGCGCTGGTTACAACATTGGTGCGTTGGTAGTTACCGGAGCAGTCGCCATACTCTACACAGTCTTCTGGTAAAGATATTTACACACTCAAAACATCATCCTTTTGAGTGTGTATCCAATCTTAATTGAAAAAGCTGGCCAATATTTTCTCATAGAAATGGCCAGCTTTTTTATTGCGAGTTACAACTCGTTTTACTCAGCCTAACTCTCAAACAAAAAAAGACCCTTTGCATAACAAAGGGTCTAAGGTCGGGACAAATCCAAATCATCAACCGATTTTAAGGATGATGATTTTGAGAAATTAGGTTCAACCAAATTCTAGCAATCTTGTTCGCCATCCAAATCTTGAGCGAGATGAATATTCGCAACGCCTAGGTTTGATCCGTTTGGAGCCTTGATACTCATAATTGACTTTAGCTCATTCATATCGACGCCCTGCTCGGCAAAACAGCTGAGACTATATCTGTGGTCCTTCCACTCACTGGTGACCGTGTCGAGCGACATGGACATTTGCCCACAATCAATACCTCCGCCGCATCCAACAGCGATTTCTACATTGTCATTGGGCTCGCCAACGCTACTCATCGAAAATGCTAATTCCAATCCACCATTAGATTCACGACTAAAGTCTTCACCCGCATCTGAAACAATCGACACCATGATGTCGGATTTCTTCCAATTGATAGTTACAGCGTCTTCTTGGGCTTGATGATCGACCTGCCCAAATTCGACAGCACTAGCGTCAATGCCGCTGGAACCATTCACTCTCCACTTCCAATTAGGGTTGATCATTCCTTGGGAATAGAAGTTCCCTTTTTCTGCGTTACCAGTGTCTTTAATTCCAGGCTCTTCAGATAAATCGGCTATCTGAACATTACTGGAATAGGTCAATCCATACCCAAGGTCGAACAGGTTTTCACCAGACAGTAATTTGTAAGCGTCCGCCGAGGCTGGCCATGCGAAAGACAAGCGTCCTTTAAAGTCATATTCAGGCTTGGTCTGGAAGAGCATATCAGATACGCCACCCCCCTCACTGCCCGGCAACCAAGCAGCCACGAAAGCGTCGGACGCATTCATCTCAGGATTTGTCCACAAAGGACGACCAGACAAGAAAACCGAGACAACTTTGGCACCAGCCTCACTAAACTGAGTCAGCTTAGAGGTATCAAATCCGTTTGGCTTAAAATCAAGGTGATCAGTGTCGCCTTGGAATTCCGCGTATGGATCTTCACCATAAACGGCGATCACCACATCAGCTTGTATGTCTGTATCGCCATCGGGAGAGAAAACAACTTTCCCACCACCTGCCTCCACGGCAGTTTTAATACCATCCAAAATACTCATACCATTTGGAAAGTCCGAATTCTCAGCGTCACCACCTTGCCAAGAAAGTGTCCAACCTCCGGCAACTTTGGAAATACTGTCCGCGCCATCGCCAACAACAAGAACAGTCTTTCCTGCATCTATAGGTAACACACCGTCATTATTCTTCAGAAGAACAAGAGACTCGCGCACTGCCTGACGTGCAATTTCTCTGTGCTCCGGTTTTCCTAATTCAGTTGCGTCACCAGCATTTGCTCTTTCGCTAGGGCGTCCTTTTTCAAAAATGCCAGAAGCAATTTTTACACGCAGAATTCTGCGCACTGCATCATCAAGTCTTTCTTCTGATATCGTTCCTGATTTCACGTGCCGTAATGTCGATTCATATATGCCTTTCCAGCTATCTGGAGCCATATACATATCTAGACCTGCGTTGAGAGATTGAGGACAATCAGTGTTGGTGCAACCTTCTACCTGTCCGTGACCATTCCAGTCACCTACAATAAACCCTTGAAAGTTCATTTGCTCTTTCAGGACACCTGTAAGAAGCGACTTGTTGCCGTGCATTTTCTTACCATGCCATCCTGAAAACGATGCCATAATTGTCTGCACGCCTGACTCGACTGCTCCCACATATCCAGCAGCATCGATGTCTCTTAATTCCTCTTCTGAAACGAAAGCATCACCTTGGTCGCGTCCGTTTAACGTTGCCCCATCAGCCACAAAGTGTTTCGCGCTGGATATAACGCGTCCATCCTTCATGAAGCCTTCGTCGCCAAACTTTCCTTGAAGTCCTTCAACAATATGTGCTGCATACGAAGCTTGAATATCACCCGCACTCGAGAAGCCCTCATAGCTACGTCCCCAGCGCACATCCCGCGGCACTGCCAGCGTAGGTGCAAAAGTCCAATCATGCCCAGAAACAGTCAGTTCATGCGCTGTGATTGCAGATATTTTCTCAATCAGTTCAGGATTATTTGCAGCTCCGAGCCCAATATTATGAGGAAAAACAATAGCACCCGTGAGATTGGCGTGGCCGTGAACGGCATCAATTCCCCAAATAAGCGGGATAGCAACCTCAACACCCTCAGGATCAATAGAGGCGTCAAAATATTCATCGGCTGCTTCTAACCACGTTGCTGCATCAGCATATGGCGCATCACCAGGTGCTGAGTTACCTCCACTCAAGATAGACCCTAAGCGATATTTTTTTACTTCTTCAGGCGTGATTGAATCACTGTCGCCCTGAATGACCTGCCCTACTTTTTGTTCCAAGGACATTTTAGAAAGAAGTACATAAACGCGCGCTTCAATTTCTTCGTCTAATGGCAATGGTTCAAGGTCAGGCCATATCTCTGGGTTAGCTTCCGCCGGGTGTTTTCCAGCGTTATTTTCTGCAACCTCCATCCCACTATCTGATGGCTTTGGTCCAGCCATCTCACTCTGACACCCCAAGATGGTTGCGCCCATAAGCATGGACACGAATATTTTATGACTCATCACGAAACTTCCCTTGAATCCCTCTTTATTTGTTTCACAATTCCCCAAATTGACTACGTTGTCAATTTATAATCTAACAACTCAACTTTCTTCAAACATATCGAAGAAACAAATGGTCCAAGGACTTTGGGCAATCACGTGCAAATTAAATTTAGGCGATACTACATATTATATTTGACAACGTTGACATTTTTGTGTTCGCAATAAAAGAATAAAAGTTAAAGTTATTATATTGGAGGGAGTTCTGTCCTTTTCGTTTAGCTAATTCAGCAGAAGGATGGAGTTTTTTTAAAATGCGTAAATCTTGGAAAAAACTAACGTCGATTGCATTGAGCAGCACTATTTTAGCGAGCTGTCAGATGATTTCGCCTCATCTCAATCAATCAGTTGGCAATCAAACAGACATTGCTCAAACCACTGCTATAGATACTCTTTCAAGCAAATGTATTTCCCCTCGTGCTGTCGCACTTCTAGATAAAATGACTTTGTCAGAAAAAATTGGACAACTCCACCAAGCCGCTGGCGGACGCAGTAAAAACCTAAATTCCAAACTCACCGAAGAAGAATTCGAGAAAGTTAGAAAGGGAGAAGTCGGTTCTTATCTTCATGTCGCAGGCGCAGGTGAACTGAAAGAAATTCAACGGGTTGCACTAGAAGAGAGCACACATGGCATCCCTCTTCTTTTTGCAATGGATGTCGTCCACGGCTACCGCACTATCTATCCAGTTCCAATCGCAATGGCAGCATCTTGGGACGAAAAATTGATGGAAGACACCTCTAGAATGGCTGGACGGGAAGCTGCTTCCTCTGGCCTGAATTGGACGTTTGCGCCGATGGTCGACATCGCCCGTGACCCGCGTTGGGGCCGCATTGTCGAGGGCGCTGGATCTGACCCCTACCTAGGATCAAGAATGTCAGAGGCACAAGTTCTTGGGTTTCAAAAAAATGATCTATCTGCCGATGATACAGTACTGGCAACCACAAAACACATTGGTGTTTATGGCGCTCCGCTAGGTGGACGTGATTATGGAAGTAGTGATGTATCAGAGCGCACACTCCACGAAACCTACCTGCCCCCTTTCTATGCTGCAAATGTCGTAGGTAGCGGATCATATATGACAGCTTTCAATGACGTAGCTGGCATTCCGACGACAGCAAATGAGGAATTAGTCGACGGCATTTTGAGAGATGATTGGGGCTTTTGTGGCATGATTGTCAGTGACTGGAACGCAATCCACGAACTCACAAATCATGGCGTCGCTCAAACCCGTGCAGAAGCCGCAGCACTCGCGCTCAAAGCAGGTGTCGATATGGATATGACAAGTGAGGTCTATAAAAACGATCTCATCAAAGCGATAGAAGAAAATCCGGAAATTGAGAAAGATCTCGACCTAGCTGCTGGCCGAATTATTACAATTAAGGAAAAGTTGGGCCTATTCGATCAAGCAATGCAGTATCACGATGTTGAACGTGAAAGTGCAGAGCTACTAAACGCAAACAACCGAGCACTCGCTCGCAAGGCGGCCACAAAAACTGCTGTCCTTCTTAAAAATGAAAAAAATTCTTTGCCTATCGTCGAGCCTCAAAAGATTGCGGTTATTGGTGCACTCGCAGAAGACACCATGACCCAGCTTGGATCGTGGAGAGCTCGCGGAGACAAAAATGACGTTGTCTCTTTACTCGATGGCTTGAAAACAAACGCACCAGAAGGCGTTGAAATCAGCTACGCTGCTGGAACCAAAGTCTATTCTTCACCTCACGCTTACGATCCAAATGCAGACTTTTCTGCCGCTGACGAAATCTATTCTGCTCCAATGGATGACCTCGACTCGGTTATTTCCACGGCGAATGACGCAGATCGCATATTGTTAGTGATCGGAGAACACTATGACTGGTCAGGTGAAGCTCGCAGTCGTACGGACCTAGAACTCCCGCCCAATCAACAAGCACTCGCAGATGCAGCATTCGCAACGGGTAAACCTGTTACCGTTATTCTTGTGACGGGTCGTGCAATGGCTATCCCAGACCTGCACGAGAAAGCAGATGCTGTACTGAACGTATGGATGGGTGGAGTTGAGGCAGGAAACGCACTTGCAGACATCGTTTATGGTAAAGTCTCCCCCGCAGGACGACTACCAATAAACTTTCCGCGAAAAACCGGACAAGCCCCCCACACTTACTCCGAAAATTTCGGTGGACGTCCCGCTCACCCAAACCTCGCTAAAGATTCGAACCGCTCTATTGATGTTCAAATTACGCCGCTCTACCCGTTTGGACATGGACTGAGCTATGCGAATTTCGAATACGGAGACCTAACGGCAAATACCTTATCCATAAACGCCGATGAAAGTGTCGAACTTACAACCACAGTCACAAACACGAGTGACATCGCCGCAGATGAAGTTGTGCAGCTTTATATGCGTGACCCTTATGCGCATGTATCTCGACCACGTATCGAGCTGAGAGGGTTTAAACGTATTGCGCTTGAAGCAGGTGAAACAGCCAAAGTAACATTCACTGTACAGGCCTCTCAGTCAGCTATTTTTCAGGATCGAAACAAATGGCTAACGCAGGCAGGTGAACTAAAATTCTATATTGGCCGCTCATCTGCAGAACTTGAATCAGAAATTACAATAAATGTCTCTGACGACAAAATCGGTAAAATACCTGCTGCTGCCATAAAAACAGAAGTGGTTGTCGAAAAATGATAAATCGGCGTCACTATCTATCTGGATTGGGAGCACTGGCTGCTGTTTCAGCCTGCGCGCCTGTTTCACAAAAATCCTTGACTGGAAACTCAGCACTTGAAGCATATCATCCTTCTTTTTCAGACTTCATTTCACCTTCTGAAAAATGGAAAATTCTTTCATCCGGCCATCAATGGCTGGAAGGCCCTGCCTGGGATACAAAACGTCAAAAGCTGTATTTCACAGACGTTCCTCAGAACGTCGCTTACTCTTGGAGTGAAGCCGATGGTGTCGAACAATTATTAAAACCATCTGGAGCAGACCTGTCGGCAAAGGATGGATTTAGAGAGCCCGGTTCAAACGGATTGCTATACGAAGCTGAGAGCGACAGCCTCCTCATGTGCAATCACGGAGAACGCTCACTTCAAAGAATGAACCTTCAAACGAAAGAACGCACAAACCTCGTCTCAACTTATGAAGGCAAAAAATTCAACAGCCCTAATGACGTTGTAAAAAGCAAGAATGGGACATTATTTTTCACTGACCCGCCCTATGGTCTTACTGGTCTGAATGCGTCTCCGCTAAAGGAGATGTCTAGCAATGGTGTCTACAAGCTAACCTCAGATGGAAAAATAAGCGTTGTTGTAAGTGATATGTCATTCCCAAATGGTATTTCTCTGTCACCAGATGACCGCTACCTCTACATCGCCCAATCTGATCACAAAAGCCCTATCGTTAGGCGCGTTTCACTAGATAGTAATTTGGAACCGATCGAAAACCAGATATGGCTAGACCTGAGCTCCTACGTAGATGATGCAAATCCCGGTCTACCAGACGGTATGGCTATGTGTCGTTCAGGCGAAATATTCATAACAGGACCAAGCGGTGTGTTTTTAGTGTCGCCTGACGGAAACGTTTTGGGCCGTATAAGAACAGGCCGCGCCACAGCAAATTGTGCCTTTGGAGAAGATGGAAAAACACTTTTCATCACATCTGGCCATTCGCTCTTGAAGATCCGCACTCAATGCACCGGCCTAAACTGGTAGCTTGTATAAAACAAATTAATCCACTAGCGTTGCAACCATCTAACCAAGAGAATGAAATATTCAAATAAATACAGGCTTTTCAATATGGTATCTCGAACCAAATCCGTTGCATGGCGCACCATGGTCGGTTACGGAATTGGTGACTTCGGGATTAATATATACTGGAATAGCCTCTCACTTATTTTAGTATTCTGGTATGCAGAAGTATTAGGCTTGCCTCCAGCAATAGCAGGCGGAATTTATTTCATAGGCCTGTTCTGGGACGCAATATCAGACCCGATTGTCGCGTATTTTGCTGAACGAACGCGCAGTCGGTACGGCACATATCGTCCATTCATTCTATACGGATCAGGAATGCTGGGACTGGTATTCGCATTCCTTTTTTGGGCACCGCCATATACTGGAAATGCTCTTATCGTGCACTTAACAGTCACACATATGTTGTTTCGCACATGTTATACGCTAGTCGCTGTCCCTTACTCTGCACTCTCCTCCCGATTGTCATTTAATAGTCGAGATAGAACTGTAATTTCTGGCGCAAGAATGTTCTTCGCATTCTCCGGACTTTTGACAGTATCTGTTCTCTGGTTTCCACTTGTTCGCTTTTTTAACAAAGGTGCGGAAACAGAAAGTGAGGGCTTTTTTATAACTGCCGCGATAAGCAGTGTTGTCGCGACAATCGCCTTGCTCACTTGCTTTTTAAATACTCGCGAAAGAGCCCCTCCTGGAAGGTCGCAAAGTCCAACGAATAATTTCGTAACTTTTCTTCAGAGCGCCGCGAATAACCGAGCACTTACGCTTATGCTTCTTGCTGCATTTTTTCAATCTGCTGGGATCGCCAGTTATTTGATACCACTCGCTTTTTTTATAGAAATAAACCAATCCACATTTGCCGCTAAAGAAACCATTTTTACAGTTTCCGCTCTTGCGACTTTAATCGGCGTTCCAATTTGGACTTTCATAATCGGCAAGTTCAACAAGAAAACAGCGTGGTTCCTTGCAACGGGCATCATTTCGGCATTTGGTGTCACGCTCGCATTCTTTAATCTGCCTCTTATAGCGGGTGTCCCCCCTGAAATAGTCGGCTTAGGTTTTGGGTGTAGTGCATTTGGTGTTTTAGTCTGGTCCTTCATTCCTGATACTGTCGAATATGGTCAATGGAAAACAGGTATTAGGAATGAAGCTGCCGTATTTGGTTCGGTAACGCTTGTCCAAAAAATATCAGGCGGCCTTACGGGCCTCGGGGTCGGTATGGTTCTTTCCCATCTAGGATATAACGCTGAACTTACAGACCAGTCTGAAGCAGTTTCAAATGGAATTAGAACGTATATTTCTATTATGCCGGGACTATTATTGTGTATCTCTGCAACCGTAATTTACATCCTACCGCTAAACAGAAGCCGACACGCTCAAATTATTGACGAACTGTCTGAATCAAACGATTCTTAAATATTGATCACAGCTAGAAATACAGGATCACGCGAATGCCTCCCAACGCTCCCAAAATGATAGATGTGGCAAAACTTGCTGGCGTGTCCATAAAAACGGTTTCTCGTGTTCTAAATAATGAGCCCCATGTCAAAGAAACACTTCGTGAAAAAGTCAAAAAAGCGGTAGACCAACTTGGCTATGTGCCAAGTGCAAATGCCAGAAGTCTTCGAAGTAATCGCGGATACACGATCCATTTCATCATTCACAATAAGCGAAGCAATTATGTGAATGCTGTTCAAGCGGGCATAATACAAGCGTGTCAGGACAATGGATATCAACTGATTGTATCAATGATCCCCGATAGTCAGAACTTATCTGATATGGAGATAGAAAGAGCGATATCTCGCCTTCCTACGCTCGGCATTCCGGACGGTGCAATTCTTGTTTCTCCACTATCAAATGACATTCGGATAAATAATGCCTTGAAAGAATTAAATATTCCAATCGCAAGGATAGGTCCAAACGATATCGATGACGACCAGTTTGAAGTCAAAATCAATGAGCGTGAAGCTGCCAAGGAAATAACTGAATATCTTATTGATATGGGACATAAGCGAATTGGGTTCATTCGAGGAAAAGAAGACCAGAACGCGACCATTGAACGTTTCTCTGGATATAAGGACGCCTTGAAAAATGCTGGTATCCCGCTCATTGAAGAGCTAATTCAACCTGGCTTCTTCGAATTTGAAAGCGGCCTGATCGCGGGTGAGAACCTGATCAAGCTGAGCCAACGACCAAGTGCTATTTTTGCCTCTAATGATGACATGGCAGCGGGTGTATTGAGTGCCGCTCACAGGTTAGGTCTTAATATGCCTTCAGACCTGTCAGTGGTAGGATTTGATGACTCAGAAATCGCAAATAAAATGTGGCCGACTTTAACAACAATTCGCCAGCCCCTTCTCGAACTGGGTGAAGTTGCCACGAACTTGCTTATTGCACGCAGTCAGAAATCTGAAGGACTGGCAACTCAAAAGTTTCTTCCGCACAAACTCGTTGTGCGAGAGTCTGCTCAACCAGTTTCCTAGGGCTGTGAGCTACAGCGATAAGATACTTTCAAGAAAATGATTATTGGTTCCCAGCTTGGACAGCAATAATTCTGACTTGCGCGACAGTGCATCCAATGAAGTTTGTGTACGGATTTCAAAACTAGCATCGACTAGTTTCTTTTTACTCGCGGTTTCAAATCCCATTCCAAACAGGACATATTGATAGCTCGCGATTGGAAAAAGATCATCAACACTATCAAAGTCGTTTTTCCATGGAATTTGGTATTTCCAATATTCTAGGTCTGCCCTCAACCGTTCAGATACAGTCGTGTGTTGAGATTGGTCTCGCCAGAATTTCTCTTCTCGATCGGACAACAGATAGTGAAGCTTGAGGAAATCAATTATGCACTCCCAACGGTAATGAAACCTCTGATTAAACCGATCGGACACGACCTTCATGCCACTATTGGAAACAGGCAGCATATCGGCAATCATGTCTGCAGCGGATTCTATCATCATCATCGCAGAGGCTTCTAGCGGCTCTATAAAACCTGCGGACAATCCTACAGCAACACAATTCTGATGCCAGAATTCTTTCCGATAGCCGGGCGTAATTGAAAGGCTGCGGGGAGACAATTTGTCAAAAGCCGCATCACTACACCCGAGATAAGATTGCAATTGCTGCGCAGCTTCAGTTTCAGAAATGTAGCTGTCACAATATACATGCCCGACGCCGCGCCGGTTCACCAAGCTAATATCCCAAATCCACCCCGCCTCTTGCGCTGTTGATACCGTAACTGATTGCGCAATTTCACTATCTTCATATGGCTTTTGGACAGCTAGCGCCGAATTTATGGGAAGGACATCTGATTTATCCAGAAACTCTATACCGTAATGTCCCCCTAAAAGGAGTGAACGAAAACCTGTACAATCAATAAACAGGTCAGCTTCTAACTCGCCAGAATTTTCAGTCTGTACGCATTGGATATCTCCGTTAGGATTTCCAATAACATTCGTCACTTTGTCACGAACAAGTGAAACACCTAAATTCTCAACACAATGACGTTTCAAAAATTCTGAAAATTTCCCAGCATCTAGATGATAACCATAATTTGCGACACCCGAATAATCTCTAGAGCTCAACAACTTTGGACAGAGCTTTTCTTCACATATCGCTTCCTGAACACATACGTATTCTGAAAATGATTGAGCCGGCTGTGCCTCAACCCATTGCTGAGCAAGGTTTACGTCATAAAAGCCTTCGGGGAGTTCAAATGGATGGTAATAAAAATCACTATCGCTTCCATTTTTCCATCCTACGAATTTCGACCCCTGCTTAAAGGAGGCGTTACATTCCCTCAGAAAATCATTTTCGTTTATACCCGCATTACGCAGCGTATTTTTCATGCCCGGCCAGGTACCTTCACCGACTCCAATTATAGGAATATCAGGGGCCTCTATCAGTTTGATCTGAAGCGGATTTCCTTCTTTTCTATAATATCGCGACGCTAATATTGTAGCCGTAAGCCAACCCGCGCTTCCGCCGCCAACAATAAGAACTGATTTGGCCGAATTTGGTTCCAATGCTTCAGACATTTAGTCCCCTTCCACTCCGCAATATTGGATTAGAAAGTCTTCATGTTTTGGCAATTGAGATACCGCATTCCCGATACCGCCTTTAAGGTTCTCCAATGCGGCTTTCAACTGTCCATCAGGCAACATTTTTCCCATATGATGAAAGCCTTCACTTTCCAGCCCCTGACCGCGAAACACTTGCAGCCATGAGTCAACGCGGAATAGATCCAGCCCTTCCTGATAGGTGATCGCATTATTTCTGTATAAATCGATCCTGTGCTGCAGAGTATCTGGAATATCCATCGCTGCACGATCTTTCCAGAATTGATGATCATCTCGTTGATTGAGCCAATAGTGCAAAATCAGAAAGTCACGAATGCTCTCAAGCTCTTCATTCGCGTAGCTATTGTATTGATTTCTGACAGCGTCATTTACGCCGCCAAAAGGAAACATTTGAACAAGTCGCGTCACACCAATTTGCATGAGGTGAATACTTGTCGATTCCAACGGCTCTAAAAAGCCGCTCGACAAACCAAGTGCGATACAGTTCATGGCCCAGACCTGCTTGCGTTTACCCGTTTGAAAACGAAGCGGTCTCGGTTCTGACACGAGTTCGCCCGTGATATTCTCTAGTAGGATGGAATGTGCCTCATCATCTGAGATGTAGTCACTACAATAAACATGACCATTCCCGACGCGATGCTGTAGAGGGATGCGCCATTGCCATCCAGCTTTCTGCGCTATCGAGCGTGTATAAGGAAGAACTGGCTCGTCATTTCTCGTTTGAACTGCAACAGCACGATTCATCGGAAGATAATGGCTCCAATCTTCAAAACCTACGCCTAGAGCATCTCCCAATAACAAACTACGAAAGCCTGTGCAGTCGATGAATAAATCGCCTTCAACGACCTGACCATTCTCCAACTGCAAGCTAGATATGGAACCATTTTCAGAGTCCAGATTTACGCTTTGTATTTTGCCTTCAATGCGCTGAACGCCTCGCTGTTCGCTATAATTCCGCATGAATTTGGCATATAGCGTAGCATCTAAATGGTAGGCGTAATTCAGTTGCCCATTCTCTGAGGTTGCAAATTTCCCAGCCATCGCTGCTTGGAGTTCAAAACAATAATCATCAAGGTCACCGCCCCATCCTTGTGATTTGGCGTAAATCCACATGTGTTGAAAATCACCCATCCAGGTGGACTTCCCAACACTGCCAAACGAATGGAAGTATTTTTCGCCAACTTGGCCCCAATTCTCAAACGAAATACCCAATTTGAAACTAGCTCGGGTTGCCCGCATGAATGCCTGTTCGTCAATGCCGAGTAATTTATGAAAAGATTTATGAGTCGGAATGGTTGCTTCACCAACCCCGACAGTCCCGATGGCATCAGATTCCAGTAAGGTGATATCTAGAAGCTTCCCCAACTGACTAGAAAGCATCCCCGCACAGACCCAACCGGCAGTTCCGCCACCAGCAATCACAACCTTTTGAATCTTTTGCTTCATCTAGCTCACTCCTATTTTTATTATCTATTGAGCTTTTGAATAATTTTCGCTCTTACGCGACGGGCGGTCGTATCATCTAATTTTCCAAGCGGGCCATGCATATATTCAGGCAAATGATCAACTGGTTTGGATGCGTCGCCAAACACGTAATAATCCATGACATGCCGCCAAGCCTGTTTTTCATGCTCAGGTCGATCTCTTAAACTCATAATACCCTGAAGCAGCGAAGTAATAGGATCATCGACAAAGTCGGGAACTTCATTCCACCAGTAATTTACAAGCACATTAAATGAAGCCAAAGCTTCAACTTGGTGCCACCACATTGCCGGATAGACCAACATATCACCAGCTTCCAGTTCAGCGACTTGGGCATGTTTCATTGCCTCTACGAAACCGGGATGTTGCTCCAAATCGGGTGCTTTAAAATTCACCATGCTGATCACCTGCCCACCGGGCGTAGGCTCTAACGGCCCAGGATATAAATTAGCTATTTGATCAGGTGGAAATAACGTAAAGCGGCGGCGTCCTACTATACAGGCTGCAATATTATTTGATACGTCATAGTGGGCGGCAGCTGTTGTTTCATTACCCATCCAGATGCTGACATGCGGCTTAAACTCATCAAATAACTGACAATCGATATTCAATCCCGCAGCTTCCTTCAGGCCTGGAAAGAAAGCTTCTATATTGGTTGAACCGACATAGTGAGACGGATGCTCCAAATCCTCACTTTTACTGAGAATTTCGTCAAATACTTCACTAAGGTCTGGACGATCCGTTTTGTAATTAAATCCGTTGAGTTCTTCATTGTAAAAGAAGCGACCTTTAATCTCTGGCGCTCCCAAAAACCGGGTCACTTGCCTGTTATTATAATGCTTTAGCAATAACGACATTGCTTCTGATACTGATTTTTGGCCAGCTTGATATAAATCTGAGTGAGTAAAAACAGACTTTAAAATGACAGGTTCGCCAAGGGCAATTAGCTCAGCAAAATCAACATCTGCTAATTTTAAATTCTCAATCTTTCTTGTCGAATTATCTACACCCATATCCGCAAATTTATACTTTCGCTAATCTATCGCGTCTGACTAAGAGCTTTAGTTTTCAATTCGATTAGACGCGATATATTTCCTGCCGATGCCGTGATCGCAAAGCAATGCTCTAGCAAACCGAGGCTATTCAATTTTTCAAGCTGTTCGCCATTTAGCTGGTAGAGACGTTCCCGACTAATCGTATACACATCAGGCACAGTATATTGGGTCGTCTCAGAGAGTTTAACCTCTATTGATATTGGCTCGATCAGCTGAAGAGCTTCTAGCTCACTAAAGAACGCAGGCGCAGCATTCGCACCCACGTGAATCCGGTTCAGGACTTGTGAAACCTGATTAAGATAAGGCGAATGCCCACCTTGAGACAGGAATACACTTTCCCCGTTGTCTTTACTGATACGTGGATGATCTAAATCCACATTTATGAGTGGCTCGACCTGTTTTTCACCATCCACTTCAGATTCGCGAAGCGTTATGGAAAATGGTCCCCTCTCTTGGATGGCTGGAACATACCGCGCATTCCACCCTTCCGGTGTCAAAAAGAGGTTATCGTCTTTATCAAGCCCCAATAGCACGACCGCAAAATATTCTCCCTCAGGGGATTTTCTAAAAAGGATCGGATATTCGCGCTGCAATTCCATGAATTCAGTTGGAAACACTAGAGCTTGATTAATATTGTCGCCCAGAGCTTCACTGTGCTCAATATTCACTCTTAGGTCTTTGTGTTCAACATTATCAAGCAATACAAAATTCGACATGGAAACCTCTCAAATGAACACACATAAAATCAATCAACCGGATGACTTTATGTATCTCATCAACGCACTTATTTATTGAAACAACAATAGTTTATCTGAAAATAAAAGGGGCCACACAAAGTGAGGCCCCTTTCTCAATTCTACTCAGATGCTAGAATTTGTAACGCGCACCAAGGTAGTAACGTGCACCATTCTCGCGAAGGAAACGCATTGCAGCGTAAGAACGCTGGAATGTACGAGAGTCTTCCTCAGTTAGGTTCACACCCTCAAATGATACCGATAGGTTTTCGTTGATTTCGTAACCCACACTGAAGTCCAACTGTCCGTAGGCATCTACGTTGATTGGGTTTCTGTTTCCATCATTTGCATTCTCAAGGAACTCATCACGCCAGTTATATGCGACACGACCTGAAAATCCGTATTTCTCATACATCGCCGTAATGTTTGCTGTGTCACTTAGACCAACAAGTGCAAACTGTGTAACACTCTCCCCTACGAGGTTATCAAAGCCGACATCACCTTCAACCATGGTGTAACTAGCGGCTAAACCAAACCCTGTGTCACCAAAGAAGTGTTGACCTTGGATCTCAATACCATTGATCTTAGCTTCACGATTGTTGACTGGTTGAGTCAGATCAAAAGTGAATAAAGGATCGTCAGCATTTGCCGATATTTCAACTTCAGTTTCCAAACGAGCATACTCGTCTGTATCGATGTTACCGTCAGCACCTTGGTTAGCTACGAATGTCGCCTGTGCAGCTGCCATATCACCACCAGCTTGGTCGACATAAACTGTTGCTGCAAAGAAATTATCTTCATTGCGTGCAACACCCAAAGCATCAAGAATTGCTAGAGCAGTACCAGAACGTGTCCCAGCAGCACCAGAGCTGACATCACGCAGTCCAAATAAATTTCCTTCAACAGTCTCTTTACCGACAAAGTTGCGGACACGTTTTTCGAATGCACCGATAGATACATAACTAGAGTCATCGAAGTACCATTCCCATGACACATCAAAGTTATCTGACTCTAGAGGTAGCAGACCTGGATTACCTTTTTCCCCTTTAGGGTTGTTCGTGTCAGAAAGCCCAGTTGGTCCTGCTGGCGTATTGGCTTCATCACTTGCAAACAAGTCACCATATACTGCACGTGCGATTGTCTTACTGTATGACGTTCTTAGTTTCATGTCGGATGTTAGGTCTACCGAGAAGTCAACATTCGGCAAGAAGTTGTCATAAGATGATGTCAACGTTATGCCATCAGTTGCAGCACCGGCAACAGTCGCAAAGTCGTTATTACCCTGCCAAATAATTGCTCCTGTAGGAGTAGACTGAGTTTTAGAAGTAACGTCTGTGCTTTCGTAGCGCAGACCAACATTCAAGGAAGCATCTTTGTCGGCAATTGAGAATGCGGTATCAAACTGTGCATACAATGACGTTACATCTTCTTGGATCTCATCAAATGCAGAACTTGTTACGCGGAGTACGCGACCATCATCACCATTACCAACAATGCCATCATACCCACCCGTACGAGAGTAAATTGGAGCCAAAGCTCCATAAATGACACCAGCATCACCACGAAGTGCGTTAACTGTAGAAGATGGAGCTCCACCTACTGAAGCAATTCCACCAATAGTGTTGTTCTCAAAGCGACATGATAGACAGAAAACCTCTAATGCACCTGGAGCGTTTGCATCAATATCACCTTTATTTTCTGCACCCCAGTTACCTAGAACATGTTGATATTGAGTCTTATCTGTTAGATTTGTCTGAGTACGATAATTACCACCAAATGTTAGGTTTGAATTGTCGTCCAATTCCCACTTCGCATGCAAATCAATCTGATCAATGTCATTCTTCTGCGTGATAGTCTGCATGGCGTTTGCAATTTGACTGCTACCACGGATGGTTTCAACAGTATTTACACCTGTTGTGTTTTCAATAACCATAACAGGAAGGTTACCACTGTAATCAACACCGTGCGAAACAGTCGGTGCATCATACTTGTGGTCAATACCTACACGGATCTCACTAAAGCCCATTGGCGCATTGGGTGATACTTCAGCTGAAGAAGTATGTGCGTCCAGTACAATCGTAAAGTTGTCTGTTACGTCATACTCACCATTGATACCAAATGACTGCAATTCGTCTTTAACCATACGCAAAGTCTGCTGCATTGCTGCACCTTGCGAAGTCGAAGGCTCTCTCAAAAATGTCGTTGTCGCGACTGGGCTGTCGTCAAATACAATCTCTGAGAAGTTTTGACCAAACCAGTTTGAAAGCTCTGAATTATCTTCACGACCTTCATTAACAGCAAAAGTATAATCAGTCGTCAAACGCATACGCTCAGTGGGCGCAAATTGCATCACCACCTGACCATTTACACGTTCTCTTGTGAATTCAGAAAATTGGTAACGGCTATCACGAGGATAAGTAACCAATCTGTCTCCATCGGTAGGAGCATTAGTAACTGATGTGGTTGGGCCTATCAGACGAGAAAAAGCATCAAACGTTTCAACTTCCCAACGCGCTGAATTTGCACCAGCAGCAGCGCTATCACGCTTAGAATATCCAACAAAACCACCAATTCCGAATGTACCAGCCTCATTTGACCAGTTCGCAACACCAGAAATCTCAGGTGTTATAGAATCGCCACGATCAACAGTCGTATCGTGAATTCCTTTAACGCTAACAGAACCTTCAAAACCCGATTGATCCAAAGGACGACGTGTTTGCACGTTCACGGTCGCACCAATACCACCAGAAGCAATATCTGCACGCCCTGTCTTGAACACCTCAAGTGCTTTCACACCATCTGCAGCAAGGTTTGAGAAATCAAAAGCACGACCAGAAGCACCAGAAGCATCACCACTTAGCCCCGCTCCAACAAGTGGAACATCCGCTGTTGGCATACTTCTGCCATTCAACGTAACCTGGTTGAAGCTTGGACCAAATCCACGAACTGTAATCTGGGCCCCCTCACCATTCACTCGGTCAATAGAAACACCAGGAATACGTTGAAGAGATTCTGCTAAGTTAGAATTTGGAAACTTACCAATATCTTCGGCGTTAATCGCGTCCATGACACCTTGAGCATCACGTTTCATGTCCATCGCGTCAGTCAATGACTTCCGGATACCTGTTACGACAATAGTATCTAACTGTTTTACTTCTTCAGCAGAAGCATCTGTTTCCTGTGCCATTGCCGGTACAGATAGAACTGCTGATAGCGCAATCAAAGAAGCGCCGAACTTTAAAGGTAGAGACTTCGCTCCACTCTGATTATTCTTACTCATATTTTCCTCCCAGAGCCTTATGGATGACCCATTTAGACAACGTTGTCTATTTTCACCATTATCATGGCGTTGCTATTTTTTGCAACTGTTGACGACAAGATTTCTAATTCGCGATTATTATGTCACATAATACATTACAGGTATTTCACGAAACTCCAAATAATAAAAAAGCAAAATAGCTGATCGTAATATTTTGGAATATTTAATTAATATCAATTGTTTATGATTATTTTAGATCATTATATTCGATTTTTTTTGAACCAGAAACTCGATATTATCACATCCAATATCGATTATTTGGAGTACTCATATCACTTTCGATAGGTCACGAATTACACGTCGAACAAATCAATAAAATGTATTTTTCAAAAGACTCATGCATTATTGACAACGAAGTCAATTAAGCATTCACAAGATGACTTCACGTCACCTCGTACAAGGAAAACATGTGATTATCTGCTAACGAT
This sequence comes from uncultured Hyphomonadaceae bacterium, assembly GCA_964352025.1. Classification (GTDB taxonomy): domain Bacteria; phylum Pseudomonadota; class Alphaproteobacteria; order Caulobacterales; family Hyphomonadaceae; genus Hirschia. The sequence continues at coordinate 130,487 of CAYGPZ010000005.1, forward strand.
ATGAAGGCAATAGAGCTAGAAAAAACTCAACTCTTTTCGTCCTACTCACTTCTGTTTGTTATCCAACGACATTGATAAGGCGCAAACGAAATATCACTCGTATTCTCATCAATCTTTTCGCCAGATAGCAAATCATACCAATCATGGCCGCCTATCAAATTGATAGACACTGCCGGAATGTGAAGTTCTTCATCGGATACATTATGCAAAGCAAAAATGGATTGTGAACGATCATAACTCTGACGCCAGAAACCAAATATCTGATCACCTAATTGCATTGTAAATTGTGTCGCATTCGGGTGGAAAGCTTCCTGACCGCGTCGTATTTTAATTCGTTCTTTCATCGCTGCGAGTACTTGAGCGTGCGTAGTTGTCTCGTCATCCAGCAATTCAAGGAGGTCAGGATAATTCCACCGCCGCCTATTGATAGCACGGTTTACGCCTGTCTTTTCAACACCAGCCAAGTGATTGTGCGTGCCGATAAGTGAGTGAATATAGAATGCAGGTATCCCCTCAAGCGCCATCACGATGGATTGGCTACATAGGAAACGTTCTAAGTGATACTCATCTTTCCCTTTCAACGTCCCCGACAAAGCATCAAAAAACGTCACGTTTAGCTCGTAAGGCTTTTCACTGCCATCTGGCATTGATCGCATAGACACCAAACCACCAAATGACTTAACAGCATCAATCACGTCATTGATCTCGGTTTCGTCCAATAGCCCTTCGGCAGGACGCATGCCTATACCATCATGAGATGCTGAAAAGTTCAGATAGGCACATCCTAACTGCGCCGGCGGCATAGCCATTTGCCACTGGTTCAAGTGTTTACATGATCCACTCAATAAAGCCTGCAATATAAGAGGTGGTAATGAGAAATTATAGACCGCATGTGCCTCATTCCGATTTCCAAAATAAGAAAGGTTTTCAGTATTGGGCACATTTGTTTCAGTCAGAAGGACAACATCTTCTTGCGCAAAATCAAGCAATAAACGCATCAACTGCACGATAGCGTGAGTTTGCGGCAAGTGAATACAATTTGTACCGATCTCTTTCCAGATAAATGCGACTGCATCCAAGCGCAAAATACGTACACCATTGTCGACGTGAAGGCGCATAATCCGCAAAAACTCTAAAAGAACCTCTGGATTACGAAAATCAACATCGACTTGATCGTGACTGAATGTACACCAAACATTGCGAGGACCATTTACAGTATCAACCTCTCGCAAAAGTGTATTTGTACGTGGCCTAACCACTTCAGATATATCTTCAGACGGGTCAGCTTCAAAGAAGAATTTATCAAAAGGCTCGTGTCCTTGACGATATGCATTAAACCAATTGCTCTGACTCGAAACATGGTTCAGCACCAAGTCTGACATCAAGCTAAAGCGCTCACCAATACGATTAATGTCTTCCCAGCTTCCTAATTCACTATTGACGGAACGATAGTCAGTAACCGCAAATCCATCATCGGATGTAAAAGGAAAAAATGGCAAAATATGCACACCAGTAATCGTGTCACATAGATAACGTTTCAGAAAATCCTGCAACAAATCTAGCGGCTTGTGCACGCCGTCTTTGATGGAATTACCATACGTGATGATAAGCGCATCATCTTCTGACCATAGCCCCACATTACTAGGCATACGTTGGGAATCACGTATCTGCGTAGAGTCCGGCCAGTACGCTTCAATAACTTTGTCGATCAATACATCACAGTCTTGACCTGGATAGATAAAGCTAATCAATTCTGTGAGCTTGCTCTTAAAGCTATCAGAAATATTTGACATTCAGAATTCCGTTTCAGGATCTTTGGATCTTACCGCAAGTGTGAACCGTACATATGCTTAGCTCAAGGCTAGTAATGATTTCACTCTGCTTATTTATTCGTCTGCTAATTATTTAGTCGAATATGAACAGAAGAAAAGCATAGGAAAAAGTACAAAACTCACCTTTCCCTATGCATTATATTTATTGATCACCCTGCTTTGCCCAGAAAGCCGAATAAGGTGGCAAGCTATGAGGAATATCCCAACCATCACTCAAACTATCGTGACTAAAATGTACAGGATAACCCTTACCCAATTTGTGATTCCATTTGGATTTTTTGTCACTAAAGTTGAATACACACAGGTAATTCTCACCATTATAGCTTCGTTGAAAGGCAAGAACACTCGCATTTTTTGAGTCTAGGAAAGTCATGTCGCCAAGCGTCAGTGCTTCACTCTTTTTACGTGCGAGCAATGCAAAGCGCGTAAAGCGTAACATGCATGGGTGTTCATCAGTTTGCGTATCAACTGCAAGCTCAGCCTGCTTTGGATCAATAGGCATCCATGGCGTGCCCATTGAAAATCCAGCATTGGCTTCATCCTTAACCCATGGAATTGGAAGACGTGCACCATCTCGCCCAAGTGTCCGCGGCCAGTTTGCTATGGCTTCGGGGTCCTTCAAATGTTCAAACGCGACTTCGCCCTGCGGCAGTCCCAGTTCCTCACCTTGATATATGAATGCATTTCCACGCAGAGACAAAAGCACCATCATATAACAACGTGCTGCATCCCAACGCTTTTCTGCGGCTGCCCAGCGGCTAACTGCGCGTGGTGCGTCATGGTTCTCAAACGCCCATGATGGCCAGCCCTCGCCCTCTTTGTCGCTCCAGTTTCCCAATGTCCATTTTACTTTATCTGCGGAGATTGGAGGCCCATCCAAAAAGTCGAAACTATATGCTGAATTCAAACGCTTATTATCAGCGGTATAGTCCTTCATTTCGTGCAAAGCTTCATCGCCGCCAATTTCAGCAACAGTGAAAATTTCACCATGCTTGTCGAGCTCTTCACGTATGCGTTCCATAAAGAACGGAATTTCTTGCTGAGACTGGTTGTGAATACGTTTTTGCATATCAAATGGACGTGTCACAGAAGCCATATTCTTCAACGAAGGCGGATTATCAGTGAGGGCCCGATTGTGCATTGCAAAGTTAATCGCATCCATGCGGAACCCGTCTACACCGCGATCAATCCAGAAACGCATGACATCCAAAATAGCATCCTGAACAACAGGGTTATGCACATTCAGTTGTGGCTGTTCCTTCAGAAAATTGTGCATGAAGTATTGTTGACGGCGCGCATCCCATTCCCATGCCGGACCACCAAATACAGATTGCCAGTTATTAGGTGGCGTCCCATCGATCTTAGGGTCTGCCCATACATACCAATCGGATTTGGGGTTATCTTTACTTTGGCGGCTTTCTTCAAACCAAGCGTGCTGGTCTGAAGTATGCGCATATACCTGATCAATTATAATTTTAAGATCGCGATTGTGCGCCTCTGCGATCAATTCATCAAAATCTTGTAGCGTGCCAAAATCAGGATCAATTTCTTTATAATCGGAAATATCATATCCATAGTCAGCCTGTGGTGACTTGAAGAATGGAGACAACCAGACAGCATCCACACCTAGACTAGCAATGTAATCGAGCTTTTGGATTACACCACGCAAATCACCTACGCCGTCCCCGTTCGAATCATAAAAACTACGCGGATAGATGTGATAGATGACGGCACCTTTCCACCAAGGTGCCTTATTGTTTTGATTTTGATCAAGTTCTTGGTCTGACGGGGAGATGATATTCATTTTATGTGTTTTCTATAGTCTAGTTTCGAAGCTTGCTTGTAATGGATGTCCCATACACTGAGCAAGTTACAGGCCGTTTAATCCAGTGATCTTAACGAAATCACATTTACGGTTCTAGGATTAATTGTCTGTGTTTCTCCTGACCAGATAAAGGTTTTATGTCCTTCTGATCTATTGAATAGAATAATCACGTCTTTTGATGGGATTTGCATAGCAAAAGCATCAAGATCCGCCTGCTCCCAATCAAACACAGTCATTTCTTCACCATCAAAACGACGCCATATAACTTTGTCCGTTTCATAATAAGACGTGTCGTCATTCAGCCCCAGTTTTTCACGTATCTGCGCTAGCTGACCGACGTGCAATTCCAACTGCTTGTCTTTATTCTGCCAATCGAGCCAAGTCGTCTCATTGTCTTGCGCATAAGCATTATTGTTTCCTTGCTGAGTGCGGCCAAATTCATCGCCCGCTGTCAGCATAATTGAACCTTTGGAAATAAATAATGTGGACAACAATGCTTTTAAATCAATGCGCCTCTTTCTCAGTATCGCAGCGTCCTCGGTGGGACCTTCTATGCCACTATTCCACGAAATATTTTCATTGTGTCCATCATGATTATCTTCGCCATTTGCGAGATTATGCTTCTCTTCATAAGCAACAAGATCTGCCAATGAAAAACCATCATGCGCAGCGATAAAGTTCACACTCCGCGTTAGATTTTTAAACGACGCAAAAATATCTGCTGATCCACAAATGCGAGTTGCAAGTTTTCCAACCATATTTGCATCACCGCGCCAAAAACGCCTGACATCGTCACGATACGCATCATTCCATTCGCTAAACCGTTCAGGAAAATTGCCCAGCTGATATCCACCAGGTCCGATATCCCAAGGCTCTGAGATCAAGGTACAATCTTTGAGAACATTATCCGCTAACATTTCTTCAATCAGAGCAGCGTTTGGATTAAAGCCGCCACCATTTTCATCCTCGCGACCGAGCGCTGGTCCCAGATCAAAACGAAACCCGTCAATGCCCGCATATTCAACGAAATACCGCATTGAATCCAATATCAATCGGCGCACAACAGGATGACTACAGTCTACTGAATTTCCGCACCCTGTATCATTTATCAAATGTCCAGCTTCATTCGGGCGGGTTCTAAAATATGACTTTGCATCCAACCCACGGAAACTAAGTGTAGGTCCCTCAACATCGCTTTCACCATTATGGTTGAAAACAACGTCCTGAAAAACACTAATGCCCGCATCATGCAGTTTAGAAACGGCGTCTCTCAGCTCAACTATACCGCCCGGTGCCAAACGAGGATCAAGCGCAAAATAACTTACCGGATTATACCCCCACGCATTATTCAACCCGAGAGGAATAAGGTGGCGCTCATCTATCCAAGCGGTTATCGGCATAAGTTCAATTGCGCCAACGCCAATTTTTTGAAGATGCTCAATGACAATCGGATGACCAAGAGCAGCGATAGTTCCGCGAATTTTCTTGGGAATCTTCGGGTGCAATTTTGTAAAACTTCGAACATGTGCCTCATATATAAGGCCACCTGATTGAAATTTAACAGTTTTACTTACCCTCGGTTTTTCATCGACTATGACAGCTTTAGGCATAAATTCGGCACTATCGATTTTTTCATCTCGATGCGCACCTAACCGTGCATCATACTCAAATGGACGGTCTAGCTTCTTTGCATAGGGATCGAGCAGCAATTTATTGGGGTCAAACCAGAGGCCATTTTCAGGGTCATAAGGACCGTCTGCGCGATACCCATAGTGTAACCCTATCATGCCCCCTTCATGAAACCCTTCCCAGTAGCCTTCATCGACCTTCTGCATATCCAGACGTTCAGTTTCAACGCCTGCGTCGAATAAACAGACTTGCATTGAAGACGCTTCGGGAGCCCAAACGCGGAATGACACACCATTGGATGTCAAATACCCGCCCATCGGAGTATCATTGAGGGTATCAGCCATAAAACCTCTTTAAACTATACTATTGAGCCGCTCTAATCGTGCGGGAAACCGGTTTTATCTTATGCTTGCTCTCATGAGCTTCCAGCGCTTGGCGATATAATTCAACATATCGTGCTGCGCTGCGTCCCCATGAAAAGTCAGAGCGCATACCGGCCCTTTGCATAGATTTCCAAGCAGTTTTGTCGTTGTACAACTTAATCGTACGAACAATCGCCTGCTTCAAGTTAAAAGGTTCTGGCGGAAAAAATTGCACACCCGTTGCACAGCCAAGAGACACAGATGCTTCATTCGCGTCTATAATCGTGTCAGCAAGTCCACCAACCCGCGACACAACAGGCACACAACCGTATCGCAAACCATATAACTGGGTTAGCCCACATGGTTCGAAACGTGATGGAATAAGGATCGCATCACCACCTGCCTGCATGCGATGGGCGATCGGCTCCTCATATCCGACCTTAACCCCGATACGCCCGGGATGACGCTGAGACGCAGCCAAGAAAGCGCCTTCAATCGCGTTATCACCTTGCCCCAATACCGCAAACTTGGCTTTCATCTCGACCAACTCGTCGAGCATATCCAAAACCATATCTACGCCCTTCTGCCATGTCATTCGAGAGCATATGACAAACAAAGGATCTTGATCGTGGAACAATCCAAATTCGGTTTCTAAGTCAAAACGGTTCTGACTTCGCATCTGATATGTACGGGGCGAATACTGTTTTGTGATAAATGGATCTTCTGGCGGATTCCAAACCTCATCATCGATGCCATTTAGAATACCATGCAAGTCTTTAGCCCGATGATTAACAAGACCATCTAGCCCCATACCATTTTCAGGCCGGCGTATCTCGCTCGCATATGTTGGACTAACAGTCGTAATAAGGTCGGCCGAACTTAGACCGGCCTTCATGTAACCAGTTCCGCCATAATATTCCACACCATTCATGGCCCACGCTTTTCTGGGCAATCCAAGCTTTTTGAAGATTGATGCGTCGTATCTTCCTTGAAAAGCGAGATTGTGAATGGTCATTATTTTGGGTAGATCGCCAATGCGCGAATATCGCACATATGCCAGTGACAAAGCTGACTGCCAATCATGGGCATGAATGATATCTGGCTTCCAGTCTTTTACGCCCCCAAGAGCAACATCCGCCGCAGCTTTTGAAAGCGCACCAAACCGTCTCCAATTATCGCTCCAGTCTTGGCCATACTCATCAACATATGGCCCACCTGCACGATCAAAGAAGTCCGGACAATCAAGAACATAGATATCATGTCCCTCAACTGTATCGGCTAATACAGCTGCCTTGCTTCCCAATAAATTCTTATAAGTTTTGACAACTTTAGGCTCTTTGAGTTTAGACATCACAGTGCGATATCCCGGAAGGAAAGACCGCACTGCAACGCCTTGATTTCTCAAGGCGAGCGGTAATGCACCAGCAACATCCGCTAGCCCACCTGTTTTTATAAGTGGATACAACTCGGAGGTAACAGACAATACCTGCATAGGTTCAGATCCACTGCTCTCAGACATCTTTTGTGACATTTGAGATTCAAGAATTTTTAAACTTTCATTGGTCGTCACGGCAGGCGCAGCCACAATCATTACAACTCCAGTTTTAGAATTAGTGTCCCCAACGGAGGAATATTCAAATTTGCAAATCCATTTTCGTCAGTCTGGATTTGACCTAAATTTCCAACGCCAGAACCACCATATATATCTGCATCTGTATTCAATAATTCTTTCCAATTTCCTACAATTGGTAATTGAATCCTATATCCGTCACGAACAATTGGCGTAAAATGACTAATAATCAGGATCGGAGCAGCGTCTGGTGCTTTTCTTTGCCATGCAAAAACAGAATCCTCACTGGAGTCTGCCAACACCCATTCAAAGCCTTCGCCTTCACAATCTCTCGCATGTAAGGCAGGTTCGGATTTATATACCCTATTCAGATCTCGCACTAATGTATGGACACCTTGGTGAGGTTCGGATGCTAGCAAGTGCCAATCCAAAGACCGCTCTTCACTCCACTCATCGCGTTGAGCAAACTCTTGGCCCATAAACAGAAGTTTCTTGCCGGGATAGCCCCACATAAAGGCATAATAAGCCCTCAATGTTGCAAATTTCTGCCAGTCATCGCCAGCCATTTTGTTGAGCAATGAGCCCTTCCCGTGAACCACTTCATCATGGCTCAGAGGTAGGACAAAATTCTCAGTAAAAGCGTACATGAGACCGAAAGTTATTTCATTGTGGTGATGTGTTCTATGGATTGGATCACGCTGAAGATACTTCAAAGTATCATTCATGAATCCCATATTCCATTTAAAACCGAACCCTAGCCCACCTTCATGTACTGGATGAGATACCTTAGGCCACGACGTTGATTCTTCAGCCATAGTCATCACGCCTGAGTGACGCCCATAAAGCTCTGTATTCATCTTTTTCAGGAAATCGACAGCTTCAAGATTTTCGCGACCACCAAATTCATTTGGCACCCACTCACCCGGCTCACGCGAATAATCAAGATAGAGCATAGACGCCACAGCATCCACGCGCAGACCATCGACATGGAAACGTTCAGCCCAGAATAAAGCATTGTTCACCAGGAATGATACAACTTCTTTGCGCCCAAAATTGTAGATCGCTGTATTCCAGTCAGGATGAAACCCTTTGCGCGGGTCCTCATGCTCATAAAGCGCTGTTCCATCAAAACGCGACAAACCATGATCATCAGTCGGGAAATGCGCTGGAACCCAATCTAGAAGAACACCGATACCGACTTTATGGGCACCCTCAACAAAGCGAGCAAACCCGTCCGGATCACCAAATCGTGCTGTTGGCGCATATAATCCTGTCGTCTGATATCCCCAGCTTGGATCATAGGGAAACTCGCTAATTGGCATGAACTCTATATGCGTAAAACCCATATCCAGAACATAGGGAATAAGCTGCTCAGCCATCTCATCCCAAGACAGGAAATCGCCATATCCATTTTTACGCCATGACCCAGCGTGCACTTCATATATGGAAATAGGCTGGCGACGCGCATCGACATTGGCCCAATGCTCTTTATGAGCATCATCATTCCATTCACGCTGGCTTGGTCCCTGCACAATAGATGCGGTCTCAGGACGCAATTGTGATCGTTGGGCAAACGGATCTGCCTTTAACGGCAAACGAATACCATCAGCACTAATTATTTCGTATTTATAGGTCGCATCCGCCCCAACTTCGGGAATGAAAATTTCCCATATGCCAGTATCAACGCGCTTGCGCATGGGATTTCTACGATTGTCCCAAAGGTTAAAATCACCAACAACCGCGACACGCAGCGCGTTAGGTGCCCAAACTGCAAAGTGAACGCCGCTAATCCCCTCATGCTCAATGACATGAGCGCCCATTTTATCAAACAGTCTTAGATGAGAGCCTTCGGCAACATAATAGTCATCCATTGGGCCAAGTACTGGACCAAAACTGTATGCATCAGCAGCTTCATAAGAACCACCATCTCGATAGGTCGCTTTATATCGAATTGGCTGGCGTTTTTTAATCTTCACATTGCCTTCAAACAGGCCTGCATCATCTATCTTTGTAAGCGCACCGATAGATTTTCCGGCCAGTGTGAGTGCTTCAACAGAGATTGCATCCGGCATGAAGGCGCGTGTCATGAAACCACGGGCTGGTTCACCCTCTTCAATAGGATGAACCCCTAATACAGAAAATGGATTATTTTCCTGTGCAGAGATCAGTGCATGTATGCGTTCTGATCTTAATGTCATTACAGGCCTACTTTCCAGATATCGTTGGCATATTGGCGAATTGTCCGATCCGAAGAGAACCAACCAGAATTGGCGGTATTCTTGATCGCCTTTTTAGTCCATTCTTTCTCGTCACCCCAAAGCAAGTCAACTCGCCTTTGGGCATCGGCATAGCTGTCAAAATCTGCAGCGACCATAAACCAATCATGCTCTAGTACGCCGTCTATCAAACCCTGATACCTAAATGGATCATCCGGTGAAAAGGTTCCGGTCTGAATAGCTGTGAGAGCTTGCTTGAGTTCAGCCGATTTATTGACGATATCGCGAGGTTTGTAATCTTCAGCTCTACGCGCAGCGACTTCATCCGCTGTCATACCGAAGATCACGATATTTTCGTCTCCGACGTGTTCTTTGATTTCAACATTGGCACCATCCAATGTCCCAATAGTCAGTGCACCATTCACAGCAAATTTCATATTTCCTGTGCCTGATGCCTCCATACCCGCTGTTGAAATTTGCTCGGACAGATCAGCGGCAGGGAATAGTTTTTCACCTTGGGAAACATTGTAGTTTGGTACGAATACAACTTTCAGCAAGCCTTGCACTGCAGGGTCCTGATTGATCACGCTGGCTACATCATTCGCCAATTTAATAATCAGTTTTGCGTTGTGATAGCTAGATGCTGCTTTACCACCGAATATTTTCACGCGCGGTGCCCAGTTGCGCTCAGGATGCGACCGAATTTGATCGTAAAGAGCAACTGCGTGCACGATATTTAGAAGCTGGCGTTTGTACTCGTGAATACGCTTGATTTGAATATCAAACATAGCCGCTGGATCAACCGATACGCCGCAATAGCCTTTTAGGTGATTGGCGAGCGCCACTTTTTTCTGAAGCTTCACGGCCGCAAATTTTTCCTGAAATACTGCATCATCTGCAAATGCATTCAAGTCAGACAATCGTTCTGCATCATCCTTAAACGCAGGACCAATCGCCTCTTCAATTAGGTTAGTCAATTCCGGGTTACACTGCATCAACCAACGACGAAACGTGACGCCATTCGTCTTATTATTGATCCGCTCAGGATACATACGGTGCAAATTTTTAAACACAGTTTGCTTCATCAAATCTGTATGAAGCGCGGATACACCATTTACTTTGTGTGACCCGACAAATGCTAGGTTTCCCATGCGCACACGGCGTTCAGCATTCTCATCGATCAGTGAGATTGAAGAAATTTCTTCATCGCTAAACTCTCCTGCAAGCCTAGCCTGCTTCAATATATGAGAATTGATCGCGTAGACCAGCTGCATATGACGCGGCAGCAAACGCTCAAACAAGGGCACAGGCCAGCTTTCAAGCGCCTCAGGTAGAAGTGTGTGGTTCGTGTAAGAGAAAGTCTCTCTAGCGATATCCCATGCTTCTTCAAATTCCACATCGTGAACATCAATAAGCAAACGCACAAGCTCAGCTACACCCACAGCGGGGTGTGTATCATTTAGCTGAATTGAAGCACGTTCGTGCAGTGTACGAATATCACCAAAATCCTGAATGTGACGGCGCACAATGTCTTGGAGCGAAGCGGACGTAAAGAAGTATTCCTGACGTAACCTTAACGATTGCCCAGCAACCGATGAGTCAGCAGGATATAGAACACGCGTTAGTGAACTTGCACGGTTGCTTTCACGCAAAGCACCTTGGTGTTCACCAGCATTAAACTGATCAAGTAGAATTGGATCGATAGGCTGCGCACTCCACAAGCGAAGTGTGTTCACTTGATTACCTCTCCACCCAACAATAGGTGTATCATAAGGTGTTGCGACCACACGCTCGTTAGGGCTCCAAGTCATTTTAGCAGGTGTTCCAAGTGTCTGCTCAGCAGCTTCTACTTTACCTGCAAATCCAACCTCATACGAACACTCACGGCGTTCAAACTCCCACGGGTTTCCGTGCGCCAACCAAGTTTCTGGTAGTTCAACCTGCCATCCATCAGAAATTTCCTGACGGAACATACCGTTCACATAACGAATTCCATATCCATATGCGGGTACACCGACTGTGGCCATGCTTTCCATGAAACAAGCAGCCAAACGACCAAGTCCACCATTACCAAGAGCAGCGTCTGGCTCTAGTTCGGCGACAACATCTAGATCAACATTCAAGCTACCCAACGCTTCTTGCATCTGCTCCAACATTTCCATGTTGGAAACGGCATCCCGCATCAGTCTCCCTATCAGAAATTCAAGACTTAGGTAATAAACACGCTTGCCTTTATCCTCATGAAATTCCTGTTTCGTACGGATCCAAGCATCAATAATGCGATCACGAATCACGAGAATTACCGCGTGAAGCCAGTCATGTTTATGCGCGTTAGCGGCGTCCTTACCCACACGATAAGTCAGACGCTCAATAATCTCTTTAGCTAATATAGAAGAGTCAAATTTACGAGGCTCAGGACGTGGAAGCTCTTTTTGCGGCGTATTCATAAATGTCCCCAAATCTAGGCAATCAATTTCAATAAAATTATGATGTCGTGAATGAGCTTTTAACTCTACTTATTTGGTTAACTTCATCTAGGAATATTGAAATTTTCCAGATTAAAAAGCCATTTTTTTCAATTTTGCTGAACTAAGATAGAAAATAGCACAAAAAAAGAGCTGAACCTCTCGCACAACAAGAGGTTCATCACACCCAAATCAACCTTAAGGCGAATCAGCCTTTTAGTGCAGAGCCTTCATCCAGCCCCAAAACAATATTCAGGTTTTGGACAGCAGCACCCGATGCACCCTTGCCTAGATTGTCTAAGCGGGCCACCAATCTGACTTGCTCATCACTACCAAAGGTGAACAACTCCATTGTATTGGTACCATTCAGAGCCTCTGGCTCTATGCTTCCAGCGGCATCACAATCATCAATAGATTTCACATTGACAAAAGCTTCACCTTCATAGGCAGCAGCAAGGCACTCGTTTATTTGAGACCTTGTAACGCTATTTGGCAAAGCGCGTGTAATCAAAGGCACTTCAACCAGCATGCCTTGCGCATAGCGTCCAACAGCCGGCGTAAACATAGGCAAATGAGATAAGCCAGATTGAACTTTCATCTCTGGAGGGTGCTTATGAGCCTGCCCCAACGCATATCCTCGATAGGCCTCTTGTGTATAAGCGTCATTCGCCTTGTCTTCAAACATAGCGATCATACCTTTACCGCCACCTGAATAACCTGAGATAGCATTCACGCTAAGAGGATGATCAGCCGGAATAATCCCACCCTGCACTAAAGGACGAACAAGCCCAATAAAGCCCGTTGGGTAACACCCTGGGTTCGATATCCGTTTAGAAGCAGCAATTTTCGCGCGCTGGTCTTTCGCCATTTCAGCAAAACCATACACCCAACCCTCAGCTACACGGTGCGCAGTAGAAGCATCGATAATCGCAGTATTTGGGTTATCAACCAATGACACCGCTTCACGCGCCGCATCATCTGGTAGACACAATATAACTGCATCAGAAGCATTTATAAGCCGCGCACGCTCATCAGCATCTTTTCTTTTTGCCGGATCAATTGAAACAAGCTCAATATCGGAGCGCTGACGCAAACGATCTGCAATCTGCAAACCTGTTGTACCCGCTTCACCGTCGATAAATACTTTAGGAGCCATTGAACTTGCCTCTTATATGCATGCAAACAAAGAAAAGGGCGCTGTGACAAATGCCAAGCGCCCTCTCCAGAATAATTTGTTTCGAAACTTAACGTTTTGAGAACTGGAAAGAACGACGCGCTTTAGCACGACCGTATTTCTTACGCTCAACCTCACGTGAGTCACGTGTCATGAAGCCGTGTGGTTTCAATGTTGGACGTAGAGTTGGCTCATAAGCAACCAATGCACGTGAGATACCGTGACGAACAGCACCAGCTTGTCCTGAAAGGCCAGAACCTTTTACAGTACAAACAACATCAAACTCTGTACGGCGCTCAGCAGCAACCAAAGGCTGCTCGATGATCAAACGAAGCACAGGACGCGCGAAGTACTCTTCTTGGTCCTTACCGTTAATTGTGATCTTACCAGTACCTGGCTTGATCCAAACACGTGCAACAGCAGATTTACGACGTCCAGTACCGTATGCACGACCTTGTGCATCCATTTTTGGTTCAACTGGAATAAGTGGTGCAGTTGCTACTGCAACATCACCTGAATTCAGGTCTTTTAATTCTTCTAGGCTTTCAACAGCGTCTGACATATTAAGCAGCTTTCACGTTTTTGCTGTTCATA
>CAYGPZ010000006.1:0-138264 GCA_964352025.1 uncultured Hyphomonadaceae bacterium
GAATGGTGCCGTCGGGGAGAATTGAACTCCCGACCTCAGCCTTACCAAGGATGCGCTCTACCACTGAGCTACGACGGCCTAAACGCTTTAAATCTCGGAACTAGATTTCAGCGAATGCCTCGCATAGCCGATCTAATCATTGAAGAAAAGAGCTAAGATCGTTATGAGAGCATAATCATGACAAAAAAATCGAATAAAAATACGCCTAAAACTCCCGGAGAAGCTCGCGAAGCCAGATTATCTGCAGCCTTGCGTGCAAATCTAAGGCGGCGTAAAGCAGCTAAGAAATCATCTCGTCAGGATACAAATGATTCGGACTCGAATTCAGTTGAAACTGATGAATAAAATAAACTCAATAGCGCCTTGTTTGCGCCTTTAAATTAGGCTTACGTCCCCCAATGGACAAACTTGTAATTACCGGAAACGGTCCTTTAGAGGGTGAGATCACTATCTCTGGGGCCAAGAATTCAGCGTTGAAATTAATGGTGGCCTGTCTATTGACGGATGAACCACTTGAGTTGTCACGGATGCCAAATCTTGCTGACACACGCTTTCTCTCTGAGCTTCTAGCCTCACTTGGCGTAGACGTTTATTGGCCAAAAGGTGAAGATACTTGTCGTTTAAATGCTGCAAGTCTGAAAACAACAATTGCGCCTTATGAACAAGTAAGAAAAATGCGGGCTAGTTTTAACGTGCTCGGACCTCTTCTCGCGCGTGAAGGCCATGCGACGGTATCTTTGCCCGGTGGCTGTGCTATTGGTGCACGCCCTGTAGACCTCCACTTGAAGGCCTTTGAAGCAATGGGCGCAGACCTTGTCATTGAAGAAGGTTATGTCAAAGCAGCGGCTATACGTGGATTAAAAGGCGCTGACATCGAGTTCCCATTCCCATCGGTTGGCGCAACAGAGCACACAATGCTAACCGCGACTTTAGCTGAGGGTATAACGACAATTTCCAATGCAGCTTGCGAACCTGAAATTGAAGATTTAGCCAATTGCTTAAATGCGATGGGAGCTAAAATTACAGGTGCTGGAACGAGCATTATCAAAATCGAGGGAGTTTCAAAGCTAAGCGGTCATAAACACAAAGTAATGGCCGATAGAATTGAAGCTGGAACATATGCAATGGCAGTCGCAGCGACAGGTGGGAACGTTCTTCTTCAAGATGCACCCGTTGATGGCCTAAAAGCGATGATTGAGCATTTGGAAAAAGCAGGAGTCTCAGCCAAAGCGGAATCTGGCGGCCTGAGAATTCAACGAAACGGTGTTCGTTTGAAGTCTGTAGATATTGATACTAAGCCACACCCAGGTTTTCCGACCGATTTGCAGGCGCAGTTTATGGCTTTGATGGCGACTGCTGATGGCGTTTCGACTATACGTGAGAATATATTTGAAAATAGATTTATGCACGTACCTGAACTGTCTCGGTTGGGTGCAAAAATTCAAGTAAAAGGCAATGAAGCAGTTGTAACTGGCGTAGAGAAGTTGACGGCTGCACCGGTCATGGCAACTGACCTTAGAGCATCGGTTTCCCTTGTCATTGCTGGATTGGTTGCAGAAGGTGAGACCACTGTAAGCCGAGTCTACCATTTGGATCGTGGGTTTGAACGCTTAGAAGAAAAACTAGGTGCTTGTGGTGCTAAAGTGGTACGACAAACTGAGTAGATTCGTTTGTAGAAAGACGAACGTTTCTAGGTGTTAATTGAAGCGAGAATACAATGAAAAAACCTAAGCCTCTGCGGTTGTTCGCCGAAGATGCAAAAGGTCTGGAGATTATCTCTTCAATGACCCAGGATGCAATCGCGAAAATACAGGGTTTTTCCTATGATAAAACACAACGTCGATTTTCTGTAGAAGTGAATAGATTTCATTGGGAAATTTCGGCCAAGAGAAAGCCATATTTTCGATCTCGTTCCTTAGTTTCAGTTGATAGTGTTTTGTCTGTGCGCGCCAAAAACCTACCTGCAGCTTCAAGTGATGAAGTCGTAAACCTTTTATCGGTCACGTTTGACCAGAATGCCGAAGAAAATCCAGATGGAAAATTGCGTCTTGTTTTCTCTCAAGGTGGAGAAGTTGAGGTAAACGTCGAATGTATAGATGTTTCACTCGTCGATTCGGATTCGTCTTGGCCGACAATTAAAAAACCGAAACATAAGTCGATCTAAAATTCGAAAGAGGATTATTGTCTTTTCGCATTTTTAAAGACAAAACAGATTCTGCAATAAAATCTCTATGTGATTAAAATCATAAAAGAGGTGGAGCCTAGGGGCATCAAAAAATGGATGACAAGAATAAAATTGCATCAATTCATTTAGATGATGAAACATTATCTGCTGCAGGGCCAGATGCCGAGCACGAACGTCGCGTCGCGATCTTTGACCTGATAGAAGATAATTATTTCAAAGTTGAAGGCGTTGAGCCTTCTGGCCCTTACGATGTTACGCTATCTCTTATGGACCAGAAATTGGTTTTTGCGATTAGGAATCCAAGCGGTGAAGAGATCAAATTTATCATGTCTCTTATGCCTTTTAAGCGTATCATCAAAGACTATTTCCAGATCTGTCAAAGTTATCACGATGCTATCCGCGCATCTTCACCTCTTCGTATTGAGTCGATCGATATGGGACGTCGAAGTCTACATAATGAAGGCTCTGAACTCCTAAGTCAGAGGTTAGACGGGAAAGTGACAATCGATTTCGATACATCACGTCGATTGTTTACACTAATATGTGCCCTCCATCAAAAGGGCGGCCCAGTTTGATGGAAAGCGCAAAGAAGGTTCAATCTGTACTCTTCTTGTGCAGTTATAATGCTGTTCGATCTATAATTGCCGAGTCGTTACTTAAGAGAATTTGCGGAACTGACATGTATGTTCAATCTGCCGGCGTTCATAAAGGATCAGAAAGCGACGTATTCGTTACAGCTGTTTTGGCTGAGATTGATATAGATGTATCACACCATCACCCGAGATCACTTAAAGAGCTTGATGAGGGAGGTTTTGACCTCATTATTGCGTTGAATGAAGAGGCTTATCAGTTCGCAAAAAAAGAAACTCGTACCGAATCGGTAGACATTGAGTTCTGGCCGACATACGACGCTACTGTAACTATGGGGTCGCGGGATAGAAAACTTGAAGCTTATCGAGAAGTTCGCACTCAACTTGAGGCGAAATTAAAAGATAGATTCGCTAAAAGTCTGAAAGTCTGACATTAAGACCTTATATAAGTAACTGCGGACGGACTTGTTGTTCGCGTAGCCGATCGAGGAGTATATGGCGAAAGAAGAATTATTAGAATTTTCTGGTACGATAGTTGAGTTGCTACCGAATGCAACTTTCCGTGTAAAACTAGAAAATGATCACGAGATTATTGCCCACACTGCGGGTAAAATGCGTAAAAACCGTATTCGTGTTCTGACAGGCGACAAAGTCCTTGTCGAAATGACACCTTATGACCTGACAAAGGGTCGTATTACTTATCGTTTCAAATAAAAATTCGTGACGATATCTACTCCTGATAATCAAGCGTCGAATCTTCCGCAGCGGCTTGTACTCGCAAGTGCAAGCCCGCGGAGACGAGACTTACTTTCTCAAATTGGTATTTCGCCAGACGAGATTCTTCCTGCAGATCTGGATGAATCTGAAAAGCCGGGTGAGTTACCGAGATTGTTGGCCAAAAGATTGGCCACCGAAAAATGTTCTTTTACAATATCTAAGTTAAGTGAACCGGCATTTATAATCGCGGCTGACACTGTTGTTGCCGTCGGAAGGAGTACTCTCCCAAAAACTGAGACAGAAGCAGAAGTCCGCGAGTGTCTTGCATTGCTGAGTGGTCGCTCTCACAGGGTTTATACCGGATTGAGCATAGCTTCTCCTTCAGGGAACCAAGTTTCACATGTAATAGAAACACGTGTAACCTTTAAGCGATTGTCGAAGCAGGAAATCCAATTTTACATTGATAGCGGCGAATGGCATGGAATAGCTGGTGGCTACGCCATCCAAGGATATGCAGAGAGCTTTATTTCTAAAATTGCTGGCTCTTATTCTTCAGTTGTGGGCTTACCGTTATACGAGACCTCCAATATCCTATCTGGTATGGGATATACTAAGAGAGAGCCTCAACAGTAAGGAATGTAAGATTTGTCCAGTCTCATTCATGCCCATGAACATATATGCGATAGTATAGGCATGGTAAGGCGTGTGCTTGTCGATGATATGGGCAGGCCGTTCCGGATGTGCATTGATGTATCGTCCCAATCCGAGAGAATGAAACAAGGGCAGATCTGGCGGGTCAGGGTGACATCAAGAGATCCAGGTCAAAAGGGTTGCTTTGTTGACGCTGGAATTGGTGGCCAAGCATACTTGCAGACTAAAA
Source organism: uncultured Hyphomonadaceae bacterium (assembly GCA_964352025.1). GTDB lineage: Bacteria > Pseudomonadota > Alphaproteobacteria > Caulobacterales > Hyphomonadaceae > Hirschia. The sequence goes on from CAYGPZ010000006.1 coordinate 4,373, forward strand.
AGAGTGTCCCTGCCAATGGGGCAATCGTTGAAGTACTCGTAAAATCAGAAGAACGCTTTGAAAAAAAGCCAGTTGTCGTCTTAGAAAATGCCTCATCCAAATTGAATCCCGAAATCCAACTAGGAAAACTAACTGAGCCTGCGGCCGATCTATTCTATGGGGGCGTAGAGCTGATAGGTTCTAGCGCCGACAATGAATCCAAACAAATCGTTGCAGAGGCGTTTGATCAGGTGGTCGCTGAAAGTGTTGCATTGCACGGTGGCGGCACAGTTCACTTTGAACAGACCAGAGCGCTAGTCGCAATAGATGTTGATGCAGGTGGAAGGATCAGCCGGGGAGATAGGTCCCGCTTTTCCTTTGGTGCTAACTTAGAGGCCTGTGACACGATTGCCAGACAGTTATCCCTGACTTCAATAGGAGGGATAGTTGCTATCGATTTTCTAAAAATGTCTAGAAGTGACGACAATAGGAAGATTGAAGAGACGATAAAAGAGAAGCTAGCGCTCTATCTTGGACGGCAGAGCCAGTTCGCTAAAATGTCTCCCTTTGGTGTGCTAGAGGCGAGTATTGCTCATACACGGTCGCCTATCTCGTTTTTGTGGGAAAGTCTGGGACGTATGGAACAGAGCGCTTTATTGCTTTTGCGAGACATAGAAAGCCATGGTCGTTCCAATACAGGTTCAATGCTCAAAATTACTCTTTCTCAAGAACTATATGAATGGTTGGATCACTCCCCATTTGAATGGCGTCTTGCTTTGAGCGATAGAATAGGGCCAAGGTTCAAATTCGATATTATTGAATCAGCAGATCAAACCTCGTTTGAAATAAGGTGTGAATGAAATGACTCACAAAAAATGTGCTTCCTGTGAGAGCAAATTTGAAAATGAAAAGTTTGCGCCATTTTGTTCAAAAAGGTGTGCAGATGTGGACCTACACCGCTGGATGCAGGGCAGTTACGTCATCCCAGGAGCCGAGTTAGGTGTGACTGAAAATGCACCATCCTATAGATCTCCACAGGATGATGAAAGATAATTGAAATTTTCCGTAGACAGGCGCAAATCACTCGCCTATATATCCCGCCTCAACATTGTTGTTGGTGCTCGTGCCCGAGTAGCTCAGGGGTAGAGCAGAGGATTGAAAATCCTCGTGTCGGTGGTTCGATTCCGCCCTCGGGCACCATCACAATGTTTGAATATTCCTGTTCAAATTTTATAGCTTAGTGCAGCTAATTTTACTTGAGTTCGGTTTGATCTAATTTCTCAATTAGAATTTCAGTTGCTTCTATATTCGCCTGCATCAGGCTTTCATGTGTATAGGCGATACCGTTTGACACTGTGAGTTCTACATCAACAACATTAGAAATATCGTCTAATGGATTAGATCGTAGGAATACAATGTCAGCTTCTTTGCCAACAGTTATCGTTCCTGTTCTATTGTCTATTCCTAAAATCTCTGTCGCAGAGGATGTTGCCATTCTTAGAACTTCCCAGACGGGAATCCCTGCTTCAACATGAAACGCCATCTCTCTAGCAAAATAGGGTGTGCCGCCATTCGTATCGGTACCAACCATAATGGGGAGTTTTGCATCATATAGACGTTTTCCAAATTCGAGAACGCGCGGAAATACTTTGCTTGCTCTTTGGTAGTCTTCGTCTGTCCAGCCCCTCATTGATCCTGCCCTTTGCGCATCCGCGGCAGCCTTCATTGTTGGATGGATAAACTTATCCCATTCTATAGGATGAGCATTAGGAGAATTAGCGTTATAGACGAGATCATTCACTACGAAGTTGAAGTTTAGTTCAGTCTTGTGTTCTGCAAGGGTAGCTATCATTTCTTGAAAAAGTGGCCCTTCAAAATCAACAAGCTCAAACCATCGATACATAAACTTTGAATCTGGTCCGAGCTCGCTGAGATATTGCTCTCTAGCTTCTGGCTCTAATAAATCCGGACTAGTCGGAAGAGCATGTTCGAGGCCATCAATTCCCAATTTGGCTGCTTTAGTCCAACTGACTCCATTGAGGTGACCAATCGTTTTAAGCCCTTCGTTGTGCGCTGCCTGAATACCCTTTTCTATTTCGTCTTCGTTGAGGTCGACATATAGCTTGAAATATTTCATTCCATTGTCTGCTTGGAATTTCGCTTCTTCCGCCCATTCCTTATTGCTTTTTGGGTATTTGAAAGAATTACCGCCCATAGGTGGAGGCTGAATGACGGCTCCTGCATGAAAAGCTTCAGGTCCAACCCAAAGACCACTAGCAATATTTTTATCATACTCTGCATTAGCGAGCGTGGATCCACCGGGGTTTCGAACAGTAGTAATTCCAAACGCAAGTGCGGTGCGTGCACTGTATTGCGTGATGTCATCATCACTTTCCATGACTAAGCGGGGAAGTTCTTCGCTCATATCTACTTCATATGGTCCAGCGGTGATATGCGCATGGCCGTCTACCATACCCGGTAGCGCAAAGTACCCTGTCATATCTACGAACCGGACGAAATTTCCGTTGGGACGGTCTCCATTTCCGGTTTTAATAATATTGTGTCCGTCAACAACAAGCCAAGCATTTTCAATTACTTGCTGTGCTTCCGGGTTAATTTGAGTAAAGCCATGATAGACAGTTCCAGCGTCTGTCTTAGAAATAGATTGGCAGTTACATAAGGCAAACAAACCAATTCCGCAAATAGCCGATTTTCCAAAGGATTTCATTTTTATCTCCCGTTTTGTAAAGAGCTCTTTACATTTGGTATAATTGCTTTTATGTCAAGAGCTCTTTACATTTTGAGGGAGATATTATGAAATCGAAATCTATAGCGCTGAAATTTATATGGGGATGTGTATTAGCTTGCTGGATAGGGATGTTGTTTTATCGGACAACCGGGCCAGATATTAAATCTTGGACAATGGCTGTAACTGGAACTGCTATTGTAACCGAAATAGGGTTTTGGCTGACAGCGGCACTACTTGGAATGGGAATATGGGAAAGTCGAAAAAGAGTGTTTGAATTTATAGCTAAGCCATTCAAGAAGGTGAAAAATGATTGAAAACCAGGTTGAACCTGAATCTGCAGAGTCAAAATCAAGGCGTAGAAGCGCAACTATTCAAAGAGCGACAACTGAGGCAGTATTGGCTGGATTGTTTGTCGTATCGATGCTTCTGGCCAAGTATCTCTCAAATCAAGAGTTTACCAATGCTAAGTATTTAGCCGCTGCCTGTCCTATCATCGCCTTGACGATATGGTAGTTCATATCTGCACGCAGAATTGTTCAAATGGAAGAGCTGGAACGTGCAATCGCCGTTAATTCTCTTGCTATCGCTTTTGCGTTGACTATATGGCTTACAACAAGTTACGGCTTGCTTGCACAGTTATCAGGATTACCTGAGCTTCCAATCATTTTTATTGCGCCAGCTGCTGCGTTTATTTGGCAGACGGTTTGGTTCGCTCTTAGCATTAGGTGTTCATGAAAAACCGCTTGAAAGAAATGAGAATAGAGCAGGGCTGGAGCCAGGCGAGGTTAGCCGAATTACTTGAAGTTTCTCGTCAAAATATCATTGCGATCGAGAAAGAAAAGTATGATCCGAGCCTTGCTCTAGCTCTAAAAATTGCGCGCCTCTTCGAGTGCAATGTAGAAAACATCTTTCTAGAGTGATTACGCAATTGCTTCATCACTGCAATTGCGTAAAAGAATCAAAAACGCCACGATACTGTTATGCATCGCGGCGCTAAATTCATTATAGACTTCTATGAGTCTTAAGTAGTTGGTGTCGCAGGAGTAGCGGCTTTAGGTGTCGCAGCTTGATTGATTGGGTCCTGAGAGTGCTTTACTTGACCTTCGAAGATCGCGTTAGGCTCAATAGATAGAGAAGCGTGCATGATGTCACCTTCTACCTTAGCGCCGGTGCACAGTTGAACTTTCTTTCCGCGAACCTGACCTTTTACTGAACCGCGAACAATGACTGTCTCTGCGATAACTTCGCCCGATACTGCGCCGGTATTGCCGATTGTCAGTGAAGAGGCACGAATGTCGCCTTCGATGTTTCCATCAATTTGCACTTCGCCTTGGGATACAATTGATCCCTTCATTTTAACATCAGCGCTGATGATGGAAGGTGCCGCGCGATTAGGTGATGCAGGAGCACGTTTGTTTTGATCAGCAGGGGGCGTTGGCATAGATGGCTTTGCTCCAGCTGAAGGTGTTGTGTTATCTGGTGTTTTACCCTTGGTGAACATGTTTTCCGGCCCTTAAGAATTTAATTGGATCATATGTCTTGCCACGGAAGTGTACTTCATAATGAAGGTGAACACCCGTAGATCTACCTGTTGTACCCATACCACCCACTTTTTGCCCTAGTGTGACAGTATCGCCTTTTCTTACACTTACGCTGGCAAGGTGACCATATCTCGTAATGAAACCGAATCCGTGGTCTACTTCTACAGCCCGTCCATAACCAGCTTTTCGGCCAGCAAATACGACTTTACCAGGAGCTGTAGAAATAACAGGCGCATTTCTAAATGCACCCATATCCAAGCCCGAGTGCCATGCTAGTCGACCAGTAAATGGATCGCGACGCTTTCCGTAACCAGAAGTTTCTCGATATTTTACGCCTACAGGCGCACCCAATGGCATAGCTTTGATGAGGTTCTCAAAAAACTGAGCTTCTTCTAGGCGTGTTTTTACTTCCCGAACTCTTAGCGTAAAGTCAGCATTTTCATCGTTTAGATCAACCGAAGAAAAATTAGTTGGTTTAACTTCAATAAGCGGTCCACCAGAATACGTGTTGGACTGGTCTACAACGCGTCCTACGCCAACACCTGTAAGGCGAAGAATACCACGCATACGCTCAGCACGCTCAACTGCTCTATCTTCTGCATCATCAAGAAATGCTGCTTGCTCAGATCTCAAGTGATCTATCTGGGCGCGAAATCCAGCCACTTCTACAGTCGCTTTAATACCTTCAGACGGTCTAGATAAACGAGCATCTGCTTCTTCAATAGTAGAATTTACTAGAACAGTTCCACCTGTTCCTTGAAGCGCTAATTCTCCTGTTAAGGTCTCATTGCCTTTCAGGGCACCTAGCAAAGTTTTTAGTGTAGCGTGGCGACGCTCAAATTCACTTGTTGCGTTTGTGAATGCTATTGTTTTTTCTTCAAGAAGGGAGAGGGCCGCTGCCTCTCTAGCTTGCGATGCTTGAAGCCAACGCTCAATTTTAGCAATTTTGCGTTCATCAGCATTGGTTTGAAATTTGTTAGTTGGTCCTTGGAGAAGTGTGTTCACACTCGCAAATATACACCAACCAGCAACAAGCGTTGCTCCACCTGCAAAAAGTGCTTGTTGAAAGGGGGACACAGAAACATATCTAACAGACCCGCCGCTGCGGTGATAAATCTGGCGTTCTGGGAAAACCCTGTCAAAAAGTGCTCTGGCTTGTGCTTTTACTTCGTCCGCCATCAATACTCGCCTATATTAAACGTACTACACTAATGCAAATTCGGTTCCACCAACCCATGTGTCGTTTCCGCCACACTGTATGAATAACCTACAAATCGCAACAAGCGAAGCCCAATTTTAAAATTTCATACTCGATTTTATCACAGGACTGTTAACCGAGCTTAAATCACTTACGACTCATTAATAATAAATGCCTCAAAATTGGTCATTTCGTGGCGGAAATTTCCGTATATTGTGCCTCACACTGAAATTTTACAGTGCTTTTACAGCAGCCAAAACCGTTTGAGCATGCTCCTTAACGCGAACCTTGCGCCAAACGCTATCAATCTTTCCCGATTCGTTGATTAGAAAGGTAGATCGCTCTATTCCCATATAGACTTTCCCGTAGTTCTTTTTTTCTTTCCAAACGCCAAAGGCTTCACATACAGAACCGTCTTCATCTGAACCAAGTTCAATACCAAGTTCGTGCTTAGCAATAAAATTGCTATGTTTTTTTAGACTGTCTTTAGACACACCGACAACAATCGTGTTTTCTTTTTTGAATTCAGGAAGGAGGGACGTGAAATCTATTGCCTCTGTCGTACAACCCGGAGTGTTATCTTTAGGATAAAAGAACAAAACCAATCGGCTTCCTGAAAAGTCAGAAAGAGTAATTGTTCTGCCTTCGCTAGTTTGCATTTCGAAGCCAGGAACAACATCACCTGCTGATAATTCTTCGCTCATCACTTAATTCCTGTATTATATTAATATTGGGCTTTTAGTTTTAAGAGCAGTTGGCTAAGCGTAAGTATAGAGTAGCAGGCAAAGAATGTGGCGTATTAAATGAAATTCTCAGTTCGAATGCTTTTTTTAGAAGCTTTGGCGCTTATTTTGCTACTTATTTTGGTTGCGGCAGGGCTTTTGACATGGAGATTGTCCAAAGGCCCGTTGGACATGGATGTACTTAGACCACAGGTCGAATCAGCATTAGAAAATGCTCGGGGTGGCAGACCCGTAAAAATCGATTCTCTTGCCTTAGCTTGGTCACCTGACAAAAAACGAATTGAAGTTACCGTCAGCGATATAACGGCTTATTCTGAAGAAAATAAAATTCAGGCAAGAGCAGAACATGGAGCGGTGTGGTTTGATACGGCTTCTCTGGTTCAAGGTAAAATAAACATCGTAAAATTTCGGTTGGAAAATGGCTTTTCGGCTCTTCATCGCGATGAATTCGGGCAGTGGAAGATTGTTTCACCGGAAGAAGAATTAGTAGCTCCTAATCAAATAGTGCAAGAGACAAAACCCGACACGCGTTTAGGAGATTGGCGCGATTGGATTGATCAAATCAGAGAACAAGTTGACGAACAGTCTTTTCAAAGTGTTGAGTTTTCCAATTTCGATTTCAAAATTACAGATTCCATTACAGGATTGGACTGGCTCACAGAAGACGCATCGGGCGTATGGGAAGCAAATAATCAGGGTTTAACTGTAGATGTATCTGGTGATCTGGAAGGGTTGTTTGCTCCCCAATCTATTCAGCTGAGGTTTTTCTCAGACGCAGAAATAGAGAACTTTTCAGTGGAGTTGGGGCTGGTAGAAGCAAACCCTGAAAGATTGATAGCGTTACTTACCAAAGAAAATTACGATATAAAATATGATGGTGAAGTTGATTTAAATATCGGGGCGACTGCCAGCGTTGAAGAAGGCCTACTTACAGCACAAGTATCAGCAGCTGGAGAAGCAGGAGCGCTAGTATTTTCTGAAGATCTTTACGACGTTGAGTCAACGAGTGTGGAAGCTCATTTTGATTTTAAGGAACGCCAGATCGATCTCGTACATTTGAGCCTCGAAACCGAGAAAGTAAAAGGGATATTCTCTGGTTCAGCCAATATTGCGGACTATTTTAATGGAACAGAGTTTCCGATCATTCCTTACAATATCACAGCTGAAGGCTTGTGGTTAGATATCCAACCTATGTTTGAGACGTCATGGGATATCAATTCTGCCGATGTTACTGGAACCGTGAATACGGAAACAATGTCGTTAGAAATTGAAAGCGCAAAAGGAAAAGTTAAGAACTTCGAAGGAGCTGGATCTGGGCGTGTTTATCTAGAACCCAAGATAGATATCGAAGGCGAAGAATCAAAGCCCTTGGGGCAACGCATAGGTGTTGAACTAAAAGCTATTGGGGCTGGAAAAGTTACACCTAGACAGGTTTTGGACTTTTGGCCTCTTAAACTGGGAAGCGGTGCACGAAATTGGGCCAAAGAAAACATTCTTGGCGGAAGAGCGACCACTTTAAATTTTCAAATGGACTTTCCGCCTGGAACAAACTCCAAACCTCTTGTTCCAGACAAGCTTTTGACACTGGATTTTACAGTTGAAGATGCCGAAATTAGTATTCTATCAGATCTGCCGCCACTTGAAAAAGCATTTGGAACGGGTCGTTTGCGCGGTAACAGCCTTACGATAGATGTTCAAAAAGCAACGCTTGGAGAATGGATAATCGATGAAGGTGAAGTTGACCTGCCTGCCTTCCATCCTGCTGGCGCAATTTCAACATATACGGCAGCGACCAGAGGCGATCTCAAAGGATTAATGAAAATTCTTGAGGGGAGCCGTCTAAATACATGTACTGATTTTGAATTAGCGTGTGATCGGATGTCCGGCCTTGGCGGTCTTGATATTTCGATTAAGCGACCAATGAAAGAAGGAACGACCATCGATGATATGATTATCGATGTAACTGGCGGGTTTGTAGAAGCCGAAGCTCCGGACCTTGCTTTTGGATTTGGCCTTATCAAAACCGATGTAACTGTCGATTTGGACAATGACGCATTAGAAATCAGGGGCGCTGGGCGATTTGGGACAGCACCAGCGGAATTCACGTGGAAGCAAATATTCGAGACTGAACAAGGGACAAGCCTGCGTGCAAATGCAGTTGTAACACCAGACCTCTTCAATTCTTTAGGGCTGGCCGCACGTTCCTTCATGCAGGGAGAGGCTGATCTGGAACTTGAAGCCGTTGGAGACGGAAAAGATTTTCAAAGTGTAGACATGCATGTGGACTTTACAGGATCCGCGCTTAATTTGTCAGAGATCGGCTGGCTTAAACCACTATATGTTCCAGCCACTGGAGAGATCCGCTACGGTAAAGGTAATGGTGGTGCCGCTGTATTGACGGGTGATATCGAAGCTAAAGGTCTCGAATTAGCCGGTGAATTGACTTTTGATGATGATAAGGGGCTTCAAAGGGCAACCATTGAGCGCATTTATTCTGAAAATCGGCTCGACATGCGGGGTGATCTGGTCCGCACAGAAAATGGTGACGTCAAAATCAATATATCCGGGCCGTTTTTTGATGCGAGTCCTTGGATTGATGGTTTAACTGAATTTGGTAAGGGCGGAAGCGGACCCGGTGTAAATGTCCACGCGAATATTGCCGTCGATAAACTAAAGCTAAGAGACGACGCTCAACTGATTAATTCTAAAATTGTGTTGGATATGAATCCAAATACGTTAGAGCGGGGACTTGTGTCCGGAACGATTTCGCGTGCGAAAGGCCTTGAAGCGACTTTCGAACGTGACGGAGAAGATTTTGCCGTACAATTGAGAGCAGATGACGCTGGATATGTCCTTAAAACACTGTTTGACGTTGATTATCTGAAGGGCGGAACACTGAACCTCAATGGTTTGATGGGAAAAGAATTCGGTGCAGCAGAAATGAACATGAAAAATGTTCGGATGAAAGGTGCACCAATTCTAGCTCAGGTCTTTGCATTGGCGAGTTTGCGAGGGCTCACTGATGTTTTGAATGGTGATGGAGTGATGTTCACTGAAATTCAGGCGCCGATCCGCCTCAATAATGGGCGTTTGGAATTGCCAGGTGTTCGAGCGTCTGGACCTGCTATGGGGCTTACCACAAGAGGCTGGCTTCAAATGGATTCGGGAGACCTGAACTTAGATGGCGTTGTTGTACCGTCATTTGGGGTAAATTCTGCTTTAGGTGGTATTCCGATTATTGGTGATCTTTTTGTATCGCGCCAAGGTGAAGGTGTCTTCGCTGTGACTTATTCGGTGCGTGGGACACTTGAAAGAGCAAGAGTTGCTATCAACCCGCTTTCTGCCGTCACACCAGGCTTTCTGCGCCGAATCATGGAAAACCCGAATGAGCAGGCGGTTAATCAGTTGGAAGAAGCACCAGAAACAGCTGAGTAAATTTTTAGCTATGAGCAATTAAAGACGCCATAAAAGCTATATAGCACCTCAAAAAACTTAAATACTTCTCTAGGGGTGGAGATTTGGACAAATGTCTGCCAGATAGCAGCCAAACGTCTAGATGCGTTTCTAAAAACGATCGTCTATCTTTCCCGTCTGGAGTATCTCGTGAATCAACAGCTTCTATATCGTCTGCGAACTGAATGGTTTAGCAATATACGTGGTGATTTGCTTTCTGGGCTTGTTGTGGCGCTAGCACTTATTCCAGAAGCTATCGCATTTTCATTGATCGCTGGGGTGGACCCGAAGATCGGGCTGTACGCTTCATTCTCAATAGCGGTACTGACAGCGTTTTTCGGTGGACGACCGGGAATGATCTCGGCTGCAACGGCGGCAACCGCGGTCTTGATGATCAATCTGGTTAAAGAATATGGTCTGGATTATCTATTAGCGGCTACAATACTCGCTGGAATAATTCAGGTTATAGCTGGATATTTACGGCTTGGATATTTGATGCGTTTTGTTTCAAAATCCGTAATGACCGGATTTGTAAATGCTCTGGCGATTTTGATCTTTCTTGCCCAAATCCCAGAATTACACCCTGAGACATTTGGTGGCCAGATTCCATATCTAACATACCTTATGGTTGCTGGTGGTCTGGCAATTATTTATCTGTTTCCACTTCTCACCAAAGCGATCCCATCTCCACTGGTCTGTATTGTCGTATTAACGGCATTGTCGCTTGGCTTGGGTCTAGATGTTAGAACTGTCGGGGATTTGGGAGATTTGCCATCTTCATTGCCGCAATTCCTTATTCCAGATGTGCCGTTTAACCTTGAGACATTAAAAATTATATTTCCATATTCAGCCGCTGTTGCAGCAGTTGGACTCTTAGAGTCATTGATGACGCAGAACATTGTTGATGAACTGACCGATACGACGAGTGACCGTAAGCAGGAGTGTATTGGTCAGGGTGTTGCAAACTTCTTCACTGGTTTTATAGGTGGTATGGCAGGTTGTGCCATGATTGGTCAGTCGATGATCAACGTTAAATCAGGCGGACGCGGACGGCTTTCAACCTTCATAGCTGGAGTATTCCTCCTCATATTATGTGTTGCGCTAGGTAAGTGGGTTAGTCAGATCCCTATGCCAGCATTAGTCGCTATTATGATCATGGTATCTGTTGGAACATTCTCATGGTCGTCGGTCAAAAGTCTTCAAACTCACCCTAGAAGTTCCAGCATAGTTATGCTGGCGACCGTTCTAACCGTTATCACAACCCACAACCTTGCCATTGGAGTTTTGGTTGGTGTGCTATTGTCAGGCGTGTTCTTCGCATGGAAAATAGCTCAAATATTTGGCGTGTCTTCAGTACTTAGCGAAGATGGTCGCGCGAGAACATACACTGTTGAAGGCCAGTTATTCTTTGCTTCAGTTGAAGACTTTAACGCTTCATTCGACTTTAAGGAATCATTGGAAAAAGTCGTTATTGATGTCAGCAGGGCCCACATATGGGATATTTCAAGTGTAGCCGCTGTTGATGCTGTCGTATTGAAATTTCGGCGCGAAGGTGCTGAAGTCGAACTTAAGGGGCTTAATAAAGCCAGTGAAACCATCGTCGATAACCTTGGCGTACATGACAAACCCGGATCGATGGACTCGCTGCTAGATCACTAATTGCCCTTTGGAAATTTGGTATTCAGACACGTAAATTAGGAATGTTCTTATGAAACTCGTCGCGTTGGTAGATGGATCGATTTATTCCCAAAGTGTTTGTGATCATGCTGCTTGGGTAAGTGCGCGGGTCGAGGAATGTAAACTTGACCTTCTGCATGTACTGGACGACAGACATCGTGCGAGTGCTAAGTCAAATCTCTCTGGAAGCATTGGACTTGGTGCGCGGACATCTATAATCGAAGAACTCGCTGAATTAGACGCTAAACAAGCTAAGTTCGCTCAAAAAGCAGGGCGTGCGATCCTTGAAGACGCCGAAGCTAGATTAAATGAAGCAAAATCAAATGCTGCTGTTGAGACCAAACTTAGAAATGGAGATTTGGTTGAGACAGTGACGACGTTTGAAAAAGATGCGGACCTAATAATTATAGGAAAACGTGGTGAAGCGGCAGACTTCGCTAAAATGCATCTTGGTTCAAATTTAGAGCGTGTCGTAAGGTCGTCTCAAAAACCGGTTATGGTTGTGTCTAGAATGTTCAAAACACCCAATAAGCTGATGTTAGCGTATGATGGCGGTCAGTCTGCTGAGACGGCTGTAAAACACCTATGTGCTGATCCAATGTATCAAGGCTTAGACTGTCATATTCTAACAGTTGCATCTGATATCGGAAGTTCGCTTTCTGACAAATTGGAAAATGCAAAATCTCGATTGGTCAAAGCTGGTTTTACAGTTACTTCGGAAGTTAAGTCTGGGCAGCCTGGTAACGTAATCTCAGAGACAGCTGAGCAGGAAGATGTAGATTTGTTAGTATTAGGCGCTTACGGGCATTCTCACATCCGCAATTTGATAATTGGGTCCACAACGACTGAAGTCATTCGCAAATGCCTTACACCAGTTGTTCTATATCGATAGTTTGAATTTCATCCAAGATTTCGATTACATTTCTGGTTTTCCTATTGCTTAACTCACTAAGTAATGCACACAATTTTTGACTACCAATAAGTATAGCGACAAGGCGAGTGATCATGTTTGAATGGGGTTGGGATAATGCACGCGCTTTACTAGGTATTCTCGCAATTTTTGTGATTGCGTGGGGCATATCAGAAAACAGAAAAGCATTTCCTTTTAAGATCGCAATAGGTGCCGTGGCGCTTCAGTTTGTATTTGCGTTTCTACTCTTTGGTGTACCTAAATTATTCGGAAAGAGTAGTGCATTTGGAGACAGTGGCGAACCGAATGTCGTTATTCAAATGCTTCAAGATGCAACGAAAGCCGGTACATCGTTTGTGTATGGATACTTAGGAGATAATACAGCGTTTCCCGTCGAAAATACTGATAAATTTGTCGCTCCTATTTTCGTTTTTCAAATTCTCCCGCTTTTAATCGTCGTTGCTTCTCTCTCCGCAATGCTTTGGCATTGGGGAATTCTAAAAATGATTACGCGGGCGTTTGCATTCGTATTCTCAAAAACGATGGGTTTAGGAGGCGCAACCAGCCTAGCGGTCTCCGCGAATATTTTTATGGGAATGACCGAAGCTCCCGTGCTTGTCAGACCTTATCTCAAGGGAATGAGCCGATCTGAAATATTCATATTGATGACAACCGGATTTGCGACAATCGCTGGTTCAGTCTTGGTCATTTATGTGAGCTTCCTAGATGGCGTTATCGCGAACCCGTTATCGCAGCTTTTAACTGCATCATTTATGGCCGCACCTGCAGCGGTCGCAATTGCCATGGTTATCGTACCGGAGACTGCACCGCTTGAAACGCGTTCACATGAACCAGACTTTGCGTATGAATCAACGATGGATGCGTTTTCAAAGGGCGCAAGTGACGGCCTAGCAATCGTACTCAATATTACGACCATGTTGATTGCTGCATTGGCTATCCTGCACCTCGGAAATGCAATTCTAGGATTTCTACCAATTGAAATTGCCGGAGAGAGCTTATCCATTCAACGCATTCTTGGATGGATTTTTTCACCATTAATGTGGCTCATTGGCATTCCATGGGAAGAAGCCCAAAAAGCAGGATCACTCATGGGCATAAAAACGGTTTTAACCGAATTTATTGCATTCGCTGATCTTGGTGAAATGCCGTCGTCAGATTTAAGCGAACGCTCAAGAATTATAACAGCTCATGCAATATGTGGGTTCGCCAATTTTGGTTCTATCGGAATTTTGATAGGTGGTCTCTCTATTGTAGAGCCTGCGCGACGGAGTACTTTTCTAGAATTGGCCATGAAGACTTTAATCGCAGGAACTCTCGCGACATGTATGTCAGGTGCGGTGGTAGGATTCTTGCCTGCTGAGTTGTTTATCAACTAAATTAGTAGGGCTTGTTGCCTTCAATTCATGTTTCAAATTTTAAAATGGCACAGCTTGAGATTCGCTGCGACCTGTTGAAACCCGATGGAGATGCTTCAAAAAGTCTGCTAATTGTGCGAACAATAAGAAACGAAAAGTTTTGCGAAAGACCCTGACCATGATGAAACGTCACTATTATTTATCTGTTGCCGTTCTTGGCCTAGGCGCTTGTGCGAGTGTTGAGCATCAAGGCGTAGAAACTTTCGCGACAAATGTGAATACTGTCGAAACTCTCGAAACCCGCTCAAATGATCTCTATTGTCAGGTAACGCCCGGTGCACAGCTTATGGGACGTGGATCTGCCGGTGGAATAGCGCCTATTCACGGCCTAACCGCCGGTTCATATGTCATAAGTTCGATGATGATGGGCATGGGCCCTCTTATTGCTCTTGAAGATAAAGAAGCACTAGAGAAAAAAGTACAACGTGTTCTCAATGATGAAACAGACGGCCGCGTCTTAGATTGGCGCGCACCATCTACGGGTCAAAAAGTCATCATGCGGCCGGGTAAAACGAAATCCTCCTTTAGGCTTGTGTCGGTTCCTAGGGCCGATGAGGTTGGTAAAACACCAGATAGCTTTAGAGTAGAGCGTGGTCACTACGTTACAACCAAGTCAGCTGCGTTAAGGCCTTCACCGACATCTTCTAGTAATGTCCGTATCGATACTATTCCGGCAGGGATGCGCCTGCAATTAATGGGACGGGTGCGCGGAATGCACTCTGATGACTGGTACATGGTCGGTGCGGATGGCCGTGCTTATGGATATATGGAGCCAGCCGATTTACGTCCTGCGTTATCTGGTGATCCAGACAAACTATATCACCGTGTGACGGGTCCAACATTGAGAGACCCAATTCCTGCAACAGTGACATGTCGCGAACTTACGTATGAAACTGACCAGGGGACTGAGACGATGAGCGCATGTCGCAGCCCTGAGGGGCGGTGGATTGCTGATCCACCTAAGGGTGATGCATCTGGAAACAATGCGTGTCAGCCAGTCAGTAGACCATATCTTCTTCGCTAGGTCGGCAGGTACTAATAATTAGGCAATTGACTTAGAGGTCTGACGCCCAGCGTGAATAGACAGCAGTGGGTAGATTAAAACCACGCCCTTCTTCTGGAATGGACATTTCACCCCATTCAAGGCCGCCTTCAAGCCCTTTGAGTTGAGACGCTAAAGCCTGTCCGACGGCAATATACGACAGACGTACGGCATAGATAGTCAGGATAACGAACAAAGGATTTGGCGACATAACAGAGCGGACGAGAGCTAAAAGTTCATCAAGTCCTTCGTCCAATTGCCAGACTTCTTTTTTAGGGCCACGACCATATTTTGGTGGGTCTAGAATAATTCCATCATATGTTCGACCGCGTCTTTCTTCGCGACGCAGAAATTTAAGGGCATCGTCACAAATCCAACGGATAGTTTTATCGCTAAGTCCTGATAAATCCTGATTTTCGCGACCAAAACCTATAGATTTGGGTGAAGCGTCAAGGTGCACGACTTCAGCGCCAGCTTGAGCACAGGCAAGAGACATAACGCCCGTATATCCAAACAGATTTAAAACACGAGTAGGGCGATTTGCATTGCGAATGCGTTCTACTGCCCAATTCCAATGTACCGAATGTTCTGGAAATAATCCCATATGGCGAAAGGCAGCACAGCGAGCCTGTATGTCTAATCCCTTCCAACCGACAGACCAGCTTTCTGGGGGAGGACCATTTTTAAATGACCAAGATCCTTTATCTTCATGATCCCCACCGCGGAAAACGCCATCAGCATTCCAATCTGAAATCGGATTTTGAGGTGACCAAAGAGCTTGAGAATCAGGTCTATCAAACGTGTAAGCGGCAAAGCGTTCTAGTTTCCTGCCATGACCACTGTCTAATAGCTGGTAATCTTTCCAATCATCGGCACTTAAAAACTTGAATTGGCCTTTAGGTATCGCGTTATTAGATAGCGCCGTCATATCCAGCTCCTTTCCAAACTTCATACGTCATAATGGCGGTTGCTTGCGCTAAGTTCAGACTGTCTGCAGCGCCTGCCATTGGTATTTTAATCAGCAGATCGCATTGGGCTTCTATATCATCTGGAATGCCCGCCTGTTCATTCCCCATAAGGATAACAGACTTCCCGGAATAGTCGGCTTGATCATGGCGCATGGTTCCGTTAACCGACGCGGCTGTCATTTTTATTCCAGCTTTTAAACGCCAATTGTTGAATTCCTCGAAACTTACATTTGCAAGCTGAGTGCTAAATAATGCGCCCATTGTTGCGCGCACCGTTTCAATGGAAAAGGGGTCGCAGCATTGATCAACCAGAATAACGCCATCAACCCCTGCCGCATCCGCTGTTCTCAATATAGTACCGAGATTTCCGGGGTCACGAACCTGATAGAGCGCGATAAAGCGTTTTGGACCATCACTTTGGAAGCTATCAAGTTTAGTTACTTTTTGTTCAAACGCAGCGATAATTGTTTGAGGGTTATCTTTTCTAGAGACAACAGACAGAATTTTGGGGCTGGTGGTTAATATTCGTGCGCCCTTCGATTTACACTGTTGCAATAAATCTTGAATTTCAGCTCGTTCCATCGTTTCTGAGCCAACGAGAACAATCTTAGGTAGCCAGTCAAATTTCAAAGCATCTAGAAGTAGGCGAGCACCTTCTGCCAAGAATAGATTATTTTCAGAGCGGACTTTTTTCCTATCCAAACTGCGCAATAATTTTATTGTTGGGTTTGCTGTGCTTGTTATATGCTCGTAAGGCGCGTGCGCCATCGATCAAACTCTCCTTGATGATGAAAAACCTTCTAAATTACGGTGAGTTAGAAGATAACGTATAGTCTAGTCGCTTAATTGAGGCGATGTGTCGAGTGCGAATAGACCTCGTATACAAATTTATAGTGGAATAGGAAATTTTTTTATGAAGGAGATTACATCAAAATCTGATGACCGATGTCACTATCTCCTTTGGATAGGTATTCCACTGCTTATTTTCTCATTGCTGGGGGCTGTTTTTATCGGAGATAAGTCAGCGCGGAAGCTAGAAGATAAGATTGAAAAAGCGGCACACGAAAAATTAAAGGCAGAAGGCATAAACTGGGCGAGTGTAGAAGCCGACGGTCAGAGAATATATCTTACCGGCGTTGCATTATCTCAACGTGATAAAGAATCTGCGGGAATCTTGTCAAAGCAATCTATTGGACAAGGTGGATTTTTAATAGGCGGTGTAACGCGAGTTGTTAACAACGCTGATATTGCCCGTCCACTATCTCCTTTTGTATGGCAAGCCACCGCTAGCGGCGGAGTTCTAACAATGCAAGGATATGCTCCGTCAAGAAAAGCGCTAACCGAAATTGAAATGGCGGCACAGGCCGGATCTTGGCAGAACATAGAAAACGAACTTGGATTAGCTAGCGGTGTAGAAGACGAAGCGCGTTGGCTCGATATGGTCAAGCTTTCGTTGGCTCAACTAAGAGATTTAGAGCCCGGAAGAGTTATCTTAACTGACACCCACCTTCAAATATCAGGGGCTGCGCATGACAATGCGAAAGTTGATGATATCGCTGCAACGATTTCGAATTTGGCTTCGCCCTATACTGCAGAATCATCTGTCGAAGGCCCTTACAATTGGGTCATTGAGAAAACCCAAACACGGCTGAATATCACTGGCCTTGTTCCTGATGAGGAATCGCGTCGAGCGTTAAATGAAGTTATATCCGCTCACTATAATGGGACCGTAAACGATGATACTGGCATTGGCGGAGATCGTGGATGGGTCAGAACCGCGCTTTTAGCATTGCCCCAATTTTTACAGTTCGAAGTAGGTAAATTATCCTATTCTGGGGATGGGTTTTTCATAGAAGGACGATCTCCTGAGAGTGTTTATACGTTCCTGAGTGAAGACCTTCGGTCTAATGGCGGAAATTTTGGTATTCAGTATGACGTTGACGTCATCGTGCCTGATTTGGACGAATTGCAGGGTTTAGACTTATCTTCTTCAGATGATACTTTGGCGGCAGTATGTCAGGATGCGTTCGCGCTAATAATGGATTCAAACCAGATTTATTTTGAAACCGGAAGAGCTGACATTTCCCGACGAAGCGGTACTACGCTTGATAAGCTGATAACAGTCGGTCGTCGCTGTAATAATGTACCACTTCGGATAGAAGGGCATACAGATAATGTTGGACGTCGCAGCATGAATTTAGAGCTTAGCAATCAGCGAGCTGATGCAGTGGTCCAATATTTGAAAGACAGAGGTTATCCAGAGTCTCGACTGGAATCTAAAGGGTTTGGGCCAGACTCTCCAACGGCCAGTAATGAAACTCCCGAAGGGCGTGCTGATAATCGCCGTATCGAGTTTATAGTAATAAGTGAGGAAACACGCTAATGTTTTGGCTCGTTTCACAAATTCTTGGGTGGGTTCTACTTGGCGCTTTGGCGGGTGGGCTAATTGGTTGGGCTTTACAGTGTCATAAGTGCGCACACGAGACAGAAGGCCTGCGCAAGAGTCTCGCAAAAGCGTATAATGATAAGCAGGTTGTGGAGCCTGAAGAATTTAGAGTCTCTGGTGGAATTAACAATATTGGCAGTTCATCACTAATAGACGCAGAAAAATATTCTATTCTAGTAAACCAGCTGGAAGCAGAAAAAGAAGAAGTCGCTGGATTAAAAGCCAAACTCGCTTTAGCGGGCGCAACAGGCCAAGCCGAACCAAATCAGGTTTTAGCGGGTCTGTCCTCGTACGCAGGCAAATCAGATCTTCCAGCAAGAGATGGTCAACTTACTTGGAGAAATCGGTATCTAGAAAGCCGTGTGCGGTTTTTGGAAAATAAAGTTACTGATCTCGAATCTGTTCCGATTGATCATAACCAAGACGTAGAAATAGATTCTAGCTCTATTCAAAATTCAAAAAGTGCAAGTGACGCTGATGATAATAATGATGCAGAACAAGTGCTAAACGAGTTTGATTCCATAGACCTTGAGCTTCCTCAAGACGCTTTCTTGGATGATTTATCTACTGCAGCATTGTCTTGCGTGGACGATCCAAAAATTTCTATGGACGTAAACTCTATTGAACAGCCAATTACTAACAGAAAGAGTCACGAGACATTTGAGGAATCAAACCTTTCTCCAAAGGAAAGTGATGATGAATTAGTAGATGTTCAGTCCTTGATTTGGCGGAATCGCTATCTTGAGGGGCGAGTAAGGTATTTGGAAGAAGACGCTCCTGACGAAGAGCCTGCCAATACTTCAACGATGGTGGATATATCGAATGTTCGAGAGACTGCTGGAACCGGTCTCGATACCATCGATGATAGCCAACGAATAGATTCAACTGCTGTGCAATCTTCTGAGGTTGATGCTGAGGTCGAAAGACTTAGATGGCGTGCGAGATATCTTGAAGGCCGCGTTCGGTTCTTAGAAGAAAACCTTGCTGAATCAGAATTGCGTTTGCAGAAAAACAGCATTTCTCCCGTGTTAGAGTCCATTGAGACATCTAGCAACAATCTAGAACGACCTGACAAAGATCGTTCGCAATGGAGAAATGACTATCTTGCTGAAAAATTGAGATATGTTCAGGAAACTGAGAGACCCGAAAACTCTACATTACAAAATGCCACCAATACAGCGCAACAAGGCTTAGAAGTCGCGCATAACGACGATAGAGCCCAATGGCGGGAAGCATATCTAAAAGAGCGTATCAGATATGGTGAAGATGCGCTTGGCATAGCTAGCCTTCAGAGCAGTCCAGTTACAGAATATGTAACAGATATAGAGATGGACCGACTACGATGGAGGTCTCGTTATCTTGAAGAACGTTTAAAGTTTGCACAAAACGAACTAGAAGAGATGAAGGCAACGAAGATTCGTGTCAGATCGAGCTTTGTTGGTAACGCAGCTAAACAGTCCAATACTGATGATTCAAAATTAAGGACAGCATTGGCAAGACTGAAATGGCGCGAGCAATATAATCAAGCTTTAAATAAAAGTTTTGTTTCGCGACTAGAAACCCAAATTACTGAGCGAACAGTTCAAGCCGAAACTTCAAGCACGGATGAACTTGAGGTAAATCGCCTTGCGTGGAAAAACATGTATTTGAGAAGTCGTATCAAGTTTTTAGAGGAAAACCTCGAGTCTAGTGATAGGAATGCGCTTCAGCTAAACGAAGAACTGAAACATTTGAAAAGTAGTCTATTACAAATCGAGAGTTCAGATTCTGGATATGGCGACGAAAGTGAAACGACACGGTTAAAATGGCGCAATAGCTATTTGATGGGGCGCATAGGCTATCTGGAAGAGGGAAAAACTGACCAGTCCTTTGTTCAGCCCGCACCGAATGAAAAGCCAGGCGACGCATTGGATAATATTGAAGCACTTTCTGAATTTAGAGCTAGCCGATCTTTCGTCGGGCGAGAGGTAACTGAAGGGGAAGATACGGAAATTTCTCTTAATTTGACGTCGGAAGTGAATTCTCAGAGAGAAGAAAAGCCAAAGCGTAAGCGCTCCTCACGTAAACGCACCGAGAGAAAAACGCGTAAGACGACGAAGAAAACGACAGTCGTAGAAACAACATCTAACGCTGATGCTTTTCAAGAAAGCTTCCAAACGTCGGAGTATTTTGTAGAGGGTGACAGCGCAACAGGGCGTCCTGCTTACCTTACACAACCTATTTTGGGCACGCAGGATGACTTACGTGAAATAGCTGGTGTTGGCCCTAAAATCGAAACTATTTTACATGATTTAGGAATTTTTCACTTCTACCAAATCGCGGCATGGACCCGAAAAGAGGTGGAGTGGGTTGATAATTATCTGACATTTAAAGGTCGGATAGATCGTGAAAACTGGATTGATCAGAGTAAGAAACTAGCTCGCGGTGAAGAGACAGACGGCCAGCGCAAATACCGCGCCGGAAAACATGTCTAAATGCAACCGAAATGAGTTTATGAATTTAAAGGTGAGCACTCTGATTGATTGCTCACCTTTTTATTTATGAGTCTGTTTCGGCAGGGATGATAGTGTTTTCTAAAACCGATTTTGCATTGTATAACGAGTCTTTATCTTCAGTAGGCAAGTCGCCTACACCGGTTAAAATTTCCAGACGAGACTCGAATGATGATCGATCCGGCGTTAGATCTATGCCTATACCAACTCCCACACCGCTATATCCACGTGAGCCACCACCTGCGGAAACACCGACATTTGTTCCTCTATTGCTGGAACCGCCAACTTTGTAAGTTGATTTTGACGCGACCCGAAACCAATCAGCGCCATTATCGAGTGTGATCTCTGCTGCTCGTCGAAGAGCGTACTTTTCTACCAAAGAACTTGGTGCATCAGTATCACCGGTAAAAACGACTGAATAGCGATTGGATTCAATTTTCTGTTCTTGAAATCCAATGCCTGATTTGTCGATAGGACCATATACAGTATTCGCGGTCGAACATGCAGCAAGTAATAGCAAGCTAGCTGTAGCGGTACCGATTTTAAAGCGCATGATATTCTCTCCCCCGTGGAATAATGCAAATCCCACGGTATTAAGTGTAAGTATCAGGCCTTGGGCGTTCATCCATGTAAATGTGCGATTCATTTACCAGCATATTAGCAGCATCAACCGTGTCAGCCTGTGAAACGGATAGTTTCATGTCTTCTTCTTCTAACTTCCAAAGAAGGTCAGCTACTTCAGCAGGTTCTGCGTCATTGAGCAATAGACGTAATACAGCTGGCACAAGAGGGTCATATACATCTGTCGAACTTGGATCGCCATTAATATCCATCGGATCCCAGTCACGCCATAATACTTCGCTGATGACTTGGGACAGGCCTTCGAGCCAACGATCTAGTTCCATGTCTGCTTTTGGCATTGAGATCTCCGATTCTAAAAATAGGTAATTAGGAGGTATGCAGTGATTGTGACCTTAGCTTGTTCAATAATTCAATACTTCAAATCATGAATTTCTCTTTAAAACTCGAAGTGAGGCTGCGAGAGGCACTCGAAATGCGCATAGATAGTATTAGTGACTAACGCCGCCTCTCATAAGATCTTTAGATAATGCGATTGAAATAGGATTTCCACTCAGCCTGTGTCTGTAGACTTGCGTGTTTTCCAGAATGCGTTGCACGTAATTGCGGGTTTCAGAAAAAGGGATACTTTCAATAAAGTCGATGGGATCAATTTCGCCTTTGCGTGGATCTCCGTATTCCTTGATCCAGCGTTTAGGACGACTAGGTCCTGCATTATATGCTGCAAGAGCTAGGATATAGGATCCATCGAATTCTTCTATGAGATCGTCCAAGTATCGACGACCGACTCTAAAATTATAAGTTGGGTCATCTGTAAGCCAGCTTTGCCGATATGGAAGACCTGCATTCCTTGCGGTTAATCTACCTGTAGAAGGTAGGAGCTGCATCATGCCGCGCGCATTGGCGTGGCTTATTGCGGTTGGCGTCAACTCACTCTCTTGGCGAGATAGAGCTAAAACAAGCGCGGGTTCAGCTATACCCGAGCCTGCGCTGTTTGGCAGTTCTATAACTGGGAAAGCGGCATCTGGAGTCACAACACCGTTGGCCAGTCCTGCCTTGCCGTTTCGGATACCTGCTCTTGGCTCCAGATAGTGCAGGGCAAGATCAAATAGTATTTGATGCTCTTGCGGTGTCTTTAGGCTATCATCTATGTGGAATGAAAACCGCTCAAACGATTTAAGACGGCCAGTCTCTGCCAATAAGATTGCAGCCTTAATAAGTGGTCGATCGTGAAACCCTTGTTTTTGTTCTTCCGTTACCGCCTCAGGCAGGCTGAATGCTAATTCTGCTTCACTTAAACCTGAGTCTCTGAGCCTTTGAGCCGCCATCTGACCATAAAATGTGAAGTTGAGTTGTGCAGCTTCTTTATAGCTTTCTAACGCTTCGTCATTTCGCTTAAGGGCTGTTAGAGCCTCACCTCGCCAATACAAACCTCGTGACAGGCTAATGGGTGACCCCACACCCTTGGCGAGAGTATCAAAATGTTCAAATGCTGTTTGATTCTCATTCAGGTGTTTGAGTGACACCCAGCCAGCATAAAATTCTGCTTCGGCAAACCCGACGCCTTTTGTCATACCGTGATCAGCTGCAATCTTATAGGCTTCTGGCCAGCGACGTTCTTTTATCAGGCTACGTAATAAAATACTTCGTTCATTCCAGATTTTAGAAAGACCTGCGGAAGAAACACCTTCTGGCGAAATTTGTAAAATAGATTCTATTGCGCCATCATAATTTTTTGCTTTACGTCTCCGCCACTTAGCACGCTCATATAATAAGCCCTGATCTGACTGGTATTTTTTAGGAACAGCATTCATCAGATTATCTACCCCTCGGCGTCCCTCCATAAGAGCCAATCGCGCTTGTACAAGTTTTTGCTCTGGTGATGATAATCGTTTCAACAGGCGTTTCGCGCTACTTCGTTGATTTCCCCATAAAAGCATATCCACACGCGCTGAGTGGTCAGCTCTTGTAAGCGTGCTTCCATAAACCAGCAGAATTTCTTTTTCAGCAGAAGAAGGCAATGCGTAATTGAGCCAGACGTCTTTTATGACAGATTTTGCTTCGCTAGTTTTGTTATTTGCTTTGAGGAATTTAGCATACGCAAGTTTTCCTACGCCAGTCATCGGAGGATATTTCGAAAACCATGCGTCCAACTCCTTTGAACTCAAGTTTTCATATACAAGAAGAGATTCCGCTTGCTTCTGCATTTCGCGCGTTTTGGGCCAATCTGAAAGTTCTGACAGGCCTTTCTCTAATTCTGAAAAACTTGGTTGTGCCTTAGAGTTCGTTGTTATTCGCCATAACAGAAGTTGTTTAACAGTCGAATCATTAGACTGTTTGTAAAGTTTTCGGACCTTACTCCAGTTATTCGAATCGGCTGCATCAAGCGCATCCGCAAGGTTTATGTAGATTTTTTCGCTCACGACTTTAGACTTCACAACTGGAGCCGGCTTCAGTGAGGGTGCAACTGGAATCGCGTTAGCGGTTGATATTCCCATAGAAAATATAATAAACGCTACGCAAAGAATTCGTTTCATGACTTGCCAAACCTGATAGTGACGCGAATAACCAAACCTATACCTTAAAAACGTGAACATGCCGTGAGCGTTTATTTAAATTTTCGAAATGTCTGCTCGAATTGGAGGACGCCATGTTTAGAGGGTCTATACCCGCACTTGTTACACCTTTTCGTGACGGAAAAGTTGATGAACAAGCGTTTGAGAAATTGGTCGTCAGACAGATAGAAGCAGGAACACACGGGGTCGTTCCTTGTGGCACGACTGGTGAGAGCGCAACTTTATCACATGACGAGCATAGGCGTGTCGTTGAGCTTTGTGTAGAAATCGTTGCTGGTAGAATACCTGTCATAGCTGGTGCTGGCTCCAATTCCACACGTGAAGCTATTGGTTTGGTGGAACACGCTAAATCTGTTGGAGCTCATGCTGCGCTGACAGTATGTCCATATTATAACAAACCTTCGCAAGCCGGCCTTATTTCCCACTTCACTGGAATAGCTGATGCTGTTGAGATGCCTTTGGTGCTCTATAATGTGCCCGGTCGGACGGTTGCAGATCTAGAGCCTGAAACATTAGGTGAGTTATCTAAGCATCCAAATATTATTGCAATTAAAGATGCGACTGGTGACCTTGGTCGCGTGGGCTGGCACAATTCAGTATGCGAAAAAGGCTTTACGCTTCTATCCGGAGATGACCATAGCGCTGTAGGTTTCAACGCTCTTGGCGGAGTGGGATGTATTTCAGTCACAGCCAATGTTGCCCCAAAAGCCTGCGCCGACATGCAAAACGCTGCAATGAGTGGAGACTTCGCTAAAGCACGTGAGATAAACGATACCTTGCAAAGATTGCATCGCGCTTTATTCCTCGAATCTAGTCCTGCACCCACAAAGTTTGCTATGGCTGAGTTAGGGTTATGCTCCCCAGACGTGCGTCGGCCAATTCTTCAAGTTCAATCAGATGAAGTAAAAGAAGAAATACGAACGGCAATGCGCGAAGCGGGCGTTCTTTCTTAAAGGTTCAATATGGCAAAACAGAAAAAAGATAATGGTGGGGGTCTAGTCGCTGAGAACCGCCAAAGTCGACGCAATTACGAAGTTGTCGATACCTTCGAGGCGGGCGTTGCGCTATTGGGAACAGAAGTTAAGTCTCTTCGTTTAGGTAGAGCAAATATCTCTGAAAGCTATGCGCGCGATGAGGAGGGTGAAATCGTTCTGGTCAATGCAACCATTCCCATATACCCACCCGCGGCGCGGTTTAATCACGAGCCTTTGCGTATCAGGAAACTTCTTCTTAAAAAGAAGGAAATTGCGAAGCTGATGCAGGGGATTACACGGGATGGCATGACCATTGTCCCGCTGAAGCTATACTTTAACGAGCGTGGCATTGCGAAGTTGCTTTTAGGGCTCGCAAAAGGGCGCAAGAATCACGATAAAAGAGACGTTGAGAAGAAGCGCGACTGGGATAAACAAAAAGCCCGATTAATGCGCGCACGCGGATAAAATATACCATTTTAATCAGTGTATTTGGGGCGATTTTTGTCAAAATTTCGACAGCTAGACAATTTGTCGCAATCTACGCCATTGTTGATTCGTCCGCTGAGTTGTGTTTAGGGCAAATAAATCAAGAAACTCTATTTAAATTCGTATCTTATGATGTTTTTTTTCCTAGCTGCAATGCAAAGCCGATATTGATAACGGTTTGCATCTGGCAGCAAAAAGACACTAAAATCATGGGGCTAAATTTATGCATTGGTTTCTGTAAGTATGCTGATGGTGGGGGGATTTGGAAATTGATAGTGAATCAAATCGATAAATCGCAAAACAGGCGCTTTTCTAGACCAAATTCCTTTGCTAAAGCGAAGACCGCTAATCGAACCAACGATGTGGTTAAGTTTTGTGCGGTAAATATGCCAATTGAGTGCCTCAATTTTGTCAATATTGAAAAAGTTGGACTCAATTACTATTGCACGCAGAGCCAAAGCGTCTTAGGCCGATCCGCAAACTACTAGGAATACGTAATGCAAGACGTTCAATCTCTCGTCCTAAATTATTTGCCAGTCGTCATCTTCTTCGCGTTTGGTCTCGCTCTATGTTTGGCCTTCCTCGTTGCTTCAGCGGTGTTGTCTCCAAATAATCCGGACCCCGAAAAGAATTCAGCCTATGAATGTGGTTTCAACCCATTCGATGACGCGCGAATGAAGTTTGATATTCGGTTTTATCTGGTGGCTATTTTATTCATTATTTTTGATTTGGAAGTCGCATTCCTATTCCCATGGATCTTCCAAGTGGATGCTGGAAATATCGCTGCCTTCTGGTCAATGATGGTGTTTCTAGGCGTCCTGACAATCGGCTTCATTTACGAGTGGAGTTCTGGCGCGTTGGAGTGGGAATAGATCATGAGTAAGAATTTGACTCCGACATTGGCTGCAGGTCAGCCATCTTCCGAAGCAGGTGCAAAAATCCGTGGAGATGATCCATTCTACGCCGGTGTATCTGACGAGCTCGCAGACAAAGGTTTTGTAGTAGCAAAGCTAGATGATGCCATTACGTGGGCTAGAACTGGTTCTCTCATGTTTATGAGTTTTGGTTTGGCCTGTTGTGCGGTCGAAATGATGCACGCTGCTAACCCACGCTACGACATGGAACGTTTCGGAATGGCTCCGCGCGGAACGCCGCGCCAATCTGATCTTATGATTGTTGCTGGAACGCTGACGAATAAAATGGCTCCCGCGATGCGTAAGGTTTATGACCAAATGGCCGAGCCACGTTATGTGATTTCTATGGGATCATGTGCAAATGGTGGTGGGTATTATCACTACTCATACTCTGTTGTTCGTGGATGTGATCGTATCGTACCAGTGGATGTTTACGTACCTGGTTGTCCTCCAACAGCGGAAGCTTTGATGTACGGGCTTCTTCAGCTGCAAAAGAAAATACGCCGCGAAGGGACAATTGATCGATGAGTTTGTCCTATATAAATACTGAAACTTTGGAAGATTTAGCGAACCACATTGAGAGCGAACAGCAGCATGCTGTGAAATCATGTGAAGTTGTACGTGACGAATTAGTTGTTACTGCAGTGCGTGACCAAATCCTGTCGCTAATGCGTTTCTTGCGCAATGACTCGCAATGTAAATTTGAAACGCTTGTAGACCTATGCGCTGCTGACTATCCTGCGCGAGCTGAGCGTTTTGATGTGGTTTACCACATGCTCTCAATGAGCTTGAACCAACGCATTCGCATTAAGGTGACAACAGATGAAGAGGGGGCTGTCCCATCTCTTTGCGAGCTTTTCCCTTGTGCAAACTGGAATGAGCGAGAAGCCTTTGACATGTATGGTGTGCTTTTCTCCGGACACCCTGATTTGCGTCGTATTTTGACGGATTATGGTTTCGAAGGTCACCCACTTCGTAAAGACTTCCCACTAACTGGTCACGTAGAAGTACGTTACGATGACGTCGAAAAACGCGTTGTTTATCAGCCGGTTAAGCTTGTTCAAGAATACAGAAACTTTGACTTTATGTCGCCTTGGGAGGGAATGCAGAGCGTTCTGCCTGGTGACGAAAAAGCAAATGAGGGGGAGGCTTAAGCTATGGCTGACGGAAACGCATCCTCAAACCCAGAAGACAATCGTAAATTTACGATCAATTTCGGTCCTCAGCACCCAGCAGCGCACGGCGTGTTGCGTATGGTTCTTGAGTTGGACGGTGAAATTGTAGAACGTGTTGATTCTCACATCGGTCTACTTCACCGCGGTACTGAAAAACTCATTGAGTACAAAACATATCTTCAAGCGATGCCATATTTTGACCGCTTGGACTATTGTGCGCCAATGAACCAAGAGCACGCTTGGTGTCTTGCAATTGAAAAATTGGCTAACATTGAAGTGCCGCGTCGCGCACAATTTATCCGTGTTCTATATTCTGAAATCGGACGTCTTCAATCACACCTATTGAATGTCACAACGCAAGCGATGGACGTTGGTGCACTAACACCTATTACTTGGGGCTTTGAAGAGCGCGAAAAACTATTGGTCTTTTATGAGCGCGCTTCAGGAAGTCGTATGCACGCAGCATATTTCCGTCCAGGTGGTGTTCATCAGGACCTTCCTCCAGAATTGCTCGAAGATATTTATGATTTCTGCGACCCGTTTTTGAAAGTTTTGGACGACATTGAAGGCCTTCTGACCGAAAGTAGGATCTTTAAACAGCGTAACGTGAATATCGGGGTTGTTTCAACGCAAACTGCTTTGGACTGGGGTTTCTCCGGTGTCATGGTTCGCGGTTCTGGAATGCCTTGGGATTTGCGCCGTTCTCAGCCGTATGAAATTTATACTGAATTGGAATTTGGTATTCCAATTGGTAAAAATGGTGACTGTTACGACCGTTATCTTTGCCGCATGGAAGAGATGCGCGAATCTGTAAAGATCATTAAACAATGTATCGATCAGATTCCTCAAGGTCCTGTGCTCCCAGAACGATCCAAATATGCTCCACCTCGTCGTGGGGAAATGAAAGGGTCGATGGAGGCACTAATCCATCACTTCAAACTCTATACTGAAGGTTTCCACGTTCCAGAAGGTGAAATTTACGCCACTGTCGAAGCGCCTAAAGGTGAATTTGGAGTGTATCTGGTTTCCGATGGAAGCAACCGCCCATACCGCGCCAAGATCAAAGCCCCGGGATATGCGCATCTACAGGCGATGGACTATTTGTGTAAGGGACACCAATTGGCAGATGCTTCTGCAATACTTGGATCACTTGATATTGTGTTTGGGGAGATTGACCGATGACATCTTCTGCAGAAATAGTTCAAGGGCAATTGGAAGCTTACAACGCGCAGGATGTTGATGCGTTTTGCAAGTTTTTCTCAGACGATATCCTAATTACAGGATATTTGGGTGACGTTATTTGTGAGGGCATGCCTGCTTTCAAGAAACGTCATGAGGGGATCTTCTCAGAGTTTCCAAACAATAAAGCTGAATTACTCCACCGTATTGATTTAGGTGGAACAGTGATCGACCACGAAGATGTATCGCGCGGCAATGGTGATGCAAGTTTTCAGGTTGGTTGTATTTATACGATTACTAATGCGCGCATCTCACGCATTGAATACGTCAAAGCGAGTTAGATAATGAGCAGTATTCGTCGATTTGACATAGAAGCCGGTGGTGACAGTTTCTCTTTTAAACCAGAGACTGAAGCAAAAATCACATTTTGGCTTTCCAAATATCCAGAAGAGCGCAAACGTTCTGCTGTAATTCCAATGTTGTGGATGGCGCAAAAAGATAACGCAGGATGGTTGTCAGAACCAGCTATGCGTGAAGTCGCTGACCGTCTCGAGATGGCATATATTCGTGTTTACGAAGTTGCGACTTTCTACACAATGTTCCGCATGCAACCGGTTGGTGAATTCCACATCCAGGTTTGTGGTACGACGCCATGTATGCTGCGTGGCTCTGATGATTTGATTAAAGTTTGTAAATCCAAGATTGGCGATAAAGGCCATGTTGGTGCAAACGGAAAATTATCATGGGAGGAAGTCGAGTGCTTGGGTGCTTGTGTGAATGCACCAATGGCGCAGATCAATGACTACTACTATGAGGACCTTGATGAGGCGTCTATGACGTCCCTGTTGGATGATTTTGTAGCAGGTAAAAACCCTGAGCCAGGTACGCGTGTTGATAGACAAACAAGTGCACCTGAAGGTGGTTTAACATCCTTGCTTGATGAGTCCCTATATGACGGATCTTTAGCAAAGCCTCTGACAAGCATTCCTGGAGCGCCAGATAATAGTGCTCCCGCGGAAGAAGAGAAAAAGCCTGAATCAGCTCCAGTCGTTAAAGAAGCCAAGGTTGAAAAGCCTACTTTGGAAGATGATGCACGCCCTACCTTCTTAAATGAAGCGAACGGCGACAAAGACGATCTGAAACAGGTCTCAGGAATCGGTCCTAAGATTGAAGAGACATTGAATTCACTAGGAATTTTTCACTTCTCTCAAATTTCTGAGTGGACAGAAGAGAATGTCGCTTGGGTCGATGGCTATTTGAGTTTTAAAGGCCGTGTTGACCGCGAAGAGTGGATTTCTCAAGCGAAAAAATTGGCCGCTGGCATTGAGACAGAGTTCTCAAAACGTCAGGCAAAAGCAGAAACATTGAAAGACTAGTGTTGATGACCGATCAAAACTCTAATCCTCAGCTGAAAGCATTGCTCATCGCAGCAGCGCTTGAAACGCTGTGCATTGGGGGCGGGGTCGCAGCATGGCTTTCGACAGATAAAATAATATGGCTCGCTATTGGTGTGATAGCCGGTTTGGGATTCTCTCTTCCGGCGATTATTACATTCATTCGTGCTAGCAAGGGGCAAAAGTAATGCTGCTCGATAAAGATCGCATTTTTACTAATCTATACGGTCATCATGACTGGTCGCTTGAGGCAGCCAAGAAACGTGGTGCATGGAATTCGACTAAAGAATTGATGCAATTCGGTCCTGAGTGGATTTGTGATCAGGTTAAAGACTCAGGTCTGCGTGGGCGTGGTGGAGCTGGTTTCCCTACAGGTCTAAAGTGGACTTTTATGCCTAAAGAAGTGAAGGATCGCCCTCACTATCTTGTTGTAAATGCAGATGAATCTGAGCCTGGGACATGTAAAGACCGTGACATCATGCGTCACGACCCACATCTTCTTATTGAAGGTTGTTTGATAGCATCATACGCCATGCGTGCTCACGAATGTTATATTTACCTTCGTGGGGAATATATTTTCGAACGCGAACGTCTTCAGCAAGCCATCAATGAAGCCTATGAAGCTGGATTGATTGGTAAAAACGCAAGTGGTTCTGGCTGGGATTTTGATGTTTATGTTCATCACGGTGCTGGTGCTTACATCTGTGGTGAAGAAACTGCATTACTTGAAAGTCTTGAAGGGAAAAAAGGTCAGCCTCGTTTGAAGCCACCTTTCCCTGCGAATGCTGGTCTTTATGGTTGCCCGACAACAGTAAACAATGTCGAGTCCATCGCTGTAGCCCCCACAATTCTTCGTCGTGGAGCGGGGTGGTTCAAGAAATTTGGACGTGACAACAATGCTGGAACAAAAGTGTTTGCCATTTCTGGGCACGTAAACCGTCCATGTAATGTCGAAGAAGAAATGTCTATTCCTTTGAAAACACTACTAGAAACACACTGTGGTGGTGTTCGTGGTGGTTGGGAAAACCTGAAAGCGGTCATCCCAGGTGGATCTTCAGTGCCGATGATCCCTAAAGATATTTGTGATGACGTGCTGATGGATTTTGATGCACTAAGAGAAGTGCAATCAGGTCTTGGTACAGCTGCTGTTATTGTTATGGACCAATCCACTGACGTCGTGCGTGCAATCGCTCGTCTAGCGTATTTCTACAAACACGAAAGTTGTGGGCAGTGTACACCTTGTCGTGAAGGTACAGGCTGGATGTGGCGCGTTCTTACCCGCATGGTGAAGGGTGAAGCTGAAGCATCAGAGATCGATATGCTTCTTGATGTTTCGTACCAGATTGAAGGTCACACAATCTGTGCTCTTGGTGATGCGGCTGCATGGCCGGTCCAAGGGCTAATTCGTCATTTCCGTTCTGAAATTGAAGAACGTATCACTAGTTATCGCATTGGTCGTCCGCATGTGCCGGGCGCAAATGTAACGGCAGCGGAGTAGTTTGAATGTCTGATACTGCTAAGGTTGTTGTCGACGGCGTAGAAGTCGAAGTTCCTCGCAATTATTCACTCCTACAGGCGTGTGAAGAAGCTGGTGCCGAAATTCCACGTTTTTGTTATCATGAGCGTTTGTCTATCGCCGGTAACTGTCGCATGTGTCTTGTCGATTGGGTAGGCGCGCCCAAGCCAATCGCTTCCTGTGCGCAGGCTGTTGGCGATATGCGTCCTGACCGTGACGGTTCACCTCCAAAGATTTCAACCAAATCCGAGCGCGCAATTAAAGCTCGCAACGGTGTGATGGAATTCTTGCTGATCAATCACCCACTTGATTGTCCGATTTGTGACCAAGGTGGTGAGTGTGATTTGCAAGACCAAGCGATGGGTTTTGGACGCGCAGCTAGCCGTTATAAAGAGCCAAAGCGCGCTGTAGACGACAAACAAATGGGTCCACTAGTCAACACGGTCATGACCCGTTGTATCCAGTGTACACGTTGTGTCAGATTTGCAGCGGAAGTTGCTGGTGTTGAAGAAATTGGTCTCATTAGCCGTGGTGAAGACGCTCAAATCACAACATATCTTGAAGCTTCTCTTGAATCAGAACTTTCAGGTAATGTGATTGACTTGTGTCCTGTTGGGGCTTTGACATCCAAGCCATACGCTTTCAATGCGCGTCCTTGGGAATTGCGCAAAACCGAGAGCATTGATGTGATGGACGCAATGGGTGCTGCTATCCGTGTTGATGCTCGTGGTTCAGCTGTTTTGCGTGTCATGCCGCGTATCAACGAAGAAATTAACGAAGAGTGGATTTCAGACAAAACGCGTTTTGCTATTGATGGGCTTGGCCGTCAGCGTTTGGATAAACCTTATATTCGTAAAGATGGAAAGCTTACACCTGCATCTTGGGATGAAGCTTTAGACCTAGTTGCTCAGCGCCTTAAAGGTGATGCATCAAAGATCGCAGCAATTGCCGGCGACCTTGCGTGTGTTGAAGGCATGAAGGCTAGTTTAGACATGCTTCGTGCTTTAGGCGTCCAGTCTACAGATTGTCGTCAGGATGGAGCTCAGCTCGCTCTAGATGCTGAGGGCAACAAGCTACCTAGAGAAAGCTATCTCTTCAATTCGTCCATTATGGGAATTGATGATGCAGATGCAGTGCTGATAATCGGGTCGAACCCACGTAAAGAAGCTTCAGTTCTAAATGCTCGTATCCGCAAAAACTGGCTTCACCGCGATATGCCTGTCGCTCTGATCGGTGAAAAAGTCGATCTAAGCTATGAATACACCCACCTTGGTGCTGGATCAGATACTCTTATGGGTATCAAGCCGGGCACAGGCGTTTTTGAAGCACTAAAAGACGCGCGTCGTCCAATGATCATTCTTGGGCAAAGTGCTCTAACACGCGAAGATGGTGCCTCTATATTGGCCGCTGCTTCACAATTAGCCGCTGATGTTGGATGTTTCACAGCCAAAACAGATACTGATGACGCTTGGAACGGCTTTAACGTTCTCCACAGTGCGGCAGCTCGGGTAGGTGGTCTTGATGTTGGTTTCCTACCTGGTGAGGGCGGAAAAGATGTCTCAGCAATAGTTGATGGTGCGCAGGACGGAGAGATTGAAACAATTATCTCCTTGGGTGCTGACGAAATAGTTGGTGATGCCTTTGGAAAAGCGTTTGTCGTATATGTTGGAACGCATGGAGATGAGGGTGCTCACCGTGCTGATGTCATTCTTCCTTCTGCTGCATATACAGAAAAATCTGCAACTTATGTGAACACTGAGGGCCGCGTTCAACGAACTTCACGTGCCACGGGCCTTAAAGGTGAAGCTCGTGAGGACTGGTCTATATTCAGAGCTCTATCAGCTAAATTAGGTCAGCCACTTCCTTACGATAGTCTAGATGCATTAAGAGCAAAATTGGTAGAGGACAATTCTGTTTTTGCTGGATTGGATTATGCGCCTCTTCCAAACGCTGAAAGTGTAGCACCTCCATACGGAAAAGTTGGAAGTATTGCAAATGCACCATTTGGCGAGTCCATTGGCGCGTTTCACTTAACTAACCCGATTGCACGTGCTTCCAAAACAATGGCGGAATGTGCCGAACTTGCTGCGCAAAAAGTCGCCGCGGCTGCAGAATAGGACAAAAGATATGGAACTCTTTCTGCAATGGACAAATAACAATCCTTGGCTAGCTGCCGCTTTGGCAGCAGCACAAGTATTGGCCTTTATGGTTGTCTTGCTTTTGGGCATAGCGCTTTTACTCTGGATGGACCGTAAAGTCCTTGCCGGATCAATGTTGCGTAAGGGGCCTAACGTTGTTGGGCCTTTTGGGTTGCTTCAGTCATTTGCTGATTTTGGGAAGTTTCTTCTTAAAGAGATTATTATCCCAGCAGGTGCGAACAAATCAGTATTTTTGCTTGCGCCAATAATTTCGACAGTCACTGCTTTACTAGGTTGGGCAGTAATTCCTGTCGCTCCAGGTTGGGTCACCTCAGATCTTAATGTCGGTATTTTGTATTTATTCGCAATGTCGTCATTGGGTGTTTACGGGATCATTATGGCGGGTTGGGCTTCTAACTCTAAATATCCATTCTTGGGTGGATTGAGATCTGCGGCGCAAATGGTGTCTTACGAGGTATCTATTGGCTTCATCTTGGTAACAGTATTGATGCTATCAGGTTCAATGAACTTGTCTGATATCGTTGCTTCTCAGTCAGGTGGTTTCTGGAATTGGAACGTATTAGGTGGTGGAAACATTATTCTCACGTTTGTGATGGTTCCAATGTTTATTATGTTCTTCATATCTGCATTGGCCGAAACCAACCGTGCTCCTTTTGACCTTCCCGAAGCTGAATCAGAATTGGTCGCTGGATATCAAGTTGAATATTCATCGTCACCATTCTTGTTGATTTACCTCGCTGAGCAAGTTGCAATCGTACTGATGTGTGCGCTGATGGCTGTGTTGTTCTTCGGTGGCTGGCATCTGCCATTCTTCGCTTTGCCGGAGTCCATGCCTGGTTGGCTTTCTAGCGCGATATACTTCTTGGTGTTCTCAGCAAAAGTCGTCTTCTTCTTTTTTCTGTTTGCGATCGTTCGCGCAATTGTGCCGCGTTATCGTTATGACCAGCTTATGCGCCTTGGATGGAAAATCTTCCTTCCAACCTCATTGGTCGCAGTCATCATCGTTTCTGCGTATGTCGTCTTCGTAAACAATGGCGCTGCGGCGTAGGTTGGAAAGGATTTAAAAATGTCTAGAATTGCTCAAGCCGTTAAAGGCGCAATGCTTTCCGATATATTCTCGGCTTTGGGGTTGGCGATGCGTTATATGTTTACGCGTAAGGCAACCGTGAACTACCCTTTTGAAAAAGGTCCATTGAGCCCACGTTTCCGTGGTGAGCATGCTTTGCGCCGTTACGCCAATGGTGAAGAACGCTGTATCGCTTGTAAGCTTTGTGAAGCTGTTTGTCCTGCACAGGCCATTACCATCGAAGCTGAACCACGTGAAGATGGCTCTCGCCGCACAACTCGCTACGACATCGATATGACAAAGTGCATTTATTGCGGTTTTTGTCAGGAAGCATGTCCGGTAGACGCGATTGTCGAGGGACCTAATTTTGAGTTTTCCACAGAAACTCGGGAAGAACTGTTTTACGACAAGGATCGTTTGCTTTCTAACGGTGATCGTTGGGAAAGACAGATTGCCAAGAATTTGGAATTAGACGCTCGTTACCGCTAGGTCGGGTTAAATTATCAACCGTGTCAGGAAACTGGCAATTATAGCGACCCTTGGGGTCGTTTAAACAAGAAGAAAGACGAGGCGCGCGCGTGCAGCTGATCGCTTTTTATATACTCTCAACGGTCGTCGTTTTATCGGCCATATCCGTGATTGCATCACGCAACCCCGTTCATTCAGTGTTGTGGTTGATTTTGTCATTCTTCACCGCAGCAGGACTACTCGTTTTGATCGGTGCTGAATTCCTCGCAATGCTTCTAATCGTCGTCTACGTCGGGGCGGTTGCGGTTCTTTTCTTGTTTGTTGTCATGATGCTCGACGTTGATTTCAATGAGATGAGAAAAGGATTTGCCGACTATTTCGTTGTCGGTGGCCTAGTTGCCTTAGCTCTGCTTGGAGAAATTGGTGTAGTCGCGGTATCATCAATGTCAAAATCGACACAATCCTTTGATCCATCTCCCGGTGCAGATACAAATGCTGAAGCATTATCGAACGTGCTTTACACAGATTACCTTCTTCTTTTCCAAATGGCAGGAATCGTACTTTTGGTTGCGATGGTTGGGGCGATAGTCCTGACACTACGTCACAGACCAGATGTTAAACGTCAGAAGGTAGAAGAGCAAACAGCGCGCAACCGCGCGGATGCTGTTGAAATATTAAATGTCAATCCAGGTCAGGGTATCAATGTTCACCCTGAGCAGGACTAAGAGGAGGCGCAAATGGACCTAACATTAGGACACTATCTCGCCTTATCGGCGTCTCTATTCACCATTGGGGTGTTTGGAATTTTCGTAAACCGGAAGAATATCATTGTCATCTTGATGGCAATCGAACTCATCCTGTTGTCTGTTAACATCAACCTGGCGGCGTTTTCCGTCTTTAACGGTTCCATCGCCGGTCAGGTTTTCGCCATGCTCGTCTTGACGGTAGCGGCAGCGGAGGCAGCTGTAGGGCTTGCCATTCTCGTTGTTTACTTCCGTAACCGCGGCCAAATTGCCGTGGATGACGTGAACATGATGCGCGGTTGATCGGGTAAGGAGACCGGGGCATGGCCTGGCAAACATTTGCTGCAATAGTTGTTGTATTTGCACCTCTAATCGGAGCGATTATTGGTGGTGTCGTAAATATGTTTACGCCACACAACGATGAATTCACCTCTATCGCGAAAGCGGAAGATACTGATCACGCGCATGATGACCATCATGGTCACGCGCACATTCCTGCGGGTCGCGCACGCTTAGATAAGCTTGCGATGGCCGCAACAACCTTTCTCGTTGTTTCAGCAGCCGTTTGTGCTGGATTTTTGTTCTTTGGACAATTTTTCGCATCAGCAAATGGTGTCGCTGACACATACACGATCAAACTAGCACGCTGGATTGATGTGGGTGCAATGAAGGCCGATTGGGCCATTCGTATGGATACATTGTCTATCGTCATGATGTTTGTCGTAACGAGTGTGTCTTCACTTGTTCACATATACTCTTGGGGATACATGTCGCACGATATGGGAAGAGCACGTTTCTTCTCGTATTTGTCTCTCTTTACTTTCATGATGTTGATGTTGGTAACAGCTGACAACTTCCTACAACTATTCTTTGGTTGGGAAGGCGTTGGTCTAGCATCATACCTTTTGATTGGGTTTTGGTATCACAAGCCTTCAGCAAATGCCGCTTCGATCAAGGCTTTTGTAACGAACCGTGTTGGTGATGTTGGCTTCGCACTTGGAATTATGGCTGTCTTCCTTGTTTTCGGTACAGTTGAATTTGCACCCGTCTTTGAGGCTATTAAGTCAAACGCTACGGTTACACCGTTTGCATTTGCTGACGCTGGACACGCGCAAGATGTTGTTCTTTCTATATTGGGTGTTACAGCACCTGCATTGGAAACAATTGGTGTTCTTCTCTTTATCGGGGCGATGGGTAAATCAGCGCAGCTATTGCTGCATGTTTGGTTGCCGGACGCGATGGAAGGTCCAACGCCGGTTTCAGCACTGATCCACGCGGCCACAATGGTGACTGCTGGTGTCGTACTTGTTGTGCTATGTTCTCCTATTTACCAGCACACAACATATGCAGCTGCGATTATCACTTTTGTCGGAGCAGCAACTGCAATTTTCGCAGCGACTGTAGCTCTTACGCAAAACGACATTAAGCGAGTTATTGCGTATTCAACTTGTTCTCAGCTTGGATACATGTTCTTCGCAGCAGGGGTAGGTGCGTACGATGCGGCCATGTTCCACCTGTTTACGCACGCTTTCTTTAAAGCAATGTTGTTCTTAACGGCTGGTGCGGTGATTCACGGCCTCGGTGATGAGCAAGATATGCGGAAAATGGGTGGATTGCGCTCAAAGATGCCAATTGCTTACGCAATGATGTTATTGGGAACATTGGCTATCACTGGAGTCGGTATACCGGGAACACACATCGGGTTTGCAGGGTTCTTCTCTAAAGATGCAATTCTTGAAGAAGCATTCCTATCTGGTGGCTTGTTTGCACAGTTTGCCTTCTGGGCAGGTATTGTTGCAGCACTTCTGACAAGCTTCTACTCTTGGCGTCTGATGATTATGACTTTCCACGGTAAAACTCGTGCGAATAAACATGATTATGATCACGCTCATGATGCACCATTAGTAATGGGAATGCCGTTATATCTTCTAGCGACAGGTGCTGTTCTTGCAGGTGTTGTTTTCTACGGTGCCTTCATCGGAAAACTTGGCGAAGTGAATACTAAATTCTGGGGTAACTCCATATACCACGCTGAAGTTGTTCACGACGAACATTATGAAGCTGTTGATGATCACGCTCCTGTAAAAGAGCACGTCGTGTCAGCAGATCCACATGGTGATGCTCACGATACACATCACGGTGCTGAAGAGAACCACGGTGTAAAAGATGATGCTCATGGCGATGGTCATGGAGGTGGGCATGATGATGGTCATCACGGTCATCACCCGCCAACGTGGGTTTTATGGGCACCATTTGCGTCTTGGATGACTGGGTTAGTACTTGCGATCATATTCTATGGAATGCTTCCACATATTCCACGATCGATGGGTGAGCGCTCTGGTCCGATGCACGGCTTTTTGTCTAACAAATGGTTCTTCGATGAAATATACGATTTTGTTTTCGTAAAAGGATCAAAATTGCTCGGAGACGTGTTCTGGAAAATCGGTGATCAAAAAATTATCGATGGACTAGGTCCAAACGGAATCTCAAACTTAACGAAAGCTGGTGCAGGCGGTCTATCTCGTCTCCACACCGGTTACCTATTTCACTACGCATTCATCATTCTAATCGCAGCAGTGGTGTTTGGTGCAGTGGCCTTATTGGGCCAATCAGGAGCTAACTGATGGCAGCGTTTCCCATCCTTTCTATGATCACTTTCCTCCCGTTTGTTGGAGCGTTAATAATATTATTGACGCGTGCTGCAGTAGGGGAACAGTCTAAGGAAACAGTAAGACTAGCGGCTTTAGTCGTTACGCTTGCTACGTTCGTATTGTCGCTTTGGGCGATGTCTGAATTTGATGCATCGGTTCCGGGTTATCAGTTGATAGAAGACTATGCGTGGTTTGGACAAATCTCGTACAAATTGGGTGTGGATGGTTTGTCCATGCTTCTAATATTGCTGACGACTTTCTTGATGCCGTTGTGTGTCTTGGCTAGCTGGAACAATATTAAAGAACGTTTTGCAGAATACATGATAGCTTTTCTAGTTCTAGAAACTCTAATGCTTGGTGTTTTCTGTTCATTAGACCTCGTATTATTTTACATCTTCTTTGAAGGTGGCCTCATTCCGATGTTTATCATTATCGGTATTTGGGGTGGTGCTAACAGGCTCTATGCTGCGTTCAAATTCTTTCTCTATACATTGCTAGGCTCGTTGGCTCTGCTTGCTGCATTGATCTATATCTATGTAACTGTCGGCACGAGTGATATTCCAACGCTTCAACAACACGCATTTGGTGCTGAGGTGCAGACTTGGCTATGGCTAGCGTTCTTTGCATCGTTTGCTGTGAAATTGCCTATGTGGCCAGTTCACACATGGTTGCCTGATGCTCACGTTGAGGCGCCTACAGCGGGTTCTGTAATTCTGGCCGGTGTGCTCTTGAAGATGGGAGGATACGGTATGTTGCGTTTCTCACTCCCTATGTTCCCAGACGCATCAGTATTGTTCCAGCCACTTGTTTTTGCATTATCGGTAATCGCAGTCGTTTATGCATCTCTCGTAGCATTCCGTCAGACAGATATGAAAAAGCTGATCGCTTATTCTTCTGTTGCTCACATGGGATTGGTTACCCTTGGTATATTCGCTCTCAATGAAGAGGGTATCCAAGGTGCTATTTTCCAGATGTTCTCACACGGTCTAATCTCCGGTGCGCTCTTCTTATGTGTAGGGGTTGTTTATGACCGCATGCACACGAGAGATATCGCTGCATATGGTGGGCTCGTGCATAGAATGCCTATTTATGCGGCCATCTTCATGTTCTTCACGATGGCAAATGTAGGGCTGCCAGGAACCTCAGGATTTATCGGTGAGATTGTATCAATGGTTGGTGCATTCAAGGCGAGTCCGTGGGCTGCTGCTGGAGCGGCGTTGGGTATGATTTTATCTGCCGTTTACATGCTCACTTTATTCCGAGCGACTGTGTTTGGGGTCATTAAAAGTGAAAAAGTACAAGCAATGAAGGATGTGACATTCCTCGAAGGCTTTATTCTCTCAGTGCTAGCAATTGGTACGTTGCTTCTTGGGGTCTTCCCATCACTATTATTTGATATTTCACAGACTTCGGCTGTCGAAGTTCTAAGTCTAATGAGCAAATAGGTAAAAGGTGTAACATGGATATTCTAAACGACATTTCCATTGCAGCGCCGGAAGCGTTGCTCTTAGCGGTCGCACTGATTGCAGTTTTGATTGGTGCGGTCTTCAAACAGTCTTTCAATGGACCTTCACGTTTAGTCGGTGCATTAGCGCTAGCTGCTGCTGCATTTTTAGCGGCGACACAGTCAACATTGGATGCAACTGAAGCATTCAATGGTCTTTATAAAATCACGCCATTTATCGCGATAGCAAAAGCCGTTTCATATGGTGTTGCCGCAATCGCTTTATTGGTTGCTGGTGGATACCTACACCGCGAAAAAATGAATAAGTTCGAATATACTTTGCTTATTCTATTTGGCAGCGCCGGTATGGGTGTGATGTTGTCGGCAAACGATTTGATGACACTGTATATGGGAGTGGAAACGCTTTCTTTGTCATCATATGTTCTAGCGGCTTTCAATCGAGACAGTCGACGTTCTGCGGAAGCTGGACTGAAGTATTTCGTACTTGGTGCTTTGGCTTCTGGTCTTTTGTTATTCGGGTCATCGCTTGTTTACGGGTACACTGGTTATACAGGGTATGAGCAAATAGCAGCAGCTGAACAAAGCATAGGTCTGACATTTGGATTGGTGCTAATATTGATGGCGCTTGCGTTTAAAGCGTCTGCAGCACCGTTCCACGTGTGGACACCAGATGTTTATGAAGGTGCGCCGACACCGGTCGTAACTTTCTTCTCGACTGCACCCAAGCTTGCTACAGTCGCGCTACTCGCGAACATCATGTTCACCGTATTTGGTGTATATGAAGAGTCTTGGATGCTCATCGTTGCGATTATATCTGCGATATCAATGCTTGTTGGATCTTTTGGTGGTCTTACACAGAACAACATTAAGCGGCTACTGGCTTACTCTTCGATCGGTAATGTCGGTTACGCTTTGATGGGTGTCGCTGCCGGCGAAGTGAACGGGGCTGCTTCCGTTCTAACTTATATGATCATCTATGTCCTGACATCACTTGGTCTATTTGGCGTGGTGCTTGCGATGAGAAGACGCGATGGTCAGGTTGAAGAAATTTCTGATTTAAACGGTCTATCTACATCTCGTCCAGGTTTAGCCATAGCAATGACAGTGCTTGTATTCTCTGTCGCTGGTATTCCGCCAATGGCTGGTTTCCTAGGTAAATGGGTTGTTTTCGAAGCTGCGCTAAAGTCAGAACTATATTGGCTTGTGGCGGTAGGTGTGATCGCATCAGTCGTATCTCTTGGATATTATCTTCGCCTAATTTGGGCCATGTGGGCCAAGAAATCTGATGAAGAACGCCTTCAACCTGCTGATGGTATGGTCGCTGTCTCGATTTATGGATCTACTTTGCTAGCATTTCCGGTTCTAGTCATCTGGATCGCTTGGGTGACAGGTATTATTGGCACTGCTGCGGCGGCTGGATAATGAGTAAGCTTATTGAATCGGCTCTTGGTCATGCTTGGCCGATTCAATGGTATGACACGTTAGACAGCACCAATATCGAAGCCAAACGACGTTCCGAGACGCAAGACGTTGGCCCGTGTTGGATTGCAGCAAAAAAGCAGACAGAAGGAAAAGGGCGGCTTGGCCGTTCATGGATGACTGATCAGGGAAATTTAGCAGCTACAGCGCTATTCCCTTTTGATGCGCCTATTTCTCTCGTCTCCAAACTGAGTTTTCTGACTGGACTAGCTGTACTTGATGCTATCAAAGCCAGTGGAGAAGACATCTCCGAGCTTAAGTTGAAATGGCCAAATGATGTTCGCTACAAGAAAAAGAAGCTTTGCGGTATTCTCATTGAAAGCGGAAAAATAGCGGACGGCTATTATTGGGTAGCAGCCGGAATAGGCGTGAATATCAAAATTGCACCGAATGTAGATCAGCCGACGACATCTTTAGCCGAGGTATTTCCAAATCTGGATATGAATTCAGCTCGTTTTCTTGAAGAACTGAATATAGCTTTTGGAAAACGACTGAAAACACTAATTGAATTTGGGTTCGGTTCGATCAAAAAAGATTGGACGCAAAGTGCCGAGGCACTAGATGAACAAGTTTCTGTGCAAGATCGTCACACTTTGGTGAACGGTGTGATGCGTGGGATAGACGAAGACGGGGCGTTGCTATTAGAAACGTCACCAGGTGAAATAACCAAAATTGTAACGGGCGACGTGCTTATCGCGTGAATGCTAGTTTACACAACTTAGATA
Source organism: uncultured Hyphomonadaceae bacterium (assembly GCA_964352025.1). Classification (GTDB taxonomy): domain Bacteria; phylum Pseudomonadota; class Alphaproteobacteria; order Caulobacterales; family Hyphomonadaceae; genus Hirschia. The sequence continues at coordinate 46,556 of CAYGPZ010000006.1, forward strand.
CACAGGACCGGAATCAAATATGCTTCTTGCTATAGATACTGGAAATACAAATACTTTATTTGCTATTCACGACGGTAAAAAGTGGCGTGCTCAGTGGCGTAGTGCGACGGATTCCACAAAAACTGCGGATGATTATGCGGTATGGCTTACTCAGCTAATGCAATTGAATGGGTTAGAGCTGGAACAAATTGATGCGTGCATTATTTCATCAGTTGTCCCGCAAGGTCTATTTAACATGCGAAATTTGTCTCGCCGTTATCTAAAGGTTGAACCAATGGTTATTGGTGAAAACGTAGATATGGACGTCGAGATCAAAATTCCCAAACCATCTGAAGTTGGTGCTGACCGCCTTGTAAATGCAGTGGGTGCACTTGAAGTTTTTGATGGTCCGATGATCCTAATTGATTCAGGAACGGCCACCACATTTGATATTGTCGGTCCCAATGGAGCTTTTGAAGGTGGTATCATTGCGCCTGGGATAAATTTATCCATGCGCGCTCTTCATGATGCGTCAGCAAAATTGCCACGCGTTGCTATTCGTGCACCTGAAAGTGGGAAAGCTATTGGTACTGATACAGTCAGTGCAATGCAATCGGGTGTATTCTGGGGCTATATGGCTTTGATCGATGGACTAGTCACACGCATTAAAGAAGAGTATGGCAAGCCAATGACAACAGTTGCTACTGGCGGCGTTGCATCTTTATTCGAAAGTGCAACGACAACAATCGACCACTTTGACCCTGATCTTACCATCCGCGGTTTACTGGTTCTTTATCAGCGCAACAAAGAAACTGCGCATAAAAAGTAATTATAAATGACTCAAGACGAATTATTGTTCCTGCCAGTTGGCGGATGCCGTGAAATTGGTATGAATTTGAACGCCTATGCTGTGGGTAGCGGCTCAAATAGAAAATGGCTTATTGTCGATGTTGGTGTGACCTTCGGTGGTCCTGAAACACCAGGTATTGATCTAATAATGCCAGACACTGAGTTCATTGAATCAATCCGTGAGAATATCGAAGGTATCGTGCTAACGCATGCCCACGAAGACCACATTGGAGCTATTGCTCATTTGTGGCCGAGATTGCGTGCGCCGTTATATGCGACCCCATTTACGGCTCATCTGATTCTAGAAAAATTACGCGAGAAAAAACTCGATAGAGAAGTTCCTCTTAATGTTGTGTCCTTGGGTGATAAACGTTCTATCGGACCATTTGATATTGAATTCGTAACGCTGACACACTCTATTCCTGAACCGAATGGATTGGTCATTAGAACCGAAGCAGGGACGGTATTTCATACCGGTGACTGGAAGATTGATCCAAACCCAATGCTTGGTAAGAACTTTGACGAAGAACGCATCAAAGAGCTTGGTGAAGAAGGTATCCTCGCAATTGTTTGTGATTCTACGAATGTGTTCGAAGAAGGTGAGTCAGGATCTGAGGAATCAGTACGAGAAAACCTCATTAAAGTTGTTGGCGAACAAACTGGCCGTGTCGCTATAACCACATTCGCGTCTAATGTTGCACGCCTTGAAAGCTGCTGTGTCGCAGCAGTTGAGAATGAACGTTCAGTCTGTTTAGTCGGGCGTTCAATGTTCAGAATTACGGATGCCGCGAAAGAAGTCGGTCTACTTAAAGACGTTCACTTTATTGAAGCCGATGATGCCCAACATTTAGCACCCGAAAATGTATTATACCTCTGTACTGGGTCTCAAGGTGAACCACGCGCCGCTCTATCAAAAATTGCTAAAGGCTCACATCCACAAGTAAAAATGGGTGAGGGTGACACTGTTCTATTCTCCTCTAGGGTTATCCCAGGAAATGAACGTGGAATTTTTGATCTACAAAACTCATTAGCGGAAAATGGCGTTAAGATTATCACTGATCGTCAGGAACATATCCACGTTTCTGGTCACCCGTGTCGTGATGAACTAAGACGCATGTATGCTTGGGCGAAACCGCAGATTTCTGTTCCTGTACATGGTGAACGTCGTCACATAATCGAACACGCTCGGTATGCTCTTTCTATGCAAATACCACAGGCTGTTACGCCCAATAATGGTGATTTGATAAGATTAGCTCCCGGACCGGCTGAAGTTGTCGATGTTGTTCCAACAGGACGATTGTTTCTAGATGGTAATCGCCTTACGCCGGAACATGCTGGCGGAATGCAAGAGCGTAGACGTATGTCATGGTCAGGGCATCTAAGTATTAGTGTCGCGATTAGTGACAAAGGTGCTGTTAAAGATGGACCATATGTAGCTGCCCGTGGGTTCTCTGAACTAGATGGTCGCGTTGCTGATGAAAGTCTGGATCAGCTTGATGAAGCTGCTGAGGAAGCATTGGTACGTCTTTCGCGCAAAGACATTGACGATGATGAAAAAGTAGAGCGTGCGCTTTTGCGCAGTGTACGAAAATCTGCCGAAGGGTTATTCGGAAAGCGTCCTTTAGTGGATATATCTATTTTACGCGTATAAGTTTAGCTTGAAGTCATTGGGAATTTGATATGAAAATTGGACCTCTAAATCATGTCGGCATAGCAGTTCCAAATTTGGAAGAAGCTATGGAGAATTACCGTAATTTATACGGTGCGACGGAATTTGTTGAACCATTCGAGTTACCAACGCAGGGCGTGCGTGTTGCTTTTGTAAACCTTCCTAATTCCCAGATAGAACTTATAGAACCTCTTGGTGAAACGTCTCCAATACTGAACTTTTTGGAAAAAAACCCAAAAGGTGGTCAGCACCATGTTTGTTTTGAAGTTGATAGCGTCCAAGAGGCGATAGAAGACGCAAAAGCATCAGGAGCCACTATATTGGGCGAACCGCGGATAGGTGCGCATGGCACATTGATGATTTTCGTACACCCGAAAAACTCAAACGGTGTATTAATTGAGCTGATGGAACCATCTACGCATTAGTTTGCTTGTGATTAGGAGATATAAATGGGCTTAGTTGAAATCAGTATTGTTTGGTTTATTTCATCTTGGCTGTTTTTCTTTCCACTTATTTCCCGTGGAACCGTGACACAGGAAGAAGCTGGGCACGTGGTGGAAGGTTCAGAATCATCCGCCCCTGTAGACCATCAACTTCCTAAAAAGGCTCTATGGGCTATCTTGGGCGGAGCTGCGTTCACCTTTGTTTTTTGGCTAGGCATGGTTTCAGGTTTATTTGCTCAATTTATTGAACTTATTGACTATACGAAAAGATAGGCTCAAAGGTTATTTTTATTGCGTCCTCGGATGATGGCGTTTATCCAGATTAAAATTTAATTCCCTTAAGGAGTCGGCCTAGAATGCGGTTGTCAAAATTTTTCCTGCCTGTTTTAAAAGAGACACCTGCAGAGGCAAAGATTATCTCTCATCAGCTTATGTTACGCGCTGGGATGATAAAACAGACCGGTTCGGGTATCTATACTTGGTTACCTTTAGGGCTGCGTGTACTCAAAAAAATAGAGAATATTGTTAGGGAAGAGCAAAACCGCGCTGGCGCAGTTGAACTCCTTATGCCAACGATCCAGCCTGCTGACCTTTGGAAGGAAAGCGGTCGTTATGAAGCCTATGGGAAGGAAATGCTCCGCATTACGGACAGACATGACCGTGAGATGCTTTTTGGTCCCACAAATGAAGAAGTCGTCACAGATATATTCCGTTCATACGTAAAATCATACAAACAGCTACCTTTGAATCTCTATCACATTCAATGGAAATTCAGAGATGAAATCCGCCCACGTTTTGGTGTGATGCGCGGTCGTGAATTCCTTATGAAAGATGCATATTCTTTTGATGTCTCTGCCGATGAAGCTCGCAAGAGCTATTACAAGATGTTCTGCGCTTACTTGAACACATTCTCTCGTATGGGGCTGAAAGCGATACCAATGCGTGCGGATACTGGACCTATTGGTGGAGATCTATCTCACGAATTTATTATTCTTGCTGAAACCGGTGAAAGCGAAGTTTTCTGTGACGCCGATCTAGTCAATATGTCAGCGCCGGGAGCAGAGCTCGATTTTGATGGTGATCTTCAACCTGAATTTGAAAAGCGAACACAGTATTACGCTGCGACGGAAGAAATGCACGATCAAGCAAGGTTTGAGGCTGAAGTTCCAGAAGAGCGTCGTATAACTGCACGTGGTATTGAAGTTGGTCACATATTTAACTTCGGGACAAAATATTCTGAGCCAATGAAGGCTAAAGTTATGACTCCCGAAGGCAAAGAGGCTCCAGTTCACATGGGCTCATACGGTGTTGGTGTGTCTCGGCTTCTTGGTGGAATTATTGAAGCTTGCCACGATGAAAAAGGCGTGATCTGGCCAGACGAAGTTGCGCCATTTAAAACTGCTGTTGTTAATTTACGGCAGGGCGATGACGCATGTGATGCAGCATGTGAAGATGTCTATCGCAAGCTCGAGGCAGCTGGTCTTGAGCCAATGTATGATGATCGCAATGACCGTCCAGGTGCAAAACTATCTACATTGGAGCTCATTGGTATTCCAAAGGCAATTGTCATTGGTCCACGCGGCCTTAAAAATGGCGTAGTTGAAGTTAAAGACAGATTGGCGGGCACAACTGATGAAATGAGCCTAGAAGCTGCTTTAAATCAAATGACTGCAGGTGAATAAGACACAATGCCAGATGGACCATCCGTTGAAAGCAGAGCAGATACCGCTGATCGTTTAAATGGTGTCGATGAGCATGCAAAGGGAACTCAACCCTTTGGTCCATTCGAAAGAATGTTAGCGTTTCGCTATATACGCGCAAAACGTGAGCATGGTGGTCTTGCCTTGATTTCGATTGTGTCAACGGTTGGTGTGACGCTTGCGGTATTTGCGCTTATCACCATCATGTCGATAATGAACGGATTTCGCCTAGAGCTACTTTCAAAAGTCGTCGGGTTTGAGCCCCACGTTTATGTTAATGCGGTTGAAATGCCGACAGCCGATGCCGACGACTTGGCCAGACGTATTGGCGAACAAGACGGTGTCGTGAATGTCGCCCCAGTTATCGAGGAAATGGTTTTAGCCGACGCTGGAAGCCGCAAAGAAGGCGTTTCTGTTAAGGCCCTCAGGCCTCATGATCTTGAAGCTATCGACTTGATCGTCGAACACCTGAAAGAAGGTGACCTTTCACTATTTGGTCTTGAAGGCTCTCGTTCAGACACAATCGTGATCGGTGAAGGTTTAGCGCGTTCTATGGGATTGGTTGTTGGCTCTAGACTTAAATTACTTTCTCCGAACGGACCGCGTACGGTCATGGGGCAAGTTCCTCGCTCAAAAGTATATACCGTTACTGCAATTTATAATGTTGGTAATGAGAAATACGACAGATACACCGTGATCATGCCGATGGATCACGCGCGGCTATTCTTCTCCATGGGTGATAGTTACCAATACCTTGGTGTCCGTATTGAAGATCCCGATAAAGCAGGGGCATTTGTTCAAAGCCTACGTGAAAAAGGTATTACCAACCGATATTCTCGCGATTGGAAATCTCTAAACGCTCAATTGGTCGGGGCATTGGTGGTTGAACGTAATGTTATGCGCTTAATCATGATGATCGTGGTTATGATCACCGCTTTGAACATCATTACCGGTGTATTGATGCTGGTTAAAAACAAAGCCAGAGACATCGCCATCTTAAGGACTATCGGTGCCACACGTGGCGGTGTCGTCCGTATTTTCTTGATGAGCGGTTCTATATTAGGCGGCGTCGGTGTCGGTGTTGGCCTAATTCTAGGGGTTATGTTCGTTTTAAACATTGCATCAATTCAGCATGGTATCGAATTTGTCTGTGGATGTGAGATATTCCCTAAATCGGTTTACCAGCTCAATGCTATACCAGCTAAACTTCAGTGGTCAGAAGTAGCGATTGTGACAGGGTGGGCATTCTTAATGACTGTTCTCACAACATTGATCCCATCAATGTGGGCGTCTCGCCTCGATCCTGTGGAGGCGTTGAGAAACCAATGAGTGTAACACCCATTTCAAAACGCAAACCGATAATGAGTTTGAAAAATGTTCACCGCACCTATGTTACTGGTGAGGGATCATTAGATGTACTTGCAGGTGCCAATTTAGATTTAAGACCGGGTGAAATGGTTGGACTGGTTGGTCCTTCTGGTTCAGGTAAATCAACTCTCTTGCATACTGCCGGTCTTTTGGAGTTTCCAGATTCTGGACACGTAGAGATTGATGGAAAAGACGCTGCTATTATGTCAGAGCGGGAGCGAACTTTAACCCGCCGGAAGAAACTTGGATTCGTCTACCAGTTTCATCACCTGCTTCCTGAATTAAACGCTATTGATAACGTTGCTGCTCCATTGATGATTGATGGGGTTAAACGTTCTATCGCTCAAGAACGCGCGAAAAAATTGCTGCATTCTATGGGGCTAACCGACAGAGAGCGACATCAACCAGGTCAATTATCTGGCGGAGAACAACAACGTGTCGCCATTGCAAGGTCACTAGCTAACCAGCCTCGCGTTTTGATTGCTGATGAACCGACTGGAAATCTAGATCCAGCCACGACCACAGCAGTGTTCCAAAGCTTGTTCGATACTGCAAGAACTGAACAAGTTGCAGTGCTTGTTGCGACGCATAACCTTGAACTAACAACCTATATGGACCGTGTTCTGACACTTAAAGATGGTAAGCTCGCGCCTGCTGACGTTTAATGAGTGATCTAAAGAACTGATTCGCTTTGCAAGAGGTGTCCTCTAGCTGGTTGTTTTACTCGGGAAATTATAGAAATGTCTGAGTCTTTGAACCCACGCCGTTTTGTTCATTTGCGTGTTCGTTCGGCATTGTCACTTCTTGGGTCGATGATCACGATCAAAAAGCTCTGTAAGTGGACGTTTGAAAACGGTTTACCGGCAGTTGCTATTACCGATGACAATAATATGTTTGGCGCGCTGGAGTTGTCAGAGACATTGGCACCGATGGGTGTTCAGCCCATTATAGCAATAACCCTTCATATTTATAATCCGGACAATCCATCTGAAGAGCCATCTGAGTTAGCGCTTTTTGCGCAAAACGAAACTGGCTATAAAAACATGATGATCCTGACGACAAAAGGATTTCTGGAATCCCCTGCAGGCGGAACAGGGGTGTTTCTGGAAGATGTACTAGCACATGCCGAAGGTCTTATCTGCACGACAGGTGGCGGTAATGGTGCTGTTACGCGTATGTGTGCAGCAGGACACAAATCAGAAGCTCATAGCTATTTAGAAACGCTAAGTAAGGCGTTTCCAGAACGCCTATATGTTGAATTGCAACGTCATAATCGTCCAACAGAAGATCTTGGCGAAGAGATGTTGGTTGATTTGGCCTATGAACTGGAGTTGCCTTTGGTGGCAACCAACGAGGCCCGCTTCATAAAACGTGCTCAACACAAAGCTCATGACGCTTTATTGTGTATCGCGAATTCAGCCTATGTTTCTCAAGAAGACCGGCCTAAAGCATCTCCTGAACAATATCTGAAAACAGAAGAAGAGATGATTGAACTCTTTTCGGATGTTCCAGAGGCAATTGATAATACGATAGAGATAGCAAGACGCTGTTTTTATCGACCGGCGTGGCGAAAGCCTATTCTTCCCAACTTTACCGGAGATGATGGTGATGAGGGTGAGGAGCTTGATCGCCAAGCCCGCGAGGGCCTCAAGCAACGCTTATCAACGGGTATTCTCTATGCTGAAGAAAGCGAATACTGGGAGCGTCTAGACTTCGAACTGAATATCATCCGGCAAATGGGTTTCCCGGGATATTTCCTCATCGTTTCCGACTTCATTAAATGGGGTAAGGAACACGACATTCCTGTGGGACCAGGTCGTGGTTCGGGTGCGGGTTCTCTGGTCGCATGGGTGCTTACGATTACTGATCTGGATCCACTGAGATTTGGACTTCTCTTTGAGCGCTTCTTGAACCCAGAACGTGTGTCCATGCCCGACTTTGATGTCGATTTTTGTCAGGAACGACGTCAAGAAGTTATTGAATATACTAAACAAAAATATGGGGATGATCGTGTTGCAATGATCATCACCTACGGAACCCTGCAGGCTAAGGCGGTTATCCGTGATGTCGGGCGTGTGTTACAACTTCCATTTGGGCAAGTTGATAAGCTTTCCAAGCTAATTCCTTTTAATCCAGCTAATCCACCAACTCTGCAAGAAGCGATTGATGGTGAACCTAAATTTAGGCAGGAAATGCGCGAAAACGACGATGTTAAAAACCTCGTCGAAACTGCGCTCGAGCTAGAAGGGCTATATCGTAACGCAGGTACTCACGCAGCCGGTGTGGTAATCGGTGATCGGCCGCTAGTTGAGTTATCTCCGCTCTATAAGGATCCTAAGTCTGATATCCCAGCAACCCAGTTCAATATGAAATGGGCTGAGCACAATGGATTGGTCAAATTCGACTTCTTGGGTCTAAAAACCCTCACTGTCATTCAGCGCGCACTAAAATTTGTGAAGTCTGAAGGAAAAGAGCTCACTGAAAAGTGGCACACCTTCGATGATGAGGAAGCATACAAACTACTTTCTTCAGGAGAAACACTCGGTGTCTTCCAGCTGGAATCGACAGGAATGCGCGATACGCTTCGCAAGGTGAAGCCTGACTGTATTGAAGATATCATCGCGCTCATCTCTCTATATCGTCCCGGTCCGATGAAAAACATCGATACCTACGTGGCGCGTAAGGAGGGACGTGAAGAAATTGACTATCTACATGACGACTTAAAACCCGTCCTTGAAGAAACCTATGGTGTTATCGTTTACCAGGAACAGGTTATGCGTATAGCGCAGATACTTGCGGGATATTCTCTTGGTGAGGCCGACCTTTTGCGCCGAGCAATGGGTAAGAAAAAACCTGAAGAAATGTTGAAGCAAAAAGTTCGTTTCCTCGAAGGCGCTGCTAAAAAGGACGTTACCAAAGAGCGCGCCGAATTCATCTTTGAGTTGGTGAATGAATTTGCGGGTTACGGTTTCAACAAATCCCACGCTGCTGCATACGCTGTGATTGCGTATCAAACTGCTTATTTGAAAGCTAAACATCCAGTTGAGTTCCTTGCCGGATCTATGAGCCTTGATCTTACCAATACTGAGAAACTTGCGGCATTTTTTCAAGAAACAAAGCGATTAAAGATACCCGTCGTTACCCCCGACATCACGCGTTGTAATGCAGACTTTGATGTACGTGATCAAAAAATCTACTATGCGCTTGGGGCAGTAAAGGGAGTTGGTAAAGAGGCAATGCTCGATGTGGAACGCGCGCGTGCTGAAAAACCATTTGAAGACTTATTTGATTTTGCAGAGAGGGTAGACCCAAGGCAAATTAACAGGCGTGTTTATCAGGCGTTATCAAAATGTGGTGGCTTCGACGCTCTAGAAAAAAACAGATCAAGAGCTTTTGAAGCCTCAGAACTGCTAGCTGCAATGTCTAACACAGCTAACAAGGAACGAAATTCAAATCAGAACAGTCTATTTGGTGACGAGCCACCAATGCGGCCCAAACTGCCTAAAGCAGCGCCGTGGAGTTCTGAGAAACTGCTAGACAATGAACTTTCAAGTGTCGGTTTCTATCTTTCAGGGCATCCATTGGACGATATTCTAGAGGGGCCAGCGAGGGAACGAATCGTATTGTCTTCTCAGATGATGGAATTGGGACGTGAACGGGCAGCCCTCGAAATGATTGGTGTTGTGAAGGTTCGCGTCGAAAAGCCGTCTATGAGTGGAGGCGGGAAATTCGCTTATCTCACACTATCAGATCCTTCTGGAGAGTTTGAATTATTCGTAGCGCCTGAAACATTGGCTGAGACCAGAGATTACTTCGAAGTTGGTAGCCGTGTTAATGTCCATGTAAAAGTTCGCCGAAAGGATGATGAGCTAAGATTTTCAGTCGATGGTGCTAGACCACTAGATAAAGCAGCATTAGGTGCTCCCGCTTGTTTATGCGTGCGGGTAGGGAGTATTGCCAGCATGGAACAGCTATCCAATGTCGCCGAAGAGTTAAGCAAAACGCCTTGCCAAACCGTAGGCGTGATTCAGGTCGAAATTCCCCTTGAAGACAAAAGACTGGTTACAGTTGAGCTCGAAGGACATTACCCGATGGATTATGCTGCAATGTCAGCCCTAAAATCTGTTGTGGGCGTTGAGCGCGTCACCCCTATAGCAGCTTAATCAAACTTGTTTTGATAAAGGGGTTGCTTCCATTCAAAAAAAGATTATAAGCGCGCTTTATTCCGACACGTGGGTTATTTTCCGGTGCTGAATTGTTCGGCCAACCTGCGGCGGCTAACCGGATAGGAAAATTAAAATGGCTTTACCTGAATTTACAATGCGTCAGCTTCTTGAGGCTGGTGTACACTTTGGTCACCAACAACACCGTTGGAACCCAAAAATGGACCGCTACATATTTGGTGCGCGTTCTGGCATTCACATCCTTGACCTTTCACAAACAGTACCACTTCTACACCAAGCATTGGTGCAAGTGCGCGACACTGTTGCAAAAGGCGGACGTGTTCTCTTCGTAGGTACTAAACGTCAAGCAGCTGAATCAGTTGCTGAAGCGGCTGAACGTTCAGCTCAATACTTTATGAACGATCGCTGGCTTGGTGGAACACTTACAAACTGGGCAACAGTTTCAAAATCTATTCAGCGTTTGCGTGAATTGGATGACTTGCTTTCTCAAGGTGACAGCACAGGTCTGACCAAAAAAGAGCTATTGAAGCTTACACGTGAACAAGAAAAACTTCAGCGTACACTTGGTGGTATCCGCAACATGGGTGGTCTTCCATCACTAATGTTCGTGATCGACACAAACAAAGAGTCTATCGCCGTTAAAGAAGCTCGCAAGCTTGGTATTCCTGTTGTCGCTATTGTTGATACAAACTGTGACCCGGATGAAGTTGATTACCCAATTCCAGGGAATGATGACGCGACACGAGCTATTCAACTTTACACAAACTTGATTGCAGATGCTGTTCTTGATGGTCTTGCTGAGTCTTCAATGGAACTTGGTGTCGACCTTGGTGAATCTGAAGACATTTCTGAAGTCGCTCTTGATGTAGCTACAGAAGAAGTTGCTGCTGAAGCTCCGGCTGCAGAAGCAAAAACTGAAGAAAAACCAACAGAAGCTTAAGTTTAGCGAATAAAATTATTAAACCACTCATTTATCCTGAGAGAGGTAACTGACATGGCCGCAATTACTGCCGCACTCGTTAAAGACCTGCGTGAGAAGACGGGCGCAGGAATGATGGACTGTAAAAAAGCACTATCTGAAAACGATGGTGACGTTGATGCAGCAATCGACTGGCTACGTGCTAAAGGTCTTTCTAAAGCTGCAAAAAAAGAAGGCCGCGTAGCTGCTGATGGTCTTGTTGGTGTAGCTATTGAAGGCACTAAAGGTGCTGTTGTTGAAGTTAACACTGAGACAGATTTCGTTGCTCGTAACGAAACTTTCCAAGATGCTGTTTCAGGGATAGCAAAAGCGGCTCTTTCTGTTGATGGTGATGTGGAGGCTCTAGCCGCTGCGTCTGCTGTTGATGGTGGCGAAGGTTCAATTACTGATCAATTGAAGCGCATGGTTGCAACAATTGGTGAGAACATGAACCTACGTCGTTCAGCTTCTGTATCTGTCGAAAAAGGCGCTGTTGCATCTTATGTTCACTCAGTTACAGCTGATGGTCTTGGTAAAATTGGTGTTGTCGTTGGACTTGAGTCCGAAGGTGATGCTGCTGTTCTTCAAGATGTTGGGCGTAAAGTTGCAATGCACATCGCTGCGACTAACCCGCTTGCGGCTGTAAAAGAAGAATTAGATCCAGCTGCTGTTGAGCGTGAGCGTCAAGTTCTTACAGAACAAGCTCGCGAATCAGGCAAGCCAGAAGCTGTAATCGAGAAAATGATCGAAGGTCGCCTTCGTAAATTCTACCAAGAAGTTGTATTGGTAGAGCAGGCTTTCGTTATGGATCCTGACGTTACTGTTGGGAAGTTTATCGAAAACGCCAAGTCTGATGCAGGCGCACCAGTATCTCTAAAAGGCTTTGCAATGCTTCGCCTTGGTGAAGGTATTGAGAAGAAAGAAGAAGACTTTGCTGCAGAGGTTGCTGCTGCAACTGGTCAATAAAGTTCATTTTGAAGCTTGAATTGAAGCGAGGGTAGGCGATAAGTGTCTGCCCTCGTTTTTTTATGGGCTCCAATTTTTGAGCAATGATTTTTCAAATTAGGTGAATTAGTTATGGCATCGCAAACACAATCTCCAAAGTATAAACGGGTATTGCTCAAGATATCTGGTGAAGTTCTAGCCGGTACACCTAAGGGTGATGAACAAAAATTTGGAATTGATATGGAGGCGTGCCAACCTATTGCTAAAGAAATCAAACAAGCAATTGAAGGCGGCACAGAAGTTTGTCTAGTTATCGGGGGTGGTAACATATTCCGTGGCCTAAAAGGTGTTGGACAAGGCTTAGAACGCGCACAGGCTGATTCTATGGGAATGCTAGCAACTGTGATGAACGCTTTAGCAATGCAAGGCGCATTGGAAGAGGTAGGCGTTCCCGCCAGAGTTCAAAGCGCAGTCGAAATGCCAAAAATATGTGAGCCATTTATTCGTCGTAGAGCTATTCGACACATGGAAAAAGGCCGCGTTGTTATTTTTGCTGCCGGTACTGGAAACCCATACTTTACGACTGACACTGGTGCCGCTTTGAGAGCAGCCGAAATGAGCTGTGATGCTATGCTTAAAGGTACTCAGGTTGATGGTGTCTACACAGCAGACCCTAAGGTGGACCCAGAGGCTACTCGCTTTGACAATTTGGGCTATATGGAAGTTTTAAACAAAGACCTTCGCGTTATGGACGCGACTGCTGTAAGCTTGATGAAAGAGAATCATATTCCAATCGTTGTGTTTTCTATTCACAACAAAGGATCACTAGCGGACGTTCTTGCAGGAAACGGTGTTTGCACGGTTATTGGAAGTTAGAACCCCGTTCTAGGAAAAAGGAAATATAATCATGTCAATTGATATGCAGGACTTAGAGCGCCGTATGGACGGAGCAATAAATTCGCTAAAATCTGAATTCGCTGGTTTACGTACTGGACGTGCATCTACCAACTTATTGGATACTGTGATGGTAGAAGCCTACGGAGCCTCAACTCCTTTGGCACAAGTTGCATCCATTTCTGTACCAGAACCAAGAATGCTAACCGTAAACGTTTGGGACAAAACAGTCGTTGCTGCAGCAGATAAGGCTATTCGCGATGCTGGACTTGGTTTGAACCCAGTTATGGATGGTCAAAATCTTCGCATTCCAATTCCCGCTCTAAATGAAGAGCGTCGTGTTGAGCTAACGAAAATTGCTGGAAAATATGCAGAAGCAGCTCGTGTTTCTATCCGAAATGTTCGTCGCGATGGCATGGACCTTCTGAAGAAGATGGAAAAAGACGGTGAAATTTCCAGAGACGAACAAAAATCAATGGAAGACGACGTCCAAAAATTAACTGACAAAATGATTGGTACTGTCGACACCAATGTAAAATCTAAAGAAGAAGAGATAATGCAGGTATAGTTTTGTCTGGTTCAAATATCTCTTCTACAACACCAATTACCGATCACTCTAAGGTCGGTGATTTTGGGCAAGCTCCTAAACACGTTGCCATTATTATGGATGGCAATGGTCGTTGGGCTGAATCTCGCGGATTACCACGAATTTCAGGCCATAAAGAAGGAGTAGAGGCCCTAAGAAGAACTGTTGATGCTTGCAAATCGCTTGAAGTCCAACATTTGACTGTCTTTTCATTTTCTACAGAAAATTGGAGACGCCCTAAAAGCGAAGTTGATGCATTATTTGGACTTTTGAAGTTTTTTGTGAAGCAAGACTTAAATAGGCTTCACAAAGAAGGCGTTCGGATACGAATATTTGGTTCGCCTGAAGGACTTCCCTCTGACATTTTGAAATTAATAGAAGAGTGCGAGACTAAAACTAAAAACAATACCGCATTTAATGTAAATATTGCTTTCAATTACGGAGCTCGCGCAGAGCTTGTCGAAGCTAGTCGTAAGATGGCCATTGCTGTCAAGCAAGGTGACTTGGAACCAGAAGCAATTGATGAATCTGTTTTGCAAGCAAATATGTGGTCAGCAGAATTACCGGATGTGGATTTGTTGATTCGGACCAGTGGAGAATTGCGAATAAGCAATTTTCTTTTGTGGGGTATAGCATACTCTGAATTTATGTTTCTTGATGTAATGTGGCCTGATTTTGGTCGCTCCAATATGGAACAGGCTATTGTTTCCTTCAAAAGCCGCAATAGACGATTTGGCGGTGTTGCTTCTCGCTTAACCCAAACCACTCAGCCATGAAAATACAGCCAGCGTGACTCAAAAACCTGTTATAAATAATTTTGCGAAACGTGTTTTGTCCGCACTTGTGTTGGCACCAATTAGCGTTTGGTCAGTCTATTCTGGTGGATCTGTCGCGGTTGCGGTCGCCTGTATTTGCGTGTGTATTGCTGCATATGAATGGTCTATGATGGTAAGCGCTGAAGCGCCATTGTGGAAACGATACAGCTTATGTGGAATTCTCTTGTTTGGTGGACTAATAGCTGTGTTAGCAGGGACTGTTGGATTTCTGCCGTTAATTGCAACGGCTGGCTTAATCGGTGTTACCGCTGCAGCTACTGGGTTGCTGTTGAAAATTCATCCATTTACGATGATGTTTGGTGCAGTCTACATTTCCGTCCCATTTGGTTCATTCGTATATTTGCGAGAATTCGCTGATAGGCCAATCTTTCTTATCGTCGCTATTATGATTATCGTGTGGGGAACTGATACCGCTGGGTATTTGGCCGGTAAAGCATATGGTGGTCCATTATTATCACCGAAAAGTAGCCCCGGTAAGACGTGGACCGGTGCTATTGGAGGTGTGATATATGCTGCACTTGGTGGTGCTGCCGCAGCCAACCTCACACAATCTTCTATGATCAATTGGGTATTGTTTGCAGTTTTTCTATCTATCGCGGCTCAACAAGGCGACCTTTTGGAATCCAAGTTTAAAAGAAAATTTGGACTGAAGGATATGTCAAACATCATTCCAGGGCATGGCGGATTGCTAGATAGACTTGATGGGTTGATGGCAGCAATATCTATCGCCGCCATGGCGAACTGGCTGTTTCCAAACATTATCATGCAGCTGATGGGAGAATAGCCGTGTCAAACGCTGTACGTGTCTCCTTACTTGGAGCAACCGGTTCGATTGGAAAATCAACGCTCGCACTTCTTACTCAAGATTGTGCGGACACGCCGAATTTTGAGGTCGTTTCCCTAACAGCTCAAACGAATGTCGAAGGGTTAGCTTTAGCGGCGAAGAAAACAAATGCTGAATTTGTCGCCATAGGAGACAGCAACCTTTTTCAAGACCTGAAACAAGCACTATCGGGAACAGGAATAGAAGTCGGCGCTGGCCCGGAAGCTTTGGTAGAGGCAGCCGCTAGAAAATGTGATGTTCTAGTCTCAGCAATTACCGGTGCTGCGGCTTTGAAACCAACATTGGCTGCGATTAGACAGGGGACAAAGATTGCCCTCGCTAACAAAGAGAGTGTTGTTTGCGCAGGTCCACTTTTACTAAAAGAAGTCGACAAATTTGGCGCAAAAATTCTGCCAGTTGATTCTGAACACAACGCAATATTTCAAGTTCTAAGCAATGAAAAACGTATTGAAAAACTCGTTCTAACTGCATCAGGCGGCCCTTTTAGAACAAAAAGCTTAGATGAGATGAGGCGGGCGACTCCTGAACAAGCTATTTGTCACCCCAATTGGACCATGGGACGTAAAATATCAGTCGATAGTGCCACGATGATGAACAAATCATTGGAACTAATTGAAGCGTCTTATCTATTTGATACACCCGAAGAAAAAATCGATGTTTTAGTTCATCCCCAATCAATTATTCATAGCCTTGTAAGCTATGATGATGGTTCCGTATTAGCACAGTTAGGGATGCCAGATATGCGTACCCCGATTTCGTATGCTTTATCTTGGCCAAATAGAATGCAGATACCGGGTTTAGAACGTTTAGACTTGGCCAAAATTGGAACGTTGGACTTTGAAACACCTGATGCTGATAAGTTTCCAGCTATAAATCTTGCTAGAGAAGCCCTTTCCCTTGGAGATTGGGCTCCCAACGTATTCAACGCTATTAATGAAATCGGTGTTGACAGTTTTTTGAACCACAAGATTGGCTTTACCGACATTACTAATAATACTAATAACTTGTTGAATAGATTTGCGTCGGGTGAATTTGGTGCCATGAAGAATGCTGTTAACTTTGACGACGTTTTCGAGTTAGATTTGTTTGCTAGAAAAATCGCTTTGGAAGCAATTGGGGCATGAGACCTGCAATGCCTGTTAAATCGGTAGAGTTAAAAGGGACTGATTTTTTTCAATGGACGCAATAATAAGTCAGTTCATGCAATTATTTTCAATTGTATCCTCTGTAGTGCCTTTCTTTATAATGCTTGGTGTTGTCGTAGTTATCCACGAACTCGGGCATTATTTCGCTGGAAGGACATTTGGAGCCGCGGTCGAGTCTTTCGCTTTTGGTTTCGGAAAATCCATATTTGAAACAACCGATAAGTATGGCACGCGTTGGCGTTTCAATTGGTTGCCACTAGGTGGTTTTGTAAAGTTCGTAGGCGAAACAGAAAATACTGCACAGGCTTCTGGGAACACAAATTTACCGAGCGGGAAACCATATAAAAATCTATCGGCATGGCAACGTGTTATCGTTTCGCTTGCTGGTCCCATTGCCAATTTTATACTTGCGATATTAATTTTTGCGGTAATCTTCGCTCAGGGAAGGCCTGTTTATGGCGACATCTTCATTCAAGATGTAAGCCCAAATGGTGCTGCTTACCAAGCAGGAATGTTGGCTGGTGATGTCATAAAATCTGTTGAGGGTAAGACCGTAAAGACTTCATCAGATGTAATTGAAGCAGTGGCGTATAGCGCAGAAGAACCAGTAAATTTTGTACTTCAAAGAGGTGATACAGAATTAGACTTGAGTGTAATTCCACAAAGAGAAATCTTTACAAATGAGCGTTTAGGCGTTTCTGAGGAAATCGGTCGCATTGGAATTCAGATGAGCGCGGAATTCATAGAGATAAGAAAAGTTTCGGCGCTGGAAGCCCTCAGTTTAGGTGCCGAACAAACTGCTGATGTCATAAGAAAAACCATAAAAGTTCTAAAGCGCCTTATTTTTGGCAAAGATAGCTTCGAGAAAATGAGAGGTCCCTTAGGAATGGGGGATATTGCTGATCGTGTCGTTGACAGCAATATGAAACGTGTGGATGTCAGCTTAAAGGACAGGTTAACGGGTACTTTTTGGGAAATGTTTGGTCTAATAGCTATGTTTTCCGTAAGTATTGGATTTTTCAACTTACTCCCTATTCCAATGCTTGATGGATACTCTGCGTTGTTAGGAATGTACGAAACTTTGGTCGGTTCAGAGGTATCACTGCGTTTTCAGGAATATCTTTTACGTGGGGGGCTTGCAGTGGTAGGGGTTTTCTTTATCGCTGTTACTTGGAATGATTTAAAGCGGCTTGGGCTGCTAGATGTTTTTGGTACCCTGTTGTCTTAATGCAAGTAATAGGGCATTGCAGGGCGTCTGTAAGCGTGTAGAGGAAACGAATATGCGGTCTTTGTTTGCAAGTGCATTGGCACTGACAACATCAGTAGGTGTTTATACTACTATCTCCGCCTTGAATGGTGCGGCTTATGCCCAGACACAAGTTTCTACGCCCGAAGCTATTTCCAGGATCCGGGTTGAAGGCAATCAAAGGATCGAAACACGGACGGTATTATCTTACCTATTAGTTGAACCAGGAGATGCTTTTGATTCAGAGCGTCTAGATTTATCGCTAAAAACTCTGTTTGCGACCCAGCTTTTTGCTGACGTGCTGTTTGAAAAAGACGGCAACGAATTAATTGTTCGCGTGAGTGAAAACCCGATTATAAATCAGGTTATCTTTGAAGGTAATTCTTCGATAGGTGACGAAAAGCTTACCGAAGAAACTGAAGCAGCGCCTAGAGAAGTCTTTACGCAAGCCCGAGTTCAACAAGACGTCCAAAAAATCTTAGAAGCGTACCGACGAGGCGGGCGCTTTGCAGCATCTGTAAACCCAACTTACAAACCGTTGGCTCAAAATCGTGTCGATCTAATTTTTGAGATAACTGAAGGTCCTAAAACAGGCGTTAAATCAATTAACTTCATCGGGAATGAAGTATTCAAGGATAGCCAATTAAGGTCAGAAATTGTGACGCGCCAATCACGATGGTGGCGTGTTTTTGAAGCTAATGACAATTACGACCCTGACCGTATGGAATATGATCGGGAACTACTTCGACAGTTCTACACTAATGAGGGATATGCTGACTTTAGGGTTGGGTCATCAGTCGCTGAACTAACACCTGATCAAAAAGATTTTTATGTTACTTTTACTATAGATGAAGGACCAATTTTTAATTTCGGTGAAATCGAAGTAGAAACTACTCTCGAAAAACTATCTCCTCGATCTCTTAAAGCTATTTTACCTGTTCGTGAAGGCAACCTTTACGAAGCTGACCTAATCGAGAAGGCGGTAGAATCTATAACTTTTGCAGCAGGTAGTACCGGTTATGCAGCAGTAGATGTTAAGCCTCAAATAGAACGAGATCGCGAAAACAACGTCGTCAACATTAAGTTTGTTATCGATGAGGGGCCACGTGTATACGTAGAACGTTTGGATATCATCGGAAACACACAGACCCTGGACCATGTTGTGCGTAGGGAATTGTTGCTCGCTGAAGGTGATGCATTTAACCGCGTATTGTTGGACCAATCGAGAAATAGAATACGCGGCTTAGGATTCTTTAAAGACGTTGAAATAACAGAAAAACCTGGTTCTGCTCCAGATAAAACTGTCGTGGAAGTCGCTGTTCAAGAACAGCCGACAGGAGAACTCGCATTTTCCGTTGGTTATTCATCTGCAGATGCATTCCTAGTTTCTGTCTCAGCCACTCAGCGAAACTTTAGAGGGCGTGGACAATCTGTAACAGCAGCAATTCAATCTTCTCGTTTTCAGGACAATTACGAATTTAGATTCACTGAGCCAAAATTTCAGGGGCGAAATTTAGCGGCCGGATTTGACCTATTTGCGACCAATACTAATTATTTGAATATTGCAGGATATTCTAACTCGGTAATAGGCACAGGAGTGCGCTTAGGCTTCCCTCTAGGTAATAGAACTCAGTTAGGTTTGCGTTATAATTTGAGAAGTGACGATTTAACACTGTTGAACCAAACTTCAACATGTCCATTAGATTTCACCAACGCAGAATTAGGATTGGCACCAGATGCTGATCGAACAGGATTCTTTAACTCAAGTATATGTGATCAAATAGGTGGTTTTATAACTTCTGCAGTTGGTTACTCATTAGTCCGCGATCATAGAAATGACCCAGTTCAGCCAACTGGTGGTTATAGAATTAATTGGCAACAAGATTTTGCTGGTTTGGGTGGAGATGTAAATTACTATAAGCAAGAACTAGTTGCTTCTACTTATAAAGGGTTCTTCCCCGGTGTTACCCTAACCAGTTCCCTGAACCTTGGGTATATCGAAGGTTGGAATGATGACGACATTCGCGTTAATAACCGCTTCTATAAAGGTGGTAACTCATTTCGCGGATTTGACACTGCAGGTGTAGGACCAAGAGAAGTTCAATATGCAACAACAAACACCATTCAAAATTTGGATCAGGCACCTGACTTAGCTCAAGAAAATTTCAACTACGGATATTTTGAAGAGGCTATCTTCAATGATGATGGTGTTGAAATAGCACCTAGTGGAGTTGATTTCAGAAACTTTCTTGATGAGTCCTTGACAGCTGCGGTATTAGACGAAAACAACCAAATTGTACCTGTTGATCCTGCTGTTCATGGTACAACTCGCTTGTACCAGGTTGAAGATACTGATGAAAATGGCGACCCAATTTTAGGACAAATACTTGCCAGAGGAAATTCTCTTGGAGGTAAGGCGTATGCTATTGGAACATTTGAATTGTCTTTCCCTATTCCTTATGCACCAGAAGAATTAGGTATAGGAGCCGCGCTTTTTACTGAATTTGGTACAGTTGGACTTTTAGACGATAACGACTTGGAGGTCCGTGGATCTTCAGTGACTAGCGAACGAATTATCGAAGACGACCTCAGCTTACGTGCGAGTGCTGGTCTGAGTGTCTTTTGGGACTCACCATTTGGTCCTATAAGATTTGACTTTTCGCAAATACTTGCACGTGAAGATTATGACCGGACTGAGACCTTCCGGTTTAGTACTCGGACCCAATTCTAGGAAACAAAGAACATGTCCTTTAAGAAATCATTTTTTGCTTTTGTAGCTTTTCTTCTAATGTCTCCTGTGGCTTTACAGGCGGCTGCTCAGACAAATGTTATCGTGATAGACCAAGCGAAAATCATGACTCAGTCCAAGGCTGGGAAAGACATTGCTAAAAAGCTTCAAAACATTGCTGAGCAAATCAATAAAGAACTAAAACCGTCAGCAGATTCACTCGCGGCTGAACAAAAGTCTCTTCAAGAGAAACTTAAACCACTTAATCAGGCTGCAATTGCACAAGATAAAGCTCTGGTTACTCGGATTCAAAACTTCGAAAAACGTACAGTTGAACTTCAAAGAAAATCTCAGACGAGATCAGCAGAATTAGAGCTAACTCGTCGCGATGCATGGAATAAATTCTTTGTCGCGCTAGAGCCTGCCTTGCAAGGTGCTATTGATGAAACAAAGGCCGATATTGTTATCGATAGATCATCAACAATTCACACTGGCACAGGTGTAGATCGTACTGATTTGATAATTTCGAAATTGAACGCAAGTACACCTACAATTGCTGTAACAAAGCAATCGCTTCCTGCACCAAAGAAGTAAGTCTCTAAGGACATCTAAAGTGATAGATGAACGTTTTTATCTTCTGCAGTCTTCTTTTCCATCCTTGAAAGAGCTGGCGACTGCAGGAGAGGCTGATATATATCGAGAATGTAATTCAGCAAGCTCCGTCAATATCGCCGATGAATCTCACGATGGTGATTTGGTTTTTATTGAGACCGACAAAGGAATAAATTGGAGCAACGTCAAAGCTTCCGTATGCATTGTTCCTGAAGATTTAGCCGATAAAGCCCCTAAAGAAGCTTCCGTTCTGACTAGCGCTCACCCTCGGTGGTCATTTGCGAAAGCCGCTGAACTTATAGCAGTTGTGAGAGGAAACTTTTCTAGTGACGAGATAAGTGAATCAGCGCTTTTAGAACAAGACATGAAAATTGGCCATCATGTCGTTATAGGCGAAAACGCCTATATTGGATCTGGTACAATAATTGGCCATGGAACTATAATTGGACCAGGTGTCACAATAGGGCGTGATTGTGTAATAGGTTCTAACGTCAATATACAATGCTCACTTATTGGCAATAACGTAAAAATCCAATCTTCAGCAGTATTGGGAGAAAGTGGCTTTGGATTATCTATAGGCCCACAGGGGGCAATAGATACACCCCACTTTGGAAGAGTAATAATTCAGGACAATGTAAGTATAGGTGCAAATTCTTGTATTGATCGTGGCTTATTCAAAGACACAATTATTGGTGATAATGCTAAAATAGATAATATGTGTCATATCGCTCATAATGTTGAAATTGGTGCTCATGCTGTATTAGCGGCATTTGTCGGAATAGCTGGGTCATCGATTATCGGAAAAGGCGTTCAGATTGGTGGCGCTGCGGTCATGGCAGATCATATTAAAATAGGTGACTTCGCTAAAGTTAGTGGCGGTGCAGCAGTTATGTCTGATATCCCACCTAACGTAACTTGGGCCGGGTATCCCGCAAAACCTATCAAAACCTTTTTTCGGGAAAATGTTTGGGTGTCTAAACAGGCTCAAAACCGCACGAAAAAATAGTATAAACAATGAAGCGCGGTCTATAGACCCAATCTATTGATTTAAAGGACACGAATATGGCTGTTTCTATACATCCACAAGCATTTGTTGAAGATGGCGCTCAGCTAGGTGAGAATGTATCTATTGGCCCTGGGTGCGTAATTGGTCCCAATGTTTCTATTGGCGACAATAGTGTTCTAAATAGTCACGTTGTAATCGCGGGAACGACTTCCTTAGGGGCAAATGCCAAAGTCTACCCCTTCGCAGCTCTAGGACACCCTCCGCAAGATTTTAAATATAACGGTGAAGACACCCAACTAATAATTGGTGAGAACGTGACCATTCGTGAACATGTCACGATGCATTTAGGAACTGTCGTAGGAAATGGCGAGACTAAGGTTGGTAAAAACGGTTATTTTATGGTCGGTTCCCACATAGGGCACGACTGTATCGTTGGAGATAATGTAACGTTTGCGAACAATGCTACTATAGGGGGAAGTGTAACCTTGGGCGATCACGTAATAATGGGTGGGCTCTCCGCTGTTCACCAATTGTGTCGAATAGGGAAACACGCATTCATTGGTGGTGGAGCTCCAGTTACGGGTGATGTGATACCATATGGTATGGTTGATAATCATGGACGCCTAGCAGGGCTGAACTTAGTCGGTCTTAAACGACGTGGTTTCAAGCGTGACGAAATAAATGATTTGAGAACCGCCTATAGACTATTCTTTGCATCAGAAGGCACTTTCCAAGAACGTATAGATGACGCTGCACGCCTGTACCAAGATCAAGAGCTAGTTTCCGAAATGGTAAGCTTCATAAGAAGTGGTAACAACCGCCACCTTTGTTTGCCGAAATAATGAAACCTGAGAATAAATTAAAACTTGGAATAATTGCTGGTTCAGGAAATTTACCAACTGAAATAGCAAATCATGCAACTGCACAGGGGCGTGATGTATTTATTGTCGGTATAAATGGCTTCGTAGAACAGTCTCTTCTAGATAATTTTGATCACACAGTTATTTCTGTTGGAGAAGTTGGAAAGCAGCTATCCGCACTTAAAAAGGCTAGGGTTTCCGAAGTTTGTTTTGCTGGCATAGTTAAGCGTCCCGACTTCAAACAACTTAAACTAGATGCCAAAGGCGTTATGTTGCTGCCCAAAGTCATTAACGCTGCGTCCAAGGGTGATGACGCACTATTGCGGGTACTCGTTGGCGTTATTGAAAGCGATGGATTCAAGGTTGTTGGCGCTGATGAGGTTCTCAAAAATCTAGTCGCACAATCTGGTCCGCTAGGGCGAGTAAAACCATCTGAAACAGACCTCCAAGATATCACAAAAGCTGCTCATGTTGCAGCTGAGATAGGGAACCTAGATATAGGGCAAGGCGCAGTAGTTTGTGACGGATTAGTCCTAGCTGTTGAAGCTCAAGAAGGCACGGACCTTATGCTGAAGCGATGTGCCGAGCTCCCAGAAAACCTAAGAGGAACGCTAGCAGCTCCAAGGGGTGTTTTAGTAAAACGACCTAAGCCGGCACAAGAACGACGCGTTGATCTCCCAACGATAGGTTTGCAAACTTTAGAAGGACTTGTTAGCGCGCACTTAAATGGTGTCGCGTTTGAAGAAAATTCTGCACTCCTACTTGATCGAGAAAAGTTGATCGAATTTGCTGACGCTAACAATCTATGGATATACGGATTCAAATCAGACGACCTATAGCTTGCAAGGGATTGTAGCGAATGAATTTTTATTTTGTAGCTGCGGAACCTTCAGGCGACGTCCTCGCTGCTGAAGTCATCTCTAAAATAAGAGAAGTGCAACCTTCATCAAAGTTCTGTGGTGTTGGTGGTCAGCAAATGCACGCGCTAGGAGTTGACAGTTTATTCGACACCTCAGAACTCGCTGTCTTCGGGCTGGTAGAAGGAATTCGAGCCTTCAAGGCCGTTAAGAAAAGGGTCGAGCAAACAGCAATAGACATTGTAGAAAAAAAACCTGACGCAATAGTGTTAGTGGACTCTTGGGGATTCATGTGGCGCGTTGCACAACGTGCAAAAGAATTAGGATACAATGGCCCACGAATAAAATTGATTGGGCCGCAAGTGTGGGCAACGAGACCCGGCCGAGCGAAGACACTCGCTCAACACGTTGATCACTTGTTATGCATCCACGATTTTGAAGTCCCTTTCTATGAGCCATTCGGTTTATCAACGACAGTCATAGGAAACCCTGCGCTTGAAAGAGATGTCATTGGAGACGGTGAAGCATTCAGATCAAAATATAACTTTGATGCTGAAGAACGCATTCTGTTATTGTTATTGGGAAGCCGCAAATCCGAGCTTAAAATTGTAGCTCCCGTATTGGAAAAAGCAGCTACTCAAATTTGTATAAACCATTCTAACATCAGGGTGGTCTGCGTCGCGGCGGGTTCCATGAAAGACGAAATATTAGCGAAAAGTAAGTCGTGGGCATTTCCGCATCACGTAGTTACAGATGATAAGGAAAAAACCGATGCGTTTTCGTCTGCAGATCTAGGACTTGCATGCTCCGGAACTGTCACAACCGAAGCAGCGCTGCAAGGTGTCCCTTTGGTAATAGGGTACAAAGTAGGGTGGATTACTTGGGCTATTGCGCGTCTGTTTTTAATGAAGTCAAAATTCATTACTTTATTTAACGTCGCTGCAAATAAAGAGGTCGCTAAAGAATTCGTTCAAACGCGTTTTACGTCAAAGAGATTGGTTCAGGCACTAGAAAAACTATATAACGATGAAAATGTACGAACGAGCCAAATTTCTGAACAAAACAAAGCCTTAGAATTAATGGGTAGAGGAGGAGAAGGTGCTTCTTCTATATCAGCTCAGACAATTTTAAATATCGCATCTAAAAAGCCCAACTAAAACTAGCTGGGCTTTTTCATTCTAAATTCGATTTGAACTTAGCGTTTGTTTACAGGAACATAATCACGCTTAGCTGCACCAGTGTATATTTGACGTGGACGACCGATACGTTGTGTCGGGTCTTCAATCATTTCCTGCCATTGTGCGATCCAACCAACAGTACGCGCGAGCGCGAATAGCACAGTGAACATCTCTGTCGGGAAGCCCATAGCTTTCAGTGTAATTCCAGAATAGAAATCAATATTCGGATATAAATTACGCTTTACAAAGTACTCATCTTCTAACGCGATTTTTTCTAGTTCGATTGCGATAGGCAGCAATGGGTCATTAGACGCACCAACCGCATCCAATACTTCGTGACAAGTTTTCTGCATTACTTTCGCCCGCGGGTCATAGTTCTTATAAACACGGTGACCAAAACCCATTAAGCGGAACGGATCGTCTTTATCTTTAGCGCGAGCAATAAATTCAGGGATACGATCTACTGAACCAATTTGTTCAAGCATAGTAAGCGCAGCTTCGTTGGCACCACCGTGAGAAGGTCCCCAAAGACATGCGATACCAGCAGCAATACATGCAAATGGGTTTGCACCAGAAGAACCTGCTAACCGAACTGTTGACGTAGAAGCGTTTTGTTCGTGGTCAGCGTGAAGAATAAAAATTCTGTCCATCGCACGGGCCATAACTTCCTGAACTTCGTAGTCTTCTGCAGGAACAGCAAAACACATACGAAGGAAGTTGGCCGCATATCCAAGATCATTACGTGGAGAAATGAATGGCTGACCAATAGAATATTTATGAGCACGGGCCGCGATAGTCGGCATTTTAGCAATTAGGCGGTTTGCTGAAATGATGCGGTGCTGTGGATCACTAATATCCAGCGAGTCGTGATAAAATGCTGAGAGAGCACCGACAGCACCAGTCATAATTGCCATAGGGTGAGCGTCTCGTCTGAATCCTTCGAAGAAACGATCAAACTGTGTATGAATCATCGTGTGGTGAGTAATTGTGTCTTTATAGTCAGATAAAGACACTTGGCTTGGAAGCTCGCCGTTCAGAAGCAGATAACAAACTTCAAGAAAGTCTGATTTCTCAGCAAGCTGATCAATAGGATATCCACGGTGGAGCAGAATGCCTTCACCACCATCAATGAACGTAATCTGGCTTTCACAACTCGCTGTCGATGTAAACCCAGGGTCAAGTGTAAAGTGACCAGTTTGTTTGTTCAGAGACGCAATATCGACAACATCAGGACCATGTGTACCTGAGTATATGGGCAGTTCTGCAGTTTTTCCCGCAACGTTTAATGTCGCTGTTCCATTCGGTTTAACTTTGTTTTCCATGCCTTGTCAGCCCCTTATAATTTGATTTGTAGCTAGCGACGGGAGGGTCATGCACTAGCCTTATTAAGTTGATCATTGATACGGTCGAGCGCTTCATCGCGTCCCAACCACTCCAGCACCAAACCTAAGTCAGGTGCCGGCAGGCCACCCGTTAGAGCTGCCCTCAATGTCGGTCCTATCATTCCAATGCCAATATCTTCATCGGCACAAAACTCTGCTATAGCGGCTGTTAAAGCCGAATTTGACCATTCTGGTAAGTTCTTAATACGAATAGTTAGCTTTGATAAGCGTTCTAAAGCGTCTTCGGAGACTTTTTTCTTCAATTTTCCAGTTATTTCTATAGGTCGAATATCTAATAAAAAATTTAACTGCGTTTCTAATTCTTCTAGAGTAGCCGCCCGTACTTTGATATCTGATATAGCATCCCTGATACGTGATTTAATCAATTCCGGCAATTGAGAGAATTCGTCGCGGTCAAAAAGAAGGCTGCAAAGTTCATTATCATCCGCAATAGACATGTAATGCGCGTTGACCGACTTCATTTTATCGAAGTCCAAACGTGCTGGCGCTTTGCCTAAACCATCTGTGTTGAACCATTCAATAGCTTTTTCTTGTGGGATTATTTCGTCATCGCCGTGAGACCACCCGAGCCGAAGAAGGTAATTGTTTACGCCTTCAGGAAGGTATCCCATATCCCGATATGCTTCTACGCCAAGTGCACCATGACGCTTGGATAATTTCTTTCCATCAGCTCCATGAATCAACGGAACGTGGGCGTATTTCGGTAAGTCCCAGCCCATAGCCTGGTAAATTGGTATTTGTCTGTAAGTATTCGACAGGTGATCGTCACCGCGAATGACCTGCGTTACTTCCATATCGTGATCATCAACGACGACCGCCAACATGTATGTCGGTGATCCATCTGCTCGCAAGATAACAAAATCATCTATGTTTTTAGCATCCGTCCCGACAGCACCTTGAACATCGTCAGGGAATTCAACGCGTCCGTCATCAGGAGCACGTAGCCGAACCACAAAAGGAGCATCCTGATCAACTGGCTGCTTACCATCTCTATAAGGGGATCGATACGGTGCCAATAAAGTGTCGGCTTCTGCTCTTAGTTCAGCTGCCAGAGAGTCATTGCCATCGTTTGCAGCATTTTTCGCTTCCGCACGTTTAGCATCACCTGCTTCGCGACGAGCTGATAGCTCTTCAGGCGTTACATAACATTTGAATGCAGCACCTCTATCCATCAATTCTTGAGCAATCTCTCTATGGCGATCTGCTCTTTGAAATTGAAAAAAAGGTTCTTCGTCTGGCGTTATACCCAACCAGTCCAATCCGTCAAAAATCGCCTGAATGGCGTCTTCTGTTGACCGTTTGCGATCTGTGTCTTCAATACGCAAAAGGAATTTTCCACCATTGGCTTTTGCATATAGCCAATTGAACAAAGCTGTTCGAGCACCACCAATATGCAAATATCCGGTCGGCGAGGGGGCGAAGCGGGTGATAACCGTCATAACGACTTTCAAATTAGTGTTTAGAGTGAACAAGCTCGCTAATAGTGAACTTGAGTCTTTTCATAGCGAAGTGAAGATCACATTTTTGACCGTTTGGGCAAGGCTTAGGACGCTAAATCATAGAAAAATAGATAAAGTTCATGCAAATAATGCATAGCTTCGTTGGCAATTTTCTAGATAGACATGCCTATAGATGGTCATTGCTCTACCCATTAGCATTTGTTGGTGGAATAGCTTTCTACTTAACGGCTCCATTAGAGCCTAGCTGGTTGATCCTTTTATGCATAGCCACGGCGATTTTCGGTCTAAATCTCAGAGTCAAGAAATCCAAATCAAACGTGGTAAGGATACTATTTTTGAACCTCGCCATTTTTTGCGTTGGATTTACGTTTATCAAGCTCAAAACTGACTTTACCAAAGTGACATTTATAGAGCATCAAATCGGTCCAGTGTGGTTAGAAGGTAAATTAGAGTCCATTGAAGGCGGCAGCAAGGGGAACCGATTACTGATTAGGGTTGGAGCTATTTCAGATTTACCAAGCAAAGATACTCCGGATTTTGTAAGAGTAACGCAAAAAAAGGATTCTCTATTGCTACCTGGTAGAGAGTTAGGGTGCTTAGTTTTTCTGTCACCACCGCCTTCTCCCATTTTGCCCGGCGACTTCAATTTTAAACGAAAAGCCTTTTATGGAAACCTAGGAGGGGTCGGTTTTACTCTGGGTCAATGCAAACCGATAGCTTGGTCGATGGTCAGGGATCAAGGTTACCTTGATAATTTCCAGTATGGATTAGACGCTGTTCGGCATTCGCTGGCTGTTCACATTTATAAACTTCTCGGTGAGAAATCCGGAGGAATGGCCGCAGCAATGATAACAGGAGAAAAGACCCTTCTAAATAACAATGACCAGGAAACACTGCGCTCGGTTGGATTGGCCCACCTTTTGGCTATTTCAGGGTTACACATGGGGCTAGCTGCTGGAATATTTTTTTACATAATCAAAACCCTTCTAACATTCATCGAATTCGTTGCTATAAGGGTTTATGTATCGAAAATTGCTGCGATAGGGGCTATTTTTGGTGCCACTGGTTACTTGCTTTTATCCGGTGCATCGATCGCGACCCAAAGAGCCTATATCATGGCGCTAATTTCGCTTATTGCGATTTTACTCGACAGGCCGGCTCTTTCACTGAGAAATGTATCTGTCGCGATGATTTTAGTTGTCGCTATAAAGCCAGAAACAGTAGTAAGCCCCGGATTTCAGATGTCTTTCGCTGCTACAGCAGCGCTTATTGCTTTATATGAAGCATGGCCAAAAGGGGCTAATAATTCTGTTGGCTCTCGAATTTCAAAATGGGCGTCGTCCATTTTTGCAACTTCTTTGATTGCTTCCTTGGCGACTGCACCATTTTCCGCTTTTCATTTTGGACGAATAGCTCCCATGAGCGTCGTTTCCAATCTAGCCGCTATGCCGTTAATTAGCTTTTGGTCTGCACCATCTGCTGCCATGGCTGCAATTGTTTCTCCTTTAGGTTTAGAAGACTGGTTTTTAAGGAGTTTTGGATATTCACTAGAGCTAGTTCTAATGATCTCTAGATACTTTCAATCCATCAGCCCTGATGGAGGAAACATCTATATACCATCAATGGTGTTTTTAATGTCCATTCTCGCTTTGGTGTTGGGCGTCATCCTAACGCGATGGTACAAAATTCTCGCTGTGTTACCGATTATATTTGCTGTAACGCACTTCCTAACCTCCCCAAGGCCTATTTTGTTGATAGACAGGGCAGGCATTATTTACGCAAATTCAGAGAAAAATTGGACTAGGGTCTTACCTGAACACTCAGGTCGAAAACCACTCAAGCCACTGAGTTTAAAAGACCATTTAACCGATTATCATTCGAAATACAGTGTTTCAATAACGATTTCAGAAGAAGTGCACTGGGGTAATTGGAAGATATCTCCAGAACCATGTGGTCAAAATGAAAACATATCTTCCAACTACTTACGCATATCAACATCTAAGGAAAATTTGTGTATGCATTTGACTGAACAAATCTACAGCAAAGGCATACAAATACTTCAAACTAGAGACGGCCTTTCCTACAAAACATTCAAGAAAGGCTTCAACGCTGAAAGAGCGTGGACAGATTAAGTATTGAAATACACAACACCTATAAAACAATCCGATTTAGTTAGTGATATTGCCTGACCAGAGCAACCAATTTCCCCTGTACTCTAACCTTATCAGGACCAAAAATTCTTGTTTCATAAGCCGGATTAGCTGCCTCCAAAGCAATCGAACCATTGCGTTTTCTTATCCGCTTCAGTGTCGCTTCTTCTTCATTAACTAGAGCAACCACAATTTCACCAGAAGTCGCCGTATCGCCTTTTCTTAGAATGACTATATCGCCATCTAGGATACCTGCCTCAATCATTGAGTCTCCCTGTACTTCAAGAGCGAAGTGTTGATCAGAATCCATACCTCCATTTGGCGCGACAATGCGGTCTGTTTCATTCTGAATAGCAGCAATAGGGACACCGGCTGCAATGCGTCCTAGTACAGGAATGGTATCATTAGCGACGGTTTGAGAAGAAACGCCATCCCGACTAACGATAGCCGGTTTAAAACTTGAGCGTCCTAAAGGAGGAGCCGAAGGCGTTGCACTTTCTGGAAGCTTTAACACTTCTATGGCTCTCGCTCTATGCGCTAGTCGTCTTAAAAAACCTCGTTCTTCCAATGCTGTAATTAAACGATGAATTCCTGACTTGGAAGCCAGATCCAAAGCTGATTTCATCTCATCAAAAGAAGGTGAAACACCCGTTTCTTTAATACGTTGGTGAATGAAAAGCAGCAATTCGCGTTGTTTGTTCGTGAGCATAAGAATCAACCAATCCAAGTTTACGAGTCACGAAAAGTTCTACATGTGTTCTTGGTTTGGGTCAATTGTGGAACATCAAAGTTTATTTTGTCAGTCTCAATTTATTGACTGTAGATGAGATATCACCTGATTTCATTAGGCTTTCTCCAATCAGGAACCCTCTAGCTCCCGTCGTTCTTAGTCTCGACACATCCTCAACCGATCTGATCCCACTTTCGGAAATAAGCAATTTATCAGACGGAACCATCGTCGCTAATTTTTCTGTGGTCTCTAAATCCGTAACCATGCGTTTCAGATCTCTGTTGTTGATTCCAACGAGAGGAGAGGGAAGATCTAGCGCCTGTTCTAATTCCTCTTCATTATGAGCTTCAAGAAGAACAGACATACCTAGATCATCAGCACATTGATGCAGATCTCGCCCTTGTACTTTGTCTAACGAAGCCATAATCAATAAGATAGCATCTGCGCCAGATGCGCGAGCTTCAAGTATCTGAATCTCATCAAGCATAAAATCTTTGCGGAGCACAGGCACATATACTGACTCACGTACAGCTTTTAGATCGTCTAAAGATCCCCCGAAACTTGGGCCATCAGTAAGAACAGAAATACAGGCAGCACCGCCTTCAACGTATGCAGAAGCCATAGCAACAGGGTCAGCACTGGTATTTATGTTTCCCGCCGATGGGCTTTTGCGTTTCATTTCACAAATGAGAGCATTTTCATCTTGAGCAGCGATATCTTGCAATCTCTTTGCGAAGCCACGCGGAGGTGTTTGGGCAAGCGCATCGCTATGAATAGATTCTAAAGTTCTTTGTAACTTAAGCTGCGCTATTTCTGCTTTTTTATATTCGTTTATTTTATCTAACGCAGTACTCATCTAAATCTCTGAATTCGAGTGTGTAATCAATGCTTCAAGAGCATTTTTTGCTTTACCGCTGTCTATAGCCTCAGAAGCATTCGCAATGCCTGTTTCTATATCTTCTACTTTGCCCGAAACGTATAATCCAGCAGCGGCATTTAGAACAACTATGTCCCTAAACGCTGATTTCTTTCCGTTAAGTAACTGTATTATCGCATCTGCATTTTCTTTAGGACTTCCGCCCTTCAAGTCATCCAATTCAGCTTTTGAGATTCCATATTCATTTGGATCAATCTCAAACGTCTTGATATTGTCTGGCGTTACTTCTACGACTGTTGTTTTATCTGTGATGGTTATTTCATCAAGGCCGTCATGGCCATGAACAATCCAAGATTTCTGTGTACCTAAACGCTGGAGGACTCTCGCCATAGGACCGAGCCATTTTTCATCAAAAACACCAAGCACTTGGTACTTTGCGTCTGCTGGATTGGTAAGAGGACCTAGGATATTGAAAATTGTTCTAAGCCCCAAAGTTTGGCGGATAGGGGCGACGTGGCGCATAGCTGAGTGATGCGAGCGCGCAAACATAAAACCTACGTGCGCTTCACTTACACATTTAGCAAATTGCGCTTCATTCACGTCCAACTTAACGCCAAGCGCCTCTAATACATCGGCTGAACCAGTCTTTGGTGGAACCGAGCGGTTACCGTGCTTAGCGACACGACCGCCGGCACCAGCAATTACAAATGCAGAAGCAGTAGAGGTATTCAAGCTTTTAAAAGGAAGACCTCCTGTGCCGCAGGTATCTACGACGTCTGAAGGCGCAGCAACTTTGTGCGAATGATGCCGCATAACTCTAGCTGCAGCTTCAATGTCGTCTACAGTTTCGCCCTTGACACGGAGCCCCATAAGAAAAGCTGATATCAGGATGGGATCAACTTCACCCTTTAGAATACCGTCAAAACACTCCGTCGTCGTTTCGGCGGGCACAACCTGACTGTCAGCAAGAAGTGAGACTGCTTGTTTAACGATATCACTCATAATTTTTCTACCTTGTCAGGTTAACGAAATTATTTAGCAAAGTATGGCCATGTTCAGATCCGATAGATTCAGGGTGAAATTGAACACCGAAAACAGGTCTATCGACATGCGATAAAGCCATGATTTCACCGTCATCAGTTTCGGCTTCGATTTTTAAAATTTCAGGCAAACCCTGACGTTTAACCGAAAGAGAATGGTATCTTACTGCTTCGAACATTTTTGGGATCGACTTAAACATAGATCCACCATCATGCGTTACCGCAGAGGATTTACCATGCAGAACACTTTGAGCATGAATAACTTCGCCACCAAATGCCTGTCCTATTGATTGGTGGCCTAAACAGACACCAAAAATTGGTAGTGAGCTATCCGCTTTAGTTATGAATTCCAGACAAACACCTGCTTCATTCGGCGTTTTAGGACCTGGAGATAGAACAACGCCTTGAGGCTTTTTTGCTAGCAATTCCTCAACAGTACTTACATCATTTCGAACAACTTCAGTGTTCGCACCTAATTCTTCAAGGTAGTGGACCAAATTCCATGTGAAACTGTCATAATTGTCGATAACTAAAATATGGGGGCGTTTTTTAGACTGGCTCATTGGTTGCCTCCATCATATCTGACAGCATCCTCAGCTGCACGGAACAAAGCACTGGCTTTATGAACTGTTTCCTGAAATTCTTTTTCAGGGTCACTGTCCAAAA
Source organism: uncultured Hyphomonadaceae bacterium (assembly GCA_964352025.1). Lineage (GTDB taxonomy): Bacteria > Pseudomonadota > Alphaproteobacteria > Caulobacterales > Hyphomonadaceae > Hirschia. Next base: position 79,769 of record CAYGPZ010000006.1, read on the forward strand.
CAACACCTCCACCAGCTTGTACGTGCAATTTTTTGTCTTTAACGACAGCCGTTCTCAAAGCGATACACATATCCATATCGCCATCCGAACCAAAGTAACCTACACCGCCGCCATATACGCCGCGTTTGTTGGTTTCCAATTCGTTGATGATTTCCATAGCTCTAATTTTAGGGGCACCGGAAACAGTCCCTGCAGGAAATCCTCCCATTAGAGCTGATACAGCATCTTCGCCATCACGTAGTTCGCCTTCGACGTTTGATACTATATGCATAACATGAGAATAACGCTCAATTATGAAGCGTTCTGTGACATTCACACTTCCATATTTTGCAACACGACCAACGTCGTTTCGTCCCAAATCTAAAAGCATGAGATGCTCTGATAGCTCTTTAGGATCCGCCAAAAGCGCTTCTTCATGTTCCAAATCTTGTTCAGGTGTTTTACCGCGAGGCAATGTACCTGCAATTGGACGAATAGACACCGTGTCATCTCTAAGACGCACAAGGATTTCTGGGCTTGATCCAATAACCTGAAAACCACCTATGTTCACATAGAATAAAAACGGGGAAGGATTTAAGCGTCTTAGTGCACGATAAAGCGCAAAAGGCGGTGTTTCAAAATCGGTCGTAAATCTTTGACTAGGAACAACCTGAAATATATCGCCAGCACGGATATATTCCTTCGCCTTACCTACCATATCGGCATAGCGGGAAGGGGTCGTATTTGACGTAAACTCAAGTGGTAAAATTTCACGATTCACCGGACGGCTTGTACCCAATGGCGCGTCAAGCAATGCCTCAATATCGTCCAAACGTTTTTCTGCATCTTCTTCATCATCTCGAACAGGAGTCGCAAGAATAATCTCTTGTTTTACAGAATCAAAAATCAGCATAACTGTCGGACGCATTAGAACAGCTTCAGGAACCTGAAGACTATCCTCCGGCGCTGATGGTAGTTTCTCAACATACCTAATCATGTCATACCCCAGATAGCCAAAAGCACCGGCTACCATGGGCGGAACGTCATCATTCTCGTCTATATCTACATGACATTCTGAGATAAACCGACGTACGTCAGACATAGGATCATCAGATGTATGCTGAATATCCTCAAAATTTCCAGACGTCGAAGTCAGGGCGGTCCCATCTTGTACTTTCCACCATAAGTCTGGCTTTGTACCGATAAAGGAATAACGACCTCTTTGTTCGCCTCCTAAGACGGATTCAAACAAAAAAGTACCCGCGTTATCTGGGTCCAGTTTAAGCATCGCAGAAACCGGAGTTTCTATATCATCCAGTCGTCTGCGAATCTTTAATTTTGGTGGCATAGTTGTCATGTGGTCTTCTTGTTTATTGGGTCCCAGCCATTGAACTAATGAATTCTGCTATCGCACCTTCATTAACTTCCAGCTCAGCTTCTGAAAGAACAGCTTCAACAAAAGCGTTCTCTACATCGCCTTCCAGACTTTCTGATACTGCACGTTTTCCAGACGGGGCCAATACATCAAGCATTGACGCCTCGATATTGGTGATCTTTTCCAAGTGCAAAACTGACCTTGAACCATTAGGCTCAGTGGAAACCACAAACTCACCTTCATTAGCATTCAATAACTGAAGCGCCATAGCTCGAGTAAGGTTCTCAGGAATTTCGCGTCTTGTTAAGTTTGAATCTGATTTAACAAAATCCAACCCCAATTCTTCCGCCGCAGATTTTAATTCAGATGAGGCTTTAGCTTTAGCCAACAACGCATCTGAAGTCTTTTGAGCGGCTGTAGCGGCTTCAAAAACGCGGTAACTTTGTGTTACTGAGTCTTTAATCGAAGATAGTTCAGGTACATAGCTTTCTTCAACGGCATCCAGTCTCATAACATACAGACCATCGGCAACATCATCCAATATATCAGATGTCTCGCTTTCAAACTCTAGCTTACGTAACGTGTCTACTGCATCTGGTCTAAAAACTATTCCGCCAACCAAGCTGCCAGATTTGTTGCGACCTTGAGTGTCTATCCCAGAAAATTCAAAGAGGGGTACTTCCAAACTATCAGCAGCTTCTTCCAAGCTAAATCCACCGCCGACGAGGTCATAAAACTCTTCTTGTTTAAGTTCGAAGATTTTTTCAGCTTCTTCTAAAGCCATCTCTTCATAAATTTGCCCGGAAACATCCTCAAAAGGAGTAGGCACACCAGGGATAATGGTATCTACAATCGCTCCAGTCCATAAACCATCCAGTTCGATAATTCCAAGATGATTACCTTCTTCAACTGCAAATACAGCTTGAGCATACTCCTCATTTGAAAGATCGCTTTGCTCTACGACTTTTCTTACAACCTTCAAATCAGTATTGGCCGCTAGTACAGCGTCTGCATCTTCTCCGGCTCCAATTTCATCTACAATTTTTTGGGCTAAACGGCGGTCCGTCGATGAAAACTCTCTGATTTCACGTGTTTGCGCAGTCGAGAACTCTTTAATACGTAGATCATACATATCTCGAAGGTCTTCGTCAGCGATCTCCACACGACCCGTGAAATCACTCGGCGAGATAGAAAGTATGGACACTACTTTTCTTTCTGGCTGGGTGAACGCGTTTTTATTTTCTTCAAAAAATGCATTTAATTCTTCGTCTGTAGGGTCGGCAATTGAAGCTGCAGACGCCGCCTTAATGTTCACATACGAAAATTCACGTTGTTCTGATTGAGCAGTAATCCATACCTTACCCAATGCGGACGGAGTGTTCACCGCTGTCTTCACAGCATCGGCGATATATTGCCGCGTGAAGTCTTCTTTCAAATTGTTTTCCATCTGTTTGATGGATAGCCCCTGGCGGGCTGCAAAGGACTTGAACGCACCTTCATCAAATTCGCCAGTCACCGGGTTTTTAAAACTTGGCGCGTTAGCAACTATCTCTGTAACTGCGAACCGACTAGCTTCAATATTATTATTGTCTGCGAATGAAAGCAGGGCAGTCTCATTAGCTAGCCCCTGCAATATGCTTTGCACAGTGCCATTTTGCGCCGCTGTTTGGCGAGATATCGTTTGTCCTTCTCGTTCTCTCAGAAGCTGAAGGTGCGTATCTAGGCGACGCTCTACTTCTCTCTTAACAACAAAACGATCCCCGGCACTTAACATCCCGCGCGGTTCTGCGGAGGAAAACATATCCGGCAGCCCCATACCGGCCAACCCAACCATCAGTAGGCCGATTATAACGAGCATAAATTTTGACCGTACCATGCGGCGAACAACTGACAGCATATGGATGATCTCCCAAAATAAAGAGCACGAAACTATTCTTTCGTGCATGAGTCTTGCAGCGCTTCACTCAGCTTGCTAGGCGAGCATGGCGTCTAACGCAAGATATGAAATGATAAGAGCCGCTTCAAAGGCTTAAGAAAAGTGTCAAAAAGAGCACTGTCACATTATGGGACAAATAAAATGAGTAAACCTAAAACCCTCATAGTAGGGAATTGGAAAATGAATGGCTTACGTAAGGATTTGGATCAAATTCTTAACGTAGCCGAAGATATCAAAAACCAACCATTCGATGGGCAAGTCGTTATATGTCCACCAGCTACACTAGCCGCTTTAGCGATCGACGCTGTTGAAAATAATCCATTGCAAATCGGTGGACAAGATTGTCACGCTAATGAGGCGGGCGCATTCACTGGGGATATCAGTGCCGAGAAATGGCAAGACCTAGGTGCAAAATACGTTATTGTAGGACATTCTGAACGACGCGAATATTACAGAGAGTCCGACAAATCCGTAAATGCTAAAACAAAAGCAGTCATTCGCGCGGGACTAATACCTATAGTATGTATTGGTGAAAGCCTAGAAGAGCGTAAAGCAAATAAAACTCTTGAAGTCCTCTCCGAGCAAATAGCTGCCTGTATTCCAGACGAAGCTATAAATAATACTATCGCAATAGGGTATGAACCCATTTGGGCAATTGGTTCAGGCTTAACGCCGACTGTTGAAGAGATAGAGCAAGCTCACGCACTCATACGCAAAGAGCTTGAGAAAAGAATCGGCGAAAAAGCGGCTATTACAGCAATCGTCTATGGCGGATCTATGAAACCATCGAATGCGAAAGAAATACTGAGCATTCAAAATGTAGACGGCGGCCTTATCGGCGGCGCAAGTCTAAAATCTTCAGATTTTTTACAAATCATACGATCCGCTTAAGGCCAGTATCTATAAAAAAATGAGGTGTGTGTATTGAAAATCAGTCGATCACACACCTTTTTTATAAGAATCGTCATGCTAGGGCTTGGCGTAACGCTCTGAAAATGCTTTTCAAGCTGTTTGGATTTATAGATTAGGTTCACCGACCATTATGGAAAACGCTCTTCTGGCAGTTAGCTTGCTGTCCTGTATAGCTCTTATCGTTTCAGTTTTACTTCAACGTTCCGAAGGCGGGGCGCTTGGAATGGGCGGCGGCGGTGGCGGCGGTTTAGTCTCCGGACGCGGTGCAGCTGATACTCTCGTACGTACAACCATGGTACTGGCGGCAATCTTCTTTATTGCAAGCCTTGCTCTTACTAGAATCAATAATGAACGCACTAAAGACGGCTCTGAAGTTTCTCGTACTTTGGAAGAAACCGGTGATTCGTTGTTAAACAGTGTTCTTGGAGAAGAAGCAGTAAGTGTTTCAGAGCCGGAAGAGCCAAAAGACCTTATATCCGAAGCATTATCTGATGAATCAGTCTCAGATGGCTCTCAAACTGACGAAAATTCCACTTCGTCTCCTGATAACCAATAGTCAAACCTTGACGCGCGCCATGATTCGGCGCGTCTATAGTTCCCCGTCATGACAAGATATATTTTTATAACCGGCGGTGTTGTTTCTTCTTTAGGGAAGGGCATCGCCTCCGCCGCTTTGGGCGCTTTATTGCAGGCTCGAGGCTACAAAGTTCGTTTGCGAAAATTAGATCCATATCTAAACGTCGATCCAGGCACAATGTCACCTTATCAACATGGTGAAGTATTTGTTACTGACGACGGCGCTGAGACTGATCTTGACCTTGGGCACTATGAACGCTTTACCGGCGTATCGGCCAAGCAATCAGACAACATTACAACAGGACGAATTTATCAAAACATTATTGATAAAGAACGCCGTGGTGATTATCTCGGCGCTACAGTTCAAGTTATTCCTCACGTAACAAATGCGATTAAAGATTTTGTTCTGTCCGATGCAGGCGATGTCGACTTTGTGCTTTGTGAGATTGGTGGCACAGTAGGCGACATTGAGGGTTTACCCTTCTTCGAAGCAATTAGGCAGCTCAATCAAGAACTAGAACCTCTTCAAGCAGTGTTTGTTCACTTAACGCTTTTACCATACATTTCGACCGCTGGTGAAATGAAAACCAAGCCTACTCAACACTCTGTAAAAGAGCTTCGCTCAATTGGTATTCAGCCAAATATTCTTCTTTGTCGTTCCGAAAGACCTATTCCTGAAGGGGAAAGAAGGAAAATCGGCCTATTCTGTAACGTAAAACAAGATAGTGTTATCGAAGCCCTAGATTCTGAACACATTTATGAAGTTCCGCTGGATTACCACCGTCGGGGACTTGATAGAGAAGTCCTCAAACACTTTGGAATAAACAACGCGCCGGACCCAGACCTTTCTCGTTGGACGAATATTTCAGATTCGCTAAGAACCCCCGACGGTTCAGTTACCGTAGCAATCGTAGGAAAATACGTCTCTTTACCTGACGCATATAAGTCTCTTATCGAAGCGCTACATCACGGCGGGCTAGCAAATGAAGTCCGAGTAAAAGTCAAATGGATCCCGTCTGAAAAATTTGACGATGCAGACACTGATATTGAATCAGAGCTATCAGGTTGCCACGCAATACTGCTACCAGGTGGATTTGGTGAACGCGGCGCGACCGGAAAAATCAGAACCGCTCAATATGCCAGAGAGAGAAGAATTCCCTGCTTTGGTATATGTTATGGAATGCAAATGGCTGTTGTTGAAGCCGCTCGCAACATGGCTGATTTAAAAGGGGCGGGGACAACAGAATTTGGGAACCCAACCGAGAAAGTTGTTGGACTCATGGAAGAGTGGACCCGTGGTAACGAAAAAGAAGTTCGCACCGAGACAACAGATCTTGGTGGAACCTTGCGCCTAGGCTCATATCCAGCCGTATTGGAAAAAGGTTCCAAGGTTGCCGAAATTTACGGTACAGAAAGAATCGAAGAGCGTCACAGACATAGATATGAAGTGAATGCGGAATACAAAGAACAGCTAGAATCAGCTGGATTATTATTTTCAGGACTTTCACCAGATGGAAAGCTGCCGGAGATAGTCGAAATATCGGATCACCCTTGGTATATAGGTGTTCAATATCATCCAGAGCTTAAATCACGTCCATTTGAGCCACATCCACTGTTTAAGTCGTTTATCGAGGCTGCAAAAGTTCAAAGTAGGCTCGTTTAACTCCAAACAAGGGCTTGCAATACGCTGCTTATCGGCGTATCAAGCCCGCTGATTTGGGTGGCCCTGTGCCACCTTTTCCTTTTTTTTGAGGCTAGAGATTATGGCTGTTCCTAAGCGGAAAACAACGCCTTCTAAACGCGGTATGCGCCGTTCACACGACCGTTTAGATGGTGCAACTTACATTGAAGATAAAGATTCTGGCGAACTACGTCGTCCACACCACATTGACCTGAAATCAGGCATGTACCGTGGTAAGCAAGTATTAGAGCCTAAAGAAGACTAACGCCGTTTTAAGGGGCCGCTTTTCAGCGCTCCGGCAGCGCCGATAGAAAGTAGGCGGTCCCAAGCTTTTCTCATTTGAGTCGAGAGGGACTGCTATGACTGAAATCGTCGATATATACGCACGCGAAATTTTGGATAGTCGGGGAAACCCTACTGTTGAGGTGGATGTAACACTAGATGACGGTTCGCTAGGGCGTGCCGCTGTACCATCTGGTGCATCAACTGGTGCTTATGAAGCACACGAACTTCGTGACGGTGATAAATCTCGTTACAACGGAAAAGGTGTTCTTAAAGCTGTAGAAGCTGTTAATACAGAAATCTACGAAGAACTCCTAGGTCTAGACGCTGAAGATCAGCGCCGCTTAGACCAAGCTATGATTGACTTGGACGGTACTGAAACCAAGTCACGCCTAGGCGCAAACGCCATTCTTGGTGTTTCTATGGCTGCAGCAAAGGCAGCTGCAAATGCAGCAGCACTTCCGCTTTACCGCTATGTTGGTGGAGCAAATGCTCACATTCTTCCTACTCCGATGATGAACATCATCAATGGTGGTGAGCACGCTGATAATCCTATTGATGTTCAAGAATTCATGATCATGCCTGTAGGGGCTGCTTCATTCTCTGAAGCACTACGGATGGGTACTGAGGTTTTTCACACTCTTAAAAAGGGTTTGTCAGACGCAGGGCACAGTACATCAGTAGGGGATGAGGGCGGTTTCGCTCCAAACCTATCTTCAACTGAAGATGCTATCTCTTTCATCATGAAATCTATCGAAGCTGCAGGGTATCGCCCTGGTGAAGATTGCGCGCTAGCGCTAGATGCCGCTTCAACAGAATTCTACAAGAATGACAAATACGTTCTTGCTGGTGAAGGAAAGTCACTCGGTTCTGATGAGATGGCTCAATACCTTGCTGATCTTGTAAACAAATACCCGATCATCTCTATTGAAGATGGTATGGCTGAAGACGACTGGGACGGTTGGAAAACTCTAACTGAATTGGTTGGCGACAAATGTCAGCTTGTTGGTGACGATCTGTTTGTTACAAATTCAAAACGTCTTGCACGTGGAATTGAAATGGGTGCTGCAAACTCCATCCTCGTAAAAGTTAACCAGATTGGTACTCTTACAGAAACGATGGAAGCTGTGAACTTGGCGATCAGCAAAGGCTTCACTGCTGTCATGTCTCACCGTTCTGGTGAAACAGAAGACGCTACAATCGCTGACCTTGCGGTTGCAACTAACTGTGGCCAGATCAAAACTGGTTCACTTGCTCGTTCTGACAGATTGGCCAAATACAACCAGCTTCTTCGTATCGAAGAAGAGCTCGACGAGCAGGGTGTATATTTGGGTCGGTCTTCGATTCGTGCGTAAGATTTTCATAAGTAGATAAATGGAACGCTCGAAATAGTCATATTTCGAGCGTTTTTTATTTTGCGCCGCAGCAAAAATCAATAAACGGCTTTTTAAACTTAGCGGCATACAGTTAAGGTTAAATATAGTCGAAAGGCAGAACTATATATGCGTTCATTAATGGCTTCTCTACTGCTTAGTCTAGTGCTCTGTTATTTTGCATATAATGCGCTGACAGGGGATCAAGGCCTAGCAAAATGGACAGCTCTTCAAAAGAAAGAGAAGGAGCTGGCCCTTGTTCTAAAAGGTATTCAATCAGAGAAAGCCGAAATTTCCTCGAGAATTCAGCGACTAAGTTCCGAAACTCTTGATATGGATTATGTTGAAGAGCTTGCCCGAAAAAAACTAGCTTACGTACGAGAAGATGAAGTTATATTGAATGTAACTGAATAGTCTCAAGTATTACCGAATATACGCTTGGTGGTAACGTGCAAACTCATGTTGCCCCGCAACATCAAAAATGCATAGCAGCTCTGACTGGACGTAGACCTCGCCCACTCAGTAGTCTGAACAAAATGTCATGGAGGTTCGCTTGGTCGCCGCTAACGCTACATCACCCAAAAAAGGGAAATCGAGCTCGAAGTCTGCTCCCTCAAACGAGGAATTGCTAAAGTACTATCGAGACATGTTGTTGATCCGTCGCTTTGAAGAGAAAGCTGGTCAACTTTATGGAATGGGCCTTATTGCAGGGTTTTGTCACTTATACATCGGTCAAGAAGCTGTTGTTGTTGGTGTGCAAAGCGTCCTGAAACAAGGTGACCAGGTTATCACGGGTTATCGTGACCACGGACACATGCTTGCGTGTGACATGGAAGCAGACGGAGTAATGGCAGAGCTTACCGGTAGAGAAGGTGGTTATTCTCGCGGTAAGGGTGGCTCCATGCACATGTTCTCGAAAGAGAAACACTTCTATGGTGGACACGGTATTGTTGGGGCTCAGGTTTCTCTTGGTACCGGATTAGCCTTCGCAAACCAGTATAAGAAAAACGACAATGTATCGGTGTCATATTTTGGAGATGGTGCAGCGAACCAAGGCCAAGTTTATGAGTCATTCAACATGGCTTCTCTTTGGAAACTTCCGGCACTGTATGTGATTGAAAACAATCAGTACGCTATGGGTACTGCAGTTTCTCGTGCTTCTGCAGAACAAGAATTATATAAACGCGGGATCTCTTTTGATATTCCAGGTGAAGCTGTAGACGGTATGGACGTACTGAAAGTACGTGAAGCAGCGGCGAAGGCTGTCGCTCATATCCGCTCAGGCAAAGGTCCTTACATTCTTGAAATGAAGACTTACCGCTACCGTGGTCACTCAATGTCGGACCCAGCTAAATACCGCAAACGGGAAGAGGTCGATGATATTCGCTCTCACCACGACCCGATTGAAGGGCTTAAAAAGCACTTGGTCGACAGTAAAGTTGCGACTGAAGACGATCTAAAATCTATCGATAAAGAAGTCCGCGTAATCGTAAATAAAAGTGCTGAATTTGCACAAACAAGCCCTGAGCCAGATCCTTCAGAGCTTTGGACAGATGTATTGCGGGAGGTGTAAGTCACATGTCAGTAGAAATTCTTATGCCAGCTCTGTCTCCTACGATGGAAGAGGGCACACTCTCAAAATGGCTCAAGTCTGAGGGCGACAAAGTCGCTCCTGGTGACATTCTTGCCGAGATAGAAACAGACAAAGCGACTATGGAAGTTGAAGCAGTCGATGAGGGCACAATTGCCAAAATCCTCGTTGCTGAGGGTTCAGAGGGCGTAAAAGTCAACGCTGTTATAGCAATGTTGGCTGAAGATGGCGAAAGCTTGGATGACGTTGCTTCCGCTGGTCCATCTGCGACTCCTATTGCTGTTGAGGCAACCGCTGAACCTGCAGAAGTCAATGTCGGGCACAACATGCCACCAGCTGACGATGTTTTGTCCGACCCTGATATTCCAGAAGGTACAGATTTTACAACGACCACTGTTCGTGACGCTCTTCGTGATGCTATGGCAGAAGAAATGCGCCGTGATAAAGACGTGTTTGTAATGGGTGAAGAAGTTGCTCAGTATCAAGGTGCATACAAAGTAACGCGTGAGCTTCTGCAAGAGTTTGGTGACCGCCGCGTCGTTGACACTCCGATTACAGAACACGGCTTTGCAGGACTTGGTGTAGGTGCAGCCTATGCTGACCTTAAGCCAATCGTTGAATTCATGACATTCAACTTCGCCATGCAGGCGATTGACCACATCATCAACTCTGCAGCTAAGACATTGTACATGTCTGGTGGCCAGATGGGTTGTTCAATCGTGTTTCGTGGTCCAAACGGTGCAGCATCGCGTGTTGGTGCTCAGCACTCGCACGACTACGCAACTTGGTATGGTAACGTACCGGGCTTGAAGGTTATCGCGCCTTACGACGCTGCGGATGCCAAAGGCTTGCTTAAAGCTGCTATTCGTGACCCGAACCCAGTCGTCTTCCTCGAGCACGAGTTGCTTTATGGAGAGAGCTTTGAGGTTCCGGATCTAGATGATTTTGTTCTTCCGATCGGTAAAGCGAAGGTTCGCCGTGAAGGAACAGATGTAACTCTTGTTGCTCTGTCTCGTATGGTTAGATACGCCTTGGAAGCTGCTGAAATTCTTGCTCAAGACGGTATTAGTGCTGAGGTTATCGACCTTCGTACTGTTCGCCCACTTGATAGAGCAACAGTTATTGAAAGCGTAAAGAAGACAAATCGCGTTGTCGCTTGTGAAGAAGGTTGGGGTACTTACGGTATAGGTGCCGAAATTTCAGCACTATGTGTAGATGAAGCATTTGACTATCTAGATGCACCGCCAGCACGCGTTCACCAGAAAGATGTTCCATTGCCTTACGCGGGTAATTTGGAAGCGCTTTCCTTGCCTAACACGAATGACATCGTGGAAGCAGCTAAGAAGGTTTGCTATCTCTAAATTAACCTAGTGATAGCATGATTATAAAACTGATAAGGTGAGCGCGGCAGATTGCCAGCGCCGCCGGACCGTAAGGGAACTGCTTAGATGCCTATTAACATCACTATGCCAGCTCTGTCGCCAACGATGGAAGAAGGCACACTTGCAAAATGGCTTGTTAAGCCAGGAGATGCTGTGGGGCCTGGCGATGTAATCGCTGAGATCGAAACAGACAAAGCCACTATGGAAGTAGAAGCTGTTGATGAAGGTCGAATAGCTCTAATTCTTGTTGAAGCTGGCGCTGAAGGCGTAAAGGTCAACTCTGTAATTGCTGTATTGGCAGAAGAGGGTGAAGACTTATCCTCTATCAAAGGTCCAACCGCTCAAGCGATTGCACCAAAATCTGCGCCTGAAACAAAGGCTGATGTAGCTACTCCAGCTCCTGTTCTAGCAGCAGCACCTGCACCGACAGCGAAGAAACAAGCACCTGCTTCTTCAGGCGGACGGATTTATGCTTCTCCTTTAGCTAAGCGAATAGCTGCGGATAAGGGCATAGACCTTTCTACTATTTCTGGCTCCGGACCACGTGGACGTATTGTCCGCGCTGATGTTGAAAATGCTAAACCTGGGGCGGCAAAAGCTACGGCAAGCGCTGTTTCACCAGATGGTCTTATTTTGCCGCAGGTTCTTGATGACAGAGTTTACGCTCCAGATTCATATGAACTCAAACCACTAGACGGAATGGCTAAGGTTGTTGCTAAGCGTCTAACAGAAAGCTTTATGCAAATCCCACACTTCCCATTGAATGTGGACATTCGCTTAGACAAGCTTCTTGCCGCTCGTAAAGCAATCAATGAGGCAGCTCCAGAAGGCGTCAAGATTTCAGTGAATGACTTCTTGATTAAAGCATCTGCTTTAGCGCTGATGGATGAGCCTGACTGTAACGCGAGTTACACTGACAATGGTTTTGCTTACCACAAAGCCGCACACGTTTCTGTGGCAGTGGCTATTGATGGCGGCCTTATCACTCCAGTGATCAAAGACGCGCAATCAAAAGGCTTGGCTCAAATTTCTGCGGAAATGAAAGACCTTGCTAAACGCGCTCGTGAACGCAAGCTTGCTCCACAAGAATACATGGGCGGAACTTTCTCAATCTCCAACCTTGGTATGTTTGGCGTTAAGTCCTTTGCTTCCATCATAAACCCACCAGAAGGCATGATCATGTCAGTCGGTGCTGGTGAGAAAAGACCAGTCATCGGTGCTGACGGACAGCTAGCTGCTGCAACTGTGATGACCGTAACGTTGACTTGTGATCACCGCGTTGTTGGCGGAGCAGAAGGAGCTAAATGGCTTCAAGCATTCAAACGTTATGTCGAGGGACCGGAGTCCATGTTGCTCTAGAGCAATTTGGATAGGTAACTAAAAAACATAAAGGAGCGAGCCCGTGGCGGACGCAAAAAACCAATTTGACCTAATCATTGTTGGCTCAGGCCCAGGTGGATACGCTACGGCTATACGTGCATCTCAATTGGGTATGAAAACTGCCATTGTTGAAAGAGCTGAATTGGGCGGTATTTGTTTGAATTGGGGTTGTATCCCAACAAAAGCTCTACTGCGTACTTCGGAAGTATTCCACATGATGGAAAATTCAGAAGCTTATGGCCTAGGTAAAGTTAAGCCTGTTGCGCACATAGAGAAAATTGTTGAGCGCTCTCGCGGTGTTTCCAAACAAATGGCGAGTGGTGTTGCTTTTCTAATGAAGAAAAACAAAATCACTGTCATTGAGGGAACTGGAAGTTTGAAAGCAGGCAAGCCAGCTCCAAGTGTTGTCGTTACTGGCGGCAAGGGTGAAGGTACTTACAAAGCCAAACACGTTATCATGGCGACAGGTGCCCGTGCTCGGTCCATTCCACAAGCTGGACTAGTTCCAGATGGCGACCGTATCTGGTCCTATCGTGAAGCACTCGTGCCCAAAGAGGTTCCTAAGAAGCTTCTCGTGATTGGTTCTGGTGCTATCGGTATTGAATTTGCGAGCTTCTATAACACGCTTGGTTCTGAGACCACTGTTGTCGAAGCACTTGACCAAATTCTACCAGTTGAAGATGCTGACATCTCCACATTTGTTGATAAGCAACTGACAAAGCAAGGGATGAAGTTGATCAAGTCTGCTCAGGTTCAAGGACTTGAAAAAGGCAAAAACAACGTCACTGCGTCTGTTAAACTTAAAGATGGTAAAATAGAGAAGATAACTGCAGACGTCGTTATCGTCGCTGTTGGTATTGTCGGTAACGTTGAAGATACAGGCCTAGAAGAAGTCGGCGCCAAGATTGACCGTACACACGTAACTGTCGATGGATTTGGTCGTACGGGCGTACCAGGCCTATACGCTATTGGTGATCTGACAGGTCCTCCTTGGTTGGCCCACAAGGCAACTCACGAAGGTGTTGTCTGCGTTGAAAAAATTGCTGGACAAAACCCACACGAATTTAAAACAGATAACATTGCTGGCTGTACATATTGTCACCCGCAAGTTGCGTCTGTTGGTCTAACCGAAGCAGCGGCCAAGAAAAAAGGCCACAAAGTGAAAGTTGGTCGTTTCCCGTTCATGGGTAACGGTAAAGCAGTCGCACTAGGCGAACCTGAAGGTATCATTAAAACCATATTTGATGAAAAAACAGGTGAATTACTTGGCGCACACATGGCTGGAGCAGAAGTCACTGAATTAATTCAAGGTTTCGTGATAGCACGTCAGGCTGAATTGACTGAAGCTGAGATTATGGAAACGATATTCCCGCACCCAACGCTTTCAGAAATGATGCATGAAAGTACACTGGATGCTTATGACAGAGCACTTCATATCTAGAAGTCTTTTCACATTGAAGAACAAGAAAGCGGCTACTTCCCATGTGGCCGCTTTTTTTGTTGTGATCTCAGGAGGTATCTTAACGAGGCAATTAGTCTGTTGAGATGGATTTACCTGATCAAAAAAATATGCGTTTTAAAGGACAATATACAAAAAAATAAGGGGCGAGCTCGATGTCAGCAAACGATAAAATATTTCCAGTTCTAAACGAAATTGCTGAACAGGCACATATCGACAATTCCCGCTATCTTGAGATGTATAAGTCTTCCATTGAAAATCCAGAAGCGTTTTGGGGAGAGCATGGAAAAAGGTTAGATTGGTCCAAGCCATACAGCAAAGTCAAAGATGTCTCCTGGAGTAAAGATGACTTGCACGTTAAGTGGTTTGAAGATGGCGAATTAAACGTCTCCTACAATTGTGTGGACCGCCACCTAAAAGACAAAGCAGATCAAACCGCAATCATTTGGGAAGGCGATGATCCGAACAACTCCCAGAGTGTCACTTACGCTGAATTGCATGATTCAGTTTGTCGGTTTGCCAACGTCCTAAAAGATCTAGGCGTTAAAAAAGGTGACAGGGTCACTATTTATCTGCCAATGATACTGGAAGCTGCATATGCGATGCTGGCTTGTGCACGTATCGGCGCAGTTCACTCTATCGTATTTGCAGGGTTCTCTGCCGAAGCTTTAGCTGGACGTATAAATGACTGCGAGAGCGCCTTTGTAATCACCGCTGATGAAGGTTTGCGAGGTGGTAAGTCGATTCCTCTTAAAGCCAGTGTCGATAAAGCTATCAAACAAACATCTGGCGTTAAAAAGGTTCTGGTTGTCCAGAATACAAAAGGGACTGTTGATTTTGAACTAGGTAGAGATGTCTGGCTTCATGAAGCCATCGACAAGGTATCTAATTCATGCCCGCCCGAACCAATGAACGCTGAAGATCCCTTGTTTATTCTCTATACATCCGGATCAACAGGAAAACCCAAAGGTGTACTTCACACAACAGGCGGATATCTAGTTTGGGCGTCAATGACACATGAATATGTGTTTGATTACAAACAAGGTGATATTTATTGGTGCACCGCCGATGTTGGTTGGGTCACAGGACACAGCTATATCGTGTACGGCCCTCTAGCAAATGCCGCAACAACGCTAATGTTTGAAGGCGTACCAACCTACCCAGACGCGTCACGTTTCTGGCAGGTTGTCGATAAGCATCAAGTAAATATCTTTTATACTGCTCCAACTGCTATTCGTGCGTTAATGGGGCAAGGCAATGAATTCGTCGATAAAACATCCCGCAAATCTTTGCGTCTACTTGGTTCAGTGGGAGAACCGATTAACCCCGAAGCATGGGAGTGGTATCACAACATTGTTGGAGAGGGACGATGCCCAATTGTTGATACATGGTGGCAAACTGAAACAGGCGGCATCATGATTACACCTCTTCCAGGTGCTACAGCGTTAAAGCCTGGTTCCGCCACACGCCCATTTTTTGGTGTCAAACCAGAACTTGTTGATGCCGAAGGAAATGTATTAGAGGGCGCTACAGAAGGTAATCTTGTCATAACCGCTTCTTGGCCCGGTCAAATGCGTTCCGTCTATGGAGACCATGAACGCTTTGTAGACACTTACTTCTCAGCATATCCTAGTAAATACTTCACAGGTGATGGATGTCGTCGCGACGAAGATGGCTATTATTGGATTACAGGTAGGGTCGACGATGTCATAAATGTATCTGGACACCGTATGGGGACGGCCGAAGTAGAGAGCGCTTTAGTTGCGCATCAAAGCGTTTCAGAAGCAGCCGTCGTTGGATATCCTCACGACATTAAAGGGCAGGGCATATACGCATACGTTTCATTGATGGATGGCGCTCAACCATCGGATGACCTTAAAAGTGACCTCGTAAAATGGGTCCGAACAGAGATAGGCCCCATAGCATCACCGGACAAAATTCAATTCGCATCAGGCCTACCTAAAACACGATCAGGAAAGATTATGCGTCGAATATTGCGGAAAATTGCGGAAGATGAATTCTCCAATTTAGGCGACACATCGACATTAGCGGAACCAGCTGTCGTAGACGACCTGATTGAGAATAGACAAAACCGTAAAGCTTAGGGTGATAAATTCTCTCCCATTTTAATAAAGTGGGAGAGCATATTCTTAGATGCTATATCTCAAAGAGGTTTATCGTCTTCATTCAAGATACGTTCGGCTGAGCCGTCAGGATCGTCAAATTGTCCTGACTTCAATGACCACGCGAATGTCGCTAGTCCAAGACCGCCCATCAGTATCGCAACAGGAATAAGGTAGACCAGCATACTCATTTTATAGTCCTCGTTTCTGCCTTGCGAAATTCAAGCGTAATGCATTTAAAGTTACGATCAGGGAAGAACCTGACATGGCTATTGCAGCAAATAAAGGTGTCACAAACCCTAACACTGCAAAAGGAATAGCAATTACGTTGTAAAGTGCAGCAAAACCAAAGTTCTCAAGCATTCTTGATTTAGTACTTCTAGCAACATCAATTATGTCTGCAATGACCAATATGTCTTCACCAGAAAACACGCCATCGCTGGCTGATCGACTAATATCCAATGCGCCTCCAGGCGTTAACGATGCATGAGCATTGGCAATAGCGCCAGCATCATTAAGCCCGTCGCCAATCATTAGAACATGCTTACCGTCGGCTTCTAATTCGGAGATTCTTTGAGCTTTATCAAT
The DNA here is from genome assembly GCA_964352025.1 of uncultured Hyphomonadaceae bacterium. Classification (GTDB taxonomy): domain Bacteria; phylum Pseudomonadota; class Alphaproteobacteria; order Caulobacterales; family Hyphomonadaceae; genus Hirschia. The sequence continues at coordinate 96,406 of CAYGPZ010000006.1, forward strand.
TGGAGACATATCGTATTTCCAATCGTCAAAACCGTTTGCTAGTGAAAATTCCTTCACGCGGCTGAAATTGTCTCCCGATAATAATTCGACTTCAATACCTCGCCTATTTAGTTCCGAAACGACAGCACTTGCACCGACAATAGGCTTTTCTTCAAATTCGAACGATACTGGCGGGGAACCTTCAATCTGAAAAACCAAACTACTATTTGCGTCTAAAGCTGAAGGCTCTTTGCTAAGGATCCATTTTGAGGAACCAAGCATTGCTACTTTTCCGTTGACAATCCCTTTAAGGCCGCAACCTGCAACCTCTTCAATATCACTGGCGCCCAATCCATCTCCAACAGCTTCAACAATGGCTTTGGAGTATGGGTGGTGACTTCCCCGAGCGAGTTGGGCAGCAAGTTCCAGTGAGCCCAAATCAACATCGTCTTGAATTAGCTTAGCTTCCGGTTTGGTTAAAGTTCCTGTTTTATCAAATATGACATGATCAACCGCCGCGATGCGTTCCAATGTGTCTCCAGATTTTAAATACACATTCTTCCCGAACAAACGTCCAACCGCGACGACCTGAACGACGGGAGCGGCGAGGGCCAAAGCGCACGGACACGTGATAATAAGTACCGCAATGGATATAAATATCGCATTTTTAACATCGCCGTTAAATAGCACCCAGCCTATGAATGCTAATGCAGCGACGGTATGTACAATAGGGACATACAAACTTGCTGCTTTATCAGCTATCTGCCGATAGGACGATTTTCTTTGTTCGCCTGTTTCTAAAAGTTTAGATACTTCGGAAAGCATTGAGTCCTCTGCAGAGGCAGTAACATGGGCGGTCAGCAATTTGCTAAGGTTTATTGTCCCCGCATATACTTTTTGACCAAGCTTAGAAGGTTGGGGACGGCTCTCACCCGTGACCATACGCGTATCCAGATCACTCTCGCCAGTGAGGATTTCTGCATCAACAGCAAATCGTTCACCCGCTGAGACTTGTATTAAATCTCCTTGATTGAGTTGTGATGCTTTTACCAACTCTGCAGTTCTATCTTCATTGATCTTTGTTACCGACACGGCTTGCATCAAAGCCAAATCTCGGGCGGCGGATTGCGCTTCTCTCTGGAGCTTAGCATCAAGAAACCGTCCGATAAGCAGAAAAAACAGTAGCATGACAGCTGCATCAAAATATGTATGACCACTGTGGCTTATCGTTTCAAAAATACTCATTCCTACAGCAAGCGTAACGGCAAGCGATATAGGAACATCCATATTTACATGCCCGGATTTTAGAGCGTTGAGCGCGGAAGAAAAGAATGGTCGCCCCGAGAATGCTACGACTGGAATAGCGATTAATGCCGAAACCCAGTGCAAAAACTGGCGCGTTTCTGATTGCATTTCTCCATCGCCAGCCCAAACCGAAACTGATAAAAGCATTACATTTGCTGCGGCAAACCCAGCCACTGCCATAGCTAGCAATAATTGACGTTCGCGTTGAGAGCCTTCGCTCTTCGCGTCCTCAGGATCAAAGGGAACGGCCTCATATCCTAATCCTGTAATAACAGACAAAATCTTCACTGGGCGTAGATTTGTTTCAGCCCATGTGACGTGAACGCGTCCTGTCGTGAGGTTCATCCGAACAGATTCTACACCTTGAATTTCGCCAATACCATTTTCAATTTTGGCAAGACATCCGCCGCATTTGGCACCTCTTACTAATAAATCTAGCGAAAATTCTTTGCCTTTTGATTTTACAAATATTGAAGGATCAACAAGATCAATCTGATCGGCATTATAATTATGGGTGGGAGTAGCGGCACCTTCTCCTAACGCTCTATCGCCATGAACTAATGTTGTATTTAGAGTACTCATTTACGAATAATCTCTTTTTTGACCTCAAAAGACGCACCATCATCTGAGCTAACCAATATTCGGCAGGTCCATCTACCTTTTTCGAGTTCATCGACTGCTATTGAATACTCACCGCCGCCTAAAGGCTCTAATTGAGCTTCTAATGTCGTGTGCTCATTAGAATGCTGTGACAGCAAGGCCATTACCGATAGTCCATTAAGTGGAATATTGCCTTCATCAAAAAGGCGCACAAGAAGGGCATTACCAGTTTGTAAATTGGCTATTCCAACCTCAGCGGTCCAGCCCAATTCTTGTTGGGTACGCCTAAGCTCGATGGTATCATTATAATTAATGCCTTGGATGTATGATTTCTTTGTGATTTCACCAGGAAAACTTGAGATGGCTTTGCTTAGAAAAATGCCATTTACGATAAAGATCACGGCAAAAAATGATAACAAACCAAAGAGCACATGCTTGCCTCTAAGTTGCTTAGCTTGAGTTTTTGGATTGCTCATTCGTCGTCTCCTTTGGGGGTTGCAAAGAACACACGATTTCTTTGAGCCTCACCAGTTTCGATATCTATAGCTTCAATGTTTAAACGTCGGCCTGATCTGCTCAGCTTATCATCCGGAACAGAAACCAATATTCGAAAACGGTCCACATGCTCTCCAGTCATAGTCACAACGGTTTCGTTTTTATCTTTGCCGATAATACGAGCCTCAAGGCCTTCAATACCGCCCAAAACCAAGTTTACATCCCGATCAATACTGTTCTTGTTTACCAGCTTAATTGTGTATCCATTTTGGATGCTTCCGTCGGATAATCTTACAAATGGAGGAGAACGGTCTTTAATGACATTTAGCTCAAAAGTTGATCTCGTGGATAATCCAAAGATCATAAGAGCACCTATGGCGCAGATTAAAGCGGCATATAAGACTACTCGAGGACGCACCAGTTTATAAGAAACAGGTTTCCCTTCCGATCTAGCTATAACATTCTTGTCAGTGTCATAAGCGATTAGACCCATAGGGCGATCGACCCGTTTCATAATGGTATCACAGGCGTCAATGCATAGAGCACAGTGTATGCACTCCAATTGTGACCCGTGACGGATATCTATCCCGACCGGACAAGCAACAACACAGGCATTGCAATCTATACAATCCCCACGCCCATCCCAGCTGGTGTTTTTCTTGTGCGGGCCTCTGGGTTCACCTCTATCCCAACGATAAGTGACGTTTAGTGCATCCTCATCGGTAAGAGCTGCCTGTATACGAGGCCATGGGCATAAATACGTACAAACTTGCTCCCGCATTGTTCCCGCAAGAGCATATGTGGTGAAGGTTAGAATTCCAGCAAATACATATGCGCTAGGTTCGGCATGGCCGCTAAAAAAATTGGAAAGTAAAGTTGGTGCATCATGATAATAGAGAATTAGGGCACCGCCAGTGGCGAATGATATTATAAGCCACACTATGTGCTTACCAGTTTTCCTTATAATTTTATTCAAACTAAGTGCAGAACGATCTAGTTTAATGCGGGCATTGCGGTCTCCTTCAAACAACCGCTCCACAGCTATGAACAAGTCAGTCCAAACAGTTTGAGGGCAGGCATAGCCGCACCAAACACGCCCAAATAGAGATGTCACCAAAAAAAGCGCGAGAGATGCGAGTATAAGCAATCCCGTTATGTAATAAACTTCCTGTGGCCAAATCTCCAAAAAGAAGAAATAGAAACGACCACCAGCAAAATCAGCTAACACTGCTTGGTCTGGAGCATTGGGCCCCCGATCCCAACGCAACCAAGGAAGAATATAATAGACAGCGAGTGAAAAGACGAGAAAAGCCCATTTTACCGACCTGAATTTACCAAACACAAGTTTAGGGTAAATCGGCTCCCTCGCTTTGTACAAAGCGCTTTGTCCTGGAGGAGGAGGCGTTACATTTTCATTCATAGCCGTTTCACTTTTTAGCTAGCTATTCACCACCACCAAGTGTGTGAACATAAACCGCTAGAGCTTTAATGGTGGCTTCATCAAGACGCTCACTCCAATGCGGCATTACACTATTACGCGCATTGTAGATTGTCTCGCGAATTGCAGATGGACTCCCGCCATATAACCACTCTGCGTCTGTGAGATCCGGGGCACCAAAAACGCGGTCTCCTTTACCATCAACACCGTGGCATGACGCACATTGAGTTTCATAATTTTCGTTGGAACGCATGGCCGCAGCGGTATTTGCCGGCTGACCAGATAAAGCCAGAACCTTATGAACAAGATCATCTATTTCTTCTTCAGAAATGTAACCATCACGCCCAAAAGCTGGCATCTCGGAATAACGGGTATCATCATGCGTTGAACGTATGCCATGAGCGATTGTTTCTTGAATCTCATCCAGAGATCCGCCCCACAACCAGATATCATCAGCCAAAATAGGATATCCAATAGCACCTCGTCCGCCGGCACCGTGACAGGTCGCGCAATTATCCCCGAAGGAGCTTTCGCCCATCGCTAAAGCGAACTGCTGAAGCACTGGTGTCTTTTCAATCTGTTCCAATGAGGCATCAAGTAATGCTTGTGCATTTTCAACGCGAGCTGATTTTAGCTCGTTAACAGCCTCGGCAACCTGAGCGCGGTCGGACTGCTTCCATACACCCTGAGTATTTCCCTGAGAACCTGGTAGAGCCGGCCAAGCAGGCATTAAAACCCACCAAACTATCGAAAACGCGATAGTTGCATACCAGACATATAACCACCAACGCGGAAGCGGATTATTGAGTTCTTTAATGCCATCCCACTCATGGCCCGTAGTCTCGACACCAGAGTGGGCATCGATATCTTTATCTTGATTATTGGTCATCGGAAATCTCCCGATCATCTAGTGGAACTTGAGCAGCTGTATCAAATATTTTCCGGTTTGATGGCCACAGCGCATAAGCGACCGCCGCTGCAAACATCAAAACAAAATAGAGAAGACCCCATGTCTGTGCGAAACTGGATAACGCATTATAAGTCATTTTCATTACCTCCGATTACGCAGATCATCTGCTTCATATGTATCGAAATCGACGAGTGACCCGAGCATTTGCATGTAAGCGATGAGGGCATCCATTTCGGTGACATTTTCAGGATCTCCATCGAATGCCCGAACAACAACTGAGCCTTCGCGTCCTGCTAGTCCCTCATATCGAGAAGCCATATCTTCCCAGTCTGAATCTGGATTGGTCTGCGCGATCAAATCAGCCTCGGCAAACTCAATCATATCGTCAGTGTATGGAACGCCTTCAAATTTGAGCACACGCAAATCATCACCGATGTTATCGAATTTAAGTGGTCGTCCGATCATGAACGCGTATGGAGGCATCACGGACTCCGGCACGACAGAACGTGGGTCCTTCATGTGGTCCATGTGCCAAGTATCAGCATATTTCCCACCGAGCCGTGCCAGATCAGGACCTGTACGTTTAGATCCCCATTGGTGAGGGTTATCGTACATGCTTTCCGCCGCCAATGAATAATGGCCGTAGCGCTCTACTTCATCTCGCAATGGTCGTATCATTTGAGAATGACAGACATAGCAACCTTCTCGAATATATAGGTTACGCCCAGCCAGCTCCAATGGCGTATACGGGCGCATACCTTCTACCTTTTCAATTGTGTTTTTCAGGTAAAAGAGGGGGGCAATCTCTATCAAGCCTCCAATAGCAACAACAACCAAAATTCCGACTGTTAGAGCTGAAGAGTGTTTTTCAAAGAATGAGTGTTTATCCATCCAAGCCATGAGTTCGCCTCCTAAGCTACAGGCTGCGCTGATGCGCTGGCTGATGTTGATTGTTGGGATTGCAAAGCGGAGCGCTCATCTTCAGACATTTCTGACATACGCGTATCGCCGCGAGCTGTTTTCCATAGGTTATAAGCCATCACGACGGCACCACCTAAGTAGAGTACGCCTCCCAATGACCGAATAATGTAGGCGATATGCTTTGCTTCTACAGTCTCGACGAAAGAGTATTCGAGGAAACCAAACTCATTGTAGGAACGCCACATCAAGCCTTCCATAATACCCGCAACCCACATAGAAGTGATGTACAGAACAATACCTAATGTTGCCGCCCAGAAGTGCCATTCAACCATAGCGTTGGAATACAACCGATCGCGTTTCCAGAGGTATTGGGTCATACAATAAAGTGCACCGAAGGAAATAAACCCGACCCATCCGAGCGCACCAGAATGCACGTGACCGATACCCCATTCGGTATAATGTGATAGCGAGTTAACTGCCCGAACTGACATGAGGGGGCCTTCAAATGTCGACATTCCGTAAAAGGCGAGTGACAACACCATCATGCGCACGACGGGATCGGTTCTAAGTTTGTCCCATGCACCGGAGAGCGTCATCAAACCATTGATCATTCCGCCCCATGAAGGCATCCAAAGCATGATAGAGAATGTCATGCCCAGTGTTTGCGCCCATTGTGGTAACGCGGTGTAGTGCAGGTGGTGGGGGCCAGCCCATATGTAGATGAATATCAGGGACCAGAAGTGCACAATTGAAAGTCTGTAAGAATAAACCGGTCGATTAACCCGCTTCGGAATGAAGTAATACATAATCGCCAGAAAACCGGTCGTCAGGAAAAAACCAACTGCGTTATGACCATACCACCACTGTGTCAGCGCATCCTGCACTCCAGCCATAACAATATAGCTTTTTGAACCAAACAAGCTCACTGGAATGGTCAAATTGTTCACGATGTGAAGCATCGCAATTGTTACGATGAAAGATAGATAGAACCAGTTTGCGACATAGATGTGTGGCTCTTTGCGTTTCCAAATTGTCCCCAAGAAGACTAGAAGGTATGCAACCCACACAATCGTTAGCCAAAGGTCGGCATACCATTCTGGTTCTGCATATTCTTTAGATTGGGTAATACCTAGCAGATATCCTGTCGCAGCAATGACTATGAATAGCTGGTATCCCCAAAAAACAAACCATGGCCATGCACCACCCGCTAATCGCGTCCGACATGTTCGTTGAACGACGTAAAAGGAACTTGATAGAAGTACGTTACCGCCGAAAGCAAATATAACCGCAGACGTATGTAGCGGTCTTAGACGCCCAAAATTGAGAAAACCAAACTCTTCAAAATAAAAGAGAGTCGGCCAAGTTAGCTGCAAAGCGATTATGACGCCGACCAGCAAACCCGCAATTCCCCAAAACATGGATGCAGCGACACCAGCTTTAACGATTCCATCTTCATAGCGTGTTGGATCAAAAGCGACTTCGTCATTACGTCCAGCATACCAGAAAACGAGCGCTATCGTTCCAAGAATAAATCCAAACGCTAACATTCCGGCATGAATAGCCATCCCCGAATCGATCGCTCTTGACGCTATGAATAATGAAACGAAAGCGAGTAGTACGGTAAAAAGGCCCACGGTCACTACACTTAAATCGGGCCCATTTGCCCCTCGTAATTGCATGCTCGTCACTGGATTGCCCCTTTGCATTGAATGAGCGCGTACACGGATAAATTCCACATCTTTTCCATGGTCTTATAACCATAAAAATATTCCGACTATTGGTTGAATGCGCTCATGGACAATAAAAAACAACGGATCATTTTGCCGCATAGCCATATTTTATTTCTGGTTATATAACCATATTTAAAATCTGTGATTAATTCATCTCAGAGTTGACAAGGAAGTTGTGATGACAAAATTACAGAATGGTATGCTGCTTCTTGGTACCTTTTTGATTGGATTTGGCTGGTTTATTCGAAGCTGCAACAAACCGGAGCACTCAAATATATTTGGGGCTTCTTGGTGTAATCCAGATCAGCATTTGAGTACGCTAAGCATAACCCCAGCGACTATTCACTGCACTGGATGCTATATGCTTGGTATTGGAGTTATTTTTGTAGGGATTACAGCGCTACTCACTCTGATTGTTAGAACCAACAATCAAACAGAACTCAAATTCAAAAAGATATGAATGATGCGCTAAGCTTTTTTAAGATCTTTTGCCATCGCCTGAACCTTACCAAGGTCTAGCTTTCCAGATGCGAGAATAGGTATTTCTTCGACAAAAAATATGTTCTTGGGGAGGGATAATTCGCTGACACCATGGTTTTGGTACCAACGCAATAAATCCGTTCTATCAGCTTGCTCAAAAGTCGTCAGCAATACGATTTGTTCACCCTTGCGTTTATCCGGCACTGATGCCGCAGCATGCTGATATTCAGGCCAAAGTGATTGAGCACAATTTTCTATCGCCGCTAGCGAAACCATTTCCCCAGCAATTTTAGCAAAACGTTTCAAACGCCCCCGAATAGTCAAAACACCGTCTTTATCTTGACTGACAATATCTCCGGTGTCGTGCCAATCATCTTCAACAGGTTGAATTTCACCTGGACGATCAGCAAACAAATAGCCTCGCATAACATTGGGGCCTTTGGCTTTCATTCGTCCGGCACCAGAAATGCCTTCAACTTCCTCAAACTTGAGCTTCACACCAGGAAGGGGACGACCAACAGCTCCATGTCGGTTCAGTTCAGGTTGATTGACCGCCAAGACAGGCGCAGCCTCAGTTGCGCCATATCCCTCCAAAATATCGATTTCGAACTTCTTCTTAACCAGTTGGCGGGTCTCATCTTTGACGCTTTCCGCTCCACAAACGGCGTATCTCAAACAAGCTAACTCATTATTCTGGGCTGACCGCGCGTATTGACTTAAGAATGTATCAGTCGCGAATAGTATTGTAGATTTTGTCTCAGCGACTCGCTTAGGAATTTCTTTTATTTGAAGCGGAGAGGGATGTAATACGACTTTGATCCCGGCAAACAGTCCCAAAAGCATGCCACCAGTAAGTCCAAAGCAGTGAAATGTAGGAAGCGGATTGAAAATGACATCTTTCGAACTCAACATGCCTGACACATGCTGGAGTATTTGTTCTATATTCGCGACTAAATTTGCATGAGAGAGAACGACACCTTTGGGTGCGCCTTCTGTGCCTGACGTAAATAGAACGACACCTGTTTCATCCCAATGCTCGTGATAACGATAGGCCCAAGGAATGATCGGACCAAGTCCACCAGCAACTTTTTCTTTTAAGCCCAATTCTTTTCGTAAATCTTCAAGATATATAAATTGCGTTTCTTTTTTTAACTCGTCTACCAAATCTGAGAGACCAGCTTTTTCTATAAATTGGTGCGCAGTAATTATGATTTTGATTTTGGCTGTTTCACAAGCAGATATTAGATTTGCAGAACCAGCTGTAAAATTCAGCATTGCAGGTGTTCGCCCATAGGCATTCAATGCAAAAAAGCAAATGGCCGCACCGACACTGGTTGGTAAGAATACACCTACGTTTTCTTCTCTAAACGTATCCTTCTTAAAGGCTTGCCCCAACGCAAAACTCGCCTGCACCAGTTCGTTGTAACTTAATTCTCGACCGTCAGCGTCTTCAATCGCTATCGTTTTACCGCCGACACGGTTCCTCGCTTCCAATAGAGCGCCAAAAACGTTTTTTTGCCCTTTGGTCTCATCAAAATGAACTTCGTTTTGCTGCATTTTCAAGTTCCATTCAGATGGCGGCACCATTTTTGATGCCCTGACGCACCAATTTGAAAAAATAAATGCCTAAATTCAAGTCCAAATATATGTTTGGTCTTGAACCAAGTAGCAAACAATAGCATTTTCTTCAGATGACAGAACTTTTCAACACACTGCAAAATCGCGGCGGTTCCAAACCAGACATTCGCCATCCGGAAAAACAAAAGCGTCCGGATACGCCGGTTTTGAAGAAGCCCGATTGGATACGCGTAAAAGCACCAGTCGGTAGCGAATTTGCGGCTACTCAAAAAATCATGACAGAAGGTAACCTTACCACGGTCTGTGAGGAAGCGGGCTGCCCTAATATAGGTGAGTGTTGGACCAAAAAGCACGCCACCATGATGATTATGGGTGATACTTGTACACGTGCGTGCGCTTTTTGTAATGTTCGTACAGGTAAACCTAATCCCTTGGATCCTGACGAGCCACGCCGTGTAGGGCACGCCGTCGCCCAAATGGGATTGGAACATGTTGTTATTACGTCAGTCGACAGGGATGACCTCGACGATGGGGGCGCAGAACATTTTGCGCAAACAATCTATTCAATCCGCGAGCAAGCACCCAACGCAACTATTGAAATTCTGACACCTGACTTTCTGCGAAAAGGTGATGTCGCCAATATTGTTATTGATGCCAAGCCGGACGTTTTTAATCATAACTTGGAAACAGTTCCGCGTTTGTATTTATCAATTCGTCCCGGTTCTCGTTACTATCATTCTTTGAAGTTATTGGATCAAGTCAAGCAACGCGACCCAAATCAATTTACAAAATCAGGTATAATGGTGGGCCTAGGAGAGAGCAAAGAAGAGGTAATGCAGGTTATGGATGACATGCGTTCTGCTGGAATAGATTTTCTGACGATTGGCCAATACCTTCAACCTACACGTAAACATGCAGCTATTGATCGTTTTGTTACGCCTGAAGAGTTTGAGACTTATGAAACGATTGCTCGCTCAAAAGGCTTTTTGATGGTTTCAGCTAGCCCACTGACGCGCTCATCCTATCATGCTGGTGAAGACTTTGCCCGCTTAAAAGAAGCACGCCAGAAGACGACTAAACAAAAATAAACGATGACAATTGTCACCAAAAAACTCGTGTTAAAATACTCTCCTGCGCAAATGCAGGAGCTCGTCGCGGACATAAGTAGTTATCCATCATTTATACCGTGGATAAGGTCTCTGCGTGTGCGATCGGAAAAGCAATCCGAAAGGATTTGGCAGGCACGGGCGACAGCATCCGTTGGGTTTAAAGGGTTTTCTGAAAGCTTCACGACCGATGTATCATCAAATACATCTACCGAATGTGTGGAGGTGAAGCTTGTGAAGGGGCCTTTCAAACACCTCCAAAATCAATGGAATTTCAAAGAAAACAAAGAGGGATGTGAGATCTCTTTTAAAATTGATTTCGAATTTTCCAATTTCATTCTACAGGCTCTTATGAAAGCAAATGTCGACAGAGCTATCGACAAGCTCATTACCGTTTTCATTGACGAGGCTGACAGAAGATATGGGAATGCTTCATCTTAATTATTGAGACGATGCAGCATTTCAAAAGACTTCAATATGGCTTTCTTTCGGACATTGGACCTACCAATATCTCCAAACTGACAGGCTTCATGCAATGTTTCGCGGTTACGTCGCTTAACAGCTATGTGAACTAATCCAACTTGCTTCATAGGTGTTTGTCCACCAGGACCAGCTATTCCAGTTATTGCGACAGCTAGGTCTGCTTTTGAATTTTCCAGCGCGCCATCAACCATAGCAATTGCGGTCGGTTCTGAAACAGCTCCAAAATCAGCTAGAATATCACCAGAAACACCAAGCATATCTTGCTTTGCTCTATTTGTATAAACAACGAAACCACGATCAAGCGTTTTAGATGAACCCGGAATTTCGGTAATTAGACCAGCAAACAGGCCACCAGTACAACTTTCCGCCGTCGCCAACGTAAGCTTGTTGATCTGAGCCCGATTAAGAAAAAGCCGCGCTTGGTCCAATAATTGATCATCAAACATGTGTTATACCCCAAAGAAGTGCTAAATATTGTAATCAGTATTAGGTTGGAATTATTTGAACGCTTGCCTGTGCCGCAATCCCCTCAGACCTCCCCGTAAACCCCAATTTTTCTGTTGTCGTTGCTTTAATACTCACCTGATCAGTACTTACTCCGAGTATATCAGCAGTCGTCATTTTCATCTGCTCCGCATGAGGACCTATTTTAGGTGCTTCACAAATTATCGTTAAATCGACATTCGCAATTATGTAATTTTCAGATTTCACTAGTTTTGCTGCATGTTCAAGAAAAACACTGGAAGCAACTCCTTTCCATTGAGGGTCAGTCGGCGGAAAGTGCCTTCCAATATCACCCTTTGCCAACGCACCGTATAATGCATCAGTGAGGGCGTGCCATGCTACATCAGCATCTGAATGGCCTTTCAGTTTTTTCGAATAAGGAATTTTCACACCACAAAGCGTAACAAAATCGCCATCTTGAAAAACATGGACATCAAATCCTGAGCCTATTCGAGGAAACTTCAACATGCTCTCGTCTTTGTCAGTCATCAGCTTTTCCAGAAGGTGTAGATCATCTGCATGAGTGAATTTCATCAAGCGATCAACTCCCTGAACCAATTTTAGCTTCATGTCTAACGCTTGTGCCGCTTCTAGATCGTCAACAAACTCTACATTTAGTCCGGAATTAGCTTTGAGGATTTTGGCATAATCAAATGCTTGCGGTGTTTGAATTCTCATCATTTGAGATCTATCAACACTGCTCACATTACCACTAGCGTCAACATTCTTAATTGCATCAACAACAGGCAGAGCAGGGGCTGCTCCATCATGAGTTTTCAAAGCTTCAATCAGTGAATCCAGTATATTAGGGGTGAGACCGGGACGAGCGGCATCATGTATGAATACATGATCTGGTTCTTCTGACCTGAGCGCATTTAAAGCATTTCGGACACTATCTGCTCGCTCATTTCCACCAATGACTATCTGGACATTTTTATAATTTAAACAAATTTTCTCAGCGAATTGCACGTAATTTTCCGAAACGACAACAACGATTTTCTTAAACGCTGCATGTTCGGAAAAAGCCTTCACACTCCACTCAAGGACCGAACGTCCGCACAGATTAGCGAATTGTTTAGGTGTATCTAGGCCCGTCCTTGAGCCGACACCTGCAGCGACAATAATAGCGACGTTTCTTTCCATCAGAACTCAATGCCTCTCTTTTAATCACCAATAAGCGTGATTTTGTCTTGATTCCGTAATAAATGCGTTTAAGCTGCACAAATATTAGGCTGTATAAGTCGCATCCGGTGTATTCTAATGATCTCTGTTGGTAACGTCCACATTGATAATCCTGTATTTCTTGCACCTATGTCAGGTGCAACGGATGCGCCGTTTCGGCGGCAAGCGTCAAGGTTTGGTGCGCCTGTTGTTGTCACAGAGATGATCGCCGGCTCAGAACTCGCAACAGGTCGCAAAGATATGCTTTGGCGGATAGCTAAGCCAGAAAACACATTTCCTTTTGTAGTACAATTGGCTGGACGAGATCCCAAGTGGATGTTTGAGGCAGCAAAGTTAGCTTCTAACGCTGGCGCGGATATTGTTGACATAAATATGGGATGCCCGTCTCGACAAGTCACTGGTGGTCAATCTGGTTCAGCATTGATGCGTGATTTAGTATTAGCGCGAGAACTTATCATTGCGACAAGAGAAGGCGCTAAACGTCCAATTAGTGTCAAGATGCGACTTGGCTGGGATGACAACTCACTTAACTCACCTGAATTAGCTCAGATTTGCGAAGAAGAAGACGTAAAACTCCTGACAGTCCACGGCAGAACAAGATGTCAATTTTACGAAGGCAAAGCGGACTGGCACAAAGTCAGGAATGTAAAACAAGCCTGTAATCTTCCTGTAATTGTAAATGGTGACATAAAAGACGTTAAAACTGCATTGGAAGCCAGAGACCTTTCCAGTGCCGATGGTGTTATGATAGGTCGCGCCGCAATGGGGCGTCCGTGGCTGATGGGGCGTATAGCAGCCCACCTTAATAAAACTGCATACAAGGAACCTAGTTGGATCACCAAAATAGAGTCCTTGGCTGAGCAGTTAAAGGACAGTGTCATTTTATATGGTGAAAGGTTAGGTGTACGCGTTTTTCGCAAGCACTTAGCGGCCTTTGTCGATACGGCGGAAGAACTTCAATTAGGCCTTCAAGAGCGCAAAGAACTACGTGGAAAACTTTGTCGGATTGGCGATAGTTCTGATCTAAGCAAATCAATCAAATCTTTGTTGAAATTAGTAAAGCTTCCAGAGGAAGCACATTTATGATTATTACAAAAAACAATATTCCAGAACAAATATTAGATACGCTACCTGTCGCTGTCATCTGCGTGAATCAATCCAATAGTATTATTTTTGCCAACCCGATGGCTGAAACGCTACTTTGTCAGAGCATGGCACTATTGAAAGGCGCAAAACTCGATACGATAACTTCAGAAGACTCCGCGATTGTTGACCTTTTAGAAAGAGCTCGCCATGATGGCGGCACGGTATTCGCAAGGAATATTATTCTTTCAGGGCCGTATATAGCTCCCGTAAATATAGACGCTACTGCTGCACAATCTCAATCAGATCAAATGATAGCAGTCAGTCTGACTCCAGCCGCACACCAAGCCGATCATGATTCAAAAAGCCAATCTGCTGCAATGGCTGAAGTCGCTCGCATTCTTGGACACGAAGTAAAAAATCCGCTAGCAGGAATTGTCGGTGCAGCTCAACTTCTTGCGCGCCAAGCCAGAGACGACCAACAGTCAATGCTAACTCTAATTCGAGAAGAAGGCGCACGAATTGGGCGCCTCGTTGATCGATTTGCAGCTTTTGAAACGTTTTTCAGCCCACGTCCAGCAATGACAAATGTCCACCAAATTCTTGATAGAATTATGGAAATGTCATCAGCGAGCTTTGCATCCAATATCAAAGTGACTTTTAGGTTTGATCCGTCATTGCCTGACGTTTTTGTTGATCCTGATCATATCCACGAAGCTTGCTTGAATTTAGTAAAGAATGCAGCTGAAGCGATAAATGAAAGCCATAAAAACGGCCAGATACATATAGCCACTCGCTACAGAGCAGGTGTGAGAATGCGCCACTCCAAAAATGGAGAACAATCACGATCAGGCGCTATCGAAATTTCAATTAAAGATAATGGTCCAGGCGTTCCAAAGTCAGTTGCCGATCAAATATTCACTCCGTTTTTCACCACCAAAGAAGCGGGAGCAGGGATCGGCCTGACTGTCGTCGCTGAAATTATTTCGGCACATGGTGGCTTCGTAGAGCTGGACAATTCCCCCACTGGGGCCTGTTTTAAACTTCTTCTTCCAATATCCAAATCTAATTCATAAAGGCAAATATAGTGAGCGGCCCTACAATTCTAGTTGCAGATGATGATTCCAGCGTACGCTTGGTAATAAGCCAAACTTTAGCTCAGGAAGGATATCATGTTCGATCAACAAACACTGCATCTACTCTGTGGAAGTGGATAGAGGCTGGAGAAGGGGACCTGTTGATAACAGACGTCTATATGCCCGATGAATCTATATTCGATATAATGCCTCAAATTCGTCAGGAACGCCCAGAATTACCGATCATAGTAATAAGTGGTCAAAGCACGGTTCTGACAGCAACAATGGCATCTGACCACGGCGTATATGACTATATGCCCAAACCGTTCGATATTGATGCGCTCGCAAATTCGGTAAAACGAGCACTTCAGAAGCGTTCAATTAAAGGTATTGAACCAGCCAGCCGCAAAGCAGAAAAAGACGAAGCACTTCCGCTCATTGGTCGATCTGTTCCAATGCAGAATGTTTATCGCGTTATAGCGCGGGTGATGAATACTGATCTTACTGTTCTAATCGAAGGTGAAAGCGGAACAGGTAAAGATCTATGCGCCAGTGCTGTCCACGACCTTGGGAAAAGGAAGAATGGACCATTTGTGGCTGTAAGTCTCGCTGCTCTACAAAAAGAGCAAGTGGAAGCAGACTTATTTGGAGTGGCTACCGATAGCGAAGCTACATCAGTGGGCCGCGTGGGAGAGGCCAACGGCGGAACTCTTTATCTGGATGAAGTTGGCGACATGCCACTTGAAGCTCAAACACGACTCCTTAGATTTTTACAGGATGGACAATATTCTTCTCAGGGCGGCGGTCCAGTAAAACAATCCGATGCTCGCATAATTGCATCAACGAAACACGATCTGCGAACTCTCGTTGAGCAGGGACTATTCCGAGAAGACCTTTATTATCGACTAAATGTCGTTTCTCTGTCTCTTCCTCCGTTACGTGAACGCAAAGAAGATATTTTGGAATTAGCTGGTGCATTTTTAGTGCGCGCCAAACGTGAGGGTTTACCCGAAAAACAATTGGATAAATCAGCTTACGACCTTCTTAGCGCTTACGACTGGCCAGGAAACGTCAGAGAGCTAGAGAACCTTATCAGACGCCTTGCAGCCCTAAGCCCTGAGCCAGTAATTTCAGCACGCGAAATTGAACGCGAAATGCAATCAGGGTCCAAGCCTGAAAAAGAGACGAATGCATTCGAATCTGAAGTAGAAGCGTTGCTTTCTCGTCACTTCATGGCTCGAATGAGCATCGCAAATGAGGCTGATGGAACCATTTATCCCAATGTTATTGAGCAGGTTGAGCGTCCTCTTCTTAAACTTGCGTTGGCAGCAACGAACGGTAACAAGGTTAAAGCCGCTTCTCTACTTGGGCTAAACAGAAACACTTTACGTTCCAAAATCAACAGCTTAGGGTTATCCGATGAAGATTAATCGGTTTTTCCAACGGAAAATTGAAACCATGTAAATACTCGTAATTTAATTTTCTATTTACGAAATAGCATGTTGCGTTTATGTATCAGTGTGTCCAGATTGATACAGTAATAGTAAGCGCTGCATGCGAACACCTAGTATAAAACTAAAGTCACCTACTAATTTTGGTCCTGTCGGCGCAGCAGTACTAAGAGCACTTTTTGCTATTTCAGCGATTGTTGCAACGATTACGACTTATCTTTCCGTAGCTGACTCAAGCAACACATCGGCAGCAACCAGCCCAATGATGACGGGCTTACTTATTGCCAACCTATTGATCATTTGTATCCTCGCGGCCGCGTTAATGGCGAGGATCTATAGGCTGTTCAAAGAGAACCGGAATACTCAAGGTGGCGCTCGGCTTAGGCTCCGCATTATTGCACTATTTGGTTTAGCCGCAATGGTTCCAACTATTATTGCCGCCATGCTTGGAACACTTATAAATAGTAGTGTTGAAAACCTATTCTCTGGCCGTGTTTACGCCGTCATTGAAAACGCCTCTGATGCAATGGAAGCTTCACAGTCAGCAGTGATCAATGAAGTCGCGCAAAACTTAAGGGAAGTCGCAAAAGACATGAATGATCCTGCTGTTGTGGCAGCATTCACTGAGGCACCAGCTCAATTCCAAGAATTTTTGATCGCTGAATCGCAACTAAGAAACCTACCGGTTCTTATTATTTTTGATTCTTCTCGAGCTGCACTTTATTCGACAAACACTGATTTACTTACAGATGTTGAAGAAATGTCTGAGCTGAATTGGATTGCCGCACAGAATGGACAGGTCGCGATCGATGTTTCAAAAGACTTTGTGATTAGCTCTCTTATAAGACTTCAAGCTTATGATAATGTATACGTTTTTGGTGCAGTTCAGGGCCCTAAGGCTATAGCAACCCAACTAAAAGCGACCCAAGCTGGATTCGCAGAATATCGCGCAGCTGAAGACCGAAAGAACTCTCTAAGAACTGTATTTGTTTTGTCCTATATTGAATCGGCTCTGCTGGTTTTACTTGGTACCGCATGGTTAGGAATGTATTCGGCTGGCTTAATTGCAAAACCAATAGGAGATTTAGCATCAGCGGCGAGGGCAGTTCGAGATGGAGATCTTTCAGTCAGGCTCGATCGCCCTAAAGGCCGCGATGAAATCGATGATCTTTCACAGGCATTCAACCAAATGACAATGCGCCTATCTAGGCAAAGAAGAGATTTGGACTCCGCAAGGATAGACGCAGAAAACCGTTCTGAGTTTATTGAGACAGTACTGTCAGGCGTAGAAGCTGGCGTGTTACGCGTAGATTCAAAATTCACAATTATGCTGGCAAATGCTTCGGCGAGCAGAATGCTAGAAATTCCAATCGAAGACCTTCATAGCGGCTTGCTTCACGAGGTAGCGCCAGAGTTTTTATCGGCGTTGCGTCAGACTGTAGAAGCTGATGAAACGACCGGAAGCAATATACAAATATCGAGCAATGAAGGAGTGAAGGAAATTCATGTCAGGATTTCACCTGAAGCTGAACGCGATGGGTATGTGCTAACTTTTCACGACACGACTCGATTGGTTGCCGGCCAAAGACAAGCAGCTTGGAGAGATGTGGCCCGTCGTATTGCCCACGAAATAAGAAACCCTTTAACGCCGATACAATTATCAGCCGAGCGAATCCGCCGCCGTTTTGGAAAGCAAATTACGACCGACAAAGAGACCTTCGACAATTGTACGGAGACTATTTTACGTCAGGTTGGCGATATAGGTCGAATGGTTGAAGAGTTTTCTTCCTTCGCGCGAATGCCCAAACCAACATTGGCTCCATTTGATTTATGCGAGTTGGTACAAAATATTGCGTTTGCACAGAGACTAGCATCTCCGACGGTAGCTATTAATTCAGATACACCAGAGACGAAAATAATAATGACTGGTGATGAACGATTACTTGGGCAAGCCCTGACAAATATCGTTAAAAATGCACGAGAATCAGTAGAGCGTCATATTCTTACTGGTGAAATCAAAACCGGAAGTGTTTCGATGGCTATTACAGACCACGGAGAACAGGCTTTATTGACGATATGTGACACGGGACAAGGCTTTCCTGTCGAAGAAAGATCTAGACTGCTCGAGCCCTATGTAACAACTCGTGAAACTGGCGTCGGATTAGGCTTGGCGATTGTAAGCAGGATAGTTGAAGATCACGGCGGAACAATAACGCTGGGAGACAATGAAAAGACTGAATCAGGCGCACGCGTCGATATCACTCTTCCTCTCAGCCACACTAAAGATGAGGACGAATTTAAATCCTCCAGCGAAGGAGTAGCGTAATGGCTCAAGATATATTGGTTGTTGACGACGAAACAGACATTAGAGAACTGGTTGGGGGGATTCTAGAGGACGAAGGGTATACGGTTCGTACCGCCGCAGATGCCATACAAGCAATGGATGCTGTACGAGAACGTGCGCCAAACCTTGTCGTTCTCGATGTATGGCTTAAAGGATCCGAGTTTGATGGCTTAGAAATATTATCCATGCTCAAAGAGATGGATTCTAATATGCCTGTAATCATTATGTCAGGACACGGTACTGTTGAGACTGCGGTCACCGCCATTCGCAATGGAGCATATGATTACCTCGAGAAACCGTTTAATTCTGACAAGCTTTTAGTCTTAACTGAACGTGCTTTAGAAACAGCCGAGCTAAAACGCGAAAACAAACGTTTGAAAACAAAAGCTGTTACTAGTGATGAATTGATAGGCGATAGCCACGCCACACATCAATTAAAGGCATCCATTACAAAAGTTGCTCCGGCCAATAGTCGTGTTCTCATATCTGGAGCTCCAGGCGTCGGTAAAGAACTCGTCGCAAGAATGATCCATGCTCAATCGTCTCGTAAGGACGGACCTTTTGTCGTCGTGAGTGCAGCTTCAATCGCACCAGAAAGCATGGAGCTTGAGCTTTTCGGAGAAGAGGATGCCGAAGGAAGACCTTGTAAAATCGGCCTGTTTGAACAAGCCCACAATGGTACGCTTTTGCTAGATGAAGTGGCAGACATGCCATCCGGAACTCAGTCAAAAATCCTACGCGTTCTCATTGATCAACGCTTTAAACGTAAAAATGGAAATTCAGACGTACGCGTAGATGTCCGCGTTATTTCTACGACGGCCAGAAACTTACAAGACGAAATAGAGGCTGGTCGGTTCAGAGAGGACCTATTCTATAGACTTAGCGTTGTTCCGATTTCGGTCCCATCATTGGAAAGCAGACGTGAAGATATAAACGCACTCACCGTTCATTTTTCTAACATGATAGCTGAATCTTCCGGTCTACCTTCTAGAGTATTTTCAGAAGAAGCATTAGCTGTTCTTCAATCTTCAGAATGGCCTGGTAATGTTCGTCAACTAAGAAATATGGTTGAACGCATAATGATACTGGCAGGCGGAGATAGCAGCCAAAAAATTATGCCTGACCATCTTCCCCTAGAAAAAAACGGGTCTGGCAACAATACTGCATCACTTGAGACAATATCACTTCCTCTGCGCGATGCGCGGGAAAAATTTGAAAGAGAATATCTAACCTTACAAATTACTAGATTCGGCGGAAATATTTCTAGAACCGCTGCATTTATTGGTATGGAAAGATCCGCTCTGCATAGAAAACTAAAAGCCTTAGGCGTAGACACTTCTGCTGATAAGGTTTGACGGAAATTTTAGGTCATAGCTAATGCGTATTATTATTTGTGGTGCCGGTCGAGTAGGCCAAGGGATAGCCGAACGTTTATCTATTGAACATGATGTTACAATGGTAGACGCAGATGCTGCGCTACTAGAAAAAGTCGGTACTCAGTATGACGTAAGAGTTGTTCATGGCCATGCAGCACACCCGTCCGTCTTAAAACAAGCTGGTGCAGAAAACGCCGAAATGATCATTGCTGTCACCCATATGGATGAAGTGAATATGGTGACATGTCAGGTCGCACATTCGCTTTTCAAGGTCACGACAAAGATCGCGCGCATACGAAGCCAAGCCTATACTAAAACTAGCTATATTGATCTATTCACACGCGATCACTTGCCCGTCGATATGCATATTTCGCCTGAAGCCGAAGTAAGCGAGTCTATTCTTCAAGGACTATCAACTCCGGGTGCTTTTTTGTCTGCCGACCTTGGGGTCGTAGACGAAACTCAAAAGGGGCTAGTGATGCTCCTAGGCGTGGAGATAAAGGATAAAAACTCAACCATTGCCGAGGCACGCATTGAAGAAGTTTATGCTCTATGCCCTGACAGTGGAACGCGCATCGTTGGGATAGGACGAGATAAAAACCTTTTTGTTCCTAAAGATGACCACAAGATCCAAGTTGGGGATCGAATATATTTCCTTATGCCAACTCAAAACGTGAACCACGTCTTGGATATATTGGGCCTCACAGAAAATCAAAGTCGCCATGTCGTTATTGTCGGCGGCGGGAATATTGGATTGAACGTTGCAAAAGAGCTCGAAACTCCAAGCAAACGAAACCACAATTCAGACCAAGGCAATTCATCCGTAAGAGTACGCCTTATTGAGAATGATGAAAAAATAGCGGAAAATGCAGCTCAAACATTAGAAAGAGCAATTGTTTTACTCGGGGACGGGCTAAACCCTGAAATATTAGAAGAAGCCGGCGTTTCTGACGCTGACCTTGTTATTGGGCTGACAAATGACGATAAAACTAATCTTCTGCTAGGCGCATTAGCGAAAAATTCTGGTGCAAGGAAGGTTGTTTCCCTCGTCAACGAGCCAGACCTAGCAAATATCAAATCCAATGTAGGTATCGACGTTCTTATAGACCCTAGGTCGATCACAGTATCGAAAATACTCTTAAAACTAAGGCAAGGCAGACTAACCAACCTTAGGACACTTGAAAACGGCGCTGCAGAAGTCGTTGAAGGCGTCGTAAAAGAAACGGCACCGCTAGTTGGAATGAATTTATTAAGTGACGACTTACCAGAAGGAATGGCAGCAGGCGCACTTATAAGAGATGGCCAATGCATAGACCTATCGGAAAGAGTAAGGGTTCACGACGTTGTTATTTTGCTAGCCGAACGTGAAATGTCTAGAAAAGTAGATCGTCTTTTCCGAGTAAAGCCTGAATACTACTAAAGGTTGGGAATTTTCAATTGAACCTTTCAAGCGTTCTAAAACATATTGGCTTATCAGCAGTCATAATAGGCGCACTCGCTCTTCTATGCGCGTTGCACGCCCATTTTAGTGGTGATGAAGCTTCTAGTCGTGGCTTTTTACTTTCAGGTGTCATGGGCACCGTTTTAGGTGGTTCTTTCCTTATCCTTTTGTGGGATGTCCCATCCAAAACTAGCGCGCGTGAAGGGCTCTTATTTATTATCGGCTTTTGGGTCTTAATGCCCATTCTCGCTGCACCTCCGTTTTGGGCATCAGGCGTGTCACAAAACTGGGTACAGGCAAGCTTTGAAGCAGTATCAAATTTGACAACAACCGGCGCGACTGCCGGCGAAACGACGCAACCAACTTCAATTCGATATTGGAGAGCTATTCTTCAATTTATCGGTGGAATTACCGGAGTTGTGATGGCTGTTGTTGTTTTAGCGGCGCTAAATTTGGCAGGGCCGGGCGTTCACCGTTCTCACCTTTTGACTTTGACTCGAGATGATATTTTCGGACGGATTGGTCGTATTACAGGTACAGTTTCCCTTATCTATGGAACTATGACGCTATTAGGAACGATTTCGATTGCCGCGTCTGGAGTAGAACTGGTTGATGCACTGACCCGAAGCGTGGCCGCAATATCAACAAGCTCGACGATACACAACGCAGCAGGGGCTTATTCATATTCGCCTTTTGCAGCTGGTATAATAACCATTTTGCTGTTTGTCGGAGCTACGAATATTGCGCTTCACGCAGACATATTCAGACAACAGAGTTGGAAGTTTTATTTTCAAGACACAGAATCCCGCGTTCTGATACTTGGTGTTCTGTCCTTTGCGGCTATCATATTTGTATGCATCAACAAATTTGATTTCAGATATGTACTGGAAGCACTCTCATTTGTATCGACTTCAGGCATGAGCGTGACCGGTGTTGAAGGCGTTTTAAATATCGTTCCACAACCTATTCCGGACCTTTTCGTTTTTGTAGGAGCAGCCGCGCTTTCGACCGCCGGAGGCCTAAAAATTACGCGTATTCTCGTTTTAATAAACCGTGCGGCAGCTGAATTTAAAAGGCTCTCTTTTGAAAACTCGACGGCAAAATTAAAATTCCAAGGACGGGTCAGAAAAGATAGTATCGTCATCGGAGTATGGGTGTATTTAATCGCCTATATGAGCGCTACTATTGCTATTGGAATGCTTCTATCATTGTCAGGCTTAGAGATAGAAGAATCTTTCAGAAGTGCAATTGGTGCGATCTCAAACGCTGGTCCACTGGTCGACACTGCAGTTCTCAATCAATCTACCAACTCTTCTACACTTATATTTTTAAGTATTGGGTGCATTTTAGGCCGAATAGAGGTATTGGCTATCGCTCCATTGTTTTCTATAGATTTTTGGAGAAAATAGTATTTAACTAGATGGAACGAATCAAATCATCTATATATTTGTTGTTCAAACTGAATAGATAAGACCAAAACCGGAAAATTAATAACAAAGTCCCGAGAAGAGGCTCATAATAAAATGTCATCCGATAAAAAACAAAACCTTCAAGACACGTTTTTAAACGCAGTCAGAAAAGACAAAGTTCAGCTCACAATATTTTTAATGAACGGCGTAAAGCTACAAGGCGTCGTCACATGGTTTGATAATTTTTGTGTACTTCTAAAAGGGGATGGTCGTCCTCCTCAGTTAGTATACAAGCACGCAATCTCCACGATCGCGCCAAATAGCCCAGTTAGACTATTTACTGGTGAAGACGAAGCTGCATCTGGCGAAGCGTGACAATAACAGATCTGATTGAAAGAACACCGGTTACTCAAATAGCCGGTGTTGTTATTCCCGCTTTATCCGACGCGCCATTCTATGATGACTCTCGGATTGAAGAAACGCAGGGACTAGTCGAAGCGCTCGGCGTTGAACTAAAATTTACAGAATCTATACGCATCAGAAAACCTAATGCAGCCAAGCTGATAGGCTCAGGGCAGTTGGATCTAATCGGCGACCAACTAGACGACAACAAAGCAAATCTTTTGGTTGTCGATTGTTCGCTAACTCCAATTCAACAAAGAAACCTAGAACGCACTCTCCAAGTCAAAGTCATGGATCGAACAGGTCTAATACTAGAGATATTTGGAGTAAGAGCACGCTCTGCTGAGGGACGTTTGCAGGTTGAAATGGCACGGCAACTGTATGAACGCTCTAGACTAGTTCGTACATGGACCCACCTTGAACGTCAGCGCGGGGGAACAGGTTTTTTAGCGGGACCAGGGGAGAGCCAGCTAGAGGCTGACCGGCGAATGCTTGACCGACGCATCGCTAAACTAAAGTCTGATCTAGACGCTGTTCGCCGTACACGCCGCCTGCAACGTGCTGGTAGGAAACGCCGTGGAGCGCCAATCGTAGCATTGGCAGGCTATACAAACGCCGGAAAATCGACGCTGTTTAATACTCTAACCGAAGCTGATGTATTTGCGGCCGATATGCCATTTGCGACCCTTGACCCAACCGCAAGAGATGTAAAACTTCCCAACGGAAAATCGATTTCCATGATCGACACAGTTGGATTTATTACAGACCTACCGACCCACTTGGTGGAAAGTTTCAGAGCAACTATCGAGGAATCTATAGAAGCAGATCTATTGCTCCATATAAGAGATATCAGTCATCACGAGTCAGATAGACAGGCTGCAGACGTAGAAGATGTTTTGGAGCAGCTAGAAAAAGAAATCGAAACTAAGAGACCGCCAGTTCTAGAAGTTTGGAACAAGGCTGACGCTCTAGGAGAGGAAGTTCAAGGTGTTATGGAAGCAACAGCTAACAACAGAGAAGATGTTGTTATGATATCTGCTACCAGTGGAATGGGGATTGACGCTCTGTTGGAAAATATTCAAGAGCGCCTATTTGCATCGACCAGAGAGTTTATATTCATCTTAGGTCCCAGCATGGGAAAAGCCCGCTCTTGGCTGCACTCTAATTGTGATGTCCTAGGTGAAGACGTAGATCAATCTGGTAATGTTCTATTGAAAGCTCACCTTTCTAGTCGAGAATTGAACCAATTTTCCAGCGAACATAGAGAATTAGACGTCGATGAAATAATTCAGTCTTCAAAAGCCAATTAAAACTGATCCATCTACTTTTTAATTTGCTGCCACAGGGACGATTGCTCTTCCAATTCCAAGTCAGAGAATAACTTTCCATTTTCTCTGGCTTTTTGCTCCATAGCCTCAAAACGGTCAGTGAATTTTGCATTCGCTTTCCGCAGGGCAGTCTCAGGATCAACACCGTGTTTTCTCGCAAGATTAGCGACGACCAGAAGCACGTCGCCCATCTCTTCTTCTATGTCAGTTTTATTTCCAGTTTCCGCAGCTTCTTCTAGCTCTAGCAGTTCTTCATCTAACTTTTTGCGGATATCATTTATCGTCGGCCAGTCGAAACCAGTCCTCGCTGCACGTTTTAGCAATTTTTCTGCGCGTATTAATGAGGGTAGTGCCATTGCAACCCCATCCAATGCAGAAACTGGGCGATTGCCTTCGCTTTTCGCCTCACGTTCTTTGGCTTTTAGATTTTCCCAATGACTGGTTTGTGCATCTGAAGATTCAATATTTACATCTCCAAATACATGAGGATGGCGACTTACCATTTTATCAACAATCGCTCTCGCGACATCCTGTATGTCAAACTCCCCCTTATCTTCGGCTATCTGACTATGAAATACGACTTGAAGAAATAGGTCACCCAATTCGTCTCTTAGCTCCAACATATCATCATTATTGATAGCTTCAGCGACTTCGTATGCTTCTTCCAAAGTGTATGGGATGATCGTTTTAAAGTCCTGCTCCAAATCCCAGGGGCAACCGGTATCCTTATCTCGTAATCTCCTCATAAGTCTCACGAGATCTTCAATAGCATTATCACTTGAAATGAAGGCTCTTGTATTTGGGGAGGACATTAGATTTCTCGATACTGCTTAATAAGAAAGGTTTGTTCAATCGTTCAAACAATTGTCGTGATGCTAATGCAATCCAGTTTGGAAACTAGCACTTTTAACAATCGCATAAACATCTCTATCGACCTGTAGCTGCAGATCAAATAAAGATGCTCGAGTTATTTGAGCTATAATATGCCCACAAGACACATCTATTTTGACATATGAAAAGGGTGATTTCTCATCATTCTCGATCGAAATAATTTTGCCGTGCATGATATTTCTGGTGCTAATGTTCATTGGTTGACTAGTCGCGATAGCAATATCGCTGGCATTGAATGAAACAGCAGCTTTGCTCTGAATTTTCACCATCTCGTTTGCTGGAAGCGATATTACATTGTCTCCCAATGAGATATCCGCGAGCATAAATTGGGGATCGTAAGCTGCAACTTCTCCTAATAAAATTGATATAGGTTCATGCTCACTATCCGACGAAAATTTGGAGAGATACTTATTTAGGACGTCAGTTGTTTTCCCGACAGTTGAGACCGTTCCATTTGATATCAGAGCGGTGTTTTCAGTTAGGTTTAGAACTTCTTCGACATCGTGGCTCACGTATATAATCGGGACCAAGCCGCTTGAAGTTAATCTGTGTAAAAAAGGCAGGACTTCGCTTTTACGATTTATGTCCACCCCCGAAAATGGCTCATCGAGCATCAATAGATTAGGTCTGCTAAGTAATGTTCTCGCCAATGCTACGCGTTGTTTTTCTCCACCGGAAAGTTGATGAACAGACCTCTCTAACAAAGGTTCAATTTCCAGAAGATCAGACACCGTGCCGAAATCTAAAGCTGACCCAAAATCTCGATTTCTTTTATCAGCATACGCTAAATTACCTTTGACATTAAGATGGGGAAACAATCGCCCTTCCTGAAACATATACCCGACTTTACGTCGAAAGGAGGGAAGGTGCACTTTTTCTTTAGAGTTGAACCAAGCCTGTTTAGCGCCCAGATGCTCATATGAAATGTAGCCGCTATCAGCTCTTTCTAGGCCCGCCAAGCAACGCAACAAAGATGTCTTCCCAGAGCCACTAACGCCAAATAAAGCGAGAGGTTGGCCAAGTTCTATATCGAGCGCGCAATCCAATTCAAAATCCTGCCAACTCTTTTTGATATCAATGTTTAAACGACTACCCGACATTTAGCCTGAACCTTCGATTAAATATGTAGACAGTCAGAAGTATCGCGAATGAAAATATAAGTAGAAAAGCTGAAAGCCCATGTGCTTGAGCATATTCTAGTGTTTCTACATGCTCATAAATCGCGATTGAAATTACTCTAGTTTCATCGGGAATATTCCCACCAACCATAAGAACGACGCCAAACTCTCCGACAGTATGAGCAAATGTAAGAACACATGCCGTCAGAACACCTCTCAAGGACATAGGCAGCACCACACTTACAAAGGCATCAAGCGGATTTGCTCCAAGGCTAAGAGCTGTTTCATAGGGTTTGCGACCAACCAGCTCCATAGCGTTTTGAATTGGTTGCACCATGAAAGGAAGCGAATACAAAAGGGAAGCGATGACGAGCCCTTCAAAGGAGAAGGTGAGCGTTTCTCCAGTAAAGTTTAGCCAGAATGAACCAATTGGCGCAGTAGGGTTCATTATTATAAGAAAATAAAACCCCAAAACTGTAGGCGGCAAAACCAAAGGTAATGCTACGATAGCTTCAATTACCGGTTTGATTTTCGAGCTTGTATTTGCAAGCCACCAGCAAAGTGGAAGACATAGAAAAAACAAAAGTAATGTCACAACAAACGCTAGTTTCAACGTCAACCAGAGTGAACTAAAGTCCAATTCCATTAGTTCATATTCTCCGGTAGATCATATCCAGATTCAGTGATTATTTGTTTGGCATCAGAAGATTGCAAATACTCAAAAAAAGAAACAGCTGCAGGATTGTGCAATGCTCGTTTCAATAGCCCCGCATCTTGCAGAATAGGTGAGTGAAGTTCAGATGATATGAGCAGTGCTTTCTTGGTTGGGTTATCAGAAAAATAAGACCTCGCGACGAACCCTAAATCTGCATTCCCAGTCGCAATCATTCCAAAAGCTTGCCCGACATTTTCGCCCATAACTATTTTTGGCTTTGACTTGAATTGAGAAAGAACTTCCACGGCAGCCTTCCCATATGGAGCAAGCTTAGGGTTTGCAATCGCCAAGAGATGCCTTGAGCCTAAAAGTTCCAAAGAAATCTTATCAGAAGCAAATTTAGGGGCCCATAGGACAAGTCGGCCTATTGCATAGGTAATCTGACGTTTCTCCTCTATCTGACCTTGTTGCACTAACAAATTTACATGTTTTTGATCAGCGGACAGGAATACATCAAAGGGTGCACCATGCTGAATTTGAGAATAAAGCTTTCCCGTAGATCCTGAGACGAGTTGCACCTTGTGCGCTGTTTCATTTTCAAAGCTTTTGATCAGCTTTTCGATCGTCGGCTTAAAGTTTGTAGCAACCGCAATTTTTGTTGTTTCGGCAGACGCGACCTGCAAACTGAGAAAACATCCAACGCTTAGGCAAAAAGCCACCATCCGACGCAAAATGTTATATCTAGAGCTCTTGATCATTTTGATGTCGTATATCGTAAAAGTGCGAAACTCTAGACTAAACAGCTATTCTTATCTGCTTGCCGATTGAACCAAGCTAAACTTCAATTTTAAATTCAGATTTGACAAGTGTTTATAAATTATAGGGCACAATATTTCTATAATTAAGGTCGATATTCAGAGCAGATTGGGAAGGTGGGATCGAGCGCTGATGACATTTCTTCCTGTCACATGTGCGACATGAAATACCAATTGGATCAAAATTGTCTTCGTTACTGATATCCAGTCCGTCTCCATATACAATCGAATCTAGGTATTTAACCTCACACCCAATCGATAAAGCATATTTTCGGACTGGGTCTTTGAAGCCGCCGGTACTGGATTGAGTTTCAAAAGCGATACTCAAATATTTTTCACCATCATTGGTTTGAGCAAGCTGCCGGATAATCTTCGATTTAGAATTGAAGGCGTGATGCACATTCCATAGCGGACATGCGGACCCAAATCTTGCAAATTGTAGTTTGGTTGCGCTGTGCCTTTTCGTAATATTCCCCGCTTGGTCAACGCGTGCGAAAAAGAAGGGAACACCTCGCTTTTCAGACCTCTGTAAAGTCGAAAGACGGTGACAAACTTGCTCCATACTTGCTTCGAAATGGTGCGCCATCAACTCTATGTCATGGCGTAAAAGCTGAGCAGTCTCGAAGAATTGTTCGTAAGGCAAGATCACGCTACCAGCAAAGTAATTTGCGAGCCCCAACTTACAAACCTCAAACGATTCATCATTGGCAAAATTCGCACCGGATAGAACTTTGTCAATCGCATCCTTCTGCTCCCAAAGTGCAATCTGGCAAGCTATCTGAAAAGCGTGAGAAGAGGATGTTAGATACGGGTTTAAATACAATGTCCGCGTGGAAAGGTCATAACGCCTTATAGCGTTAGGATAATCAGCACTACCGCCAGTTTTGACAAGAACATCATGGTTCAACTCTATATAACGCTTCAAACGTTCGTTTGTTGATACACCATCGATATGTATCTTTTTTGCTAATTCTTCGCCGGCACGATCCAACGGGTCGATATAGTTATCGATAGAATGATAAAAATCTCTCACTTCATCATAAGGCGTTGCAAGAATTCCGATGTCACTTTTGGCTTGGTCTAGCTCAACAAGTGTTTGTTTCATCGTGTGCGAGGATTTATAGAGTTGAGCGTAGGCTCGTGCGAACTCAGGAGCGTGTCTAACTGCTTGCGCAAGCTCTCTTGCTGTCAGCTGCCCTAGTTGAGAAAATTCATCTTTGGAGATTTCATTTAGCTCACTTAACAGTAAATCTTCTTCTCTACCGTCAATTGACTTAATATCGACATTAAACTTGTTAGCTAAAGAGAGAAGTATACCAGCTGTGACGTGCCTCTGATTATTTTCGAGTTGATTTAAATAGCTTGTGGAGATTCCTAACTCACTGGCAAAGTTCTTTTGAGTGAGCCCATATTCCTGCCGCGTCAGACGAATTTTATCACCAATAAAGAATTTTTGCTTTTTCATATTTTATATCGCAACATCTACATTTATTAAACTTGTTAATACTACGAATACACAAAAACGCAAGAAAGAGTTTTAGTTCCTCCGTCAAATGACGATAAACTTTAGTATTGAAGAATCTGGAGTAAAGAATGCAATCTATTCTCGGGCAGTTAGCAGAACGTCGCAATGAAGCACGGCTTGGCGGCGGACAAAAACGTATTGATAGCCAGCACAAAAAAGGCAAACTTACTGCGCGAGAGCGACTAGAGCTTCTTGTCGATACCGACAGCTTCGAAGAGTTCGATATGTTTGTAAAACATCGCTCGACCGATTTCGGGATGGAAAAAACACATATTCCTGGTGATGGTGTTGTCACGGGGTGGGGCACGATAAACGGACGTAAAGTTTTTGTTTTTGCTCAAGATTTTACTGTATACGGTGGGTCCTTATCAGAAACTCACGCAAAGAAAATTTGTAAAATCCAAGAAATGGCAATGAGCTATGGCGCGCCGATCATTGGATTAAGCGACTCCGGTGGTGCTCGTATCCAAGAAGGTGTTGCATCACTGGCTGGATATACTGATGTATTTCAGAATAACATTCTTGCTTCCGGTGTTGTACCGCAAATCAGTGTCATCATGGGGCCATCTGCAGGTGGGGCGGTCTATTCTCCTGCGCTTACTGACTTCATCTTTATGGTTCGCGACTCGTCTTATATGTTTTTAACAGGACCAGATGTTCTTAAAACCGTTACCAACGAAGTCGTTA
Source organism: uncultured Hyphomonadaceae bacterium (assembly GCA_964352025.1). Classification (GTDB taxonomy): domain Bacteria; phylum Pseudomonadota; class Alphaproteobacteria; order Caulobacterales; family Hyphomonadaceae; genus Hirschia. The sequence continues at coordinate 126,718 of CAYGPZ010000006.1, forward strand.
CCGCTGAAGAGCTAGGTGGAGCTAAAACTCACACTACAAAGTCGTCGGTTGCTGATGGGGCCTACGATAACGACATGGAAGCGATCGCTGAAATCAGGCGTCTATTCGACTTTTTGCCGTTAAATAACAAAGAAGGCGTACCGTCTCGTCCGATATTTGACGACTCAAAACGTGTTGAAGAGAGCCTAGATACGCTCGTACCTGAAAATCCAAATATTCCTTATGATATGAAGGAATTAATCGAGAAAGTCGCTGATGAAGGCGACTTCTTCGAAATTCAGGAAGACTTTGCTAAAAACATCCTATGTTGCTTCATTAGAATTGATGGACAGACTGTTGGAGTGGTAGCCAACCAACCAATGGTACTCGCAGGATGTTTAGACAGTGATGCATCGCGTAAAGCGGCACGCTTTGTTAGATTTTGCGATTGCTTTGAAATTCCACTTTTAACTCTAGTCGATGTCCCGGGATTCCTACCTGGGGTTTCTCAAGAATATGATGGTGTAATCAAGCATGGAGCCAAATTGCTCTACGCTTATGGCGAAGCAACTGTTCCAAAGGTAACCGTAATAACACGTAAGGCATTTGGTGGTGCGTATTGTGTTATGGCACCCAAGCATCTGCGTGGAGATATAAACTACGCTTGGCCGACTGCTCAAATCGCGGTTATGGGCGCTAAAGGCGCAGTCGAAATCCTGCACCGTCAAGACCTCGGCGATGAAGAAAAAACTGCAGAACATATTGCTGACTATGAAGAGAAATTCTTGTCTCCATTCCGCGCAGCAGAACGCGGTTATATTGATGAAGTTATTCAACCCCACAATACAAGAATGCGGATTAGCCGCGCCTTCGAAATGCTAAAAGGGAAACAGCAAAAAGGGCCTTGGAAAAAGCACGGGAATTTACCGCTATGATCAAGAAAATCCTTATTGCAAATCGCGGTGAAATTGCCTGCCGAGTTATCAAAACAGCGAAAAACCTTGGTATTAAAACCGTAGCTGTTTATTCGGATGCTGATGCAAACGCACTTCATGTTGAAATGGCTGACGAAGCAATTCACATCGGTCCACCTCCAGCGAACCAATCTTACATCGTCATGGATAAAATCCTTGATGCAATTAAACAATCAGGAGCTGATGCAGTTCACCCTGGGTATGGGTTCCTGTCCGAAAACCCTGAATTTGCAAAACAGCTAAAGAAAAACAAGATTGCCTTTATCGGCCCAAACCCAAAAGCTATTGAGGTTATGGGTGATAAGATCACTTCGAAGAAGCTAGCTAAAGAAGCAGGCGTATCGACAGTTCCTGGACATATGGGACTTATCGAAGACGCAGCTGAAGCGGTAAAAATATCCCAAAAAATCGGCTACCCTGTGATGATCAAAGCTTCCGCCGGTGGTGGTGGTAAAGGTATGCGCATCGCCTGGAATGACGAAGAGGCACGCGAAGGGTTTCAATCTTCTAAGAACGAAGCCAGCAGCAGCTTTGGGGACGATCGAATTTTCATCGAGAAATTTGTGACCCAGCCCCGTCACATTGAAATCCAAGTGCTAGGAGACAAGCACGGCAATGTTATCTACCTTGGCGAACGCGAATGCTCGATCCAACGACGGAATCAAAAAGTCATTGAGGAAGCACCATCTCCGTTTCTAGATGAGAAAACACGCAAAGCCATGGGGGAGGAAGCAGTCGCCCTCGCCAAAGCTGTGGATTATGACAGCGCTGGTACAGTCGAATTCATCGTCGATGGCGACCGGAATTTCTATTTCCTTGAAATGAATACACGTCTACAGGTGGAGCACCCGGTTACAGAACTGATTACGGGTGTAGACCTTGTTGAGCAGATGATAAGGTCAGCTAATGGCGACAAGCTAAGCCTGCAACAAAAAGACGTAAAATTAAATGGTTGGGCTATGGAAAGCCGCATATACGCGGAAGACCCTTACCGGAACTTCCTGCCTTCAATCGGAAGATTAAAGCGCTATCGTCCGCCGCAAGAAGGTATTTTAAAAGACGGCTCAATCATCAGGAATGATACCGGTGTCTTTGAAGGTGGTGAAATATCCATGTTCTACGACCCAATGATTGCAAAGCTTTGTACATGGTCTGAAACACGCTCCAACGCCATCAATACAATGAAGAATGCACTAGATGTATTCGAACTCGATGGTATTGGTCACAATATTCCATTCCTTCAAGCCGTGTATGATCACGAGCGTTTTGAAAGTGGAAACATAACAACAGCCTTTATCGAAGAAGAGTATCCAGAAGGATTTGAAGGCGCTCAAAGTTCAATAGAAAAAGAACTAAAACTAGGCGCAGCGTGTTCCGTTCTGCAGATTTTGAGTGAACGAAGAGCTATAGAAGTCTCAGGTAGCCTCTCAGGATTAAAACGAGCTATTCCAGATGCTTGGAACGTTGAAATCGGTGATAATTCCTACGTTGTTGACGCAACTGAGACAGATGGACAGTTTGAAATCAGCTTGCATTCCGAGACTGGAAAAACTGTTACCAATTTCGCTGTAACGACAGAATGGCGTCCAGGAAAACAATTGGCTCAGGTGATCGTCGATACCGAGTTACTTAGCTTCCGGACAAAAAAGATACCTCAAGGTTTTCATGTCTGGTATCGCGGATGTGAACATGATGTCTTCGTTAGAACCAAACGTGCCGGTGAACTCGCGAAATTGATGCCAGTAAAAGTGCCGCCAGACACATCATCACTTTTACTATGTCCAATGCCAGGCGTGATTGTTTCTGTCCTTGTTGAAGAAGGACAAGAAGTTCAAGATGGTCAGGCCCTCGCAGTCGTAGAAGCCATGAAAATGGAAAACACGCTGCGTGCAGAGAAAAAATGTGTTGTCGCGAAAATCAATGCTTCAGCGGGTGATAATCTCGCCGTGGATGATGTGATCATGGAGTTTGAAAAATGAGTGATCCAACAGTAGATGACTGGAAAGCGCTTGCAGCAAAAGAACTACGCGGGCGCGACCTAGACGATCTTACCGTAAATACACCTGAAGGCATCGACCTCAAGCCTATATACACTAAAGAAGATGTTCCTGAGGGTATTGGAAAAGAACTTCCGGGATTTGGACCGTATACACGCGGCGTCCGTGCATCAATGTATGCCAACCGCCCGTGGACCATTCGCCAATATGCTGGGTTTTCTACGGCCGAAGAAAGCAATAAATTCTACCGGAAAAACCTTCAGGCTGGTCAAAAAGGCCTCTCTGTTGCGTTTGATCTAGCCACTCACCGTGGATATGACTCAGATCACCCACGTGTTGAAGGCGATGTTGGTAAAGCAGGTGTTGCGATAGATTCCGTTGAGGACATGAAAATCCTTTTCGACGGCATTCCATTGGATGAGATGTCAGTTTCAATGACAATGAATGGTGCCGTCATTCCTGTCCTTGCAATGTATATTGTTGCTGGTGAAGAACAGGGCGTTGATAAAGCCAAATTATCAGGAACGATACAAAACGACATCCTCAAAGAATTCATGGTGCGGAACACCTTTATTTATCCGCCCGAGCCAAGTATGAAGATCATTGGGGATATTATTGAATATACATCCCAGGAGATGCCTAAGTTCAATTCTATTTCTATCTCCGGCTACCACATGCAGGAAGCTGGCTCCACACTAGCGCAGGAGCTAGCGTTTACGCTTGCAGACGGCATGGAATATGTTCGTGCAGCAAAGAATAAAGGTCTGGACGTAGATGCGTTTGCCGGACGCCTATCTTTCTTTTTCTGTATCGGCATGAACATTTTCATGGAAGCCGCAAAATTGAGAGCAGCGCGTCAGATATGGTCGAAAATAATGACCGACCTCGGCGCTAAATCCGAGCGCTCAAAAATGCTAAGAACACACTGTCAGACATCAGGTGTTTCCCTTACCGAGCAAGACCCGTACAACAACGTCGTGCGTACAGCTTACGAGGCGCTAGCAGCGGTCTTAGGCGGCACACAATCTTTGCACACGAACAGCTTTGATGAGGCTATTGCTCTTCCAACAGAGTTCTCAGCACGTATCGCTAGAAACACTCAGCTAATTCTGCAAAACGAGACTGGTGTAACGGATGTTGTAGACCCACTAGGTGGCTCTTACTATGTCGAAGCACTGACTCAAGGACTCGTCGATCAAGCATGGGAAATGATCGAGGAAATCGAAGCCGAAGGTGGAATGACCAAGGCTATTGAAAAAGGTATTCCTAAACTCAAGATCGAAGAAGCTGCAGCGAAACGCCAAGCACGAGTTGACCAAGGTGAAGACGTCATTATCGGCGTAAACAAGTATCGTTTGGAAGATGAAGATCCAATCGACATCTTGGAAATTGATAATGCCGCGGTCCGAAAAAGTCAGATTGCTCGCCTCAAGAAAATAAAAGCGTCTAGAAACAAAAAGGCATGCTCAGAAACACTCGAAAATCTTACAAAAATCGCTAAATCAGGCGATGGGAACCTTTTGGATGCGGCTGTTGAGTGTGCACGTGCTAGAGCTACTCTAGGTGAGATCTCTGATGCTATGGAAGTCGCATTTGATCGCCACAAACCGGTCACACGCGTAATTAAAGGCGTTTATTCAGATGCTTATAAAGATGATCCCATCTACAAGAATGTCCAAAGCAAGATAGAAGATTATTCTGCCAAAAACGATAAAAAGCCTCATATTTTGATCGCTAAAATGGGTCAAGACGGCCACGATCGTGGTGCCAAAGTCGTAGCAACTGCTTTTTCCGATCTGGGCTTTGTTGTTGATATGACTGACTTATTTTCTACGCCACATGAAACAGCTGAACTCGCGATTTCTCTAAGCGTAGATTCTATCGGTGTTTCTTCATTGGCAGCAGGACACAAGACTCTTGTTCCTGAGTTGATAGAAGCATTAAAATCGCTTGGTAGAGAAGACATAAAAATATTTGTCGGCGGCGTCATTCCTGAACAAGATTATGATTTCTTGAAGGCGTGTGGCGTGTCCGCAATATTTGGTCCGGGTACAAATGTACTAGAGGCAGCAGACGCTGTTCTTGCAGACCTGTCAGGGCTGCTGAGAAACAGATAAGCAAACAATACGGGGAGAGGGCTCCAGCCATAGCATGGACTAAGAGCTTTCTCCTCAGCCTAGCCGGGTAGATGAAACCGCCCAACATAGAGTGTAAGATGCTACCGGTGCAGATACAGTTCAATTACGCACCGGGAATGAAACTTCCGCCCAAACGCATAATCTATATTATGTGAAATTTGACATTTAAACAGATTGAAAACAAGGACCCTAGGGAGTCTTATACGGCTAACTCCATTCCGTCGTAAGCAGGCACGATATGACTTGGTAATTTGTCACGCAAACGCTTGTAATCCATATCAATATGCAAATTTGTGAGTACGGCCAACTTGGGCTTAATTCGCTCTATCCACGACAATGCGAGATCTAAATGAGCATGCGATGGATGGGCTGTATAACGCAAAGCATCTACTATTAGCGTATCCACGCCCTCTAAAGCTGCTAGCGTGTCTTCAGGCAGCCCAACAGTATCATTACAGTATGCAATTGGCCCTATTCGAAACCCTAGTGAGCGAATACGCCCATGATCCTGGTCCAATGGAAGAAACTCAACCTTTCCCCCACTACCATCAATCACAACAGGTTCACTAATCTTTATATCGGGCTGTTTATCCAATATAGGCGGATAATCTCCACTTCCTTCAAAGCAATATCGAAATTTGGAAACCAATGTATTGCGGGTTGGCTCGTCCATGTAGATCGGAACACGCTTCTTATTCGTGTAAGCTAAGGCCCTTAAGTCGTCTATGCCATGGGATTGGTCGGCATGGTCGTGCGTGTATATCACCGCATCAAGTGACTTCACATTCGCTGCTAATAATTGTTCTCTCATATCAGGTGATGTATCTACAAGAACTTGTGTCGGCTCAGATACGTCGTCAGACCATTGCCTCACAAGAATTGAACACCTGGAACGCTTGTTTTTTGGCTCTAGCGGATCACAATCCCCCCAGTCACCATTGATACGCGGTACGCCGCCCGACGATCCACACCCCAAAATACGAACCTGTAATTTGCCCATTAGCTAGTCCGTCCAAATAATCTAAGACAGTTATCAGTCGTCAATTGTGCTGTTTCTTCAATGCTAAGCCCTCTCAGGTCAGCAAACGCCTTACACACCTCTGTCAGATAAGCTGGCTCATTTCTACGGCCTCTGTATGGCGTTGGCGCAAGATAAGGACAATCTGTTTCTAAAATAACTCTATCTAGAGGCATTTCCATTGCCACAGCTCGCACATCATCTGCCTTCTTAAATGAAACAATGCCTGATATAGAAAAATATGCATCCAGCGCCATAGCGCGCTTGGCTAGTTCCATGCCCGACGTATAACAATGCATTAAAGGCTGGAATTTCCCTTTTTTCATCTCAGCTTCTAATATATCACCCATCAATTCATCAGCTTCACGAGAATGAACAATAAGTGGCAACCCAATTTCCCTTGCTGCGGCGATATGTTTGATGAATGACTCTTTTTGAAGCTCAATATCGCTATACCCATAGTGCAGGTCTAAACCCGTCTCACCAATACCGCATACTTTAAGGTCGGCGGCCCTCTCGATCAAATCAGCACTCGTCAATTGAGCGTATTCTTTAGCATAATGCGGATGCACACCAACTGAGCACCACATATCCTCATTGTCATCGGTAAGTGCTTTGATAACTGGATAGTTTTCAAGTTTATCGCATATTGAAATAAAACGAGTTACACCAGCTTCACGCGCACGCGCTAACACCTCTTGGCGGTCCTCTTCATATTGCTCGCCATGAAGGTTTATATGGCTGTCAAACAATATCGGTTTAGTCATTTATATAATCGTCCTGTGCGCTGCAATTGCATAACAGCATTTGCAACAGCTTGTGATTTGTCTTGATTCAAAGCTTTAGTTTCAGCCGCCAGCGCAATAAGGTTTTCATGTGTTTGCGCCCATTCACCTGCTGCCAATGGATTATCAGTTCGTTTTGCTGATTGATATGCAAAATTACACAAAGAATGGAAGGCAGCATCAAAGCTATCCGGAGATTTAGAGGCAGACGAAAGCATTTCAGATAATTGTTTAAAATCCAGACTTCCAATCCGAGAAACCGCATTTCTAGCTGTCCTAGCCGCCGCGCGCGCCTCTGCAGACTTCAGCTTAAGCGCTTTTCCAGGAAGCCCAGGAGCGTAACTGAGTGCATCACGTGCATCTGACTGCTCCAACCCTGCACCTACAAGTGCTTTAACAGCTTCGTCTTCGGCCAATGATCCTAACTTCAAACTTCTACAGCGACTCTTTATCGTCGGAAGAACCTGTGCTTCACCGTGTACAACAAGTATAATAAGTGACTGAGGCGGCGGCTCTTCCAGTGTTTTCAAAAGCGCGTTTTCACCATTGCGGTTCATTTCATCTAACGCATCAATAATAGCTATTCTCCAACCACCCATTGCTGGCCGTAGGGAGAAAAACTTCGTCAGATCGCGGATAGAAGAAACTGGTATTTCAGCTTTTTGCTTGCCCTTGTCATCAAACGGACGTTGCACGACCCGTAAATCAGGGTGTGAATTATTTATAATGAGATGAGCAGTATGGTCGTCCGACTGTATATTCAGACTGTCTCGGTGTCCTGACAAAAGCGCTGCAGCAAACTGCAAAGCCAATCTATATTTGCCAACACCTCTTGGACCGGAAAACATCCATCCGTGATGCATACGGCCCGATTGCAAAGCCTCCAACAGCTCTGACTGAGCATCTAAATGCCCCTGAACTGGTCCAAATGACAGGTCTTTCTCATAACTCATGAGAAGCCAACTTGACTGTTAATGGCATTTACGGCCGCTTCAGTTACTAGGTCTGCCTTCTGCGAAGCATCAATTAAACTGCATCTACTCAAATTGTTTTGAGCAATATTGAGAAATGCCTGACGTACTTTTTCGTGGAATATTTGAGGTTTCTTTTCAAAAACATCCTCAGGACCGTTTCTGGTCTGTCTACGCTTTGCTGCTTCTGAAAGTTCCATGTCCAGAATTAGCGTCAAATCAGGTTGATGATTATCGACTATTATTTCATCGAGCGTATCTATCACCGAAGCAGAAACACCTCCGGCGACTTCTTGGTATGCACGTGTCGAGTCTGTGAACCTATCACATATGACCCATTTTCCTTGCTTTAACGCAGGTACAATAACATTCTCAAGATGATCTCTTCGAGCTGCAAAAAACAGTAAAGTTTGACTCGTCGCAGACCAATTTACGTCCCCAGGTGGATTTAAAATCAGAGAGCGAATGGTTTCAGCTCCAACTGTTCCACCGGGCTCTCTAGTCAATACAGACTGTATCCCTTTGCTCAGCAGAACCGACTGAAGGTTTTTCGCGAGCGTTGACTTCCCAACGCCTTCACCGCCTTCGAGTGTTATGAACTTACCTTCTTGCATGAGCTTTAGCCGCCAAATCCGATGCCTACTAATGCACGTTCAAACAAGCTCATCTTAGCAACAGACTTTGCAACAACAGCATTTGTTGTCTGCGTTTCCATATCAGGCGCTGTCACAATAATTTTCCCTACGACATCACCTTCGTTTAGAGGAGCATTAAGAGGGCCATCGTAAACGACCTCAACTTTGATATCGCGGATTGAATCAGCATGTAGCGCAGCTTTGACCAATTCTGTCGACTTCAATGGGATTGTTTTAGTTTTCCCCAGATAGACTACTGCTTCACCGACGATCTGATCTGGCTGGACAACTTCGGCAACTTTAAAATCTACAAATGCTGCACGCATAACACGCCTTGCTTCCGACGCACGATCTGCTTTTGATTCTAATCCATTGAGCACAATGATACGTCGTTTTCCATCACGCACGGCTGATCCGACTAACCCATAGCCTGATATTTCAAGATGCCCCGTTTTTAGACCATCCGCTCCATTTACTTCACCTAAAAGAGGGTTCCTGTTTGGTTGGCGAATACCATTCCAAGTGAATTCTTTTTCTGCGTACAAGCTATAATATTCTGGAAAGTCCGTGATTGAAAGATAGGCCAGCTTTGCTAGATCCGCTGCGCTTATCCTGTGGTTTTCAGAATAGAGGCCTGTAGGGTTCTCAAATTTGGCACTTTCCAACCCAAGCTCCTGAGCTCTGCGTGTCATTTCCTCAGCAAAGGCTTCTTGAGATCCGCTGATGTTCTCAGCGAGTACAATACAGGCATCATTACCGGATTGTATGATGACGCCTCTCAGGAGGTCTCTGACGGATACTTTAGAGCCTAACTCAAGGAACATCGTTGAACCGCCTGAAGCAGCCCCACCTTCACGCCAAGCCGTCTCAGAAACCAAGAATTCGTCATCAAGCGACAACCGGCCATCTCTTATCCGCTCAAACACGACATACGCCGTCATGATTTTGGTCATAGATGCTGGTATAAAGGGGACATCTCCATCTTTGGAGTAGAGCGCCAATCCAGTATCAGCATCCATAATATACGCGTAATCGGCTTTCGTATTCAGCACATCTGCTGTCGCAACTGAACTTAACCCCGTTATAAGAAGGGAAGATGTCGCCAATAAAGCGGTAATAATGCGCATAGAAAACCTCTTTCTCAATCGGTAGCAAGCTAACGATAGATACAACTGAATCGCGTACAGTTCTTTATGGCACACAAAACAGTTCAGCTGGAAACGTCAATGTTCCCAGCTGAAAGAAGAGGTATTTTGTCGAAAATCTGACTAGTTTGACACAATCAACGCATCAAAACCGTTTGCGGACAAGTTTCGCTTTAATTGAGTAGCTTGTTGCCTAGACGAAAGGTTTCCAAGATAAACTTTGAAAATATCTCTTCCATTGATCCGCGTTTCTTTGACAAAGACTTTTCCGTAGGGATGAAGTTTCGCCCTTAGTTGATGCGCGTTAGACAGTTCACCGAATGCACCTAATTGAAGCAAATATCCTCCGGTAGACAGGTGGTGACTATTACTCGGCTTTGGAGCACGCAACGCAGGCAGCGCTTGAGGTGCAGGACGAGGTACCTTAAAGCTTGCATTCATAAGCTCGGGAGCTCTGCCTCTATCCGTTGCCAATGTCCTTTTTGCTTCCGCAACATACTTAGCAGGAACCGTGTTGTGAGCTTCTGGCGCAAAGCCCATATACTGGACACGCACCTTGGCAGTTCCGGTATCCTTATACCCAAGCACCGAAGCAGCATACTTTGATAGATCTATAATACGATCATCTACGAATGGGCCTCTATCATTTATACGAACAACAACAGTGCGGCCATTTTCAATATTCGTAACACGCGCCAGACTTGGAATAGGTAAAGTTGGATGCGCAGCAGTTAGTGCGTTCTGGTCAAACGTTTCACCAACAGCTGACGCTTTACCGTGGAATTTAGGCCCATACCAAGATCCTACGCCGACTTCATCATAGTTAGGTTCAGCGAATGGAACATACCAGCGGCCCTGAATTTCATAAGGCGCGCCTATTTTCTGCTTAGCATAGCCTCTAGGTGCTTCCGCAGCCAACATCACCTGTTTTTGGCGCACCTTACGCGGTTGACTGTGTTTGTCAGATACTTTTTGCGCGATATTGGAAACTGCTTGCCTCGTTGAACGCGCAACGTTTGCACCTATTTGAGCAGCCGTCGCACGGGCATCAAAATCTCCGGGGGTCAATGCAGGGTCCCGCTTGATAAGTTTTGATCCCGATATTTTTTGAGCTTGCCCCAATGATACAGCAGATTTTGAAGACGAAAACGCCATAGGCTGAGCAGAAAAGCTAAGTTGCCGCGGTCCGTTCTGACCATATGCCATATTAGGCTGATCAGGATATCGATATTCGACCCGCTTAGACCCGCCCTGCACCCTCGCAGATTGAACAGGCGCAGAAGCATATTGACGGTATTGAACCTTGGCCCCCGATGAGGGTTTAGATCCCGCAAAAGTTATTGGAGCTGGAGATGTGTTGTCAGCAACCGCAACAGGAACGGAAAGAATCAAAGCACTACCAACTGTACCCAACACAGCATATTTTATCATTCCAAGACGTATAACGTCTTGCTTAGAGGTGGCTATCGCCATGGTCTGGTCTTCCCTTTGTTTTAAAAGGTAAGCTCAAGATTTTTTCTTAAGCCTTCCGCTCTTTTGGCGGTTTATTGGATGCAAATTAGCAAACGAGCTTGTATTAATGATTAATTTTTCGACGAAATTTCGTAATGATTATGGTTACTTACCTGTTTACCTTAACGCTGTTCGAGATATTTTCAGATAAACAGGTTAACGCGAGAACCCACGAATTCCTGCGCTTTCGCGCCGTTTCATAGACGTTATGATTAACGCAAATCGAGCTATTTCAATTTTTTCTGAAAAAACTACACGATTTCCCTTTGCAAATAAAATTAGTTTATGTATGAACAGCGCCTCGGAGAAGTGGCAGAGTGGTCGAATGCGGCGGTCTTGAAAACCGTTGAGCCTTTGCGGGTTCCGGGGGTTCGAATCCCTCCTTCTCCGCCA
>CAYGPZ010000007.1:0-137695 GCA_964352025.1 uncultured Hyphomonadaceae bacterium
CCTAAAACCAGTGCGTCTACCAATTCCGCCATACCCGCAAACGAGCCGGAAGCAGGGTCTCTACACAATGTTTGTACTAGACATCAAGAGCTAATTTCAATTTTTCTTTCCCAAAGTACATTTGAACGCGAATTTTCTTCGTAAAACCGCGTTAAAATCTTCGGAAAATACTCCATTAGGTCTTCTGAAATAAGACCAGCCCCACCCGTTAGGGAAGCTTCCCCATGTAACCACACCGATGCTGAAGCAGAATCAAACGCTGACATACCCTGCGCTATCCATCCCCCAATCATGCCTGCAAGCACATCTCCAGTGCCCGCTGTCGCTAAAAATGGAGATCCATGAATGTTTACCCGCGCTTCTCCTGATGGAGATGCAATCACTGTATCAGCGCCCTTCAGAACAACGACACACCCTGCTCGCTTCGCAGCTTCGCGTACTGCGTTTAATTTATTTCCAGTATTTAATAACAAGCCCGGAAAAATTCGCTCAAACTCTCCAACATGTGGCGTAAGAACACATTTATCGTGCAACAAACCAAACAAATACGATGGGTCATCCTTATAGACGCTCAAAGCATCTGCATCCAAAACCACTGGAATTCCGGTTTTCAGTAGAGCCGCGACTTTGAAACGAGTCGATTCCGTTAATCCTGCAGCCGGACCAAATACAAGACTGGATTGCTCTCTCGCCTTCAAATATAATTCATCAACATCGCGATGACTATGCATCATCAATGCGAGTGAACTCGCAGCCATTTCAGGAATTGCTGCCTGCTCTCCGATAAGCGTTACAACACCAGCTCCCATTCTCAGCCCAGCCATAGCCGCCAATCTGGCTGCTCCCGTATGGCCAGCACCTCCGGAAATGACGCCCAATCTGCCTCGGTCATGCTTATGAGACATTCTTGAGGGCCATGGCAGCTTCTCTGCCCACAATTCCGGCGTATTCAAATAAACATTTTCAGCAAGATCCGAAAGCACCGAATCCGTAATCCCGATTCTTTTTACGATGACCTCGCCACACATACTGGCAGCTGGCTCTTCGACGTGAGCACACTTCAATGCCTCAAACGTCACACAAGCATTGGCTTCAATCGCAACCGAAAGAATTTTCCCTGTATCACCATCAATCCCTGACGGCATGTCTATACTAATGACTTTTGCTTCAGAGTTATTGATAAGACTAACGATCTGAAGTGCTTCGCCTTCCAATGGACGGCTAAGGCCAGCACCAAACAAAGCATCGACGACTATATCGCCTTCATCTAGGGCTAGCTCGTCTTCGTTTAGAAGTTGGCCAATTGGGAGAATATCGTCATGCACGAGCTCAGCCGCTCCTGCAGCATCACCCGATAATTGTGCAACATCTCCAAGCAAGAATAATTTCACATCTCGATTAAATTGCTCAAGATACCGATAGGCAACAAAACCATCGCCGCCATTATTTCCGGGGCCACACAGTACGAATATGCGCCCTTCAGGCCATCTATCATGCACCACTTCTGCACATGCTTGCCCAGCAGCATCCATCAAACTCGCGCCAGATAGCCCAGAATCGGACATTCTACTGTCTGCTTGATACATTTGATTAACGCTCATAATGCGCATGGCGGTGGCCTTTCCCGCTTTTAGCTGGCTAATTACATTCCCCGACCCCAAGTTATAATTCAATTTCAATGCCAACTCACTTATCACCCGTAGACACGCAACCAATATCCCTACTGGTTAAAGGCATTAAGTCGCTATTCTTTGAAAATAATTTGACGTTGTCATTCAATCGACTTTATAGACCAAACTCAAGCCGGTTATTTTTTGACCACCACCGCCCAATTGTTAGGCACCAAACGATAAGGTGATAAATTTCCTATAAAATTAACTACTCAACTTCGCTACGTTCGCGCATACACAAATTGGACTAGCCCCTATAAAAATAATGGGCTCAAACTCACCCATTGAGCCTAACAAGGTGTGATTGAAAAATGAAAAAAATTGAAGCGATCATCAAACCCTTCAAACTAGATGAAGTGAAGGAAGCTCTTCACGAAGTTGGACTTCAAGGCATGACAGTCATTGAAGCTAAAGGCTTTGGACGCCAACGCGGACATACAGAACTATACCGCGGGGCAGAATATGTTGTCGACTTTCTTCCTAAACTTAAAATTGAAGTTGTCGTCACTGACTCTCAACTTGATGCAGCAGTTGAAGCAGTAACAAACGCCGCTCAAACAGGAAAAATTGGGGATGGTAAGATTTTTGTTTCCGATATTTCTGAAGTCGTGCGTATCAGAACGGGTGAAACTGGCGACAAAGCCATCTAGTAAACGCCGAAACTTTCAATAAAAGAGAATAATAGAGTAACAGAAGGCCTCCCGTTTATCGGTTCGGTCGCTGAGTATACACAAAAAAGAGGAGTGACCCCGTGTCCGAGAGTGTTTTAAAACTGATTAAAGAAAAAGACGTTCAATTCGTTGACCTACGTTTCACAGACGTAAAAGGTAAATGGCAGCACGTAACTTTTACTGCAGATGCTGTTGATGAAAGCATGTTCGAAGACGGAACAATGTTTGACGGATCATCTATCGCTGGTTGGAAAGCAATCAATGAATCAGACATGGTTCTATTGCCAGACGCTTCTACAGCTCACATCGACCCATTCTTCCAACAGACAACAATGGTTATCAATTGTGACATCCTGAACCCAGGCACAATGACAGCTTATAACCGTGACCCACGTATGACAGCTAAGAAAGCTGAAGCATACTTGAAGTCTACAGGTCTTGGTGACACAGCATACTTTGGTCCAGAGCCAGAATTCTTCGTATTTGACGATGTCAAATGGTCAACTGATCCTGCAAACACTGGTTACTCATACGATTCAACAGAGCTTCCTGAGAACACAAGCAAAGAATACGAAACAGGTAACATGGGTCACCGCCCAGGTCCTAAAGGTGGTTACTTCCCAGTTCCACCAATCGATTCTTGCCAGGACATGCGTTCTGAAATGCTTTCCGTTATGGGCGAGCTTGGCATGAAGCCAGAAAAGCAACACCACGAAGTTGCGCCAGCTCAACACGAGCTTGGAATGGTTTTCGGCACATTGATCGAAATGGCTGACCGCGTTCAAATGTACAAATACGTTGTTCACAACGTAGCTGCTTCATACGGCAAAACAGCGACATTCATGCCCAAGCCTATGTTTAAAGACAATGGTTCTGGTATGCACGTTCACCAATCAATCTGGAAAGATGGCAACCCAACTTTCGCTGGTGACGGATATGCTGACCTTTCTGAAACATGTCTTTACTACATTGGTGGTATCATCAAGCACGCTAAAGCTCTATGTGCTCTTACAAACCCATCAACAAACTCATACAAGCGCCTTGTTCCAGGCTATGAAGCACCTGTTATGCTTGCATACTCTGCGAAAAACCGTTCAGCTTCTATCCGTATTCCTTACGGTGCTGGTGCTAAAGCGAAACGTATCGAAACACGTTTCCCTGACCCAATGGCAAACCCATACTTGGCATTTGCTGGTCTTCTTATGGCTGGTCTTGACGGTATCCAAAACAAAATCCACCCGGGTGATGCTATGGATAAAGACCTTTACGACCTACCAGCAGACGAAGCTGCTGCAATTCCACAAGTTTGTGGTTCATTGCGCGAAGCTCTTGAGTGCTTGGACAAAGATCGTGACTTCCTTAAAGCTGGTGGCGTATTCGATGACGATCAAATCGACGCTTACATCGAGCTTAAAATGGAAGACGTTATGGCTCTAGAACTTCACCCTCACCCGGTTGAGTTCGACATGTACTACAAAGCTTAATTGCTTAGAGTTCGTTAGAACTTATTGATTATTTTAAACGCCGGAGCAGCAATGCTCCGGCGTTTTTCTTTTTGCACACTTTGGATCAAACATTCCAAGGAAGGCAAAAGCGAAAGGCGAAACATTATTAGAACTGTAACTTGAAGTATCATGCATTAACGAAGAAAATGATTTCCATGAAAAGACTTACTCTCTCCCTCGTTATAGCTACTGGTTTGGTATTAAGCGCTTGCTCTACTAGCCCACCCAAACAGCAAGATAACGCCTGCGAGTTTCTAGGAGAAAATAAATCATGGTACCGCGCGACCCGAAAAGCTGCCAAAAAGTGGGGCGCGCCTATTGGTCTACAACTGGCGATTATTCGTCAGGAAAGCTCGTTTGACCACAAGGCTAAACCCGAACGAGGCAAACGCCGTATGTTAGGCTTATTGCCAGGCAAACGCCCATCAACAGCATATGGATATGCTCAGGCATTGGACGGCACATGGGATGAATACAAGAAATCAACTGGCAATAACGGTGCTGAACGGTTCGATTTTGATGATGCCACTGACTTTATAGGATGGTATATAGCCAAGACCGGAAAACGCACAGGTATTAGCCAGTACAATTACCGCGCTCATTATCTAGCTTATCATGACGGAGCTGGCGGATACCTTCGCGGCACGTGGAAAAAGAAAAAATGGCTGATTGATGTGGCTAACAAGGTCCACCGCAATGCTGACCGCTATGAAAAACAGGTTCAGGGTTGCAAGAAAAAGCTGAAAAAACGCTGGTTCTTCTAGTCCCGAACGAGTTACAGAGCTGCGATTCTGAGTTTCTGTACGAATTAAATGGATTATCCGTATTTGCGTTTTGCGCGAATACGGCCATGTTCGACTATTAAGACCAGACCATTAGAGAGTAGATAGGAAACATTATGGCCGCTAAAGGAAACGCAGCTAGAGTCTCAGAGCAAGAATATTCAGCTAAGGATATTGAGGTTCTCGAAGGACTTGAGCCCGTTCGCAAGCGCCCCGGCATGTATATCGGTGGTACTGATGAACGTGCGTTTCATCACCTATTTGCCGAAATTCTAGATAACTCTATGGATGAAGCTGTCGCCGGACACGCATCGAAAATCGAAGTTCATTTGAAAAAAGATGGCTTTCTAAGCGTTAGAGATGACGGTCGCGGTATCCCTGTAGACCCTCACCCGAAATTTCCTGGTAAGTCAGCCCTCGAAGTCATTATGACGACTCTGCACTCGGGAGGTAAATTCTCTAACAAAGCCTATCAAACAGCGGGTGGTCTCCACGGTGTTGGTATTTCGGTGGTAAACGCACTTTCGGAAAGACTGGAAGTCGAAGTCGCCAGAGATAAAAAACTATACTTCCAAGCCTTTGAACGCGGTCACTCCATGGCTCCGATAGAAATCATCGGAAACGCTCCCAATCGTCGTGGAACAGTTGTTCGCTTCAAACCTGACTTTGAAATATTTGGTACCAAGGTTCAGTTTAAACCTGCCCGCCTCTATCAGATGGCAAAGGCAAAAGCCTATTTGCACCAAGGCGCGCAAATCCACTGGAAATGCGATCCCGAACTACTAAGTGAAAACGATAAGACACCTACTGAATCTGTTCTTCACTATCCAAACGGTCTTGCCGACATGCTCAAAGAGTTGTCCGTAGGCAAAATCATGGTCACATCAGACATATTCGCTGGCCGCGTCGACATGGACAATGGCGCTGCGTGTGAGTGGGCATTGTGCTGGTCGGCCAATGGATTTGGCGAAGATGACGGCATAACACGCTCCTATTGTAACACGGTTCCTACGCGGGACGGTGGAACACACGAAGCGGGAATGCGCTCAGCTATCACCAAGGGTCTACGCGCCTATGGTGAGCTTACCAACGTCAAGAAAGCATCTCAAATCACTGCCGATGACGTCCTTGGTTCTGCTGGTGCATTGCTATCCGTCTTTATTCGCGAGCCTGAATTTGTAGGCCAAACAAAAGACAAACTATCATCTCCTGAAGGCCTGCGCGTGGCCGAAGGTGCGATGCGCGACCGCTTTGACCACTGGCTCACAACATCTCCTAAAGAAGCAACGAAACTTCTGGAATGGGCGATTGAGCAGTCAGACCTTAGAATGCGCCGCCGTAAGGAAAAAGAAGTTTCCCGCCAGTCCGCAACTCGTAAACTTCGCCTGCCGGGAAAGCTAGCTGATTGTTCTAGCAACTCCAAAGAAGACACTGAAATTTTCATCGTTGAGGGTGACTCGGCGGGTGGCTCGGCCAAACAAGCCCGTAACCGTAAAACCCAAGCCATTCTGCCTCTACGCGGTAAAATCCTAAACGTTGCATCCGCTGGAGCCGATAAACTCCGCGCTAATGTCGAGTTGAATGATCTATCGACAGCGCTAGGCACAGGCATTGGTCGCAAGTTTGATATCAATGACCTTCGCTATCAACGCGTCGTTATCATGACCGATGCGGATGTCGATGGGGCGCACATTGCCGCCCTGCTTATCACATTCTTCTACAAACAAATGCCAGAGCTTATCACCTCAGGCCGCCTCTTCATGGCCATGCCGCCACTCTACAAACTCGCAGCTGGTGCTAAATCCGCCTATGCGCGTGATGATGAGCACAAGGACGAGCTTTTAAGAACAATGTTCAAAGGCAAAAATGTCGAAGTCTCACGCTTTAAGGGTCTTGGTGAGATGATGCCAGCCCAGCTTAAAGAAACGACAATGGACCCAGCCAAACGCTCCATGGCACGTATCGCCTTGCCAGACGGCCTAGAAGGCCCCGGCGAGTTGGTTGAAACCCTTATGGGCAAAAAAGCCGAACTCCGCTTTAAATTCATTCAAGACAATGCCGAGTTCGTTGAGGAATTAGATATTTAATATCTATTCCTCAATCTTGAACGTTGTGACGCTCCCAGTGCCCCAATTGGGTGTAAAGAGCACATCACCGTAAGATGTCATGTCGTTATAGTGGTATTCTTCCGAAAGCGTATCAATAATAACCGACCGCTCCCCATTGTTATCCACGTGATGCAATACGCCGGGCCATTCGCTGACGATATATCCACCCTTCGCTAACGGCACCATCATATCTGCGCCCTTTATACCGCCGGAAATGACGGTGATGTCTTGCGTCTCTAGGTCCACAGATAAAAGCTCACCCGCATCCATGACCGCGACAAGGAGATTATCTCCCAGCACAAGCAATCCATTGATACCGCTAAAGCGTTCACTTTCCATCCAGACCGAGACCGCACCATCTTTGTAATGGTATATGGACTTGCCTATTGTATCGCTTGCGAAAACACCTCCATCGTGTGCCGGTGTGACATCATTGAGTAATTGCGCCCCCTCAATGTCAATTTTCCTTACGATTTCCGCGGTATCGACCTTTATCTGCACCAATTGATCAACATCTGACACAAACAACATGTCATTGTGCAAAGTAACCCCAAGAGGTGAATTCAGGCCTGACACCCATTTTTTCTCGATAAATTCACCACTGCTCGACACTTTACTGATGTAGCCATTGCCGTCTTTTTGCTTGGCCTCACCATTTGCATTTGACACAAAAAGCTGTTTTCCATCATCGCTGACAGCAACGCTTTCAGGATTTTCAAAGCCGTCTAATACCCAGCCTTGCGTAAGTGTTAGCCCGTGATCTTGCTGTGTATGTGCACATGCCATCAACGCCACTACCGCGCATGCAGATAAGATTTTATTTTTCATCACAGCCAACCCTCAATTTATTTCAACCAGTTCACCGCGCGACAGTAACAACCATCTGGTGCGACGCGCAACATCACAAAATACAACCTGCCATATATTTGGGTGAGATGCCGGATTTGGATGGATGCAGAGCTTCTTCTTAAACCAGAAAACAAGCGCCCTTCCTATGAATACGGGAACCATCTATCTGGCAAAACACCCTTCTCATTCCGATTTTCCTGCGAAGGCAGGAATCTAGTCAAAGAATAAAGCCGCGCATAGCGCGACATATTTAATTCGCTGGATCCCAGATCAAGTCTGGGAATAAGGAGGCGGCTGAAAATCGCCAATAATGGTCATTGGGTGAGATTTGAATAGAGTCCGTTAATAGACTAATTCCTGTCATTTTCTAAATGCATTTGCCAGCTCAGTATTGCCGCTGGAAACTGTTATATCTCCAAATTTAAAAACACTGACTGTATCGGCACATAGAGGATTAAACGCAATGTTGATTGCGGTTACAATAATGCAGACTAATCGTTTTATGAGGGTGATTTCAATGGTTTATAGCCTGGTTGAGCTGAGGCATCTGGCGATTCAAATGGTTGGTTTAAAAATAGCATTGGATAATAATATGTACGCAATTCTTTATGGAATGCTCTAACAGATTCTTCATAGGCTATGGCTTGTTTTTGATCTGTTGAAGCTAATTGCTGGAAATGACGTTGAATAAGCACTGGAGGGGACAACAAAGAGACTAAGCCTGCAAAATTGTCTCGCTCCAAACGTCCTTTTCTATATGCGATAGATAAGGGTTCGACTGATTGGTCGCCAACTTGTTGAAATGCATAATACCACCTCCAATCAAAGCCTTTACCTTCATATTCTCCTGCTTGCTTTGTCCATTCTGGGTGGCGTTCAATGAAGGGTGTCATTGTCGCTTTTAAAGATAAATCCCATGCATCATTGACGGCTTCTCTTTGAGACATAATCAATTCTGCGTGAGAGGGTAAAGAAATGCTCTCTTCAATTGCTATACGCGACGCTGTTGGCACTATGACGCTAATCACGAGCCAGATACCTGTGAGGCAAGCCAGAATAACGGGCGCGGTTTGATTTACGGAGCCAATCCAATAACAAATGGCGCTCCAGAAAAGCACATAGATAAACACGCTAGTTACAGCGAGTGCCAGTACCACGGGAGATGTTCCTGCGATTGCCCCCACAAGGATTAGTGGAAGAACCACTCCAAGGAATACAAGTCCGGAACGAAGCCCTGTGCGTATCATCCAAAGCTTGTTTGAATATCCGCTAGTGGCGACAAGAAGTTCATATCTACCGGCTGAACGCTCATTGGCGCGAAGGCCATGCAGTAAAGTGATCAGCAATAAGGGTACAAGAAACGCGACAAAGAATGCAAAATCAAATCGACCAATCAATGCAATGTCTGGGTTAGGAACATCTGTTTCATAGATCTGGCCTTCAAGGGCTAAAGCGCGGATGCGATGTTTCCAAGGAGCCGTGTCTCTTTGACCTATTGCAGCAAAAGCAAAGTCAGAAGGCGGATCATAGGTCAGATGAAAGCTGTAATAAGCATGACCACCCCAATCATAAGCTGTCTTTTCTTGTGTTTCTGTACGTTCAGCTTGATCCAATACGAGCAATTGTTCAATTGAGCTTTGTTGCTGCTTGATTTCCATCCAGCCCGATAAAGTCGCAAAACTTGCAAGTAGAAATGCAAAAACCGTCCAGACAATAACGGATTTGTCTTTTACTAAGAGGCGTAATTCTTGACCAATCATATTCATGGCTGAAGACTCCGCCCGATAAAGAACAACATGCCCGATAAAACTATTGTCCAGATCGACAAAATCAAAATAGACAATGAGGCGCGGCTAAAGCGGACGGGATACTGATCTGGAACAAAGTGGAAATCTTTCAATACGTTCCAATTGCTTTGATCTAGTCGAGTTTTGTCGAAAGATTCTTTATCTTTATTGCGGTTTATGTCGTCTTCATATGAAAGCTTTTCTATGTGCGTCTCATTAATGGCTTGAATAAAGTCAATTCTGAGGGCTTCAGCTTCGCGAAGAAAACGATGGTGTGTGTGTAGATCACTACCGGCTAATTTACGAGAGGCATCACTGAAGGCTAGAGTGGGTGAAAGCCAACCAAACGCATTGATAATGCTCGATTGTTTTGTTTCAGCAAGCATGCGCTCATCTGCAAATTTATTGGTAACTTCAGCGTCTCGTTTTTCGCCATAGCGAGCGACAACACCGCGCCAGTTGATTGGTAGGTCTTCTATTTTTTCGACGCCATATTCTGTAAGCGTATCGGTTTTTAATTTCTCAAAAGCTGGGTCATTAGCATTGTGCAAGTCCCCCATTGTTTTCTTTGCTTCCAATACTCTAAAGTCGGTTTCGATTTTTCCATCTATTGGAGCGACAATGGAGGCAACTCCAGTACTTAGGGAGGGGATCGCAAAACCAATTAATGCCCAACTTGCAAACAAAGACGCAAGTGCAATCGGGCGATTTGAGGTGAGCGTGGAGATGACCAAGACAATGCATACCCAAACGGTGAGATAGAGCAAATAGGTCATCATAAATGATAAGCATGTTATCAGGCTCTCACCTGAGCCAATTGCGATCCCTAAACCGGGAATAAGGGGAAGCAGCAACAATGCAGCAACACCTAGGAGAGCTAAGCCTTTCCCAGAAATAAGAACGTTGGAAGTAATACCCTGCGCTTGTAGTTGTCCAAGTGTCGAAGCTTCTCGTTCACGCACAATAGAGCCGTGACCTAGAATAATAATCAGAAGCGGCACAAATAACTGGTATACAAAAGCGGGTGTAAGAAATGCGAGCCCTCCCATATTTGCTCCGGAAGCTCTTTCGGCAAACATAGCGGAATTTTGTCTGTGGCCTTCCAGAAATATAGATTGGCCAGTGACTGGATCTACACCAGGGTCCAGCACGGATAGTGGTGCAGGCGCGCGAAATACATAATGCCCATAATGGACCATGCGGTGCGGGTGTCTATCTGGTTGAGACTTAAAGGTGTCTTCTGCTTCAGCTTGATGAGATACACGGTGGTCTCGTTCGCTTTCCATCTGCATTGCAGTCGTCACCGAAGTCACGGCAAGTAAGATTGCAATGAATACCATGCTGATGAGAGCGAGTTTTGATCTTAGCCAATAGCGCCATTCTTCTTTGGCTATCAGAATGATTTGGCTCATGCGGGTGCTCTTTCCGCAAATGCGCGGTGAACGGCTTCGGTATCGATACGTTCACCTTTTTCAGCCGTAAATTCACCGACAAGTCTTCCTCGCCGTAACAAACCTACGCGATCAGCGACCTGACATGCACCGTAGACATCATGGGTTACCATTAAAACGATTTTGCCTTTGTCAGCTAAAGATCGGACAAGAGCATGAAATTCATCAATAGCAATTGGGTCTAATCCTGATGTGGGTTCATCTAGTAATAGAATTTCCGTATCCCGCAGTATTGCCAGTGCAATAGCCACTTTCTGGCGCATACCTTTGGAATAACTTTTTAGCGGTTGGCTACGCGCATCAGAAATAAGAGAGACTTCATTTAAAGCGTTCTCAATTTTCGATTTGTCAGCCTTACCGCCACCCAGTTTTAGGAAATAAGTTAGATTTTCATACGCATTTAAATGTTCATAAAGTGAAGCGGCTTCAGGTAAATACGCAATTGATTTTCGGGCCTGTGTAAGATTTGATCTTATGTCCTCCCCATCAATCTTCATGCAGCCTTCCATCGGTTTTATAAAACCAAGAAAGGTCAGCAATGTTGTCGATTTACCTGCGCCATTACCCCCCAAAAGTGCAAAAACTTCACCGCTTTCGACCGAGAAGGAAATGCCTTTCAGCACTTCCTTTCCAGATCTTTGAACATAAATGTTATCAGCGTCTAACTTCATGCTTTACCTGACTTAGAAACTAAAAGCAGCTGAGACGCGATAGCTACGCGGCGCGCCCGGCTGTACCCATACATTTGCGTAAGAGTTTGTGTAGAACGTTTCGTCAAAGAGATTGTCGATATCTAACCGAACGGCAAGCCCTTCTACAGGTTCAATTTCACCGAACAAACGCGCAGTTGTGTATTCTGGCAAAGTGAAATCAGATCCTGTCCAACCATTACGCTCTCCAACGTAAAGCAGGCCACCACCAAATTGAGCGTTCATGGAACCAACTGAGAAGTTCTTAGCCGCTTGTAAGCTCAGTTGATGCTCAGGTGAGTTGATCAACGGGGAACCAGCATTAATTGTGAAACCAAAACCATCTGCATCAGCAAAATCATTTGTGAATTCAGCATCGGTATAAGCATAAGAAACCCAAAGGCTTAGATCATTTGCGAAATCAATATTCGCATCAAATTCAAGACCTGTACTTTCTGCTTCACCCGCAGGGATGGAGAAAAAGCCAACAGCTGTGGCCTCAGGTCTATCGTCATTTACAAGGAAATTGCTTTGTTCGACTTTGAACAGCGTCACGCCGATTGAACCATCTATAGAACTGTAAAGCTCACCTAGGTCCGCTTTGAAACCAATTTCAGCTGACTCTGTAATGTTTGGATCAAATTGGCTGCCTTGGAAGTCCGAACCGGTTTGTTGACGATAACCTTCACCGTAAGATGCGTAGATGCTGACACCATCATGTGCCTGGTAAACTACCCCAAACTGCGGGGAGACACGATCATCAGATGTCATAACTGTTGATGCAGGTGTTGCTAATCTATTTGTGAGGTCCTGCTCGAAATCATCAAAACGCGCACCAATCCGAATTTGAAGTTTATCAGTCAGGTCAATTTGGTCCTGAATGTAGAAACCGTATCCGGTCAGCACTTCGTTTCGATCTGTATTTGCGCCGCCAACAGGATTGAGGTTTACACCATAAACAGGGTTGTTGAGGTTCAGCAAAAGGTGCTCTGCAATTAGGGCAGGATCCGTTAGGTCACCATCCGTAGGAAATCTAGAACGGTAACGATCAATCACAAGCGTATTGTCAAACTCATCATAGTCCGCGCCAAATATTAGACGGTGGCGCAAAGATCCTGCTTCAAATTCGCCTGATAATTCTGCGCGCAATACCAGATAGTCTGATTCAAAATCACGTGACCGGAAGAAACGTGAAACTGTTTGACCATCTAAACGATATGTTTGACGTGAACCAAACTGAGGTTCAAACGCATCTCCTTCAAGACTGGTTTCACGATAGCCAACGCCCGCGAGGAGGCTCCAGTCTTCATTAAAGTCGTGTTGTGCTTCAAACTGATGACCTACAGCTTTTGTTTCGATTGGCACTGCTTCACCAACAAACACGTCACGTGGTGAAAAACCAAAACCGTCCGCATAAACAACACCACGATCAAATGGTAATTCTTGGCTAGTGTACTCCAGCTCGTAAGTCACTTTTGTACTGTCGGAAATGTTCAATGTAGCTGATGGGTAAAAACCAAACTTTTCAGTTTCAACATTATTTCTGAAGCTTTCAGCATCTTCGTAGAAACCAACAAGGCGCAGACCAAAGTCCTGATTCTCGCCTATAACCGTTTGATAATCACCTTCAACGCGATACTGGTCCCAGCTCCCAACAGTCGCTTTTGCATATCCACTGGTTTCGAATAGAGGACGTTTGGTTACGAGGTTTACTGTACCACCTGGTTCACCGCGTCCAAATAGGGCAGATCGAGGTCCTTTCAATACTTCGACGGACTCGATCCCAACAATATCACGAGGCCCACCAAAGCCGCGTCCAGCATTAAATCCGTTTACGAGAAACCCACTTGGAAGGTTTATGTCACCTGAAAATCCGCGAACTGAAAATGCATCCCATAGTCCACCAAAATTGTTTTGACGCGCAACTGATGCTGACAAATCAAGTGCCGTACTTAAATCAAGCACACCGGCATTTCTGATCGCGTCTGCATCGATAATGGTGTCGGCTTGAGGAATTTCCAGTGTATCGAAATCACCGCGATAAGCTTGACGAATACTCGTCACAAGAACTGTATCTTGGCGAGACTCAGCTTCCGTTTGAGCATGTGCTGCCAAACTCGAAATGCCGGAAAGTGATGATGAACCTATCAATAAGGCGGCGATGGTCAGGTGTCTCATTGCTTTATCCTTTAGCCAAGAAACGTACTACTCGATTTCGCACCAATCCGTTTTCTCAGAAGGATTTTCTGCGATGTTATAATGTAACGTTTTCTGAATACCTTAATCTAGTCCGAGTCAATGAGACTTTTAGTAGTAATTGGTTTGATTTTAGAGCAAATCGAAGTGTGGCTTAGAAGGTCGTAATATCTGACCAAGCATTTCCAGCGAACAAGAGCGTCAGAAATTTGCATGGCCTCCCATACATCGTCGAAATTTTACGGCGAATGAAAGTGGGAGATCATCAATGGAAAACCAGCACATTCATCACTCACGTAAAAATCAAGCTGAGGATTTAAAATCACCACATTTGGGAAGACTAACTGGTCAAAAGCCAGCACTAAAAATGAAAGAGGTTTGGGCAATCCGAACTCGTCTTGAAATGGAAAATGATTCAAGAAACTTAGCATTATTCAATCTTGCATTAGATAGTAAACTTAGAGGCTGCGATCTGGTGCAGCTCAAAGTTGGTGATATTGCGTCAGGCAGTGAAGTCAGAGAGCGGGCTACAATTATCCAGAAGAAAACAGGTCGCCCCGTTATTTTTGAGATTACGGAAAATACGCGAAAGTCTATCAAAGGTGTTTTGAGCGAATATTGCTTGCAAGCGGATGACTATCTATTCCAAAGTCGCCTTTGTACATCTGAACGGCTATCGACCCGGCAATATGCGCGTATAGTCAGGCAATGGGTTGGATCAATTGGGCTTAACCCTGCAACCTATGGAACTCATTCTCTAAGGCGCACAAAGGCAGCACTTATATATCGAAAAACTGGTAATTTAAGAGCTGTCCAATTGCTGCTTGGCCACACAAAATTGGAAAGCACAGTTCGCTATCTTGGTGTTGATGTGGACGATGCCTTGGAAATTTCATCAGGAATAGATTTGTAAAATCGGCTAAAAACTATGAAACCAGATGCATTGCGTTCATGTGTCTGGTTTATGGTCCACAATTGCCTGATAGGTAGATTAAGCTTGGAGGCAACTTAGGGCCACAAATACCCAGATGAACGGGGCTAGAGCCTCTACCCGCTTCATCACAATCTCATCACATCTTTGGATCCTCCCTTCACAACTCGCCGCATCAGCAGCATACTTGGTTGAATAATCAGCAGAATACAAACTCTATAAGGAATATGACGATGAGACATTTTCTAGTAGGTATCGTAGGCGCTTTCTCCATTGGAGTATTAAGCCCAGTCTCTTCTGCTCAAGAAGTGAATATCAGATTTGCAGAAGATCTTCAGGAAGAGTTCGCGGAGACTTATGGTGAGCGCGAAAAAGTGATCTTGGAAACCGAACTTCGAAAACGTATTTTAAAAGCGGTCGAAAAAGACGGACTACAACTTTCTCGGATTGACGTCATCGTTGAAGATGCAAGCCCGAACCACCCCACAAGAGAGCAAGCATCCCAGACAATCGGATTAGACCAATTTAGAAGCGTTTCCATTGGCGGTGCAAAAATCACCGGAGAAAGTTTCGATCTGGATGGCAATCTTGTGACTGCTACTAGCTCGAAGCTATATTCTCATTCTATCCGCGATGCGCGATATGCCACGACGTGGAGTGATGCCAAACGCGCTTTCTCTCGCTTCTCCCGTAAAATGAGTAAAGACGTCCAAAACAGCTAGCTCCAAAAAACGACTTTATATGCAAATCCGTCCATTTAAACCGTGGACGGATTTTTTTTGCTCATTTTTCTATCACAACCACAAATACAATCATAAGTATAAAATATGTATTGATTATCTTATTTTGCTCGCATAGGTTGCATTTATTAACCCTGAGGGAGAAATGCAATGATCCATGTCGTCACCGGAGAAAACCAACACCTATACGGACCTCAACTCGATGAAATGTTCAAAATGCGAGACGAATATTTCGTGCAAGCACAAGGTTGGGATGCATTGGAGAGCGTTAATGGACGCGAGACAGATGAGTTTGACGACGGTGATGTGGTTTATCTTCTAAACCTAGATTGTGACGGGCGTGTTGCTTCGGCTTACCGCTTAAACCCCTCGACTGGCCCTAACCTTCTTGCCGATAAACTATCTGATTATGTCGACGGCACACCACCAGCTGATGAATCAATATGGGATTTGACGCGGTGGATCATGGCGACGCGCTATCGCCGATCTGCCAATTATGAAATTGCCATCAAAATCGCTCGTGAAACAATAATTGGCGTTCAGGAGTTTGCTGTCTCACGCGGCATTACAAAGCTCACCACTGTCTGTGATCCAAGCTTTGTTGAACGCATGGCGCGCGTGAATATGAAGTATGAACCGCTAGGTCCACCAATAGAATATGATGGCGGTAAAGGCGTTGCTCAAGCATTGCTACTAGAAGCAGGACCAACAGCTCTCGCCCGTGCGCGTGATGCGGTTGGTATGCAGGAAAAACAGCTTTTTGAAATCAAACCAAAACCGTTTTATCTCGATCCAACGCAGATTGAAAATGAAGCGGCTCAAGAACTTGCCACTGCCCGCATGAAGCTGATGAAGAAAGCGAATGCGCAGGCAATTGTGCAATCGCTGGCTGATGAGATGTCGCGGCGCGCCAGTCAGGACCCGGCCAGTGCAATAGCGTTGATTCATGCGTTTAATGATCAACTGCATGAACGTTTACACGCAGCTTCGATAACGGAGTATGAGGCCGTCAGTCCGCCATTGGTTCAGGCCAATGACACGATTGTCGATATAGGGAAAACCGCATAAATCGGCGCAAACAAAAAAGGCACCAAGCGTCATGCTCTGGTGCCTTCATCTTATGTGAAGTGAGCTATTCGCCAGACTGGAAATAGGCTTCGACTTCGCCACTTAGCTTCATCTGCATGGGACGACCTTTACGGTCCAGCGTTTTGGGCAAGGACACTTTGATCCAACCTTCAGAGATACAATATTCTTCAACATTGCTCTTCTCCTGCCCTTTAAAACGGATACCGACACTTTTTTGAATGACATCGGGATCAAAATGCTCAGAACGAGGATCAAGGGAAAGGCGGTCTGGAGGTGTATCACTCATAGCAAAATCTCTTCTCTATTGACGATGCCAACATGGGGCCACCCTTGTCAGCAATGTCCTAAGGTCTCTTCAGCAGAACACATCCTGCCAAAGCGTTTTTTGCTATGTCTCTTGTTTTGCCTCCACTGGCAAGCTTTTGAGCGAATGAATCAGATTTTTCGTCCAAGTTCCGCCCTGCAAGCTATAAGGATTCAGCCAGCTTTATCGGGTCCATCTAAACGAATGCCTATGAAAACTGACGCCCAACAATCTGCGCGACTGTGTGAGATGAGACTGGTGCACCTTGCATTTCCCATACTTCATACTCGGTGTCACATTCAGAGCCGAGTGTTTTCGTGCCGACTAATTGCACGACGCTGCGGTTAAATGCACCCAAGGATAACGTCACAAACGGCATTTCCGCGACGTGGGATTCTTCCGTCTTCACATTCTTGATCAAGCCTTCAACATGGCCATGCACAACCATAGCGCCGTTGTGACGTTCCACGCGTGTCACCACGAAGAAACCGTTCGCTACATTGCTACCAGCTAGCGTCCACACCTGACCGGCTTTGGCGCTTGTCGAAGATAGAACTTCAGGCGCATCCGTCACGACGCTAGGCTGAATGTTCGCGTCGGCTGTGCCCACCTTTTCATCCAACATGAATGGCAGTGCCAACATCGCACCTAATAAAGCTATAACTATCAAAGAACGTTTCATTTTGGCCCCTTTGGTCTTTTTTCGTCATGTCCTGACTTTTCTAACCAAATCGGTGCATAAAGCGGGCCAACTTACCCTTGTCGCTAGAATTAACTACGCAAAGAAGTGTATTTCTCAGATTTCACCCCCTACAGGCGACCTTTTCAAACAGTTCGCGTCCACCATTCTCCATCACATAATTGGCGTAATATTCCTTGATGTATTCCTCGCCTGTGATGTCCTCTAAACGCTTAAACAAGATATCGCGCAATTCCTCCACCTCCTCTCTGCTTTGTTTGGGCGGAGCCTCAGGCTCGAGTGACACACCCAGACGTTTCAGCCCTTCGGCCAGTTTCACAAAGCGCTCCGCCAAACGCACCTGCGCATCGGCCAGCCCCACTTCGCCAATCAATTGATAACGCGCGGCCAACTGCCCTGCCTTTTGCGCCGCCAGACGCAAATCTGATATGTCGGACGTCTCGGGCAAAGCCTCTGCGCGCGCTTTGGCATCCATGTGATCCTCAGCCTGCGTGTGATGGGATGGCGGTGTCATAGCGTTAGAGCGTTCGGTGGCGATATCCGCACAGCGAAACCCGCCCTCCTTGGCCCAACGATGCAAGGTCGAGACGGATATACCCAAATCCACATAAATGCAGGCCACGGCTTCGCCGGCCCGCATACGCCGCTCAGCCTCACGCTTCATCGCCGCGCGCTCGTCCCCCGATATGTCTCGCCAGTGTTTTGTCATGGTGAGGAGTATGGAAGGTGGTTTGGAGGTGTTGGATTTTACAGAGAATACTCTATGTATAAAACAAGGAGACCGTGATGCTCAAACTTCCAAAAGAAACTTATAGACGCGTACTATTGGCGGTGATCGTTTCAACTCTATGTGCCCTGCCTTCATGGCATTGGTATCAAGACCATAAAACACGCAAGTTGGCTGAATTCATCCACGAGTGTTCAAAGCGAGACTATTTCGCGTACTTAAAGAAGAAACAAAAAATAAAAGTAAAATGCGCTGAATACAAAAATAATTAACTTGAAATACGATTTGTTCGGTCGATTTCAGTCAGCAACAAGACATCCTCTATCCTAAATCATGAATTTTTTCAGCTAACAAATAAAGGCCCAACAAAAGATTTATCAACACACTCCATGACAAATACAACACGCTAAAAGTCAAACTTCCAGACAATAAAATTGTCTTTTCTCCTATATACTTAGAGATTACAGGTTCTGAAAATAAATTTACTGAAACAGAAGCAACCACCACCAATACTAGGCTTAAAACCAACAAGTACGAGAAAAGATACAAGCCAAACATTCGCTTTGATATGACATCTTGCTCAGTATTTCCCTCAACCGTAAATTCCAGAGAAAACCGATCATCGTCAATTTGCACATCTAGGTTTTCGTTTCCCATAGATGCTATAGCCGCCAGAGCTGCAATAAAAAATCCAGGGAACAGACTGAATATTTGATATGTGCTAGCAGCAACTCCAACAGAACCAAAAAAAAGCGGTCGCTCAGGAGAAATACAATACAAGAGCGTTCCAATCAAAGCCGGAATCAATGGGATCCACCCTACGCATAATTTTATGCTTGGATGAGTTATTTTCGTGTATGCATTCCAGCGGAACAACTCATAAAGTAACATCAGAACGCCCCTAAATGTTCTCCATTTGTTTAGATCATCCGCAATTTGTCAAGAACAAGCTGACTAAAGTGCGGAACTATACTATCACTACTTCTCTCTAGAGGGGGACTGATTGGCGCAATAGAAATTCTCTTAGTCAAATTTTCTTCCAGTACATTACCCGTCATCAAATCCAAAGTAACTTTACCTGGAGTATCCTCTTCATCTCGATAATTTATTTGAGCTGTACTAAAATCAGAAGATCTTGTTAAAAGTGCTTGCTTTACATCGCTAAATAAATCTTCCCCACTAAACAGAGATTTGTCAATTTTGACTTCTAACTGATGAACACCCTCGGTAAGATACTGCCTCCCCGCAATTTGGTTAGCCGCATTGCCTGAAGTCAATTTAACCTTCTTCAAAACGCCATTGTTTATAATATCAGCTATGTCATCCACAGGTTCCCCTTTGAGGTGTACAAGTGGCATATATCCTACCATTCGTAGACCTCCGGTCCTTTTTTTAATCTGCCTACGATGAGGAGCCGACATAAATCCATGTTCACTTTTTTCATAAGAACTTGCGCACCCATTTTTAGCTTCAATATGCAAATTCTTTATGATTTTACGTATTAATTGCTGTATATTAGCAACTCCAAGGCCTGGTACTTTCTCTAAGTAAAACTTTAGCCGATCTTCTACAGGCTCTTTTTTAATAAAAAAGTGAGCACCGTGCTCAAATTCTTCATCAGGATTTTTGTCAAGGACACGTGAAACACGCGTTCTTTTTGCCCTAGCCGTCTGCGGAGATTCATTTATCGAAGTTGTACAGAAACCCACAACGAAATCTTCATGGGTAGTCACATCTAAGTCGATAATGCTGATAGTTCTGTCATCATCGTCAATTCGACGAACCATAACTCTAGTATATTTATAAAACTGGTGAACTAATTTGTCTTTTGGGTCAATTTAAAATAGCAATTATCAAATTTAGGTATTAAAGGACCTGCCATTAGATCAATCCCAACTCCTGATCACGCAATTTCTTCACCTCATCGCGCAATCTTGCAGCGGTTTCAAACTCGAGGTTCGCGGCCGCTTCGCGCATATCTTTTTCCAGAGACTCGATGACGGCGGCGAGGTTGTGGCCTTTGCCGCCGGGGGCCATGTTGGCGACGCCGGCTTTGCTTTCCTGAACGCCTTTGACGCCGCGTTTATTCGGGTCACGGCCTTGTGGCAGGATATCGGATGTCTGGGCATTTTTGCCGCCAATGTCTTCCAATATATCTTCCACAGCGCGCACCACAGTTGTCGGCGTGATGCCGTGTTTTTCATTGTGCGCAGTCTGGATATCGCGGCGGCGTGTGGTCTCATCCATCGCCCGCTGCATAGAGCCCGTGACTTTATCGGCATAGAGAATGACGCGGGCTTCGGCGTTTCTGGCGGCCCGTCCGATTGTCTGTACAAGCGAGGTTTCTGACCGCAAAAAGCCTTCCTTATCGGCATCGAGAATACCGACAAAGGCACATTCGGGAATGTCCAACCCTTCCCGCAATAGATTAATCCCGATCAGACAATCAAACACGCCAAGGCGTAGATCGCGGATGATCTCGATGCGCTCGACCGTGTCGATATCAGAGTGCATATAGCGCACTTTAACGCCCTGTTCGTGCATATAGTCGGTCAAGTCTTCTGACATTTTCTTGGTCAGGGTTGTGATAAGGCTGCGAAAGCCTTTGGCTGTGGTGGCTTTGACTTCGGAGATGACATCATCAACCTGATTGCCGCCATCCTTGCTGACGGGGCGCACTTCGACGGGCGGATCGATCAGACCTGTTGGGCGAATGATTTGTTCGGTGAACACGCCGCTTGTCTGTTCCAACTCCCAATTGCCGGGGGTGGCGGAAACGTGAATGGTTTGGGGGCGCATGGCCTCCCATTCTTCAAACTTGAGCGGGCGGTTATCCTTACAACTGGGCAGGCGAAAACCAAAGTCGGCAAGCGTCTGTTTACGGCTGCGGTCGCCTTTATACATGGCACCCAATTGCGGCACGGTCTGGTGACTTTCATCGACGAAAACAAGGGCGTCATCGGGCAGGTACTCGAAAAATGTCGGTGGCGGCTCACCCGGTTTGCGGCCCGATAGATAGCGGGAGTAGTTCTCAATGCCTGCGCACGATCCTGTGGCGGTCATCATCTCCATATCAAACTCTGTACGCTGTTGGATGCGCTGGGCCTCCAGCAGCTTGCCTTCGGCTTCAAACCGCGTGACGGTCTGCTTCATCTCTTCCTTGATATACTTAACCGCTTGGTTCAGCGTCGGGCGCGGCGTGACGTGGTGGGAATTGGCGTAGACTTTGATCTTGCCCAGCGGCTTGGATTTCTTGCCCGTGAGCGGATCGAACTCGACAATCGTCTCGATCTCGTCGCCGAAAAAGCTAATCTTCCATGCGCGGTCTTCTTGGTGGGCAGGCCATATGTCCATCACATCGCCTTTAATGCGGAATGTCCCACGGCCAAATGCGATGTCATTGCGGGTATATTGCAGGGCGACGAGGTCTTGGGCGATCTCGCGCGGGTCTTTGATCTGGGTCTCTTCCAGCACAAATGTCATGGCGGAATAGGTCTCGACAGACCCGATACCGTAGATACACGAGACGGACGCCACAATGATCACATCATCGCGCTCTAGCACAGAACGAGTGGCGGCGTGGCGCATACGGTCAATGGCTTCGTTGATCGAGCTTTCCTTCTCGATATAGGTATCCGTGCGCGGCACATACGCTTCGGGCATGTAGTAGTCGTAGTAGGAAACAAAATACTCCACCGAATTATTCGGAAAGAAATTTTTGAACTCAGCATACAATTGTGCGGCGAGCGTTTTATTGTGAGCTAGAACAAGCGCAGGCCGTTGCGTGCGTTCTATGACTTGCGCCATTGTGTAAGTTTTACCCGAACCGGTAACACCT
This sequence comes from uncultured Hyphomonadaceae bacterium, assembly GCA_964352025.1. GTDB lineage: Bacteria > Pseudomonadota > Alphaproteobacteria > Caulobacterales > Hyphomonadaceae > Hirschia. Next base: position 22,038 of record CAYGPZ010000007.1, read on the forward strand.
AATAAAACCTGATCTCTTTCTTCACTATCAACGCCCTCGACTAGCTCTTTGATCGCATTGGGCTGATCTCCTGCAGGATCATACTCAGACACAAGCTCAAAACGCTTTCCACCTTCGGATTTCTCCCATGAACGTTCAGGCCTATGCGGTTTCCAAACTGATGGATGAACGAGTTCTTCAGCTCCTTCATACAAGAATGAAGAGGCTGGCGCTTCAGAAACGCCGTTAGACTTTGGAGAATTTTTAGTTTGCTTGCTCATCTGGCTAATATGATGCGAGCCAGCGATAGAGTGAAGCCCTATTTGTAATTAGATTTTAATTACTCAGCACGTTTTTGTCAGCAGCTTCATTCCAGATCATCAAAACTAGGCTGCTTTGTCACGAAGGAGGTATAAACGCCCTTTTTTGTGCAACTCTTCAGGTATTGTCGAACGGTTTTCAATCGTTTCATCTTTACGTGGCAGTAAGTACCCAGGGATTGGACGCGAGAACAGAAAACCTTGCATGAAGTCACACCCTTCAGCTTTTAGAAGGTCAACATGGGTTTGATTTTCAATACCCTCTGCTGTCGTAACCATCCCTAAATCACGTGCAAGCCCCATAACAGCTCTAATAATTGCACGACAATCTTCGCGTGTTTCCATTTCAGTCACGAAACATTTGTCAATTTTGATTTTGTCGAATGGAAATGCTCGCAGATAGTTCAGTGACGAAAATCCTGTACCGAAATCATCTAGCGCGATCTTCACGCCTAAATCACGCAGGACATGCAGCGTTTTGAGATTCGTATCTGTTTCTTCCAGCAGAACAGATTCTGTAATTTCAAATTCCACCCTCGCAGGTGCCATACTATTAGAAGCAAGAGCACTCACCACAGTTGATATTAGCGAAGGGTTTTTCATTTGCGTTGGCGAGAGATTAATTGCGACCGCAATATCCTCAGGCCATTTAGCAGCCTCCGCAATGGCCGTACGGATAATCCATTCACCCAATGGAACGATAAGACCTGTGTCTTCTGCGATTTCTATAAACTCAGCAGGCAATAAAACATCGTTTTCACCTCTGCGCCAGCGCAGCAAGCTTTCATAACCGCGAATTGTACCAGTCCTTACGTCCATCAAAGGCTGATAGTACATTTCCAATTCATTTTCTTTAAGAGCGCGACGTAAATCGGTCTCCATTTGTGTTCGATGACGTGCATCCTCGTCCATATAGGGCTCAAACATACGATTACATCCACGGCCATCTTGTTTGGCAGCGTACAAAGCCAAATCGGCGTGTTGCATAATCTCTTTTGAATTTCGACCATCTTTAGGCGCGAACGCAGACCCGACACTTCCTGAGACCGGAAGCGTCGTACTTTCAACAGTAATAGGCTCGAGAAGCGAGTCAGTAATTAGATCAGAAACCAATTGAGCGTCGTCTTCGTCAAAACAATCAGTTTGCAAAACAACAAACTCATCTCCTCCCAAACGTCCAACAATATCTTTGTCGGATACGCACATTTCTATGCGCTTTGCGACTGCTTGAAGTAAAGCATCTCCAGCAGGGTGCCCCAGTGTATCGTTTACGGTTTTAAAGTTGTCCAAATCTATACAGTGTAATGCAAAGCCCTTACCCGTCTCTTCCAAACACCGAACCGCACTATCCAAATTTCTGTTGAAGTGCGCGCGATTATGAACGCCGGTCAACGCATCGAAATGCGCCATAAACGCTATTTTCTTTTCTGCAGCGCGTTCCATCGTGACATCTGAACATACGCCTCGGTAACCGAGCAATTGGCCATTTACTCCCAATCGCGGCGATGCACTAATTGACCACCATTTTTGTTCGCCATCTATGCGCACCATCACGACTTGATCTTTAAAAGATCGCTGATGACCGAGCAATTCGTTCAACGTTTCTTTATACTCGCCTTCGAAAAATTGAAGAAAACACTCTGAATTCAAAACTTCTGGAGAGCGCCCCACAGCATCTGCGAACCTGGTTGAAACTCTATTTAACTTCAGCTCTTTATCAGTTTCCCACAACCAATCTGAAGATTGGCTCTCAAAATCGTGTAGCAAAAGGGAAATCACTTCACTGGATTCCGCAACTGCAATCTGATCTAATTTTTGAGCAACAAAGGACTGAAAAGTCCAAGCCGCATAACGCTGAACCACAACCATAAAAATTATAAAGACCGGCAGACTAGCTAAAAAATTATGATTACCCGCTAGAATTGCTCCAGCAATGAAGCCGACTAGGATAGCGGTCATAAAGGCTAAAGAAGCTAGAGGTAGAAAGGCCAAGACAAATGCCCCCATCCCTAAAGTACCGACCGCAACTGCCCCTACCAAAGCTAAATTCACTTGCCCCTGCATAATCTGAAGAGCAATCAACATTCCCCAAATGGCACCCAAGCCACCTGACCACATGATAATCTTTTTGAATTTTTCTTTTGAACTTACAGTTTTGCTTGGGTCCTTCTTATGCTGAAGCCAAGCTTTCACCATTATGTAGGACAGCACCGCACCGGAATAAGTCCAAGAGAACATTATCGGTCCCAGATTATCATGACGGTGTAAGAAGGATAAGAAAATTCCGGTTGCAGTCAGACCAAAAGCGGCGATAGGAGCCATGTCGAGAAAAGCAGCATACTGTTCAGCGCGCAGCCAATTCTTTTTCTCGTCTGGGATTTCGACTTTCCCTAGGAAAAAAGATCTAAAACTCAACTTCTGCATTACCCGCCCGCTCAAAATCTACAGTGCTTAACAGACTGGTTTGTATCAAAGATTATTGGAGATATGATTAAACGAAATTTCGAATTTTTCCTTTAAAATTAACTATCTAAATTCTCTCTCAAAAATGGTATTCCGAAAACGCTGATCACCTATAAGTTGAAAGCGCTTGGATCTACCGCCATTAAGAACCAAACTCCACTTAAATTTGTTGTTGAAGAAGTTTTCTACTTCAAGAAATTTCCATTGGGAGGGGGAAGTAAATGGCGCGTCATTATAGCAGCCCATTTTCAAAAGCATGGGTCGGCACTGAACAAAATCTGCATAAGGCTTGTTATGGATTATTAGATAACGCACCTCAGTGCAGTATTCACTCAGGACTTTGGCTTAGACAAAAAGCGTTATTACTCACCTTAGGAATCCTTTTGGGCGCAGCTATAAGTTTTAAATTCATAACAATAAACAGCTTTTTGCTATTTTTTACACTCATCGTAATTGCACAATCGGTATTTCGGATTTTTGCATCCATAACAAGAATGCTTCAAACGTCGGAGACGAAAGTCTCGCGTGTATCCCCTGCTCAATTGCCTAAATTTACAATTCTAATTCCACTCTACAAAGAAGAAAGAGTGGTAAAACGATCAGTTAGAGCCATGGAGCGTCTAAATTATCCCAACCATTTATTGGAAGTTATATACCTGACTGAAGAAGACGACATTGAAACAAACAGAGCACTATCCCCTCTAATATCCCGCTCAAACTTTAAAATTATTTGCGTACCTAACCAAGCTCCTAAAACTAAACCTAAAGCTCTAAATTTTGGTCTCCAATATGCAAATGGTGACATAATCACTATTTACGACGCGGAAGATATTCCCCATCCCGATCAGTTACTCCACGTCGCCTCAAAATATGAAGAAAGCGGTCCTTCCCTTTCGGTCGTTCAGGCTCCGCTCCACGCATACAATGGGAAAGAGAGCTGGATAGCATCTCAGTTTGAATTAGAATACGCTATTCATTTCGATGTGTGGCTTCCAGCGATGACAAAATTGGGTTGGCCAATTCCTCTAGGAGGTACATCCAACCATTTCAAAAAATCAATTCTTGTATCCGTCGGTGGATGGGATCCGTTTAACGTAACTGAAGATGCCGATTTGGGTTATAGGTTGGCCCTAAACGGTTACACAGCCGAAATGATAAAACTCCCGACACGAGAAGAAGCTCCAATTCAAATCAACCAATGGCTTCCTCAACGCACCAGATGGATTAAAGGACATCTTCAAACACTCATTGTTTTGTCTCGTTTCCCGATAAATACAATAAGAACCCTTGGTCTTTTTAAATGTGTTGGAATTTTTCTAACATTTATATCAGCGCTGTTTTCAGCGGGGCTTCATGCCGCAATCCTAACAGCACTACTAATCTCTCCCTTCACATCGGCAATTGACATTACGCCTCTGCATATAGGGCTCATTTCATTGAGCTATATTAGTATTGTCATTGCGGCCCTGGCTTCTTCAGCAGCAAAACGTAGCGCACCTGCTCTGATGACCATGCCACTATATTGGCCGCTAATGAGTATTGCGTTTTTACTTGCAATCTGGGAGTTAAAAACACGACCATTTGTTTGGGCCAAAACACAGCACGGCCTCTCGACAACTAAAGTAGATTTACTACATCCTGAATAGCTACAACATCACAGACAACCAGATTGGAAGCGCTACGAATGATCAATATACTGCTTTCAATTTTGGGCATTCTAGCGTGCGGAGCTAGCGCCTACTTTTGCTTTGAGCGCGCACACAGACCACATGACAAACCAGAGCCCCGCATGGTTCCTTGGCGTTTCTTAGCACTGCTCTCTGCGGTGGTTGGTCTTTTGCTCGTTGCCAGTATTTTCAATTCGTTGGGACTAGAAACAGGACCAGACAAATCCCCATTAGCCGGGATGTTTTAATCTAGTCTTCTGTCTTAGCTTCTGCATTAAATTGAACGGCTTTGCGTGCGATAGTACGTGGCGTCGACATAAATTGACGTTTAGCTAGAGCCGCCATAACGATAGTTGCAACGATTGCGAATGCAAGTGGAGAAGCAAACCAAGCTAGAATGGGTATCGCCATAAAAAAGCTCCGCAACCCAAAGTTAAACTGCTTACTCGCCTCTATGTTCATCTCGGCTGCTGCATCAGCATTCTCTATGATATTCGGCTGCCCAAGTTCAGGCGTGGCAGCAATCATCACAGCACTATAATTGAACAGTCTATAGGACCAACCAAACTTGAAAAACGCGTATGCATAGAGCGACATCAATACGACAATTTTCACATAGAATAATTCTTGAGATATCTGGATATGAAAGAGCGAGTTTTCCAAAGCGGATTGCAAATCACTCGCCGCAGTCAGCAAACCAAATCCACCACCTATTGCCAAAAGAGATGTCGATGCAAAGAATGATGTCGAATGCTGAAGGCCAGACATGATATTACCATCTAGAATACGCACTTCTCTTTGCGCCATCACCCGCATCCAGCGGCGGCGCTCCTCATGCATTGCATAAGATAGAGTCTTCTCACGCCATTTGCTTTGATCTGTAAGCCAGGCAAATCCACGCCAAACCAGAACAAACCAAATTAAAGCCGCAGCGTCATAAATAGGCATATATATTCTCGATCAATTGGTAGGAAAGCATTCACCAATCAAAGGACTCGATCAGTGTACCCACATTCAAGCCGACTATAGTAAACCGGACAACATTTCAATGCATGTCGTCGAATACAAGCATATTGAAATATCGCTTAAATTCACACGAATTGCTTGCTAATCTAAACTTACTTTTGCCTGCTGAGAGTGTTTCGAAAAAGTAAGGGTTTTGACCTCACCGTCCAATTCGATATTTACAGTGTTTATCTGATCAGAGAACACGTCGAAAAGCGCAGAATACCGAACAGTTAGTTCATCAGTAAGTTCGGGGATATTTGTTTCTTGATAAATCCAAAAATAGCCGCCTTCAAATTCATAACCGACCTGTTCTAGCTTAATTTCCTTACCTGACGGATCATGAATTTCAAATGTACTCAAAACATAATCAGCATAAGCTTTTTGAGCTTTATCAGACGAAATAATAGATTCTGCGCGGGCGCCAAAAAGGTGAGCAGCATGCTCGGCATCATGCTGCGAAAACCTATGCACGATCTCTACACGGCCAGAACGTTCATTCTTTTCAATTGTGGTAATCGCAGCTTTTTGAGGATGCGCGTGAGCCAAGGCCATGCTGCATATAGCAAAAATAATGCAAAAATTCACAAACAAATAAATGATTATCACTCAGCGGCTCCAACCTCTTCTGATGCTTCTTCATCATCAGTTTTCAGTTTTGTTTTAATGTCTTGCATTATATCGCGAGACGCTAACCTTGAACTACGTTTTGATTTATACGCTTCAACACGTGACGGTATAATCTGACGCGGGTATGCATTATTCTCAACATCAACGTCTGCTGTTTCCCAGTTCGGGTCGACAATTACCTGCTTCAATTCTTTATCTTTTGAATAAGTCAGCAGTTTACGAACGTGATGTGGATTACGTCTCCAGATTTCCGCTGGGATGTATAACCGTTCAGTTGAACCATCTGTAAATTCAAGCCCAAGAATAATTGGCATCACCAGACCACCAACATTCGAAAATTCTAGAACGTAATAGTTCAGGTCTTCTTTAACAGCTCTTTCAAACGCCTCACGCTCCCAATCCTCTAGCCCGTCAAGGAATGATTTATACGTGTTACGTTCTTTGTTCGTGACCGTATAAATATCGTTCTCGTCATAGAAATCTCTAATTTTAGGATTGGCATCGACCCACTCTTGAAGACCTGCCTTATTATTCAAATCAACACCAATTTTAGCTGGCTTATCAGCATTTTCCTGACGCGAACGTGCGTAGTCTATATCGGGGTCTTCAGTGTCCAATCTTAGCTTATAAACTTTGTCGATCGAGATATCGACATGATCGGTTGTGTAGAACCATCCGCGCCAGAACCAATCTAAATCAACTCCTGAAGCTTCTTCCATTGTTCTGAAAAAATCAGATGGTGTCGGGCGCTTAAACTTCCAACGACGTGAATACTCTTTGAACGCAAAATCAAATAATTCACGACCTAAAATCGTATCACGTAGAATATGCAAAGCAGCGGAAGGTTTTCCATACGCATTTGGTCCCATCTGCAGGATAGAATCCGACTGAGTCATGATAGGAACCTGATTAGTTGACTTCATGTAGCCAATCAAATCGCGTGGCAATGAACGCGTCCACGGCATGTCCGGGTCCCATTCATACCCTGCTACAGAGTCCAAGAACGAGTTGAGACCTTCATCCATCCAAGTCCATTGACGTTCGTCAGAGTTCACGATCATAGGGTAGTAGATATGCCCGATTTCGTGAATAACCACACCAATCAGAAATACCTTTTCTGACATTGTGTAAGTCCGGCTTCCATCTTCTTGCAAAGTGGTTCTTGGGCCATTGAAGGTAATCATTGGGTATTCCATACCGCCGACAGGACCATTCACCGATTGAGCTGTCGGGTATGGGTAGTCGAATGAGAACCTAGAATACACATCCATTGTGTGAACAATCGAAGCTGTTGAGTACTTTTCCCATAAATCTCCGCCTTCTTTAGGCCAGAAGGACATAGCCATAACAGTCTCGTGCTCGGCTCCGGGCTGCTTATGTGCTTGTGCATCCCACATAAACTTACGCGATGATGCCCACGCAAAGTCCCTCACATTGTCAGCTGCAAATCTCCACGTCTTCTTACCAGTCGGGTTAGATTTCTCATTTTCCAAAGCTTCTTCTGGCGTAATGATATACATTGGCGCATCTGTTTTATTACGCGCTTCACTTAAGCGGTTGCGCTGCGTCGCAGATAAAACAGAACTCGCATTTTGTAATTCACCGGTAGCTGCGACAACATGATCATTAGGTACGATTATCTGAACATCGTAATCACCAAACTCAAGCGTAAACTCACCACGTCCAAGAAATTCTTTGTTATGCCACCCTTCATAATCAGAATAAGCAATCATTCGCGGAAACCATTGAGCTAGTAAGAAAATATCGTTCCCGCCTTCGCGCTCATCATCTGGAAAATGCTCAAACCCTGACCGAGCCTGTACAATATTTTCTTCGACAATGAGATTATTCCATTCAATAGAAAATGTCGTCGATTTCCCTGGTGCAAGCGGTTTTGGCAAATCGATACGCATCAAAGTACCGACTATTGTATAGTCCAACGCCTTACCGCGTAAGTCGGAGACTTTAGTTATATTGTACCCATAATCATTGTCAGCCATATTTTGTTGGCGAGCAACTTCACCCATGCTTAGTTTTGCTGGCGTTTTTCCGCCAGGCGCGCTCGCTGCAGGACCACGACGCCCTACTCCACCAAAATCAGTAGCCAACTCTTTCATTGAATCGCGTTTAAAAATATTCTGATCAAGTTGAAGCCATAAATATCTCAACGTATCCGGTGAGTTATTTGTATAAGCAATGGTTTCACGCGCCTCTAGAGATCTCTTTTCTTCATCCAATTCAACACGGATGCGGTAGTCCGCTTCTTGTTGCCAATATTCATGCCCCGGCTCTCCAGCGGCGTTCCGATAGACATTTGGAGATGGTAAGACTTCGTCTAACTGACGAAACTTATCTTCAAAATCGCCTTTTGTCTGCTCAATGCCTTGCGCGTGTGAAACGCCCTGCAAAATCAGGAAGGTACAACTAAGAATGGCTGCGAAACGTTTCATTATCTTCTCCGAAAGAATGGCTTGAAGGGTGAGCACAATTGAGGCAAGCAAAAGGTATAACAAATCAATGATGAAAACATCAAGCAATTAATTACATTGCATAATTTACGAATATACATTCAAAAGTTCAGGAAAACACAATCCCTTACACATCACAAATACATTATTCGCCTGAAACGGGAATCAGTTTTTCTCGAGCAAAAACCACGTGATGTCATCCTGAGGTGCCCAATTATCTCGCTTATAGACAAATCCATAATCGACGAGACTTAATTTATACTTCTCCATCAGGTCTCCGGCAAAATCGCGTTTGTAGAGCCGTTCACTATGGCCCCTATAGGAAATGGTCGTTGGAGAGGGATTATAATATTCTGCAACCAAGACATACCGATTGCTCAAGCGAACAAGGTTATCATACACAGCATCCAGATATTCTGGATTGATGTGAATTAAAACTGTGACCGTAAAGGTTAAATCGACTTTCTCGTGAAGTAGAGGTTCCAATATTGTGCCTGTTTCAATGGCACCAATATTCAGAGATTTTGCTTCCTTGGCCGCAACGGGGTTTATCTCAACACCGCTTAAATTCAATTCGGGGTTCAATCGCTTGAGCGCCGCTAAATTTAGCCCGATATTACATCCTAATTCCTTCGCGGAATTGATGCCATGTGCACTTTTCAACATTTGCGACCACATAGCGACTTTAGAATGAAACAATTGATCAGACCGATTTCTATCGATGTATTCTTTGCCAAATTCTCCGGCCCAGAATTTCTCTTGATCAGTCTTAAAATCGCTCATGATGTTAAACCATTCTCATTAGCTTAATTAGTCGATGTGACGGCGTAATATGGACGCGACTATTCATCACGATATCTATTCACAAGTGGATAGCGACGCCCCTTACCAAAATTCTTATTCCCGATTTTAACACCCGGAGGTGCCTGATGACGCTTATACTCGTTGATGCGAACGAGACTTTCGATGCGCCTAACAGTTTCTTCTAAATGTCCCCGCTCGACAATCGTCGCAACGCTCTCTTCACGTTCAATCAACCCGTAGAGAATATCATCTAGGATGTGGTAAGGCGGGAGTGAGTCCTCGTCTTTTTGGTCTTCTCGTAATTCTGCGCTTGGTGGCTTGGATATAATATTTTCAGGAATGACTTCTCCTTCAGGCCCTAAAGCTCCCTTTGGAACTTGCATATTTCTCCACCGCGCCAATTCAAAAACTTCTGTTTTATAAAGGTCTTTAAGGGGGTTATATCCGCCGCACATATCGCCATATAGTGTCGCATAACCAACGGCCATTTCAGACTTATTGCCCGTTGTCGTCACCATGTGTCCAAACTTATTGGATAACGCCATAAGCGTTACACCGCGTACGCGAGACTGAATATTTTCTTCTGTCGTATCAGGGGTTGTCGAAGCAAATGCTTCAGCTAGCATTTCGTCATATGCGGTTACAGCTGGAGAAATCTGAATATTGTCGTACTTAACCCCCAAAGCCTGCGCACATTGCTCAGCATCAACAAGACTTTCGCGGGATGTATAGCGAGACGGCATCATCACGCACCACACATTTTCAGGCCCAAGCGCATCCACAGCGATTGCGGCAACCATAGCACTATCAATTCCACCGGATAGACCTATCAAAACACCCGGAAAGCCCGTCTTTTTAACGTAATCGCCAAGACCGATCATTGTTGCCAGATAAGTTTCCTCAAGATCGCTACACAATTCAGACTTAGTGCCCTCAACGCACATCAATCCCATGGGCGTGCGTTCCCAGACAGATACGTCATAAGCCTCTTCAAAATCTGGAAGCTGTTGCACGATCCGCCCACGAGAATCTATTGAGAAAGACTCACCATCAAAAACCAGCTCATCTTGGCCACCAACTTGGTTTACATACACCAGCGGCAATCTGAGATCTGCCCATTTTGAAAACGCCTCAAGGCGTGCTTCTCTAACATTTCTACGCCATGGCGAACCATTAGGGCTGATGAGTATTTCTGCGCCCTTTTCTTTGAGCGCGTCAGGGACAGCCTCAAACCAGATATCTTCACAGATTGGCAGTCCTATCGTGAAGCCACGAAAACCAACGGGCAAGGGTTTAGGCCCCTGACGGAAAGTGCGAACTTCATCGAATACATCATAGTTAGGCAATTCATATTTATGGCGCAGAGTTTTAACTTCACCATCCGCGACAAGAGCAACTGAATTGAAGGGTAAATCAGCACCTTCATTCCATATTGGCAGGCCAACGATCATTCCGGGACCATCAACACGCGTTTTAGACGCCAAAACGTCGAGTGCTTGTTTACAAGCAACCGACAAAGAAGGTTTTAAAACCAAATCTTCAGGTGGATATCCGCACAAAAACAATTCGGGCAACACGACTAGATCCGCGCCAGTTGCATGGGCCTCATCTAGTGCTGCAATTGCTTTTTCTAGGTTCGCATCTACATCGCCAACGACTGCGTTAAGCTGTGCAGATAAAATGGTCAGTCTATCACTCATAAGCATAGACTTAGTGTGCGTCGCGCTTTCGGGCAATCGCCTATCTGCACGAAGGCATAATTTTATAGCGAGTTATTCAATTAGGCTGCTTGAATTTCTTGGACTCGCATAACCTTCAACCGCATTGAAATGGCACCGTTGGAGTAAAGTCTCGATACTGCTTTTGCGGTGGTCTCGGATACTACTTGACCAGACGCCAGTATCAATTTTCCTGAATCATCAACAAGGTCCATCGTAAGAAGGTCACCATCACTCAATCCGCCGGCTGTGACTTCTCTCAGTTGCTTAACTGTCGTCGTTTTACCAGCATTTTGAAGAATAGGCGGCAAAGCCGTAAATATCCCCGCGTCATACGCGTTGATGTTTTTGACGAGGTGATTGAATGCTTTTTCTAGATTGACCGGCTCAGAAGGGTCCACACATCTAGAAAGGTCTATCAAAATCCGAAGCAGTCTGGCATCCCGACCTGGTTTAAAATTATCGCCCATCAATGCACCAGCCGGCGTTGTCATAAGCATCAGTTTTGCGACACCTTGCAGTCGGGGAATATTACCCAACATCTCACTCGCTGAAATACCTGCTTCCAGCACGATTTGCCTCTCTTCGGGTGTAAGCGCCTCGTAGGTGTTACGCTTTGCTGCTAGCTCTGCAGGCAACAATGTGTCCCCGATCGGCCAGAGTGCACACGCGGTTTTCATCTCCCAACTGTAATCTATATTCATAACATCGCATGCTGTTTCAGCCCATTGCGTCACGAGACATGTACGCTGGAAGCGATCTGGATAGGCTAATGCCAGCATATCAGTCATCAACTTGATGCTACCAGTTACAGTTTCTTCCAAAACAGCGTTTTCGGCTGATAGTTTTAGATGGTGCGCGTATGCCTCTTTGACGACTTCCAGTAACTTGGTGGTGCTGCAAGGCTTGTTTACAAACCGAAATGCTTCAGCATCATTTACGGCCAAAATGACTGTTTCCTGATCACTATTCCCAGTTAGCATTACACGAACGGTTTTAGGGAAATGAGATTTCACTTTAGCCAAGAAGGTTGAGCCGTCGATTTTAGGCATATTTTGATCTGAAACGATAACAGAGAACGGCCCATTTTTGTCTAGCTCGCGAAGCCCTTCGATTGCGCCAGTCGCGACAGATATATCCAAATCTTTTCGCAACGTTCTTTTAATCGCACGAAGTAAATTTTCATCATCATCTACAAAAAGAACTCGGATTTTATCGCTCATGGCTTAAAACGCCCTTTCACAATTATACTTTACAGCCCCAATTTCTTCAGCTCGTTCTTTTGCACTTGCACCAGCACCGCCGACGCGAACAAGGTGTTCCATGACTTGAGAAATTCGAGGTGGCATTCCACAAATGCGCGTCAAATATGCAGCAATCGCGACGCTCTCTTTGCTGCTCACTAGTCCTTTAGAAACATCAGGTGCCATGCAAGCGACAGCATCACCGGCCCAAGACAGCAAACCAAGCGCATAACTGTCCTCACAGTCTGTCTCGGACGCACCTTCTGCTTCGCTTAGCAAATATAATGATTGCGCGGTTGAAATTGCCTTTTGAGAGATGGCACTCAGTTTTTTATCATCTTCTTCAGTATCAGGGGCCGCCAAAAGCGCTCCCGTTTCCCAGAGGTTGGCGAGAACCTCCATACCGATATTATTGACCGCTGCTGCTATACTTAATGTATCCGCAGGTCTGCCGAAATAAGACGAATTTGCCAATTGCAGCACACGAAGAGCGAGTGCGGGATCGTGCGCTACAACACGACTTAAATCACGTCCTCCTGAGGCAAATGCCTCATCTAGTGCATCATGCGTCGCTGTTGCCCCCGGCAAAGTCGTTAAATTGGAAACAAACTGCTGCATGGAACGAGGCAAAACACTCTCAGTCATTGAAAATGCGGACTCAATTGCACGGATCAACTTCACTTCATCGCACGGTTTTGAGAAAAACAAATGCGAACGCCCAACAGTCCTGCGGGTCAATTCGCGATCTGCTTCACCAGACAACACGATACGGATCCGCCCTTTTTTATGCGATGCAGCGAATTCTAATACTTTAGCACCATCGACATTTGGCATACGCATATCTGTTATAATCGCGTCGGGCTCATTTTCGGCTAGCCATTCAATAGCGGCTTCACCACCCTCCAGAAATACCATATCCCAGACATCGCGCTTACTACGAAGAAGTCGACGTAATCCGCGCAAAATGTTTGGCTCGTCATCAACAAAAGCTATAACGTGTTTCATTTAGACATCTCCATTTGGCTAACTGCATCAGGTGAAATTGGAAGACGAATTGTAAAGCTGGTTCCTACTCCTTCTTCTGATTCACAAAGGATCTCTCCTTTATGCTTTGCGCGGATTATATTGTATGAAATTGCAAGCCCTTGCCCTGAGCCTTTGCCAACATCTTTTGTTGTAAAGAAGGGATCAAACATGCGTGCTTGCACATCCTTGGACATTCCACATCCCGAGTCTCTAACGACAATGTTTATCCATCCATTGTCTTCTCGAGAACTGATCGAGATTTTTCCAAGATCTTTTTCTTTCCGGTCAGCGATTGCATCCGCTGCATTGATTATGAGGTTCACTAAAACCTGATTGATATCGCCTTTGCTACAAGGAGCCTCAGACAAATTGTCTGCTAGGTCCAAATCAATTTCAGCGACGTATTTCCACTGGTTTCTTGTTACTGTCAGTGTTGTCTCAATAGCTTCGTTCAAATTTACGATTTCGGTGCCGTCTTCGCCCGGATGAGAGAACTCTTTAATAGCTTTAACAATTCCAGCGACTTGCTCGAGGCCTTTCAAAGATTGCTCGACAGCCTCTGGAATTTCTTCAAGCAAAAACTCAATATCCGCATCTTCTGATTTAGCTTCAATTTCTGTTTTATCGGCATTGTTCTGATATAACGCCATAAGCGAAGATATATCTTTCAATGCATCACCCAGAAAACGCATATTGTCGCCAACATACTGAATTGGCGTATTAATCTCGTGAGCTACTCCAGAGGCGAGCGTACCAAGAGCTTCCAATTTTTGAGCCTGCCCTAGCTCTTTCTCTAACTCTTTTCGTTTCGCCTCTTCACGGCGGCGGCGCGTGATATCATTTATGATCCAGACCATCTGGCGACGGCCATCCGATTTCTTTATGCTGCTAACGCCAATCTCGACAGGAAATTCACCGCCGCCAATGCGTTGAGCGACTGTTTCAAAATGAATGTCATCGTCGGCTTTATTGAACTTAATTTCCAGCAAACGCTTGATAGCTTCTGAACGATCAAAAAGTTTCAGGACATTCAAATCGAAAAGATCATCATGCTCGAGCATGAACATTTCATTTGCAGACTTATTTGACTGAACAACACTCAAACGATCATTTACGAGTAATATACCTGCAAACGTATGATCCAGAATCGTATTTAATTGTTGGCGCTGTCCTTCAAGATTTTCTGCAACTTTTTCAAGTGCTTTATTCGTGCGATACAGCGAACGACTTTTGTTTTCCAATAATTCTTCTGCATGCTCTCGTGCAATTTTCTCACGTTTCAATCGAGCAAGAAGGATATCACGACTTAGTTCATCACTGTTGGGTTCCGCGTGATCAAAAACTGAACGCATGTGAAATCTCCTTCCTTTGAATCTGTTCTTTCTATTTTTGCTTGGGTTTCAAAGTGTTCCAATGAACCTAAAATCAAGCCATGAGCCGCATCACCTAGGCCGCGATGGGAACGATAATTGAGCTCTAGAACATCGGCTCCCAATCGCTTTGTTGTGATCATAGGAGGTGAGGACTCTGGGTAGAGCTTCATAACTTCTTCATGGACGTGAGAACCAATGTGATCAAAGAAGTCGAACACATCCTCCCTATCAATAAAAAACTCTGGGTATCGGCCTGCAAATTGTGCGAGCAAATATTTGCCGAAGGTCTGAACGAGGTCTTGTACAGGGGCGTTGTCATATTCGGAAAGTGCAACGACCATTGATACGAGTTCGACATGAGAATAATTGCCTACCCGAGTATATGCACCACCAATTTCACTTCCAGATTTAAGAAGAATTCCTTCCGTTACTTCTGGAGAATAAAACTGATCCACCATCTTTAAGAATTCAGTAAATATAAGCCCTTGCATTTTGGTCCTCCCAATTCTTTTTATCTTTATTTCTCTCCATAATAACTGCTATTTTATTGGACCAATATCCCTATTTGGGGACATCTCGACGAGAAAATTTATTTTAGGGTGATATCTACTAGAAATAGATATTGAGGTCAGCCATGCTTTCGCTTGCATATTCCAACACCAAAACTCCAGGAGCTCCAGCAACAGCTCCTCGAGTTCTTATAGTTGATGATGAATTACCTGTTTTATTGACTTTAAAGCGGGCTATGCGACGCCGATTTCAGATCGAAGTCGCAATGAATGCAACGCAAGCGCTTGAACGCCTATCAACAGACAATGGGTTTTCAGTCATTGTATCTGACATGCACATGCCCGGAATGGACGGTATAGAGTTTTTAAAAGAAGCACTGCGATTAGCGCCGAACTCATCACGAATAATGCTGACCGGAGCCAGTGACCTCGACCTCACGTTAAAGGCTTTAAACGAGTGCCAAGTATTCAAGTTTTTACAAAAGCCCTGCTCTGCAGATGACATTGCGACCTCTATTGAAGAAGGTGCCAAAGCATTTGAAAAAAGTGAAGCACCTGATCGAGCAGCATCGACAATACTGAGTAAGTTCCAGCAAGAGCTGCGAACGCCCCTATCTCAAATCGTGACCTATGCGAAACTCATTCGCAATGACCAATCAATCAATGGGCTTCCCAAAGAATACGCAAACGAAATTATCGAAAGCGGTCAAACCGTTTTAAATACATCTGAGACGTTATTAGACATTGTCGCAATGCAAACTCAGAAATACGAACTGGATGTAACGGAATTTGATATTCAGACACTTGTCCGACATGCCGCCCAGCCAATCAAAAAACTTGCACTGGCAAAAGGGTTATCTATCCAACTTGATGCATCATCAAACATTGGCACGATGAAATCTGACGAACGTTTATTAGGTCGCTCTGTAAGAGAGTTGATATCTAACGCCATCAAATTTTCTCCAATAGATTCTCGCATCGATATTCGTGTTGGCCTAACAGGCGAGGAACAATCGCATGTCATCTTTGAAATTGAAGACAAGGGTTGCGGCATGAATGTCACCGAATTTACTGCAAGCCTTCCGCACACAAATTACGTGCAAAGTCTTGATACCGCAGACCAATTGGACCCGGGACTAGGATTACCACTGGCATATGCAACAGCAGAAACATTGTCTGGATATCTGGAGTTGGACAGCGAAATCGGACAAGGCACAATCGCTAGAATGATAGTTCCTCTGAACATCCTAAATTCGATAGATGGGTTGATGTGAGATAGAGTAAGGCTTGGTCGTGGATAAAACTATCTGCGGCCTAAGATGCCTTCCTTTTTATCAAAGCAGCTGGAGATGTTAGAACAAGTTGCACCAAGTCAGCCTGTCGGCTCGCTCCAGTCTTACTAAAGACCCGTTTCAGGTAGGTACGAGCACTCGAAACTGTAATTCCGGAACTCTTCGCTGCATCCTCGAGTTTTTCTCCACGTGTAATCGCGAGAGTAATAGAAGCTTCTGCAGGTGTTAAACCAAACATTCCCTGAAGAATCTCAGCGTTCAAATCGGATGACAATTGTCCGTCAGTAGACAATAAGACAACCGAACGGGCTTGCCCCATAGCACCTTGTGGAATCACAATTAAATTATGCGCTTCTCCGGTTTGAGAATTTTCAAGGCACAACCATCTCACACAATCTTCGGTATCGTCACAAGCCTCAGCGATGATCTCTCTTAATGCACGCGTGTCTTCAGAGTTTGACGCTCTGCAGATTTTATCATTGCCAATACTTAAATGACCGTTGGACTGCGTGAGTAACTGACCACTTTCATTGCTGTAGAGAAGCTGCCCTTCTCGTGAAACGACCAAGATTGCAGCATTGATTAATCCAAGGGCTGTTTCGGCATGATGTCCAATAGACAGCCTCGAAAGATGTAATTCTTCTAATGCCCCGTCTATCGCTTCCACCAATCCTTCACGGCTAATCGGTTTTTGTAGGAAACGATAAACGCTCAGATCATTTATAGCGCTAAGTGCTGAAGCAAAATTTCCCGAACCTGATAGAATTATAAACTTTGTCGAAGATAGCGCTTTTGCGTTCAACATTTGTGCGACCATATCAAGACCGCTTAACTCCGGCATTTCAAGGTCAGATACCACAATATCCGCTGGCATTTCTTCAAATGCAATCATTGCCTCTGTGGGATCAGAGTAGAAACTCATATCCCATTCATTTTTCTTGGAAATGAGATTGCGACGCAGCCCGTCAAGCAGGGTTGCGTCGTCATCAACAAAATAAACAGACGGCTTTAATATGCTCATACAAACACAACTACAAATAAGTGGTTGTTATTTCATGAACGTCTAATAGCAATATATCTCTATTGCATTAGCCTTTAATGATTTCTTCCAAAGCATCACTAACTAGGTTTGCTTGCTCGTCGGACAAATAGGGGTGCATCGGAATCGAAAGAGATTCTCTTGCAGCCTCTTCACATCCGACTAGTCCACCAGCTGGAGCATACGCAATAAATGCTGGCATCTGATGCAATGCAGTGTCGTAATACACCGCTGAAGGAATACCTTTAGCCTGTAAGGACGCTCTCACATCATCTCTGTTTTGAACGCGAATTGTGTAAAGGCCGTATCCATTCTCAGCACCCTCTTGTGCTTCCTGCAAAGGAACAAGTCCTTCAAGGCGTTCATTATAAATCTTGGCAATGGCAATGCGGCGCTGACGCTCCGCGCCAAATATATCAAGCTTATCGCTCACGACGGCACATTGTATGCTGTCACAACGTCCGTTTACACCGACACGAACAGACAATTTACGCTGATCATCAGTACCGTGCCAGCGAATAGAACGAAGAACCTCAGCAAATTCCTTATCAGTGGTCAAAATTGCACCACCATCACCATATCCACCCAATGTTTTAGTTGGATAGAATGACGTACCAGTTATTTCAGCAATTGCGCCAACCCATTTGCCGTTTTGCTTACCACCAAAAGCCTGTGCTCCATCAGAGATAACTCTCAAACTATAGGCATCTGCAATCGGTTGAATTGCGTTGTAGTCTGCTGGCAATCCATACAAATCAACTGGCATAATAGCGCGTGCAGTCAAATCTCTACGCGCATTTACAGCTTTAATTTGACGCTCCAAATCCACTGGACACATATTGAATGTTTTAGGGTCAATATCGACGAAGACGGGAGTTGCACCTGCAAGCAAGACCGCATTGGCTGTCGCATTATAAGTAAAGCCCGGAATGAAAACCGCATCTCCGTGCCCATACCCCAGTGCAATCAAAGGCATAACCAAAGCCTGCGTCCCAGAACCAACCGCAACAGCATCCGCCGCTCCCGTTGCTTGAGCGAGTTTTTGCTCTAACTCGTCAACTTCTGGACCACCAATGTGGCGTCCATGGTCGAGTATCGTGATGAAACGTTTTTCGACTTTTTCCCGCACAAGTTTTTGCTGAGATTTTAGATCAAAAAACTGTATCGGCGCATCGCCTTCAGCTTGTGGAATCGTAATCTCAGGTGAGTTGGATAGATTAATCGTCATAATGTTACTCTTATGTATTCTGGGAAATAGCGACTTCTACAGCTTCTGCTAACGCAGCCGCTTTAGCGCCAGATTCGCCTGGGATTACTGATGGTTTCTCTTCAATCGCAGCTTCAAAAAAGGCGAAGTCAGCTTTTTGGAGCGGATCGGGTAATATGTCCGATACATCTAGCTTGATATCGAATTCTGTTTCATTTCGGACAGTTCTGGCGAGAAAGTCAATTTCGACTTCACCAGATGGATAAACGATTTTCATGGTGCGTTTGCGCTCAGGAGCACATCTGCTCGCGACAAATTTAGCAACACCACCATCTTCATAAGTGATTTGTGCGTGTGCTTCATCGGTAAATTCAGAGTGCTCGATCTTACCTGACGCAGTTGTCACAGTCCCCTTGCCATCAAACAATGCATTGGCCAGATCTATGTCATGAACCATAAGGTCAAATACAACACTGACATCTTCACATCGTCCTGTCGGAGAACGAGGTGCAGCTCTTACTGCCTCAATACTTAGAGGTTTTTCTTTTGCGCCTAGAATACCCATAGCTTCAAATACGAAACGTTCCTGATGCCCGACCTGAATTGTCGCACCTTTTTCGTTCGCAAGAGCGACAAGAGCATCAGCTTCAATCCCCGTCAAAGCCAGCGGTTTCTCAACAAACACGTGACGACCAGCTCGCAATACACGCCCTGCATATTGCGCATGTGTCGTCGCAGGCGTAGCGATCATGATCGCGTCGCATACAGTAATTAGCGTATCGATATCTGGAACAACTTCACCGGTACCGACTTTATCTACGACAGCTTGGGCTGCTTCCGGGTAAAGATCATATACCCCCATAAATATGGTGCGCTCGGACTGAACAATCTTTTGAGCATGATAGCCAGCAAATACACCGGCACCAATTAAACCAACTCTTAATTCTGACACGTAATCGATCCTTCCAGACCGCTATAATTTACTCTACCCAACCGTCTCACACCAAGACCCGATAGCAAACGATTGTGCAAGTGCCTATATCATCAAAGAGCATTACGATATTTTTCAACAAAGCATGTCAATTATATAGCACATGCTGCTTCAACTGCTTATCTAGCGCGTCCTAGCCTGTGGAAATCTCCCCGATGGGTTGAAACGGGGATAAGGACATGATTAGCATCAAGCATATCGGGCTCTTAGATTATTCACCAAAAGCGCGATTTTGTATCAAATCAATGAAAGACTATTGGGGATAGGTTATGCCACGCCTGTTTGACAGCTTCGTCATGGTTAATTGGAGCGCGACATCAAAACCAACAACAGGAAAAGATTCAATTTGGATCGGCGCGCTCGTTCCAGATACCCGCTTGCGCCTGACTTTTCGTGCATCCAATCCCGCGACACGCGCAGAAGCCTATCACCAGATTCAGGAATTATTGACGCGCCTTACCAATAGAGGTGATCGCGTTTTCCTAGGTTTTGGATTCCCATTAGGTTTTCCCGAAGGAACAGCCAAACAACTTGGGCTAAAAGAAACTCCAGCTTGGAAAGCAATGAGAGACTTTCTAAACAAGGAAATGAAAGACAAGCCAGATAACACGAACAATAGGTTCGCGTTGGCTGCTCGTATGAACCGCTTAATCTCTGATGGTCCATTTCCTTTTTGGGGCTGTCCTAAACGTGATGAGCTGACAACACTTTCGGTTAAAAAAGCACGCGAGCATGAAGCCTCTGACATGAAAGAGTATCGCCGTACTGAAAACGAACTGTCCAAACAAAAATTGGGTCGTGCACAACCGGTATGGAAAATTGCCTATGCTGGCGCTGTCGGCGGACAAACAATGACGGGTATTCCATACGTCCATAAGCTTCGTGACGATTTCGATACCTTGAGAATATGGCCTTTTGAACTTCCATTAGAGCCATTAACGACAGAAGCACTCGAAGGCATTTCTATCGTGGCAACTGAAATTTATCCGGCAATGATCTCAGAAAAAGCAGCTCAAACTGAGATTCGCGATGAAGCTCAAGTGCGAATCATGGCTGAATATCTTGCTGATTTAGACGAAAAAGACCGACTCAGTGCCCTGTTTGAGGGGCCTAAAAAGGGTTCGAAAGCGGCTCAAAACGCTATTTCTTCCGAAGAAGGATGGATTTTTGGCCTATAAGCCCCTGTTTATGGGCTTTTTCGACAGTTAAAGGCTTTACTAATTGGCAAAACAACTGCGAGATCGCGCCAGTCGTCGCAAAACTTGGGCGGCGGATCGTTTTTTAGGAGGGACATAATGAACAAGTCCGAACTTACGAAGCAAGTTGCAGATGCTGCTAGCATGACTCAAGCCGAAGCTGGCCGCGCTGTTGACGCTGTGTTGGATACTATTTCCGGCGAACTTAAAAAAGGCGAGCAAGTTGCTCTAGCTGGTTTTGGTACATTCTTGGCCAAAACTCGCAAAGAACGCGAAGGTCGCAACCCGGCAACAGGTAAAACAATGGTGATCCCGGAAAAAACTTCCGCCGCCTTTAAACCTGCATCTGCTCTAAAAGACCTTTAGAACACCATCATCTAAATAGATGATTTGACGGCGTGCCAATTAATTTTGGCGCGCCGTTTTCCATTCCAACAAAGCTATTTGTGCAAGCCCTACAAATAGTGACCCAATGGCAATTCCCCACATAGCACCTTCGGCACCATATCCCTTAATGAGGGTGAGCCAGTACACAAGCGGCAGCATCACGACAAAGTATAAACCAATGTGAATTGCAGCTGGACGCCACACGACTTCCTGAGCCCGTAACGCGGTTGATGCGACAGCCTGAAGACCATCGAACATAACCACCAATGCAGAAATACCAATGACGGGTGCAAGCAATGCGACTGTGTTTAATTCAACAGCTTCTTCACTCGCTGCCATACCCCATGCCAATGGACGCTGAAATACATACATCAAGGTCGTCACGATAATACCCGCAACAATAGCTGCAAACACGCCCAACCGAGAAGCATTGCGCACACCTATTGCATCACCCCTACCAAAGCTCTCAGCAACCCTCACCGACGTTGCAGTCGCAATTCCAACAAACAGCATAAAGCTTATAAAGATAGGTTGAACGGCTAAGGCGTAAACCATTCCTGTCACTCTACCCGCGAGTGTCGCGATAACAAAAGTCAGATTGAATGTCGCAAACTCAGCCATATTGGCAATTGCACCACCCATCCCAACAGTGTTTTGACGCAGGAACTCACCTTTCGGGGCCGGTAATGACTTTTTAAAGCCTGGTGTACGGACATATACAAAAACGAGAAGAATGGCCGCTACGACGCATCTAGAGCCTGTGGTCGCCCATGCAACACCATCAGCTCCCATTTGCTCAAATCCCCACCAACCGGCGACCAGAGCCAAATCTATGATCAGATTAGCGAATACACCAAGATAGGTAATAATCGTTACCCAGATGGGCATACGTAACGCTTCTAGGTACATTGTCGCGCCATAGACAATCATGTGAGCGACTAACCCATAACCTAAGATTGCTGCCGCTGAGGATGCACCTTCTACAACATCAGCTTCCAGCCCTAAAGATAGATAGAGTGATTTTGCAAAGAGTAGAATGATCAAGGTATATAGAACCGCGATCAAACAACCTACCCACATTCCACGACGAAAAACACGACCCGTATTGTGATATTGTCCAGTAGCATTTAGCTCGGCGGTAAAAACCTGCACACCTTGCAGCAAGCCCATACCGGCAGCCAGCCCAACGCTCATCAATAGCCAAGATATTGAAATATATGGAACTTCTAGCTGCTGCATACGGCCAAGCACAACAGCATCCGTCACCGACATAAGCGGTAATGAAAGACGGGATAACGCAACTGGGAACGCTAAACGAAGAAGATCGACAACTTGATCAGGCTGAGCCCAAGCCGGCAAATTCTTATTAATTTTCGAGATCATTGAGTAGGTCTCCTCCACCAACACAATGGCTGGCGGAGGAGGTGTATACCTACTGAGCGGCCAGCGCTATATCTGATTTTTTAGATTGCAGTTTTTCTGCGATTAAAAATGCGAGTTCCAAAGCTTGCTCACCGTTCAATCGTGGGTCGCAATGCGTGTGGTATCGGGACGAAAGATCAGCATCCGTGATATCCTGAGCTCCACCTAGACATTCGGTGACATCTTGTCCCGTCATCTCAAAGTGAACACCACCGGCATAAGCACCCTCGCCACTTACAACATCGATAAATGATGCTACTTCGGACAAAATACGATCTACCGGACGGGTTTTATACCCAGAATCAGACGTCAACGTATTCCCGTGCATTGGGTCACAAGACCAAACTACTGAACGCCCTTCAGATTCGACGCGGCGAACAAGTTTAGGGAGACCTTCCTCAACATTGCCAGCACCAAAGCGAGCGATAAGAACCATCTTACCTGGTTCATCCTCAGGATTAATCTTATCGATGAGGCGAATAAGATCATCTTCCTCAAGTGTCGGTCCGCACTTCATACCGATTGGGTTTATGACACCTCGACAGAATTCAACGTGGGCACCGTCAAGCTGACGTGTACGGTCACCAATCCACAACATGTGAGACGACGTATCCACAATCTGCGCAGGGTTCGTTGAATCTTCACGTGTCATTGCTTGTTCATACCCAAGCAACAAAGCCTCGTGAGACGTGTAGAACTCTGTCTCGCTCATCATTGGTGTATTATCTGGCGTCAGACCAATTGCTTCCATAAAATCAACAGCTTCATTGATTTGAGTCGCAATTTTCTGAAAACGCTCACCTTGAGGAGATCGCTTGATGAAACCCAACATCCATTTGTTGAGGTTGTGAAGGTCAGCATATCCACCACGAGAAAACGCCCGAACAAGGTTCATCGTCGCCGCTGACTGATTGTATGCGCGAATTAGGCGCTCAGGGTCAGGGATACGTGATTCCGGTGTAAATTCGATGCCATTGATGATGTCACCGCGGTAAGAAGGCAGTGTAACATCGCCTTTGACTTCGACAGGACTTGAACGTGGCTTGGCAAACTGTCCAGCAATACGACCGACTTTTACAACAGGTTTAGATGCAGCAAATGTCAGAGTGACCGCCATCTGCAATATAACCCGGAATGTGTCGCGGATATTGTTAGAATTGAACTCCTTAAAGCTCTCAGCACAGTCACCACCTTGTAGCAAAAAAGCACGTCCAGCAGCTACATCGCCCAAACGCTCTTTCAAGCGACGCACTTCACCTGCAAATACAAGTGGTGGATATTGCGCAAGCTTTGCTTCTACTTCAGCAAGCTTTGCAGCATCTGGGTAATCTTCTGGAATATGCTTGGCTGGCAATGCCCGCCACGAATCTGGTGCCCAATTTGTCATGATGACTGACTTCTTTTACTTCAATGTGAGGGATAGTCATAGCGAGTCTGCATATGGTAGAGCAAGGTCTCAAACTATCCGTTGAAGCAAAAATAGGCATTTTTCTTAGTAATCAAAGAGTTTTGCATCTCTTTTTGCGCGTTTTTCCGCTGCAATTATAATCGCTTCTACTATTTTTGTCCGCGATGCCCGACCGCTTAATTGCTTTGATGGATCGATATTATGGCGTTCCACAATTTGCTTTAAAGCTGAAACAGATCGATTTTTTAGAGCTGCCCGCAGACCATCAGGGCCGTCTTCTTTAAAGACAACATTGGGATTAAAACCGGAAATTTGTTCTTCCAGTTCACGAGCTTTTGCAAGGTCCTGCGCTTGTCGCAGAATTTCATCTTCTATTTTTCGTCCAAACGCACGGTTGCTTCCAGCTTCTTCAGCAATAATAGCCATAAGCGATTTGAGCGTTTTTTCGATCATAAAAGTCCGACCTTTTCCTGGAACTCTGCAGCAAATTGTCGGATGATTCCCCCAGCATCACCATACTTCTGATCAAAACTTCTTGATGTTTCTGACCATTCACCTGCTCGCGCGATGTTTTCATTCTGGGGAATAACGATATCAAAGGTTTTAAAATCAGAGCGTAAGGACTGAACTTCACTCTCATGCAGGACGATATTTGAATCGTACTTTGTGATGAGTGTGAGGATGTTGTCTTCTGTGAAGCGGCGCTTCTCCATTGACCGGACTGCGCGCCGGCGGAAAGCAAAAATCCCCAAACGCGAAACATAATCCGGTATGGTTGGAATGATCACATATTCCGACATCGTTATAGCTGCTTCAGCAAAGAGTGAAATTCCCGGAGGACAGTCAAACAATACGATATCGTAATTTGAAGCCACGCTCTCTACGGCTGATGCCATCAATCGGGTCAATCGATCCTGCACCGCAGAAATCGTAAAACCCTGTCGAATAAATTTGTCTAATGCATCACGCTCGACATATCGAAATTCTGGCGTTGCGACGACAAGATCGACAACAGGCTCACCTTGTATATCGGATACGCGTGGCGCGATAAATTCGTGAAACCGTCGCGGCTCTGTCCCATGAACGAACTGCGTAAAATATGCATCCAAAGTACGCTCGGATTCACGTAATTCAGACCATTTATCCAATCCACATAACATCATGGAAGCGTTGGATTGGGGATCTAGGTCAACGACCAAAACCCGCATCGACGCTTGAGACGCCAAAGCCTCCGCCAGCATACAAACGCTTGTGGATTTTCCAACTCCACCCTTCATGTTCATCACGGACACTATTCGCATGATTTACGAAGGCTCCTTCGTTCAGCCACAACTACATTGCAAGGCTATGTGATAGCCCGTTTACCATATTCTTGGTTCAACGGATTGGCTTGAAGGTCAACCACCTTAAGATTACAGCTTGTGTATATTCGGCGGTTGACCGTCATTTTTTTTCAACTTTCCGAAAACATGAATGAATGTTCAGGAAAATGAGCTAACTATTGGTCAGGAACGAACTTGTTCCGCATTGTCACCAACTCTTCGGCAAGTGATGGGTGAAGCGCACATGTGTTATCAAAATCCTGCTTGGTCGCATTCATTTTAACCGCGATACCAACCGCCTGAATGATCTCAGGAGAGTCAGGCCCGACAATGTGACAGCCTAGAACAACTTGATCGCTTGCCCTTACAACAAGCTTCATCAATACACGCGTTTGATCACCAGAAAGAGCGTTCTTCATTGGCTTAAAGCGCGACTTGTAGATATCTATCTCACCATGCTCAGCACGTGCCTGCTCTTCACTCAAACCAACCGTTCCCACGGGTGGCTGAGTGAACACAGCTGTCGCTATTTTATCGTGATCAAAATGGTGCGCTTTGCCACCAAATTCAGTATCCGCAAACGCGTGACCTTCGCGAATAGCGACAGGTGTTAAATTTACTCTGTCCGTCACATCACCAACGGCCCAGATTGAAGGCACATTGGATCTGGACCATTCATCCACTTTGATCGCACCTTTTGAATCCAGCTCAACACCGGCATTCTCAAGTCCAAGGCCTTTTGTGTATGGCAAGCGCCCCATAGCACCAACGATAAGGTCTGCTTTAAGCGTTGTTCCATTGGTGAGAGGCACTTCAAATCTATAGTCACTATCCGACTCAACGATTTTCTCGAATATCGTATTCGTAATGACGTTCACGCCAGAAGCTTTGAGCCCCTCTTGCACAACTTCACGAACTTCCTCGTCAAAGCCCCGCAATACAGTATCACTGCGATATACCAAGTGTGTTTCCACACCTAAACCAGCGAATATATGAGCGAACTCAACCGCGATATAACCGCCGCCGCCAATGACAATTGACTTAGGCAATTGCTCGATTTCAAATATATCGTCTGACGTGATTATGTGCTCGTGGCCGTCAATGTCGGTCGGTGTAAATGGTGTACCACCGACTGCAATCAGTATGCGCTCTGCAGTGAAGGTTCGACCATCAGCGAGCTTAACTGTGTGCGCATCAACAACTTCAGCACGTTCACGAAACAGCTCGACGCCAGCGCCCTTCAGCCCTTTAGCGTAAAGGCCAGACAAACGCTCCACTTCAGCGCCTAAAGACTTGATAAAGCTAGGGTGATCGTAACTTACGTCACCGATAGTATAGCCAAACCCTGCTGCATCCTTGAAGGACTTGCGGAATTCTGAAGCATACACCATGAATTTTTTTGGGACACAGCCCCGAATGACACAAGTTCCGCCAGGGCGAAACTCTTCAGCTATCGCAACTTTACCACCCGCCTGTGCAGCAATACGCGAAGCCCGCACACCACCAGACCCGGCCCCAATGGTGAACAAATCAAAATCATAGCTCATACGCGTAACTCCCGCATCTTCGTCTTGGCACATCAACAGCGAATTTAGTCTTCGCGTACTATCGTTTCCGTACCGGCTTCTGTTCCAATGATAACTGCGTCAGCTATGTCCAAAAACAAACCATGCTCAACGACTCCTGGAATTTGATCCAGAACTGCGCCTAACATATCAGGGTCGGGAATAACCTTGCAGTGTAGATCAAGAATGTGGTGTCCGCCGTCGGTAAGTAAAGGTGCTCCTTCACTGTTTTCACGCACATTTACGTGAATACCGTTCATTCCTAATATTTCTAACGTCTCTTCAATGCGTGCTTTAGTCAGCGCCATGCCAAAAGGGTTTACTTCAACAGGGAGAGGGAAAGCCCCCAATTCATCGACTTGTTTTGAAGCATCAGTAATCACAACCATCATATCTGATGAATCTGCTATAATCTTCTCGCGAAGCAATGCTGCACCGCCGCCTTTTATAAGGCGCAGATCAGGATCAAACTCGTCAGCACCATCAATCGTAAGATGAATAGCTGGAGCTGTGTCCAAGTCAGCCATTGGTATATTAAGAGACCTTGCTTGAGCATCCGTCACTTCTGAAGTGGCTACACAAACGACTTCAAGACCATTTTCAACTTTCTTGCCGAGCTCCTCGACGAAAAATGCGGCTGTTGATCCAGTCCCCAACCCTAACGTCATTCCATCTTCGACAAGTTTTAGCGCTTCAATAGCAGCATTACGTTTTGCGACATCCGACATATTCAATTTTCCATTGCTCACCACATGCATTCCATACGGCTAGGCTATTTTCACATAAGGTCACGCAAGACCTTCTTCTTATTTTTTAGATGCCTTTTTACGTGCACCCATAATACTTTTGAATTTTGTTGCCCAACCAGTTTTTGTAACCTGATTGGCGCGCGATAAAGCAAGGTCACCTGCTTCGACATTTTTGGTCACAACTGAACCGGAGCCGATCATAGCTCCGTCTCCGACTTTCACAGGTGCGACTATCGCTGAATTAGATCCGACGAATGCGTCCTTTCCAATTTCAGTTTTATATTTGAAGAAACCATCATAATTGCAGAATATTGTACCTGCGCCAATATTCGCATTTTCGCCAACACTGCCATCTCCCAAATAGGATAAATGGTTTGCCTTGGCTCCCTTGGCCATTGTCGTATTTTTCACTTCAACAAAGTTTCCAACACGTACGTCTTCACCAATATCAGCCCCCGGACGTAGACGCGCATATGGTCCAAGCACGGCACCTTCAGCAATAGAAGCACCTTCAAAATGACAAAACGCTTTGATCGTTACGTTGCTCGCAATTTTAACAGACGGGCCAAACACAACATTGGGCTCTACAAAGACATCATTCCCGATTTGAGTATCCCAAGAAAAATAAACGGTTTCGGGATCAATCATCCCGACACCCTCTTCCATAAAGCGAATACGCGCTCTTCTTTGGAAAACTGTTTCAGCTTCGGCCAATTGAACGCGGGAATTTACACCTAAAACATCCTCTTCCAAACATGAAACAGCGGACGCTTTTAAGTTTCGTCCTCGAGCCAATCCAACCAAATCGGTCAGATAGTATTCGCCCTTTGCATTATCATTCTTCACCTCAGCCAAGAGTTCACTCATCAAAGGCCAAGGGGCTGCCATTACACCTGAATTGCATAAACGCACTGCATATTCTTCTGGCGTCGCATCTTTGGCCTCAACTATGCGATCAAGACCACCGTTTCCATCAACGATTAATCGCCCATATCCACCAGGATTTTCAGTTTCAAACCCTAAAACAGAAATTGATGCACCGCTCTCCAATGCCTCAAATGCTCCCAGTGCGACATTGGTCGGAATAAGGGGCGTATCCGCATAAAGGACGATTGCATCCCCTTCAAAGCCCTCAAGCGCTTTCTCCGCAGCTTGCACAGCCGTAGCTGTCCCTGATTGTGTTTCTTGTACACAAACATTTTCAGCACCAACCAAATCCACAGCAGCTTGGTGCACATCCTCAAACTGAGGCCCTACTACGATAATTGTTTTTTCACACCCCAGCTTTTCAGCTAAATCAGCAGTCCATGCCATCATAGGGCGACCACCCACCTTATGCAGAACTTTCGGTGTCGCAGACTTCATCCGCGTGCCTTTACCGGCTGCCAATATTATCGCTGCTCTGGACATGTAGACCCTCACCGTAAAGAACAAAATACTTGAAGTTGGCCGGACATTCCTTCAAATGGGCGTGAGTATCAAGCTTTTCGCTATGAATTATTTCTTACGACGCCAACAAGGACGAATTGATCATGAATTTGCAGGGCTATACGATCGTGTTTGACCTTGATGGAACTCTTGTAGAAACGGCCCCCGACCTTCACCGTGCGACAAATGAAATATTGACCTCTCAAGGCATACCTACAGTATCTTTGGAAGATGTTCGGCCGTTTGTTGGTCTAGGTGCAAAATCCCTCATAAAACGCGGCGCAGCAGTTTCAAATATAGAATTGGATGACGAAGTACTCACTCAATTGACGGATCAATTCGTTCAAATCTATCAAGATGACATCGCGGCAAAAAGCTATATTTATGACAACGTCATTTCATGCCTCGATACGCTCGAGGCATATGGTGCCCGCTTTAGTGTGTGTACGAATAAGAAGACGCAGTTAGCGAAACAACTTTTAGAAACTTTGAATATTGCTCACCGGTTTAGCAGCATTGTCGGTTCAGACACT
The DNA here is from genome assembly GCA_964352025.1 of uncultured Hyphomonadaceae bacterium. Classification (GTDB taxonomy): domain Bacteria; phylum Pseudomonadota; class Alphaproteobacteria; order Caulobacterales; family Hyphomonadaceae; genus Hirschia. The sequence goes on from CAYGPZ010000007.1 coordinate 51,783, forward strand.
GTCGAGCATAAAAAACCTCATAAGCAGCACTATGTCCAAGCCATTGAAGAAGCGAATGGATCGTTAGAAAAATCTATAATGATTGGAGATTCTAGCCCAGACGTCGGTACAGCGCGCAATGCAAACGTACCGGTTATTCTGGTATCTTTTGGATATACCGACACCGCGCCCGGGGAATTAAACCCAGACGCGATAGTCAATGATTTCCGTGAATTACCTCAAGCTATTGAGGCAGTATTGAAGTAAAGCTGCTAATTCATCAGGTGACGCGCTATACTTCTTTCAAATTTGAAGTTTTTCTCTGCTTTTTCCCGAAGAGAGCCTCCTGTTTCAGGAGTAGGCATGCCGTTCACCATGTTTGAACGAACGTCAGTCCTCGCGGATCTCATCGCAGGTATAAATCCAGCATCTATCAGATTAATATTCACGTCATAACCACGTGTTTTCCAATATTCCTCGATTTTGTTTTTTAAACGTTGTGCGCCGTCTTCAGTACAAAAATCACTGGCCATTTTACTTTACTTCTCCAAACCCTGTCTTCAGCAAGTATTACTTTACCAAGTACAGAAACCAGTCCCTCTAAGTATTCGGAGCGTTATTTTTAGGTTTTATAATACGCTTCGAATACTTAAAATATATCTATTCAAAACGTAAATTCAATAGGTCAAATTAAAAATAAATTGAGAATAATTCTATTCTGAACCTACTCTGAACAATGAATATTTTTGTTCATTTTCTATTCATAAAACGACTGATTTTTGGATAAATCAGGCATAAAATTTAACACCATTACTCGTCACATTTCTTCAAACGTCGATTTGGGACGTTCGAATGTCGTGATCGGAATATTCATCCACTCAGTAATTTTTGAGAATCGGAAAGCTCGTACAAAAAATTGAACAAAAAAATGGGAAGAGACTGCCAAGAACAATGCAGAACCTCTTCCCAATAAGAAATCAAGGACCGTTATGGGACAAATGCATAGAGATGCCGGACTTGATAGTGATAACGCTATCATGTTAGCGCAAACTTTTCAAGTCCATGACGTAAAACTCGCCAATCTACACGAATGATAAATTACTGTTTGCTTTTTAGTGGCCCAGAAGAATCACGCGTAACAAGCGAATAGCTCAACATGTGCGCCTTCTTTTTTATGTTTTCTGTCACACGTCCACCAATTTTATCACTCAGTACTTTCACAGAACACTCTGCAAGCTCAGTAAGTGGCTGACGAATTGTTGTTAAATTGGGCCAGACAGTCGTCGCAATCAATGTATCGTCAAACCCGACTACAGATAAATCACCCGGGATTTTTATGCCCTTTTCTGCCGCGACGGCTAGTACACCTGCCGCCATATCGTCATTACTCGCAAATATAGCTGTTGGCGGATCTTCCATACTCAAAAGCTGCTCACCCGCTTCCATACCGGAGCGATACGTGAATAAACCCGACACAATTAAGTCAGCCCTTACATCCAAATCAGCGTCTTTAATTGCTTTCTCATATCCAGCCTTACGCTTCGTTGCTGAACTGTGGCTTGGAGGCCCGCCAACAAAACCGATATTTTTATGCCCTAAGCCTAATAAATGCTCAGTCATATCTTGCGCAGCTTTAAGATCATCAATCCCCAATGAGATTGCTTCATCACTACTCTCAGAACGCCCTAATAGGACTGCTGGAAAAGCCTCATCTCGAATTAAGTCACGAATTTCTTGGACGTCACACATAGGTGCGGGAATAATTACGCCATCCCAACTCTTGTATAAATCTTTACGTATATCTTCAGCTGAAATGTCTTCTGGCACACGTTTGACTATCAATTGATGACCAACCGACGACACTGCCTCCAGGGCTCCAACCAATAATTCGCCTAAATATGCCGATGACGGGTTTCCATATAGAAGACATATACGCGTTGATCGCCCACTCGCGAGATTTCGAGCCGCCTGATTAGGACTATAATTCAACGCTTCGACTGAAGCCAAAACCTTTTCACGGGTTGTCGCCTTCACAATGGAGAGCTTATTTAAAACGCGAGAGACAGTCATAGGCGAAACGCCAGCATGACGAGCAACATCAATCAATGTTACAGAAGGTTTGTTGCGATCGTTTTTTACTGTCAATTTCTTAACCCTACACTCAAACGCTTGGTATAGTCGCGAACGACAATGCAATTCATCCAGAATTACATATTCATTTATCGAGAACGTTTAGAATCGCCTCAAACAATACACCAAAGAAAAATGATAACGTCATCATTATTGTTTCAGCAAGGGCTGACATACATCTAGAGAATTTATCAATTACCGAAAAATCCAACCCAGACTTCTCTTGCAGCTCGCCCTCATCATGGTAAGGGTGACAAAGCAAACGACAACATCTGAACATCTCCCTCAACTGATTTGAAACGATGTAATGAAACAATAGAACGGAAGTTAGTGATGAAATTCTTCGTAGACACAGCCAATGTAGAAGACATTCGCGAATTAGAATCTTATGGGCTCATCGATGGTGTCACCACCAATCCATCTCTGATTAAAAAATCTGGAAGAGATTTTGTCGAAGTCATTACAGAGATATGTTCTGTAACAAACGGCCCTGTATCTGCTGAGGTGATCGCTCTTGATACTGCAGGCATGCTTTCTGAAGGTCGCAAACTTGCTGAGATCGCTGACAATATCGTCGTTAAACTTCCTCTGACACTCGATGGTCTTGCCGCCTGTCAAACCTTCTCAAAAGAAGGCATCAAAACAAATGTCACGTTGTGTTTCTCTGCAAATCAAGCCCTGCTAGCTGCCAAGGCTGGCGCAACGTACATCTCGCCTTTCATCGGTCGTCTAGATGACATCCACATTGACGGCATGGAGCTGATTCAGGAAATCCGTGCCATTTACGATAATTACGGTTTCGATACTGAAATTCTAGCTGCCTCAATCCGTGGCCCAATGCACGTCAAAGAATGTGCTCTAATAGGTGCTGATGTAGGAACTGCCCCTCCAGCGGTCATCAAAGGATTGGTTAAACACCCACTTACACAAGCAGGTCTCGATCAATTTGTGAAAGACGCTGAAGAAGCTGGCATCAAGGTCTAATCGACCTCCCTAAAACATTTCCAGAAGAAGGCCGGGGTTTTAAAATCTCGGCCTTTTTTGTTTGGTGACCGGTAAATAAAAAGCTCGCCAACAATCATGTTGACGAGCTTATAATGGCGGTCCCTGCAGGATTCGAACCTGCGACCATCCGCTTAGAAGGCGGGCGCTCTATCCAGCTGAGCTAAGGAACCTAATTCTGAGATGTTTTCATAGCAAAGACATTTCCAAATTGCACGAAACAATTTTCCTCTTTCGCCATAAATTTCAATAGAGCTTTCTCTACCTCAATAAACCTATACCCTTAGTGGGTCCAAGGGTGTTTACGGTAAGCCGAAAAATTTTCTGCATAAGTCTTGATAATACGCTTTGGTTCGCGAGATGTCACAACCTTATGCGGTATACCTTTGCGTTTAGCGTAGGCGACTGCTTCTTCTGAACTATCGAATGTCATTCGAAGCTGTGTTTCAGTGCTGTCTGATCCAGTCCAGCCCATTAGAGGATCAATGCTTCGCGCAGCTGCAACTTCCATCTCCAATATCCAGACATCTGATTTAGCTTTACCAGATTGCATGGCGTTTTTGGACGGTTTATAAATTTTGGCCAGCATGAAACTACGCACGCTCCCTTACTCGAATGATTCTTTGTTCTTGAATGCCTCTAATTGAATAATAATTCAATGTCTGGGTCCTCAAAAGTCTCTATTCATCAAAATTAATTTGACGCACCTTATCTATCACCAACCGATCCAAATGCTTCATGGAGCCTATAGTGAAAGCACTTAGCGTCGGTTTTGCAGAATTGCTCAGTACAGCTTGCCAATCTTCATCACCATGCAAGCCACTTCCCATAAACAGCCCGACGATATTCGTCGATTGTTTAATCTTTGCCGCAACCTCCTGCGCAAATGGTGCCTCTTCTAGATAAGCGCTATCCACGGACCGCCCGTCTATATTGGACATCCCCTCCGCCATTCTTTCACAAGCACGTTTGGAAGCGTCTGATTTTTTGGATCCGTGCGCCACCAATAATAATGGCCCGTCCTGAATTGCTTCATCAACCTGCTTAGCAAGCTCAGACCAATCACATAGCGGAGGCAGAATACTAACTCTGCCCTCCGTCTCAGTTGCGAACACTTCAGCGACCGACTTTTCAATCTGAGAGTAAAAATATCCATCTGAAAAAATCATCGGTACAATGACGATTTGGGCAGCGCCGGAATTACCCAATATCTCTCTGAGTTCTCCCTGAAGAGACAGCAGCGCTATATCACATGCATAAGGGCCTTCGCCCTTCACGATAGCGTCTCGGACACGTCGAAGGTTACCATCGCGATCGGAACCGCGTTTATCACCATGGGCGCATAAAATTATATGTGTTTGTGAAAGATTGATCATTTCTATTGCCTAGCAAATTGTAGACTTATGAACATCGCAATTTTTAATGAAGTAGTTTTAAAATGGTCGGGATGGAGAGATTCGAACTCCCGACCCTCTGGTCCCAAACCAGATGCGCTACCAGACTGCGCTACATCCCGACTATTTTAAACGAGCTATATTTTAGCTCAATCCCGATAACATTGCCAGCTGTTGAAGCTGCCTCGATGATCGGAGGACGCTTTGTACCGAAATTCTCAAAGAACGAAAGACCCTAATTCAGTTTTTTTGCCCTAAAACGCAAATTAATTTGAATCTAGCCACTGCTGTTGCGCTTATTCCAGTACTTTTCTTCCCTTAGCCTATTCAACGTTGTTGAATATTGCATGGCGAACGGTAGCACCTGGCTTAATTTCTAAACGATCTGTGGCTCCACCGTTTAGTTCCAACACGCCTTTAACTGCCATTCCTGGAGATATTCTTTTCAATGAATGAGGACGCGCATTGCGTGCGATAGCGACAATCGTGCCTTCTTGATCCAGAAATAGCATGTCCAATGGGATTAAAGTGTTTTTCATCCACATATTTGGCTCGCGGGGCTCACCAAAATCAAACAACATGCCCGCGTTTTCAGCGAGGCTTTCACGAAACATCAGACCTTGTGTTGTTTCATCAGGTGAATCAGCAATTTCGATATCAATTACGTGAGACGCTTCACCTGCAAGAATCGTAAGTGTGTCTTTTTCAAATTGAACAGCATCACTTTGCGTTTCCTGCGCATACGTCGGAATCGTAACTAGAGCAGAACAAATTGCGATGGCAGATAAGAATTTCTTCAATTTGGACCTCACATAATACATCAAAACCTGACTGACACTATAGCGCCAGCATTCTCAGCGATCATTTGCTGAAAGTTAGCCATATCACAAGGATCGATAGCAGCAATCTTAAATTTGAAGCTAATAAAGAATCGTTTTGGGAAAATCGAGTTTAAGGCTTAGCGCTTGCGTCTACGACGTAGCTGCCTTTTGGACCCTTACCAATAGTTACCCATATTTTCTGCCCTGGTTCAGCTTCTTCAAGACCAACACGTCTCAAAGTAACCATGTGCAAAAAGATATCCTCGGCTTCACCTTCGCGGTGCACGAAACCATAACCTTTGGTGCGGTTGAACCATTTTATAAGGACAGGCTCACGCTGAGCATTTTCAGGAGCCTGCACAACGTCGCCGCCTTCAAGCGATTTTATTTCGACAACTTGGTAGCCGCGTTCACGTTTAACGACATCACAAGAAATCAGCATTCCTTCGACAGCGGCATCAACGCCAAAATCTCTTAAAATAGAAATGTGCAATAGAGCTTCTTGGCCATCTAAACCAGAATCTGGAATGATGAAACCAAACCCTTTGACAGAATCAAACCACTTTACACGTCCAGAAACTGTAATGCTGGGCAGTTCGTTCTTTGTGACTTCCTGAGTATCTTGCCCCATTGTGCTAAATTCTAACGTCCCTGCCACCACAAACTAAGTTTCAGTATGCCTGTCTGCATACTCATAAATAGACCAACAGCCCATCAGTCTACTATTAATCAAATAAGCCGTTTTCTTAATATGTCAAAGGCTAAACAAAAAACCTTAACAAAAATACGATTATTCAACGCGACCAATAATAACGTCACCAGTATGCAGCAATGCTATCTATAGGCAATGACGAAGTGAAACTACATTAATTTGGGAATGATCACACTACTGGCACTCCCTAGGGGAATCGAACCCCTCTTTCTAGGTTGAAAACCTAGCGTCCTAACCGATAGACGAAGGGAGCGCACTGTAGTGAGAGCGCTGTATACAAATGTGCATTTTGAGATGCAAGTTCTTTTTTCAATTAATTTGAAAAAAAGCCATCTGAAACCTCAAACTGCACTTTTCCGGCTCCTCGCCACTCATCTGGCTTCAATTTTCCGGCCAAATGCATGGTTTGTCCTGATAAGATCACTTGTCCCAGATCAGCATCAGCAGCGCGAAAAGCAATTGCCCGCAATTTTCCGCCATCTTCACCAAGAATCTCAAAACTCAAATGATCGACGCCGACCCGCCGTACATTATTGGGACGAACATTTGCCATCGCAAATAAAGGCTCAGGCGCTCCGGCACCATAAGGCCCCGCTCCATCAATAGCCTCCAGTAATTCACCATTCGCTGCCCCTGGTGACAATAAGCCATCTAGAGCTAGCACACGCGCTTCAGCCAATTCTTGCTTGGCGTCTTTGGTGTTCTCTTCCATATAATCGCGGAAGGCTATCAATTGATCCGGCTCTAGTGACAATCCAGCCGCCATAGCGTGACCTCCACCGGATAGGATAATGCCTTCTTTCGAGGCCTTGGCGATCAAGTCTCCTAGATTAACCCCCTCCACCGAACGTCCTGAACCTTTTGCAACAGGGCCTAAATCATCTCCCCACCCAATAACGATTGCTGGCTTGTGAAATTTTTCTTTTAAACGGCCCGCCACAATTCCAATAACGCCCGGATGCCAGCCTTCTCCACCAACCACGATTGCGCTTGCATTAGGGTTTTCGATCAAACGTGCCTCAGCAATGCGCGTCGCCTCTTCAAGTATTTCTGATTCGATTTCCTTACGCGCCTCATTGAGAGCTTGAAGCCGTTCTGCGAGTGCTATGGCTTCCTGCCGGTCCTCAGAACCCAACAATTTGGCGGCAATCCATGGATCACCGATTCGGCCACCCGCATTTAAGCGTGGCCCGAGCATGAAAGTCGCGTGATAAACAGACTTGGGCGCTTCCACACCTGATATTTGAGATAAAGCCTCCAAGCCCACATTATCCAGTTGCTGAAGCACCTTCAGCCCAGCATTCACAAACGCACGGTTTACACCCTTCAAAGGTGCCATGTCGCATAGTGTCCCCAAAGCACATAGGTCAAGCCATTTCATCGGATCTGGCAAACCATTCTCCGGTGCAATGTCTTGCTTTCTCGCAAGGCGGTTTAGACCAGCAGTAAGCACGAAAACGACTCCTGCAGCAGCTAGATGTCCACATCCTGATTCGCAGTCGGGACGGTTTGGGTTTACAACCGCTGCAGCAGGTGGTGGCTCGCTCTGCATAAGGTGGTGATCCAAAACCACAACATCCAAGCCGATATCACTCGCGGCCTCCAATGCTTCAACAGCAGCAGCCCCGCAATCAACGGTAATGACAAGCTCAACGCCCTGCTCCTTCAAGCTTTCAAAAGCGCCTGCGGAAGGTCCATAACCTTCTGTCAGTCTATCGGGCACATATAAGATGAGCTCTTGGTCCCAAGCTCTAAAATACTTCGTGAGAATTGCTGCCGAAGTCCCCCCATCAACATCATAGTCCGCAAGCACAGCTGTCTTACGTCCTGTAGTAATTGCATCAAGAATGACATCACAAGCTGCATCCATGTCAGCAAAACTAGAAGGATCAGGGAATAAAGCTTTCAAAGTTGGCGCAAAATAGCTTTCAGCTTCATCCAGCTCGACACCCCGTCCAGCCAACAACCGCCCTATCAGGTCTGGTTTGGCTAGCTTTCGTGCCAACTCAGTTGCTTTTTTCTCATCTACAGAACGCGCACGCCATTTTCTGCCCGTAAGCGACTGCTCAACATCCAAAAAGGCGGGCCCTGTATCGTCTATGGTCAATTCATGATTGGGATCGAGAAATGGAGAGCGAGACATATGACGTGGTATCTTTCCAGCTGGACCTGATTCGATTTGATAATTCTTAACGACAAGTTCTACCCCGAATGTCCCACTTGTCATCTTACCATATGCAAAAGAGGCGATTTTCACGAAGAAAACCGCCTCTTAAAATTCTAGATAACTATTTAAATAGTTTAACCTGGGTACGTTGTTTTCACTGTACGCACAACGCCGTCAAATGAAGACATAACAAGCGAGTCTGTGTAAACTTTACCGTTCTGGCGTTTCACACCTGATAGAAGACCACCATCTGTTACACCAGTTGCAGCAAATACTGCATCTTCAGAGCAAAGCTCGTGCAGGTCGTATTTCTTATCAAAGTCTGTGATACCAATACGTGATGCGCGTCCGCGCTCGTCATCGTTACGGAATGTCAAACGACCTTGCATCTGACCACCCACACATTTAAGCGCAGCAGCAGCCAATACACCTTCTGGCGCTCCGCCTGAACCAATGTACATATCAATGCCGGTATCAGGGTTAGTTGTGTTGATGATACCCGCAACATCACCATCAGAAATCAATGAAATACGAATACCTAGCGAACGAAGATCTTCAATGATTTTTGCGTGACGTGGACGGTCAAGAACACACACATTCAATTGCCCAACTTCAACGCCTTTTGCAGCCGCAACTGATTTAGCGTTTTCGATTGTTGATTTATCAAGATCAATCACGCCAGCAGGATAGCCTGGGCCAACTGCGATCTTGTCCATGTAAACGTCTGGTGCGTGAAGCAAACCACCACGAGGCGCAATAGCAAGTACAGCTAGCGCATTTGGCATAGCTTTGGCTGTCAGCGTTGTACCTTCAAGAGGGTCAAGCGCGATATCAATCGCTGCGCCTTCACCTGTTCCGACTTCTTCACCAATATAAAGCATTGGCGCTTCATCACGTTCACCTTCACCGATAACGATGCGGCCCTGCATGACAACTTCATTCAAAGCCGTACGCATAGCATCCACTGCTGCTTGGTCGGCTGCTTTTTCGTCACCGCGTCCAACCATTGTTTCAGATGCAACAGCCGCTCTTTCAGTTACACGAACCATCGCATCCGCAAATGTCGGATTCAAAGCATTAGAAGTCATATTTGTCCCATTCTTATGTAGTAATATCTCATTATGGCTCGTTATGCGAAACTCATGCCTCAACCCGCAGTACACGAGGTTTATCCACACAAGTCTCTAATTCCGCAATCATAGCCGCCGCAGACTCTGCTGCTTTCCGCGTACACGGATGCGTCATAATCGCTATTGGTGCAGCTGATTCTCCGGCACTTGAGTCCTGATGCATTTGATCGATCGATACGTCACAAGAGGCAAAAGCTTTAGATAATTCGGCTAACGCGCCAGACTTATCAGACAAACGCGTCCGAATAAACCATACACTAGAAGGACCTTCCCCAACAGATTGAATCAGACGATCTTCAAACTTATTTGTAGAGGTTCCAAACGGTGGTGTCGCTGGCCCTTGGAATACTCTCGTGATGTCTCCCATCACCGCTGAAGCAGTTGGACCTTCTCCAGCGCCCGGACCTGCCATTGTCACACTGCCAACTGGCTCGCCTTCAACCATAATAGCGTTGGTTGGCCCTGTAATTTGCGCCAATGCATGATCTTGTTTGTACAAAGCCGGAGCGACACTACAGCGGACACCGTCACCACTTTTGGACGCTTCCGCGACCAATCGAATACGATATCCCATTTTATCAGCAAGCGAGATATCAAGTGAATCAATCTCGTCGACCCCTGATACACGTACTTTTGAAAAGTCTGGTTTTACGCCAAATGCAATAACTGACAGAATCAACGCTTTGTGCGCAGCATCCATACCAGATACATCTAAATATGGGTCAGCCTCTGCATAACCTAGCTTCTGTGCTTCCGCCAAAACTGGTGAATATTCTTGGCCAGTCGTCAGCATTTCAGACAGAATATAGTTACAAGTCCCATTCAGAATTCCAGATACGCGCTCTACTTCGATGCCCGACAAACTATCGCGAAGGACACGCACAATTGGAACGCCTCCAGCAACGGCAGCGTCAAACAACAGGTGTACGTTATTCTCTTCCGCTAAACGAGCCAGCGATGCTCCATGCTCTGCAATGACTGCTTTGTTGGCAGTGACAACATGCTTACCGGCTTTCAACGCTTCTTCAATAGAAACAAGCGCGGGACCATCTGAACCACCAACGAGTTCGACATAGACGTCAATATCGTCAGATGTCGCCAATTTTACTGGATCATCTTCCCAGCCATAACCAGAGATATCAATTCCGCGGTCTCTCGTTTTATTTCGAGCAGAAACTGCGGAAATCTCTAAATTACCGGCAAGGCGCAAGTTTGTCTGGTTCTGTACGAGCTTAACAAGTCCGACACCGACATTGCCTAAACCAGCAATACCGAGGCGAAGTGTTTTTTGATCAGTCATAAAATTTACTCCCCAGCGCCTATCACTGGTTCTGAATTATCAGGTCCCGCTTCGATAAAGCGACGAATATTTCTAGCTGCTTGTCGGATTCGCTGTTCATTTTCAACCAGAGCTATTCGAACATGTGAATCACCGTACTCACCAAACCCAGCCCCAGGTGCAACGGCCACGTGAGCTTGTTCAATCAGACGCAATGCAAAATCTAGCGATCCCATGTGCTTAAATTCATCTGGTATCGGAGCCCAAGCGAACATCGAGGCACTCGGCGATGGCACTTCCCATCCTGCACGTGAGAAGCTTTCAATCAGAACGTCTCTACGTGCACGATAAATTTCGCGCATTTCGGCAACACAATCCTGAGGACCATTCAACGCAGCCGCAGCGGCTACCTGCACAGGCGTAAATGCACCATAATCGAGGTATGATTTCACACGCGCCAATGCACCAATCAGGCGTTCATTCCCAGCTGCAAACCCCATACGCCAACCAGCCATTGCGTATGTTTTCGATAGAGATGTTGTCTCAACAGCAATATCCATCGCACCTTCAACCTGCAGAACAGATGGAGGTGGATCGTCAAAATAAATCTCAGTGTAGGCGAGATCTGACAAAATCCAGATTTCGTGTTTCTTGGCGATCCGTACGGCTTCTTTATAAAAGTCCAAATCTGCAACTTGTGCTGTTGGATTTCCGGGATAACACAACACCATAGCTGTCGGTTTCGGTACCGAATGACGAATCGCTTTGTCCATACCTGCTAGATATTCTTCAGGCGATTCTGCTTTTATGTGACGCATCGATGCGCCGGCAATCAGAAACCCAAATGTGTGCAGTGGGTATGAAGGGTTTGGCGCAATTATCACGTCGCCCGGAGCTGCAATAGCTTGAGCAAGGTTTGCAAAACCTTCTTTAGAACCCAATGTCGCAACAACATGCTTATTCGGGTCCAATTTCACGCCGAAACGGCGCTCATAATATCCTACCGCAGCACGGCGCAATCCCGGAATACCTCGAGATGCTGAATACCGATTTACTTTGGGTTTATATGCCGTTTCACATAACTTATCGATAATGTGTTTAGGCGTCGGTAGATCTGGATTACCCATTCCTAGATCAATAATGTCCGCGCCCGCCGCTCGTAGCTGGGCCGCTGTACGGTTAACCTGCTCGAACACATAGGGAGGAAGACGTCTGATCTTGTGAAATTCCAATTTCATTGGGGCACCAAATTTATACTAACGAATACGCCGCGTAATTGCAGGCGTGCTAAACTATCGCGTCATAAACGCTAGCACAGCTTTTTGCACGCAAAATATCACATTCTTTAAGAATTTTAGTCTTTGGGCATCCCATTTTCGATTTCGTCGCGCTTTCTTTGCGCCCAAACCGACGGGTCTTCACGGCCTTCTTCACTAGCAGTCATCGCTTTGGGGTCATTTTTCAAAGCCTCAAGCTTTTCGTCTAGGTCTTTCTCCCACTCGATGATATCTGCCGAAATATCCTCGCGTGACGATTTTTCAGGAACGCCTGAAAGGTCTGGATATCCGCGCTTGAGAACGTCAGCTTTTTGCTCCTCGTACCAAGTCGGAGCATCAGCCTCAGCATTTTCCACTTTTTCTTGAACACTTGTTGCGCATCCCGCAAGCAAAACTGGAGCGATCACGAAAGTTGCAAAAGAGCTATATTTCAACATGTCCACAATCCCAATTTCTATTCGCGCAGTCTGGCCAACGTTTCTTTTTGAAACGCCACAAAAGCCAACACAGCAGATGGTGAGTCATGATTAGACTACAAAAAGTAGAAATTCCACTCTAAACTTCAGAGCAACGCCATAGTTGGGTACGCTCTGGCCTTTTCATGATAAGTGCTTAAAGGTCTGATGCAATCTGAATTCATAAATGGAAAGTTTGACAATGGTTTCCAATCGTTTTTTCAACCACACAAATTTTCTTATAATTAGCATTTTGGCACTTGTTGTGGCCATCAACTTCATGGCCGCACATTTTATATCGCTCAAAAGTGCTCAACTAAGCGCTAAAAATTCAATCCAAACCAGCATAAACGAACTTAGTCTGCGCTCCATAACGTCCACGGATAATATAGCGATGCTAGGGGAAAGTTTGAATGCAAAATTACAATCCCCTCACCATCCAAAGGATTGGCTATACTTTTTAGCCGCTCCGGATAGGACACCCATCGCTGGCAACCTGACTGAGTGGCCCGAAAATGCCCAGCCTTATAATGGCTGGCACCAATTTGATTGTTCGGAAACCAATATGATGACGGGGCCATGTTATGCTCGGGTAACGCCCATATATGTCGAGAATGTCAAGAAACCCTACAACCTACTCATCGGTAAATCTATTCCTGCAGTGCAATCCATATTCCGTCATGTATGGCCTATATTTTTTGGCCTCTCGCTTATTTCCATCGTGAGCGGAATATTTATTTTCCAAGCTCAACAATCCAACAAGCCTAAAAATTAACCACAACGCACCGCCTATTTTTTAGGCATTTTGTGGTTTTGTATTTGATATCACTTGTCATAGCTTAAGGTTAAATGAGCAGTATCTCAATCGATAGGCTCAATTGAAAGGCGCTAAAATTTGAATACTGTAGCGACATATTTTACTGACTGGGCTAGCGCAATTATCGATGCCGAGAGCAATGAAGTTCCGCTTCTTTGGGTATCTGGCGCACAAGGTATCGGTAAAACAACCGCCATGAACGCTATTCAAGAAGCGTTTGATAACCAGATTGCTATTCTAGGCATTGACGATTTTTATCTACCATTGGCTGAGCGCCAAAAGATTGCTGAAAACATATCGCCCCTCTTCGTCACACGAGGTCCGCCAGGAACGCACGACATACCGTTATTGTTTGAAAAAATAGATGCGCTTCAAAACGCATCCAACTCATCAAAAACGCAACTTCCAAAATTTGACAAAAAAACAGATGACCGCCTGCAACTCGATGCGTTTGAAGTTTATGAAGGACGCCCTACTGCAATTGTACTTGAAGGCTGGCTGATTGGTGCAAATGCTGATCCTGACAGCTTAAATATACCGCCTCTGAATTCTATTGAGCAATCTGACCTCAATCAAAATTGGCGGAAATATCAAGAAGAACGGCTTGCCAATGAGTATAGCGAACTATGGAATTTAACTTCCAACTATTTTCACTTAAATGCACCTAGCTTTGAAACAGTTTTGAATTGGCGGACCGAACAAGAAGAGACAACACTTGGTTTAGAAAAAGGAACACTCCCAGCTGATCGTAAAGCATGGGTTGAACAATTCATTCTGCATTACGAGAGGATCACGCGTAGAATGCTGGAAGGAAACAAAAAAACGGGCGCACAGCTCTATGTCGACTCCCAAAGGTCACCGATCAAATATGTCTGAGAAACCAATGCCTAAAGTGATTATATTTTCTGACCTTGATGGCACTTTGCTTAATCATGAAAATTATAGTTACGCCGCCGCCTTACCCGCCTTAGAAACTTTAAAAGAACTTGAAATTCCGCTCATACTTGCCAGTTCAAAAACGGCTGCGGAAATAAGTGCCCTACGTACTGATATGGGATTTGATTCCTGTTACGCAATCGTTGAAAATGGGTGCGGTATTCTTCCCCCAGGAAATTTCGAAACAGATCAGATTGACCAATCAGAATACAATAAGATCGTAAGCTACCTTGATCAGGCTCCTTCAGAATTACGTACTCTCTATAAAGGATTTAACGATTGGGACGTGCCCGAGATTATGCGTATTACAGGGCTATCAGAGCAAGCCGCAGTTAAATCCGCAAAACGTCAGTTTTCCGAACCAGGTTTATGGAGCGGCAGTGATCGTCAAAAAGATGACTTCTTGGCCTATCTAAAAGATAAAGGCATTCACGCTAGACATGGCGGTCGCTTCATGACGCTTTCTTTTGGAGCCACAAAAGGACAACGGATCAAAGAGATCGTTGAAAAGTATACTAGTGCCACTTCAACGCCTATTTCATTGTCTTTGGGCGATGCCCCCAATGATATCGAAATGCTAGAGAACACGAACTTTGGCGTTATTATCGCAAATGATCACGGCACTCCCATGCCAAAACTTGACCAAGAAGATACTGGACGAATTGCCCGTACCATAAAGCCCGGCCCTCAGGGCTGGAATGAAGCGGTGTTGCAATTTCTAGCAAACTATTACCCCAATATTTCCCCCGAATAAAAGCGAGATTCAAAATGGCTGATTTTCATCAAAATGGACATGTCGCAACGCTACACGATCTACGCCGTGTTGAAGCCTCTGCAATGGAAAGAGAATTAGAAGAATTTAGCAAATCCAGAAAAATAACGCTTATTCTGCCTTCCCTATATTCGGAGCTGCAAGGTGATGCGCTCAAGGACATCATCGAGCACCTCAAATCAGCAAAATTCATCCATCGTATCGTCATTGGCTTAGACCGCGCTAATGAAGACGAATATAAACACGCAAAAGAATTTTTCTCGGCACTCCCTCAAGAACATGTCGTGCTATGGAATGACGGCTCCCGCCTGAAAGAAATAGATCTACGCCTAGCAGAAATGGGGCTTTCTCCTATTGAACCGGGCAAAGGCCGCAATGTCTGGTTCTGTATGGGCTATACGCTCGCATGTGGAGACACAGATATCGTTGCTTTGCACGACTGTGATATCATCACCTACAACAAAGATATGTTGGTCAAACTTCTCTACCCCGTGGCCAATCCCAATTTTTCCTATCTTCTCTCAAAAGGATATTACCCCCGCATTGCAGATGGAAAGTTCAATGGACGCGTTAGCCGTCTTCTTGTCAGCCCAATCCTAATGGCTTTAACAAAAGTTATTGGTAACCGCGACTACCTCAACTATTTATCGGCATTTCGCTACCCACTTGCTGGCGAATTCGCGATGCGCACGTCTATCCTGCACGATATGCGCATCCCATCTGATTGGGGTCTGGAAATCGGCGTCCTTTCGGAAGCCTGGAGAAACCTCAGCCCCAAAACGACATGTCAGGTTGAAATTTCTGACGCTTATGATCACAAGCACCAACCGCTTTCAGAAGAAGACGCATCAACCGGACTGTCGCGCATGTCGATTGACATCTGCAAAGCGCTCTACCGTAAACTTGCTGCTGATGGCACAGTTTTCACGCCTGAGACTTTTCGAACGCTCAAGGCTACTTATTACCGTATCGCACTCGATCTGATCGAGAGCTATTACAATGACGCTGTCATGAATGGACTGCATGTAGACCGACACGCCGCAGAAAAATCTGTCGAACTTTTTGCATCCAACATCATGGAGGCAGGTGAAATATTCCTTGAAAACCCAATGGAAACACCATTCATCCCAAACTGGAGCCGTGTCCACGCAGCCGACCAAGACTTAATGCGCTGCATGTCCGAAGCAGTTGCTCAAGACAATGAGCAATACAAGCCGACCTAAACAGAAAAAAAATGGTCGACGTATAAAACGTCGACCACTGATCTAACCGAGATTATAATCCCAATCTAGATCTACTCTACAACCTGCTAACTAAATGTTCGTCACACAAAGTACGTTTATAAAGCTCACCTTCGGCATTAAACCACTGCCAGGTACGCGCCCTATTCTTTCCCGTTGATCCTATTGAAATCATTTCGTAAAAACGTGATCCAGGTTCATCTTTGCGTTCAAGATTTAACAAAATCTGGCCATGGTCAGTTTCCCAAGAGCACCCTGAAAATTTCTCGTTATCCCACCAGAGCTTATTGTCTTTGAGAGTCCCTAGAAGTTCGGCGCGGTATTCTTTGCCATTATCCCAAGTAAAATGGTTCTTCTGGATATAAGCATATGGGCCAGTATCAGGAAAAATACATTCAACGCGTGTATTGTGTTGATCCAATATACATCCACCAACACCGACATGCGTATAGACACCCTCCCAAACACCTTCATGAGAAAGCATTGTTGGCATGATATCATTCACTTGCTGACGTAGTGACCCAGTTTCACTCATACTATTTTTCTTGCCAGTCAGTTGGTTTTAAATTTTCTCTCGCAAAGGTCAACGGAACCGGCTCGAGATCAGTTTTCACAGTATCATTCCACCGGTTTAGTAGACCGAACAGAGTGATCATTCCCATAATTTCCATAATTTGCTGTTCAGAGAAATGACGCTCAAGTTCAATAAAATGCTCGTCTGTTGCCGCATTCGGCTGGGCACCGGCAGCCATAGCAAGGCTCAATGCTGCGCGTTCTGCATCAGAGAAAATTGGGTTCGATTCGAACTCCCAGACATTCGTTACTTTTTCGGCGTCTTCTCCAGCCATTTTTACCGCTCCATGAGCAGTATGGGCCTGACAGTAAATACATCCAGCGGCACCGCTTACAATAGTTGCGATCATACGCTTCAAACCAGAATCTAAAGCGCCAGGTGCATAGACAACTTCAACCAGTTTTTTCGTTGCATCTAGAAAAGCTGGCCATTTGGCCATGGTCAAAACATCGTTCGGAATAAACCCCATAAGTTGCTCGGCGTATTCCAGATCTTTTTTGGTACCTTCGGTCAACTGGTCAACAGTAAGCGGAGTAATTCGGGCCATATTTTAATTCCTATAAAAAAACTTTCGTCTGGCAGTAAACTGCCAGACGAAAGCAATGATGATAAGTCAGCCCTAGAAGCTAACTCCGAAGTCAACACCCCAAGTCAGAGGTAGTTCAGGATATACGTGGTTTACGCTTGCCGCTGAACGGTAGAACTCTTTGTCCGTAAGGTTTTTACCCCACAAAGAAACTCTCCAACCTTTATCATCTGGTTGGTAAGCAACACGTGCGTTCACGCGTGTTCCAGGCTCAATCAAAGATCCAGGGTTGTTAGCAATCAATGCAAATGATTCAGATTCATATGCGATATCACCACCAAATTTAACTTCTCCACTCCAAGCAGGAATAGAATAGTCAAATCCACCTGTTACCTTGTTTTCAGGTGCATTCTTAAGTGAAAGCCCTTCAGCACAAGCAATAGTCGCAACTCCCATTGGACAAGATGCACCACCATTAGTGATAATTCCTGCATCCGCGAGAGTAAGACCGCTGTATTCAGCATCCAACCAACTTGCATTCATGTAGAACTCAAGTTCGTTAGTCGCGTTCCAGCGTGTTTCCAACTCAAGACCTTGAATGTCAGCAGCTGAAATGTTCGAGCGTGTAAATCCACGCCCTGGAACCGTTGCAGAGAACTGAAGGTCTTCATACTTGTTGTTGAAGTAAGTCAGGTTAAGGCGAACAGAACCATCAAATAGGTCGCTACGTAGTCCAGTTTCCCATGACAAGAGATCTTCTTGCGTTACAGGAAGGAAACATGCTGCCCCTGCAAAACAGTCAGGTGATACACCCGCACTCTTAAATCCGTTACCGATTGACGCATAAATCATGACGTCGTCAGAAACTTGGTAGCTAGCTTTAGCTGAATATGTGAAGTTACCTTCATCAGATTCAAGCATTACTGGGAAAGTCACACCAGCTGCACCAGGAGCGCCTGAAGTTGCAATTACATCCCGTTTTTCTTGAGTGAAACGAACACCACCAGTGAAAGTCAAAGCGTCAGTCGCTTCAAACGTTCCTTGTGAGAAAATAGCAGCAGACTGCGTATCAACACCAACACTGAACGGGAAGAAGAATACTGAATCTAGTGTCACTTCTTCATCGTAGAAGAATACACCAGCCATGTAGTTAAATGGTCCATCAAAGACAGACGAAAGCGTAAATTCTTGACTGAGCTGTGACTGATCAGTTTCTTGAGCAAACGGAAAACCAATGTGTGATGATAAATCATCCTTCATCACACGATAGCCTGTCAAAGAACTAAAGTCGTAATTTCCAAACTCACCATCAATTTTTAATGATGCACCAGAAACTTCAACTTCACTTCCAAAACCAGCAAAACACCCAACTTGTTGGAAAGCCTGTGGCGCAGGTGAACAAGTTGCACCCGGAACTGGCTCAATAGTGAACAAGTCATTGTCAGCATCAGTAGCAACTGAGGCATCGTCATGTCCATTTACAATTGTACTTGGCAGCGGGTCAGATTTATCCGATGTGTGGTCAGCTGAAAATAGAACAGACCATGTGTCATTAAATTGGTGCTTCAATGCGACACGTGCAGCAGCCACTTCTTCTTTACCGATATTGTCGCGTGCTAAACCAGCAGCTGCGCCATTAGGGTTAAGTTCAAAAAGGCCATCACGTTCTTTGTAAAGACCAGAAACACGAAGGGCAGTATTCTCGCCAATGGCTAAATTACCCATTCCCTTAAAGTTGAAGCTTCCGTAGTTACCAATACCAGCTGAAAGGTCACCTTCATTTTCATCTTGAGGCTGAACACTTACTAGCTTGATCGCACCACCGTTTGTGTTGCGTCCATAAAGCGTACCTTGAGGACCACGTAGGACCTCCACACGTTCAGTATCAACGAGGTCAACAAGAGAACCAACTGTACGTCCTAGGTAAATACCGTCGAGATAGATACCAACCGCTGGATCGACCGCACCACGTGATTCATCTTCACCAATACCACGGAAATAAACACGTGCAGAGCTAGATGTACCACCACCTGTTACAATCACAGCATTTGGAATTTGAGCTGCAATATCATTAACATTTGTGATTTGGCGATCAGCCAGTTGAGCTGCCGATAACGCAGTCACTGCAACAGGCACATTTTGTAGATTTTGTTCGCGACGCTGGGCTGTAACTGTAACGACGTCCAGCACTTTACCTTGTTCAGCAGCTTCTACAGGGGCTGCATCACTCTCTTGAGCAAAAGCTTGTGGGCTAAACCCCGTGACACACAATCCTGTTATTGCGACTGATGCTGTTAGCATTTTTTTATAAGACATTATTTTCCTCTCCCTATTATTGATTAAATGGTATATCATTTAGAGAACTTGGCAATCGTCTTAAAAAAAAGTGATAATCATTGCATTGTAAGAATAATATTCTTTTAAATCAAAAACTTAATACCCCACAACGCATCACATCAACTTTATTCATATATAAAATCGATGAAGCTTATGGCTCAAATGTCACACCGAACTAAATGAGCTGCGCAGGCACTTATCTGAAACAGCCCACAAAAATGAATAAGGCTTTGAACTAAACTATATTTTAATCCAAATCCTTAAACAAACCTTGGGCGCTACTCAGGTAATCCCTTCACGAGTAGGACATCAAAATCGCCCCAACCGCCATCGATTCTCGCTCGCTTCAATTCATCATATTCCGGGCTATTCCAGAACGCTCTGGCTGCATCCATAGAGGGCCACTTCCCTATTACATAACTAGGAGGTGCGTAATCGCCTTCGAGAACCTCAACACCGCCACCCAATGCAATATAATGACCTCCAAATTTTTCATACAAAGGTGGTAGCTTGGAGACATAGCCTTCTCCAAAAGCTTTACCGTCCAGCACTTCTCCCAGCACTAACATATAGGCCGGCGCCTCTTTCTCATCCTTAGTAGAAACATTGGTTTCGATGACTTCTGCAGATTTTTCTGAAGAAGTTTCGACCGAACGACTTGGCAAATGAAGATAACTGGCCAACGCTACCCCAACGAGAATTCCGGCGGATGCAGTTGCGACATATTTGATCATAGCTCTATCTTTCTACAAAATAATTTGAGAATACTCTTTTCAATTGGTATATCATTTGAGAAACTAACAAAAAGCAATACTTAATACGATCGGAGAATATTTTGACCCACGACCTGACAAAACCAACAATGGTCACTTCCGATAAGACAGCTCGAGAGATTTTCGAAGAAACGCGCTCCAATCCTGCTCGAGCAAAATTTGGTTTTGGTTCTAAACTAGCGATTATAAATGTTGACCCTCAAAAGTCGTATACGCGCCCTGACCTTTATCCAAAGACAGCTTATATCACTGATCCAAATCAGATGAATTACATCAATGATGTCTCCAAAGCAGCAAGAGATAAAGGTCTACCTGTTGTTTGGACACACGTTGCATATATGGACAATGCTGCTGATGCAGGTGTTTGGGGCACGAGAACAGACACGCCTGATAGCCTTCAAAATATCAAATATGATTCTGAACGCCACGCCTTTGATGACCGCGTGGAAATAGATAAAGAAGTCGACGCTGTGTATACGAAACGTATGCCGAGCGCCTTTTTCGAAACGCCACTGCAAAGCTTTCTTGTGTGGCACAAAGTCGACACTGTCGTCATTACAGGCGGCTCAACATCCGGCTGCATACGCGCCACTGCTGTTGATGCACTTAGCCGTGGTTACAGAACGATCGTTCCTGTCGAAACAACAGCCGATAAACACGAAAGCTTCCATTTTGCCAATTTGACTGACCTTCTCATCAAATATGCGGACGTTGTAGATATAGCTGACGTCTTTAAAGCGATAGAGGAGTATCAAGCCTAATGCACGCTGATCCGAATCTCTATGACTATTGGCCCTATCAGGGACGTCCAAAAATTGTTTGGCCAGATGGCAAAAAACTCGCCTTCTGGATTGCACCAAATATTGAATATTATGAGTACATGCCACCCTCAAACCCATTGAGGCAGCCATGGCCTCGTGGAAACCCAGATATTGTTGGCTACTCACAACGCACATGGGGAAACACTGTCGGTCACTGGCGGTTGATGGATTTGTTCGACAAATACAATCTTCGCGGATCAATCTCGCTATCTATTGGCCTTGTCGATCATCACCCTGAAATCATAGAGGCTGTTGCAGAACGCAATTGGGAGTTTTTCTCTCACGGAATCTACAATACTCGCTTCAGCTATGAAATGGATGAAGCCCAAGAGATTGCAGTTCTAAAAGATTCCATCAAAACAGTGGAAGATGCAACAGGCGAGCGTATTCGCGGCTATCTTGCACCTGCCCTTACTCACACAGAGAAAACACTAGATCTCATTGCTGACCATGATTTCTGGTACACTTGTGATCTATTCCAAGATGACCAGCCCCAACCCATAAAAACAAAAACTGGTAAGCTGGTATCTATGCCATATTCACTCGAAGTGAATGATGTCATTACATACTCAGTTCAAGGCTGGAGCCCTGAGCGCTACACTGAACTTCTTATTCGCCACTTTGATCAACTTCTCAAAGAAGGTGAAAAATCTGGAACGGTGATGTGTATCCCTCTTCACGCATATCTAGTGAGCCAACCTCACCGCCTGCGTTGCTTTGAAGAAGCGCTCAAGCACATCTGCGCTCACAGAGATGATGTATGGTTCACGACCGGAGCTGAGATCGCTGAATTCTTTAGAGAAAACTACTGGGATCAATCACTAGAAGATATCAAATCTCGCGGTGTTATGACAGGAGGAACTGGCTTTGCCCCTACCAGATAAATACCTCAACTATCCACACCGTCGCCATGGGATGGACCAGAACCGTTATGGTTGGGATCCAGCAGACCGTCGTGAACGCATCGAATTAAAGTCGGGAGTTAAGGTACATGCAAACATCATAATTCCGCTGGAGTTTTTTCCGCTAAACCCGCCGGCAAAACCATTTAAACACCCCGGCGCAATGAAAACGCCTTACCCAGACCTGCGCCACTTTACAACGCGGGACTATGGAAACCGTGTTGGCGTTTTTCGCTTACTAGAAGCGCTAGCCGAGGAAGATGTAAAAGCGACTTTTGTGATCAACGCTGAAGTCGCCAGACGTTATCCGCCTCTTATGGAAATGATTTATGCGCGCGGACATGAAATTGCGGCACATGGTATTTCAACCGCCCACATCCACCACGAAGAGCTAAGCGAATCGAAAGAACGCGCTTATATCGAAGAAACGCGTATTTGCTTTCCAGATGCAACGACATGGATGTCACCTGCGCGCAATGAAAGCACACGCACGCTCGACCTTATTCGTGAAGCCAAGTTTACAACTTGCCTCGATTGGGAAGCAGATACCCGACCATTAATGATGCAGACAGCCCATGGAAACATTTGCTCTTTGCCTAATTACAATGAATTAGGTGATTTCAAATTGCTCGTGGACCGCAGCCAATCTGAAGCTGAATGGGTATCCCAAATTACCGAAGCAGCAGCCTATCAGGCATCGCTTTATGAAAAAGAAGGTGCCAGCTCATTCGCATTCACGCTTACTCCATATGTGACTGGGCTACCGTTTAGAATGCATGCCGTTTCAGAAATGCTACGTACAATAAAAGCAATGGACGGCGTCGAGTTTAGCACCGCAAACAATACCGCGAGCGCATTCAACGCCCACTTAAAATAAAGAAATACCAGTTATAGCCAGCGCTAGAGCATAAGAAGAAACTAATCTAGCAACGGCCAAAGGAATACAATTTATGCGATATTCAGCTTTAGCACTGCAAACAGTCTGCGATGCAGTAAATCAAGATAGCACGATTGAAGAATCCCATGCTCGCATGGACAGAGCAGTAGCCCGCATTCGCCAGCAGATCGGCGCCACCAAAGGCTTCCTAAAAAGCTTCAACGGATATGACCTAAAGCTAGTCGTGCTACCAGAATACTGGATGACTGGGTTTCCTTTAGGCGAGACACGTGAGGAATGGCAAGCTAAAGCAGCCATCGATATGGATGGTGGTTTTGCTGATAAATTAGCTGAAACGGCACAAAAATTTGGTGTTTTCTTATGCTCAAACCACTATGAAAACGACCCAAACTTCCCTGATCTCTATTTTCAATCAAACATCGTCTACTCTCCGACGGGAGAAACAGTTTTACGCTATCGCCGTATGATCTCATTATACACGCCTAGCCCTTATGATGTTTGGGAAAAATATCTGGATGTGTATGGCGCTGATGCCGTATTCCCTGTCGCAAACACAGAAATTGGTGTTTTAGGCACAGTCGCGAGCGAAGAAATACTCTACCCTGAAATCTGTCGTATGCATGCATTCAAAGGCGCAGAAGTCATTTTACACCCGACATCAGAAATTGGGGCACCAATACTGACGACTAAGCACATTTGTAAAAAAGCGCGCGCAATAGAAAACATGGCCTATGTCGTATCAGCAAACTCAGCGAGCATTATTGGTACACCTCTTCCTGCTGCTTCAACGGACGCGATGTCAACTATTCTTGATTCATACGGCCGTACGCTGGTCGAGGCAGGCAGCGGTGAAACATTTAATGTGAATAGCGTTCTTGATATTGGTGCCTTGCGTGAAACGCGCAAAAAGACTGGTATGACGAATACATTATCAAGACTTCCCGTTGATGCTTTCGCACCGGAATATGGACGTGCCAAACATGCACCTCCCAATCGTACACCGGACGGCCAAATGATAGGTCGTATGGAAGCCCTATCCCAACAGCAGGCTGTCATTGATAGCCTCGCTTCTAGAAATATACTCAAATAGAGAGCCTGAACCCATGTCAGATTTTCCGAAAAACCCACCTTTTGTAAAACCGCTTTCTCAAACATGCTTTCTCGTAACCTGTACCGACGGCCCTGATAGTGCAGGCCCTAGGCTGGAACACCTTGCAGGCCATCTCGAGCATGTCGAGAAATACTGGACACGCTACATCACCGCAGGCCCGGTCAGAGACCCAGGTGGCGAAGCCCTAGTCGGATCAATATTTCTCGTATTGGCCGATTCGCTAGAGGACGCGCAGGACCTTATGAATGGAGACCCATACTTAACTTGCGGAATGTATGAGAGCGTGAAGTATCAAGTATTCTCAAATTCTATTGGCCAATATATCGGTGGAAAAATCTGGGAAAGCACAGACGCGATCCGTCACCGTGCGGCTGGCGGACCAACAGATGACCTTTCTAAAGGCGTAAGCAAATAGCCCGAAATTCAAAGATTCCAAAACTACTTTTAGTTGAATTTTCAACAACTAGTTGGAATAGGAGCAAATACTGACTATTGTTGACAAAAATTAAGTTATCTAGGATTCCCGTTCAATGACTGATCAAGCCCCTCTCGTTCTCTCTCCATCACAAATAGATGATAAGTCTGGCGTACCACTTTATCAGCAACTTTATGACATCTTACGTGACAAAATATTGGATGGAACACTGGGGCTAAATACAATGCTTCCAGCCGAGCAAGATATTACCAAAATGCTCGGCATCTCACGTATTACCGTCAAACGCTCCATGAATGAGCTTGCCGTTGCTGGCCTCGTCCGTAGACAGCGCGGAAATGGTACAACAGTCATTTATGATGCATCGGCACCTGCGGTAAAAGGCAACTTCGATACTATGATTGACGGCTTGACGCGCATGGGCCTTGAAACCGAAGTACAGCTCCTCGATTGTACCGTTGGCTCAGCTAGCGCTGGGATAGCTGAATCCTTGGAGCTCCCAATTGGCTCGAGTGTTCAGCGGATCGTGCGTCTGAGAAAACTTAATGATGAGCCTTTTTCTTACCTCGTCACTTACATCCCTGACGATGTTGCCGATTCATATGATGATAGTGAACTAGCAAGCCAATCATTAATTCAAATGCTGGAACGCGCAGGACACGCACCTATTGACGCAGAACAAACAATATCTGCAGTCTCGGCAGAACCTGCAATAGCGGCGGTCTTGGGAATTGCACCGGGCTCACCACTCTTGAGAATCCATAGAATTATGCGGGATGCAAAAGGCCGCCCAGTACAGAACATTACGGCAAATTACAGAGCTGATAAGTTTGAATATCACATGCGCCTAACTAGGGGTGATGCCAAACAAGAAAACTGGAAAACAGAAAAATAACAGATAGGTCTCGCTTTTCCATTCCTCAAATGATATATCTTTTAAGGAATGGAGAATAAATGTGTTTATCGAAGCCTTAGTTACACTATTTCATATCCTGATACTGGTTTACTGGTTAGGGGGAGATCTTGGAGCATTTTACACCAGCCAGTTCCTGACTAAGCCCAACGTCAGCAATGATCGCAGATTACTCGCACTCAAAATCGTGAATGATGTCGATATGGCCCCGCGTACCGGCCTTATACTCGCATTACCGACCGGGCTATTACTCGCACAAACGAAATCGTGGATCACGCTTCCACCCATAGCGCTTTCGATTATCATATTGCTCAGCATCGTCTGGCTGGCGATAGCTTGGAAACTGCACTTAGATCATCATAAACCAACAAATAGCTTCAAGTTTATAGATTCCATTTTTAGGTATGGAACACTTATCATTTTGCTTGTCTGCGGCGTTCTCGGCCTTATTGGAAAATTAGACCTTCCAGCCTTCATCAGCGCCAAAATGCTTGTCTTAGCTGCCTGCATCAGCCTTGGGCTCTATATTAGAGTAGTATTGAAACCACTCGGCCCTGCGATCGGTGAACTTACAGGCCCAGAAACGGTAAATGCTCAAGCTCAAATAGCAAAAACACTTAATCGCGCACGTCCTCTCGTGGCAGGTATTTGGATTTCTCTAATACTTGCCGCAATACTGGGACTGTGGACGCCCACATCTTTCTAGGAGTTACCCCCCATGCATAACGACACACTCGAAGAATCAAAGATGTCAGCATCCCTATTGGCACAATTTGTTGAAGCAGGATGTTCAACAGACGCTAAATCTATCGAATTTATGAGCCAAGACATATGGTCCAAGGGTGAGCTAGCCTCTTTTGTTGCAGCGCCAAAATCTGTTGAACAACTTCAAAAGATCATAAAGCTAGCACACGAAAACTCGGTTGCCCTAAACCCACGTGGCGGAGGCATGTCCTATACAAATGGCTACACACCTGACCGTTCCAATGTAGGTATACTCGATTTTTCCAACCTGAATGAAATCGTAGAGTTGAACGCAGATGATATGTACATCACCGTTCAAGCTGGTGCGACGTGGTTACAAATCGATGAAGCTCTTCGTCCTCTTGGTCTGCGTACTCCTTTCTGGGGTCCACTATCTGGAATCAGCTCGACAATTGGCGGCGGAATTTCTCAAAACAACGCATTTTTTGGTGCAGGTACATATGGCCCGTCTACCGAAAGCGTCACAGCCCTAACCGTTATATTGGCCGATGGAACTGTTGTAAAAACAGCTACATCAGGCACAAAGCACGGCCAGCCATTTTGGCGTCATTACGGCCCAGACCTGACGGGTATATTTCTCGGTGACGCTGGCGCACTTGGCTATAAAGCCGAAGTTACATTGCGTCTAATCCCTCGCCCTGAATTTGAAGACTGGGCTAGCTTTGAGTTTAAAACACAAGATGAATGTGCACGCGCAACAGCTGACGTTGCTCGCCAAAACATCGCGTGTGAAGTATTTGGATTTGACCCAAACCTAACAAAAATTCGTCTAAAACGCGCTTCACTCATCGCTGATGTAAAGACACTTGGTAACGTCATCAAAGGGCAAGGCTCGCTTCTAAAAGGCCTCAAAGAAGGCGCTAAGATCGCTATGGCGGGCCGCAGCTTTGTCGAAGACAATGCTTGGTCGCTGCACATCGTATGCGAAGGACGTTCTGAAGCTGGTGTGAAGGATGACATGAAACGCCTTCGGGACATCATTCTGGCCCAGGGCGGCGTTGAAACAGAAAACTCGATTCCTAAAATCATCCGATCCAACCCCTTCACACCCCTCAACAATATTTTGGGACCAGAAGGTGAAAGATGGGTGCCGGTTCACGGTATCGTTCCTGTTTCTAAAGCTGAAACTGTATGGAAAGAGATCGCCGCTTTGTTCGAATCAAAAAAATCAGAATTCGACAAACACAACATTGAAACTGGCTATTTAATCACAACGCTTTCTACCAATGGTTTTCTCATAGAACCAGTATTCATTTGGCCAGATGAGCTCTTTCCTATTCACGAGGACACTGTCGAAGCCAGCACGCTGAAACATGCGAAACCGTTCGGGCCTAAACCAGAAGCCAATGAACTTGTCGCCACCACACGCAAAGAAGTCGTCGATATATTTGCGAAATATGGGGCTGCGCATTTCCAAATTGGAAGAACATATCCATACAGCCAGAATCGCGATGAGGACTCACAACAGCTTCTTGAAAAGATCAAAGCTGCTGTTGATCCAAACGGCGTTATCAACCCCGGATCGCTGGGACTAAACTAACATGACAAACACCTTGCAAGTTCGAAATCCGCGTACGGGTGAATTCGACTATACAATTAATGCTGAAGACAAAGCCTCAATAGAAACAAAAGCTTCAGAAATGCGCGCCAATCAAAAGAAATGGGCGCGTCTAAGCTTGGCTGAACGTTGCGAAAAAATAAGTGAGTTTTCTCAACTCCTTCTTGCTAATAAAAGTGCGATCGCGGCAGCACTGGAATTGGACACTGGACGCCGGAAAATTGCCGCCCTTGAGGTCGACGCTGTCGTTGGCTCGATAATGGCGTGGGCTGCTCAGGTCGACAATCTACTTCCGAGCGGTTGGACAAAGGGGATATCAAACCCTGCCTTGCAACACGCACCGCAATTCATTCCGTATTCCCTCGTTGGTGTCATTTCACCTTGGAATTTCCCAATGGTATTATCCATGATCGATACGATACCTGCCCTATTGGCCGGTTGTTCTGTCATGGTGAAACCTTCAGAAGTTACCCCACGATTTGCAGATGTTTTAACCGATGTGATTTCAAAAAGCCCTTTAGAAGGCGTTTTCTGTTTCATTCAAGGTGATGGAAAAACGGGCGCGGCGCTAATTGAAAATGTTGACGCTATTTGTTTCACGGGTTCAGTCGCAACTGGCCGCAAAGTCGCTATGGCTGCAGCGTCTGAAATGATACCTGCTTTCTTGGAACTTGGTGGGAAAGACCCGTTATTAGTCCTTGAAGGATCCAATCTTGAGCACGCAACGGACGCCGCGCTACGTGGTGCAACGCTCTCCACGGGACAAGCCTGCCAATCCATCGAACGTGTCTATGTTCAAAACAATATTCTAGACGAGTTCACACAATTACTAGCGAATAAGGCTAAGCAAACGCGCTTGAACTGGCCGGAAATTTCGCAAGGTGAAATTGGCCCGATCATTTTCGACAAGCAGGCAAAAACCCTGACTGACCACATTGAAGATGCCAAGACTAAAGGGGCAACTGTCCTTGCTGGTGGATCAGTGGAAAATCATGGCGGTGGCCTTTGGTTAGAACCGACAGTCCTTTCTAACGTGGATCACTCAATGAAAGTGATGACCGAAGAAACATTTGGTCCAATTATTCCGATCATGGGTTTTGAAACTGTTGAAGAAGCAATCAAGCTCGCAAATGATTCCGAATATGGTCTTTCTGGTGCGGTCTTTGCTCCAAGCTTGAAAGAGGCTCAAAAAGTTGGCATCCATTTAGAAGCAGGTGCCGTAAGTCTAAATGATGCAGCTCTAACCGCTCTATTCCATGAAGCAGAGAAGCATAGCTTCAAGCTTTCCGGTATGGGTGGATCACGCATGGGACCAGTCGGTTTCCAGCGATTCTTGAGACGTAAGGCACTCATCGCGAATACAGGTGCACCTGCACCACTTAGTGCATTTTCCGAGGGTTGATTTTGACGAATTCCATTAGACTAGACGTAAATGGCTCGATTGCAGAGATCATTTTGAACAAGCCCGAAAAACGCAATGCATTGTCGGTAGACATGTGGCTTGCGATTCCTGACCTTGTTCAAAAAGCCGAAGCTAACCCTGATGTAAAAGTTATCATCCTACATGGTGGTGATGCAGGTGCTTTTGCCGCTGGCGCAGATATCTCTGAGTTTGAAGAAACCTACAAAACTGAAGCGGCCGCACAAATCTCAGCCAATGCTATAAGTACGGCGCTCAACACTCTTGAAAACTGTATAAAACCTACGATCACCGCCATTGACGGAGCCTGTGTTGGCGGAGGCGTAAGCCTTGCAATGACAACCGATTTGCGTATCGCGAGTATTAAATCAAAATTTGGAGTCACACCGGGTAAACTCGGGCTTGTTTATCCAGCTGGGGATACGCGTCGGCTGTTAAGCGCTATTGGCCCAGGTGCCACTAAGGACATCTTGTTCACTGGCCGTATTTTCCCAGCGAGCGAAGCCTTTACGATGAAACTGATTGATCGCTTGGCTGAAGAAACGACTGCCCTCGAAGCAGCCAAAGACTTAGCCAATCAAATTGGTCAAGTATCTCAATGGTCTACACGCGCGACAAAAAAAATGATTAGAGGTTTGCAGCTTGAGGGTTGGACGCAAGATTCAGATGAAGCGCAACAACTCTTCCTTCAGGGCTTCGCAAATGAAGACTTTCAAGACGGCTTCCGCGCTTTTCTTGAAAAACGTCCACCGAACTTTACGTACAAATAAAAAAGGCTCTCTAAATGAGAGCCTTTTCAAAGTCTAATTCGAATACGGACTTGGTGGTAGATTAAATAGTTTTTCTACCGCTAACGCCGCACTCAGCGTTTTTGCATCCGTATTTTCAGCTCCGATAACCTGACAGGATAAAGGTAAGTCCTCTTTACTTAGTCCGGTGAACACTGCAGTCGCAGGAAGCGCCGCAAAATTTGCCCACGCTGTAAAATCAGCTTGATTTGCCGGAACGACATCATCAAATGAAAAAGCAGTTTGCGGTGCAGTCGGTGCTATCACAACATCAACGCTTTCAAACAATTGGCGCGCTGCATCCCGCACTTCAATGATGTGCTGATAAGCATTTTCCAGCTCTTCATCTGGACGCGCTGCACCCCAAGCCATCAATTTCTTGAACAAGGGTGTAAATCCGGCACCGTCCTGTTCTAGCATTTCAGAATGAATTTGCTTTGCTTCACTTTCAGAGATCAACAATCCAGCACGTCTTGATTTTCCAAACAAGTAAGCTGGTGGCTTAACATTCTGGATTGATGCGCCCGATTCTTTTAATTGGCTGACAACATCGGCAAACCCATTTTTCACATCGGCGTCAACATCAACATCTTCTTCACCGTCCCAGATACCAATTCGCAAATCACTGAGTGTAACGTCATCCAACTTAGTCGGTTGTGAACTCATCACACCAAGCACTTCCGCCAGTTCTGCAACCGACCTTGCATGTGGTCCAACATGATCCAACGTGTGGGACAACGCCAATACACCTGCATCAGGGACCAGATGGGTTGTCGGCTTATGTCCTTGCACGCCGCAATACGCAGACGGAATTCGCACGCTTCCCATGGTATCTGACCCAAGCGCGATATCACATAATCCCGCAGCCACTGCACAACCAGACCCGCCAGATGATCCACCCGGCGTAAATCCGTCTTTCCAAGGGTTTTGTGTGCGCCCAAAAGTCACGTTATCCGTTGTCGCGCCCAATGCACCTTCATGCATATTGACGATGCCCAGAATGACAGCACCTGCTTCCTTTAAGCGCGCCACCACAACAGCATCTTCAGCCGCAATATTATTCTGATAAGCTTCAATGCCCGCGTGATGCGGCAAACCACTGACAGCAATGTTTGCCTTTACAGCGATACACCAGCCATCAATAGCTGAGCGCGCGCGACCATCTTTAAGTCTCAGGTCTGACGCTTTTGCTTCTTCAGCGGCTTCATCTAGACGCAAACTCACATAAGCATTCAAATGCGAGTTTAACGTCTCAATGCGTCCCTTATAATATTGAAAGCGTTCTATTGGTGTCATTAGAAACGCTCATCTATCAAACGAATTGGTTTTTGGCGCACTTCCGTTTGAGTCAGCTTCGCAAGATCACCTGGAGCCGATAACTCAATTCCACAATCAATACCAAGCTTTTGCTTCAAGAAGGCCTTATACTTTGCCACCTCAAGCTCACCTCGAGGGCCTTTTACTTCCGCACAGACGATAAACTCATCACGGCCGGACGCGTCTCTCTCTGCTTTACAAATGAATTCACCATCGAAGTTATCTAACTCTTCAAGTAGTGGTCCCATGGCTTGCGGGAAAATGTTGATCCCACGAATTTTGACCATGTTGTCTGAACGGCCAAGGAAGCCTTCAATACGTTTGAAGTTCAAACCAAGTTTTGACTCATCTGTCCGAACCCGCGTCACATCGTGTGTGTTAAAACGAATGATTGGGTAAATATCATCTTTGTAGAGACACGTACAAACCATGTCGCCTTCGTCACCATCGGCAACTAG
Source organism: uncultured Hyphomonadaceae bacterium (assembly GCA_964352025.1). GTDB lineage: Bacteria > Pseudomonadota > Alphaproteobacteria > Caulobacterales > Hyphomonadaceae > Hirschia. The sequence continues at coordinate 83,489 of CAYGPZ010000007.1, forward strand.
CGCACCACTATCAATGTTACAAACTTCTAGGAATTGTGCATCTTCCATAACGTACAATCCGTCACGGTCAGGGCCTTCACCAGCAATACATCCAGTATCACCAACTCCATACCAATCGTAACAGTCTACGCCACCCCAAGACTCGGACAAGCTAGATTTATCTTCACGGCCAAGGTGACCAGAAATCATTCTGATGTTGAGGTCTTTAACAGGATCAATACCCTGCTCGACAGCAACACGCGCAAGCTTCTTGATGTAGTCAGCAAATCCGACAATCACTGTCGCGCCAAAATCCTTCATCAACTCGACTTGTTTTACTGAACGAGTTTCAACACCCGTACCAGCAGACATGAAGATTGAGCTTGTCCAGTGGATCACAGATTCACGAACATAGTGCCCACCATTGATCATGCCGTGCCCATATACAGAGTGCACAACATCGTCAGGTTGAAGACCTTGGAAACGGAACAAACGACCAAGAAGCAGGTTTTGTGCTTCACGGCTTTTCGCACCAAACAATAGAACTTGAGGCGTTCCAGTTGTTCCAGATGTTGTGTGCATAATCACCGGTGGACGGCCGTCAGGATACGTATTGAAACCGGAGAAATCACCTAGCGGAGCAGATCTTGCGATTGAATCCATAATGTCTTTTTTATCAAACATTGGAAGCGAAGAAAGCGTCTCAAGGCCTTTGATGTCACCCGGCTCTACACCAGCATCACCCCATAATTTTTGGTAAAACGGGATTTGCCAAGCGCGCTCGACACAACGTGCAAACAGTTTGTTTTGGTGTGCACGGATTTCGTCTTTGCTTTTCTTAGCAAAAGCGACGAAATCATCCCCAATAGGGTGATCTTTCTGAAGTTGATCCCAATCAACAGAGTTGAAATAATTTTTATGTTTGTCAGCCATTTAGGCCTCCTGTCCACTAGCAAGACGGGAAAGACAGGCGCTATCGTCCAGCGTTTCCAAATTGTCTGTATGATGAATAAGAATGTCTTCGATTTTCGGGTTGGATTGCTTCCAACCAAAACTGCAACAAGACCGAAATTTTTCGATGTGTTGGTCGCGGGTCATAGGTTGAGCCGGAGAACCAAATAGGGCGTCAATTGTAACGATATGCTCACGCCCATCTTTCAATAAAGCGGTCGCGGTCTGAGGGGCAAATGCAGCGGGATCTGGATGCCCGTCATTTTCAACGGTAATTTTGCTCGCAAGCGACCGTATACCTGCATCATTCAATGAATGATTTTCAAAATCCTGAAGCGTTACATTTCCTTTTAAAAGCGCAACAGCACCTGAATATTGGAAACACAACCGCGCATAATTGGCTGGCATGTCTTCAATTATCGGCCGCCCTACCAATCGCTCAATTATTGGAGGCGCGCTAAGAACTAACTTATCTAGGTTATCTGCTGTAACGCCCTGTTCTTTCAATTTTTGAACGAGAACAATACCACCCTGTGCGGCTCTACCGGTCGGGAATGGTTTATGACTGACCTGGGCAATACGCCATGTCTTACCCAGCGCTTTTGTAACATCTGTCAGGTCATACTCGTCTTCAAAAAGATTGAAATATCCAAACGGGCCTTCCAAACTATCATTAGGACCTTCCATACCCAATTCAGCGAGATCACAAGCCATGATCGAACCACGAGCACCTGCGCCAATTTGGACAGGCAAAGCGGGTTTGCCTTCGACATGAGATTGCATTGTGCCGGAGCAAAATGCCAATGCATATCCAAGCGCATTCTTAGTTTTCTCTTCGTCAAAACCACGCAATTTAGAGATACCTAACGTGGCACCAAAAATACCTGCATTAGCAGGACGAAAGAACTTAATCGGAGAAGATACTGCAACACCTATGCTTGCCGAAAAATCAACTGCAACAGCTAAAGAAGTCGCTAAGTTTTGTCCTGAAACAGGCTCTTTTTGACTGTCGATTTCAGCCATGATCGCGGATAAAATCGTCGCTAATGGGTGCACCACCGCAGGCTCATGAACACAATCATATTCCTGACAGTGTATTTGAAACCCGTTTACAAACGCCGCATTGGCTGGTGTCGTTGCAAAACCATTATTTCCCCAAACATAGGAATTACCGCCATCTGCCCAGCGAGATGCAGACTGCCTAATCTTGGATGTGAGAGGCGCACTCGCCCCTGCAATGCCAACGCCTATTGTATCGAGTAGAAACGTTTTTACAGCTATAATCGCTTCAGGTGATAGATCAGCATATTTCGTATCTATGCCGTGTCTTACAATCGCATCGATGAACTTGCTCATGACAACATCTCTTCTATCTTAGAAACAGCGCCACGAATGCTCTGACCGCTATTACCTTGAACGATATTTTCTATGAGATCAGATGCTTGAGTTTCATCGGCACCGCCCCACAGCAATAATGTCTTGGCTTTATCTATCAATTGTTTGTCGGCCACTGGGTTTTCAGGATCACCAAGTGCATTAGCGATAACAACGGTTAAACCATCGGCTTCAATTTCCGCTCCAAATTGCGCTGGAAATGCTGAGTCATATGGCTCAGAAATTTCTACACTCACTTTGCTACGTAAAGCTTTCACATCTTCAAGGTTGAGCGCGTCGAGTTCAAAATCTTTTAACTCCGGCTTGTCTTTCAACAAACAGATCGCAACCGCGTGCTGAATTGAAAACTTAGCTTCGATAACGGTTTGTGGAGAAGGTTTATCGCAAAACTTTAGCGCATCACCATATGTTCGCACTGTAATTTGGCTCGGTAGCTGATCACCAGATAGCTTCGTTTTTAGCTCCATAGCAGCATCGATGGCCGCATGTGCATGGCGGCAAGCAGGCCATGGTTTGAAGCTAACTTCATTTATCAACCAAGACGCATGGTAATCTCTTAAAACATCTTCATGATTAGCATCGCCACATGTTGCTTTGAAAAAGCCTTGAGCCCCCTCTAAAATGCTTAAAGGCCCAAGATAGCCGCGACTAGCAAGCTTCGCAGCATCGTAACCGGCTCTAGCTGCATTTGATGTGTGAAGCTGCTTTCCCATGCTTTGAGGTTCATGACGTGTTTGCCACAGACCAGCAGAAGCACTTTGCGCTAAAGCCATTGCGTGTGCAGTCTTTGCTACATCCAAATTCAAGAGTGAAGCACACCCTGCCGCAGCGCCTATCGGGCCACATGTTCCGGTATTATGCCATATCGCATAGTGCTCTACACCAACTGCACGACCTAACCTGATTGTTGCTTCATACCCTCGGACGATTGCGATCAGAACATCTTCTAATTTCGCATCCAATTCATTCGCGACTGCCATGATCGCTGGAATAATAGAAGGCCCAGGATGAAGAAGCGCGCGCTTGTCCACATCGTCCATCTCTAGGACATTGCCAAGTGCACCCCAGAAATAGGCATCATTGATGTCGCCAGATTTGCGACCTTCACGCATGATGTTTCCAACGGGTGAATTTACGCCACCTGCCGCACAACCGATCCAATCAAGCAAGTGAAGTCGAGCACGATTAATATCGCGTTCTTCAACGTCTTTACTGAGCAGATCAGCCAGTCTTTCTAAAATTGATATATTTTCTATTTGTCCGGACATATTATAGTGCTAGCATACCAATAGTGAAAATGTGAACCCCAAAACCATACTACAGGTAAAATAAATGATATACCATTTAATTTCGGATGCATTAAAAAATTTCCGGAAAGACCTCCCTACCAACGTCAGATTGTATGTTGCGGGCTGTAGTGGTGAGCCAATCGCAGTCGCTAATGCGATGAAAGATAACCCGGATTTGGGTAAAGATACGACCTTTCTTGGAATATGGATCCCAGGCGTCAATAAAACTGATTGGGCTAGCATTCACCCTAGTTCTAAAGCTGAAAGTATTTTCCTAAGCGCTGATTTACGCTCTTCATTTGAAAATGGTGACACACAATTCTTGCCATTATCTTATAATCAAAGCTGGAGATGGCTAAGTCAGACCCCTGTTGACGCGGCTATAGTTATGGTCAGCCCACCTGATACAGACGGAAATGTAAGCCTTGGTGTATCAGCAGATTTTTCCCAAGCCCTTCTAGATCGCGAGGATATTCCTGTATTCGGCCTCATCAACCATGCAATGCCAGATGCACCTAATTCACAAAAATATCCGCTATCGCGTTTTCACATATTAGCCGAAACCAACACGCCGCTTATACAAATTCCTGTCGCGACCCTACCCGATACTTTTTCAAGCATTGGAGAACATATTGCGTCACTCATTGAAGACGGCGACACACTGCAATTTGGACTAGGAAATGTTCAGCAAGCGGTTTTGCAAAGCCTAAAAAACCACAAAAACCTAAAAATTCACGCTGGCATGATCTCCGACCCGCTAATCGATCTCTTCCACACTAATGCAATCAGTGAAGAACCCAATGCTGTCACAACCGGTGTCGCAATTGGAACTGACGAATTATATGATTTTGCCAAAGCACAGAAAAACATCTCATTCAGACCTGTCAGTTACACTCACTCGATCGCGACTCTCTCAGCAATTCCAAATCTAAAAGCAATCAACTCGGCAATCGAAGTTGACCTCTTTGGACAGGCAAATGCTGAATTCATAAATGGAAAACAAATCTCAGGAACAGGCGGATTGGTCGATTTCCTAAGAGGTGCAGCAATCGCTCCCAATGGACGCGGTATAATTGCCCTTACATCAACTGCAAGACGGGGAAGCCTGACTAGAATTGTTCCGCGACTTAAACCAAATGCGACGTCTATATCTCGCGCTGACATGGACACAGTCGTAACAGAACACGGTATTGCGGAACTCAAAGATAAATCTATAGAAGAGCGCGCTCAGGCACTTATCTCCATTGCAGATCCGACATTCAGGGATGAACTACACACTGAGTGGTCAAACATTAGGAAGTCGCTTTAGCTATGACAAAAGATACGCTACCTCGCTACAGGCAACTTGCAGATACGCTTCGTGAAAAGATCACGTCGGGTGCGTTAAAAGCAGGAGATGCATTTCCGACTGAAATGGAAATTTGCGCTGATCATTCAGTATCGCGCCACACAGCTCGAGAAGCGCTTCGTATCTTGACCGAGGAACGTTTGATCACACGCCGTCGCCGCGCTGGAACTATTGTTGCCGCGCCTGGTTCACCAACATTTGCTCAACCCATTGGTGACTTTGATTCTATTCTTCAATACGCCCGCGAAGCGAGACTTATCATCAATGATGAAGGTATTTGCGATGAATACGGAATTGAACGCTTCGATCTGGTTGGAGACTTCAAATGGTTTCGAGGCATTCGAGCCGTCGGCGACCAGCCCCCTCAAGCTATCACAGTAGTAACGGTACGCGCCGATATTGCGCCAGAAAACAAAGACGTCATGAACTCTCTGACGGGTCCAATTTCTGAGTGGATTGAAAAAAACAAAGAAGAGAGCGTCAAAAACGTAACTCAACGCATGGAAGCCGTCGCACTGACAACAGATCAAGCAAAATTGCTAGATGTGGAACCTAAAAGCCCGGCTTTGCGAACTGTTCGACGTTATTCCAATGCTGCGGAGGAAACTTTCCTGGTATCAGAAAGCTTCCACCCAGCGAACAGATTTGCTTACGAAATCAACTTAACGCGGACGAATGGTTAGTTCAGTTTTTCATAGATTTCCAAACGACCACCATCGGGTGCCGCAAGTGAAACGATCTTAACTTCACCTATGCCAACGAGCGAAAGCGTCTCCATATCTGTCAGAAATTCCCCGCCACGCTGGGTAATCGCTGCCATTGTCGCTTCTAAATCTTCAACAGGCCAACGCGAAACTGATAGACCATAATTGTAAGGCAACGCTTTTGCTGACAAATCACTGCCGCTCGCGCCCTCAAACTTCACAAGCTCAACAGACCCATCATTTATGCCTTGAGGGTGTAAGATATAAACATCCCGCGGCACCTGAGTTGCGGTTTCAAACGGCAGTCCGAGCACATTTGGTCCTGCAACCTTACTCACTCCATTGTGCTCAAGATAGGCTGACATCCCAAGTACACCTTGAAAGAACTCGCGCGAAGCATCCATATCCCGAACCATTTGGGTACAGTTGAATGAGCGGCTCATTACTTTGAGGTTTGGCCACCCTTCTAAGGTCGGTTTTAAACGTTCGATAAAGGCGACGCGCACGCCATCTGGGCCACGCGCAATCCACTCAATCACTTCAAAAGGACCAAATACATACTGGATAGGCTCTGAGTCACCCTGCCATCCTCGATCAATCATCTTCTGACGAAGATCACGCAGTCCAAGGACCCGAACATTCAGGTCGAAATATCCACCGGTATCCCACGGACGATCATCGACGCGAATATAATCTTGCTCAACACCATCCAGCTCGACAAAACGTATACTGCCCTTTGTGGAACCAATATTCGCGAATACAGTTTCCTGCCCTGTAGCCGTTGCAGGCATTCCCCACAATTTGTGCAAGGCGGGATCTATAGGAGAGGTTTCACGCTCTTCCCAACCAGCATCCTCAGTTAGAAACGCCCGCCATTGATCGATGTTTCGGGTGGTAATGACAAGCTCACTCCAACCTGTCAGACCCGTCTCGGGTCCATCAGGTATAGAGAAATCTTTCTTTTCTACAGCTACATGTTCACCATCATGACTAACTTCCGATGGTGCAATATCTGCCTGATTACAAGACGCAATGGCACAACAAAGTAAGCTTAGAAAAATCGCTCGCATTATTCATTTACCTCTTCAAATGCCTCAACAAGAAATTCATTCGATGCCAGAAATGTAGCAACACGAATTTTACCATGAATTGGATCGTCGATTTGAATTGGCTCGTGAACAATCGTCGTCCCTGCAGACTGTGCATTTGACATCACGGTATCCAAGCTCTTCACCGGAAATGACCACATTCCAATTCCACGATTAGGCACACGTGGCGGTGCATTGCCTTCAATTCCATCCACGTTTTTAAAGTCGACAAACAGCATATGACCACCTGAACCATATCCTTTTGCCGCCAAAATTGCGAAACGAAATTCAGAGCCATTAGGCAGACTCATTGCACCATCGGCCCCCGCACTTTTGAAGATACTATCTCTGCGGATTTCTAACCCTAAAACATCAGTGTAGAATGCTAATACAGGCTCTGATTCATCAACCACTTGCGCAGAATAGCCAGGACCTCCCAGAACACCATCTGTGTCGATTGCACCTAATGGATCCATGCCAACGCGGGTAATACCAACGCCATGCACAAAGTCTGGTGCGTCAAAAATTGTTTCTTGAATCTCGTACATTGATCCATCTAGACGCGGCACTTCGTAGATCTCGTGCTCGTTTCGCGCCCCAAATCCAAGACCACGAATTTTGGCGTCCAGTGCGACATTATCCATGTTTGGAAAGCCCATTGAAAATCCACCATAAGATCGTGAATCCCAAGATGCATGGACATGAGGTGTTGCTTTGTTCAGCAATAATACTCGGATACTCATTGCTTCCCGCCCATTTACGAGAGCATTTGGCCGGGTAAGACTATACTCCTGCCAATCAACATCGTCGGGAACAGCCCATAAAGCACGTTGATTATCTTTAGTCTCTGATGAGATGTCGAAGGGGCCGGTCAGTGTCATGCCCATGCCATCAACATAGAAACGCTTTGTTCCTTCTAGGTCAGTCGTCGAGAGCGTCACCGTTTGAAGCGGAAGAGCAAGTGCATCAGCCTTTGAACTTTTGGGCGACATTGAATCAAGTGGATTGAAGCCTTCAGCAACTTTTACATCCGATGCGCTTTCTTCAACAGGCGCTGCACTTTGACTTTCTTGATCCTTCTTTGGTTCGCATGCCACAAGCCCGATTATAATGAGCGATGCGGCTATGCCAAATACATGTTTATTCATGGCCAATGTCCTTCCCCGAAACAGCCCATTGATTGAGCCTTATTTTTAGTTATCTACTTTTTCCAATTTGAATTCCGTTATTGGCGTGTGGGTCAATTCCGGTTGTTCCAAAATTTGCCAACTTACCCCGTCAGGCCCCACGAAGAAAAAACTATCTTCGCCAAATTCATTCTTCATGCGCTTAGTTGGGTTCAGCCCATGGTCTTCAGCCAACTTATGAACCATCGACATGTTGGGCGTGAACAATGTGTGCATTGTGATACCAAGCTCACCAATTCTTTGGTCATCAGATCGGTCACGTACAAAGTCTGGATCACGCGCCGTAAAGAATTTCATTTTTCCGCATATATTGTTGGGAGAAACAAAACCTCGATACCAATGCGCGACACCATTGCCCATCTGAAACACTTCTTGAGGACCTTTTAGCCAGTCTCCATCAAGCACTGGCTCGTTTTCAGAAATAAACCCCAAAACATCTTCATAATATTGAGTCACCTCACCCATTTCACCTTTAATAATGAAATCGTTGTGAGTTATTTCACTCGTCTGTAAATCGGCATCAGATATCGTTCCATACCCCGGGATGACATACCCATAACGCTGATAAAATATGTGATTAAATTCCTGCCCGTGCACAGCCATCTCACGTACACCGACCCGACGCGTCGCGATTGAATAAGCTCCCTCATCCAGATCATAAAGGTCATCATATACCGGCTTCGTTGAAAAAACGGGGACTTCACTTTCATTCCGCATATCTTCAAATGTATCGTGAAGTCGGAAGATATCCTTGGTTCTCATAACCGCGATGCGTTGCCCGATTGTTTCAGGCGGGGAATAACCAACTCCATTTCCTAGAGGCGTTTCCCAATCAATCAGACGAATTAGACCATGTGTATCAATATCACCATTTTGAAGTCGATAAACTTTAGCCGCACTCTCTACGCCGTAAATCCTATTTGATTGATTAGCGGTGAGCTTGGACGTTTTGACGACTTCAAAACCAAACTCAGAAAAATACTCTAACGATTTTTCCGCGTCTCCTACGCCAACGACAACCTCATATACACCAGAAATTCCGGTATCCGGTCTTTCATCGGCCCAAGATGGGGCACAAAAACAAATACTTATCGATAGTATCAAAGAGCATAGAAGACGTTGCATGATCTCTCCTTTAAAAGACATGCAAAAATGATATATCTTTTAATGGAAATGAAAAGCCCTTTAGGCTAAATTACGTTTTTCGATTTGAGGCTAGCAATAGCTTCGTCGGACAATCCAGCTCCACCGGCGATCTCTTCGCTATGTTCTCCCATTGTAGGAATAGCACTATTTGGACGCGGAGGTTCTTCTCTGAATTTTATCGGAGGACCTATATGCTTATACCCGTCAGAATCCGTGAACACCATTTCACGTTCTTTTGTAAATGGATCATCCATGGCTTCAGAAATGCTCCGAACCCATGACCAACAACAATCAACATCTGCAAGGAAAGCCTGCCATTCCTTCAAAGTTTTAGTCTGGAATGTGGTCTTGAAGAATTCTCTTAGAGGCGCTTGATCCGGCCCCGGTTCTACCTTCGCGTATTCGAGAAACTCAGGCTTACCCAGCGCGTTCAGTAGGTTTGATGCAAACTTAACTTCAGATCCACCCAGAATGATAAACTCACCATCTGATGTTTCATAAAGATTATACATCGCGCTGCCACCAAAGCTGCGCATGTTTTTCGCGACTGGCGGTTTGTTATCGCCCCAAGTCGGCCCCAATACATTCGGCGTCCAAGCAAGACAGGCATCATACATGGCGATATCTACGTAATCACCTTTACCCGTTTGTTGCATACGATAAAGCGCCATCATAATACCTGACATCGCCATCAAAGACGCCGTGAGATCAGCAACTGGCATGTTTGGCATTGCAGGCTTATTATCTTCCAGCCCCCGATTAAAATCGACAATGCCGGTCATCCCCTGCACTGTCATATCGTGCGCAGGTTTCAAAGCTAATGAACTGTCCTGCCCAAAGGCAGATATGGAACAATATACCAGCTTCTCATTCATCGCTTTTAGCGTGTCGTAATCAACACCTAAACGTTTCACGACACCGGGCCTAAATGCTTCAACAACGACGTCTGCTTCTTTAGCTAATTCATAAAAGAGCTTTTTACCGTCTTCATCTTTTAAATTCAGCTTTAGACTACGTTTTCCGCGCGCAATATTTCTGAACCAAACAGACACACCATCATCAGTCTTCTGTCCGATTTCACGCGTCGGCTCACCCAGACCATTTGCTGGCTCAATCATTATGACATCAGCGCCGTGATCAGCCATCATCATCGTCATATGAGGTCCGGGCAAGAAAGCTGATAGATCGAGTACTTTAAGGCCTGCAAGCTTCATTATTTGATCAACTCTTCTGAGTGCTCACCCATTTTTGGTGCGCGATTTAACTTGGGACGTTCGCCATTCACACGGAATGGAGAAGACAATGTACGTATTCCATTTTCCGCATCAGGGTGCGCTATGTCAGATGTCATTTCAACATGCTGTACATACGGACTATCCAAAGCTTCTGCGATGTCCATAACTGGTGCAAACGGCACGTGCCCACCAAGTAATTCCATCCATTCAGCGGTGGAACGCTGCATCATAACAGCGTCCACCTCTGATGTGAGGACCTCAAGATTTTCGCGTCGCGCGGGGATAGTCGCAAAGCGTTCATCATTTTCAAGGCCCGTAGCACCCGATAATTTACACCAGAGGCTCCAGAACTTTGGAGTCTGACACATAAGAAGTCCCCATCCATCAGCAGTCTTTATAGTCTGGCTGGGTGCAATTGATGGATGAGCGCCACGAGGTAATCGCCCTGTTTTGTGTTTTTGGTTCAAATACCATGTGGCTGGGTAGGACAATTGATGAAGGGCTGTATCGAAAAGACAGACATCGACATCGCACCCTTCACCAGTGCGGGAGGAATTCAGTATTCCAGCAAGCAATGAAGTCGCCATATGACTTCCAGTGTGGAAATCCACCATAGAAAGCCCAAATCGAACAGGTGGACCATCTGGCTCACCAGTCATAGACATAAACCCTGCTTCGGCTTGCATCAGATAGTCATATCCGGGCCATGCAGCGCGCTCAGACTTTCGCCCATACGCAGACAAATGCGCACAAACAATCTTAGGATTTATAGCTTTCAAATGCTCATATGTAATCTTGAGCTTTTCGGGCTGATCACCACGTAGGTTATTGGCCACAGCATCAGCTGTTTTTACAAGCTCTTCAAAATCTTTACGGCCCTGCTCAGACTTCAAATCAAGCGTCACAGACTTTTTCCCTAAGGAGAATGTCTGGTAAAATTCGCTATCTTTGTCACCCAGCATATAGGGGCCGACTGATCGCGAAACATCTCCGCCGCGACCAGCATCTTCCACTTTAATTACTTCAGCGCCCAAATCAGCAAGAAGCATAGTCCCATAAGGTCCGGCACCATACTGCTCGACTGAGAGTATTCTAACGCCTTCGAGTAATTTCGTGGTCATGACACTCTGTCTCCAATTAGACTGGGTTACGTTTTACAAGCTGCTTGGAAATAATGATGCGCTGCATTTCATTGGTTCCCTCACCGATACACATAAGTGGTGCATCGCGGTAAAGACGCTCAATTGGGTATTCTTTTGAGTAGCCGTAACCACCGTGAATACGCATTGCTTCAGTTGCACAGTAAACAGCTGTTTCAGACGCAAAATACTTTGCCATACCAGCTTCCATATCTACACGTTCACCAGCATCATAAAGGCGCGCTGAATCTTCAACGAGCAATTCAGCTGCACGCGTCTTAGCTGCCATTTCACCTAGTTTCAGCTGTATAGCCTGGTGCTCACAGATTGGCTTGCCCATTGTTTTACGTGACTGCGCATAAGCAACAGATTCGGCCAAAGCACGCTTAGCAATACCTACAGAACGAGCAGCAACATTGATACGACCGATTTCAAGACCACCTGTGGCCATGTAGAAGCCTTTGCCCTCTTCACCGCCGACCAAACAAAGTTCAGCATCACACTCATAGTCTTTGTAGATCAACTCACCGGAATCAATGCCTTTATAGCCAAGCTTTTCAAGCTTCTTACCGTTCGTCACACCCGGAAGAGGCTCACCAGTAGCAGGGTCTTTTGTCTGAGTAATCAGAATAGACATACCCTTGTAACGCGGGTCTGCATCCGGGTCAGTTTTAACGAAAAGAGCAATACATGAACCTTCAATACAGTTCGTGATCCAAGTTTTCGCGCCTTCAACAACGTATTTGTCGCCAACGCGTGTCGCCTTAGTTTTAATCGCTTGAAGATCAGTACCTGCATCAGGCTCTGTCAAACCAAGAGCACCACGAATTTCACCTGTCGCAAAGCGAGGCAACCAGTGTTCTTTTTGCTTTTGTGTACCAAATTTTTGGACGATCATCGCCATCATCAAGTGTGAGTTAAACACACCAGACAAGCTCATCCACTCGGACGAAATCAGTGTCACGATCTTTGAGTACAAAGACGCTGACATGCCTAGGCCGCCAAATTCAGGTTCAATCAACGCACCAAAGAGACCAAGCTCTTTCATGTCTTCAACGAGCTCATGAGGATATTCATCATCATGCTCAAGCTGCATAGTTGCAGGCTTAACTTTTTGATTTAGCCATTTCTCGATTGAATCGAGGATCATGACTTCTTCTTCTGGGGTCATTGCTTCATCGGTCATGATCGTCTCCTAATAATTTCCAACTTTGTCTTCAACGGCATTGCCGCGAGACGGGATCAACATGTTACGCACAAATGTGCAGACCATTTTGTCATCTTGGTTGTAACCACGGGTCACAATCGTCACGATGCCTTGGCCCGGACGTGATTTGCTCTCACGCTTTTTAAGGACTTCACTCTCACCAACGATCGTGTCACCAGCAAAAACAGGCGCAGTGAATTTCACTTCGTCCATTCCAAGGTTGGCTATCGCTTTTTGGGAGCAGTCAGTTACGCTCATACCGATAAGAAGAGCTAGCGTGTAAGGTGACACGACAAGGTTCTTTTTAAACTCAGAAGCTTTTGCAAACTCTGCATCAAAATGCATTGGGTGCGTATTCATCGTCATCAAAGTGAAGAGATGATTATCGTACTCAGTCACTGTTTTACCAGGACGGTGCTCGTAAATGTCACCCTCTTTGAAATCTTCATAGTAGCGACCAAATGTTTCGCGATATCGGTTTGGCGCGACTTCTTTCCAGTTCTGAACCATTGTTTTTCCTTTATCCTTGTGAGGCTTTTGCCAAAATTCTTTGTGCTGCGAGGATAACTGGTCGATCCACAAGTTTTCCCTTGTGAAGCACCGCTCCGCCTTGCGCTTTTTTTAGTGATTCAATGATTGCTTTCGCATCTGTGATTTCTTCTTCACTCGGCGTGAAGACGCCGTTGACGCCGTCTACCTGTTTAGGGTGAATACAAGTGCGCCCTGCAAATCCAAATGCTTTGACTTTTGTTGTCGTTTCAACAAGCCCGGCACTGTCCTGAACATCGAGGAATGGAACGTCATAAGCAGGAACACCCGCCTCACCACATGCAGCTGCAATAGTTCCGCGAGCTGTTAGCATTGCATCCCAGTTGGAAAGATCAGCACCAAGGCTAGCGCTATAGTCGGCACCACCAAATAGAACACCGCCGCCACAAGCAGCCGCGATTGGGTAGGCTTCTTTTAGACCACGTCCGCTTTCAATGACGCCGATGATTGGAAATTCATTTCCCAATGCTTCAGCGACGATCTCGACATCAACACCGGTTTCAGCTTTAGGGATCATGACAAAGTCAGGTTTTGCATTCGACTTTGCCAATGCAGCGATATCTGCACAACCTGTTGCAGATCTAGGGCTATTGATACGAATTCCCGCTAAAACATTATCATCTCGAGAAGATAGCCACTCAAGCGTCGCCTCGCGGGCACTATCTTTATCTTCAGGTAGCACTGCATCTTCCAGATCAATGATTATGGTATCAGCGCCACTCGCTGCCGCTTTATCAAAGCGGTCAGAGCGCGCACCAGGCACAAAAAGCAAAGATCTAAAAGTGTGTGTCATGAATCATTCCAAATTTAATTGTCCGGACAAATTAAATCGAGAATGGCAAAAGGTCAACAAAAGATATATCAAAATATATTTTACCGCCGTCTCGATCACAAAAAAGCCTCCCAAGCTTAAGGCTAAGGAGGCTTTCAATACTGTGAATTTTTAGAATCTATTTTTCGTCATAACGTGGATCGAAAATCTTCTGGTTCAATTCAATCGTGTGACCATTCATATCAGTCAGCATCGAAATCATCACAACGATATCACCAGCTGGTGAAGGATAGCGACGCTCATGCGGCTTACCCACAATACTCACACCTTCAATATTAGCAGCTTTCTTAAATGTTTCTGCCAAATCCTTTGTGTGGAAAAGAAGCACGATTTCGCCTGGTGTGAAATCCGCAGCATCCGGCTCAGCCATGTCTTTTTCTGATTGGTCGAGGAATTGCCACAACCCGATCATTCCAGTGTGACGAGAGTTTGTTTGCAACAACACCAAGCGAGAACGGTTCTTACCGTCAGCCTCATGACGACCATCAAGTCCAGGAGACGTTAGCTCTTGATCATAAACCACAGTCATACCGAGCGCATCACGGTAAAGCTCGAGCGCAGCATCTGCATCTTTCACGATCATTGTCGTGCGACGAAGATTAAGCGGGACCACAGGATAAGGAGCAGCATCACGCTCCTTTACTATCTCAGCACCTGTCATAGGCGCTTTTGCAGGCGCGCTATCTGTCGTCGCACAAGCACCCAAAGAGAGAGCTGCAACAGCCCCAATTATAAATTTCAGTGTCATAGTTTATGTCCTTGCTGGTATTTCTGCAGCGAAATGCTCGGCGATTTGTTCACGCGTCGCGACCCACACATCAGAGTGATTTTTTACGTGTTCCAAGAATTGCTGAAACGCCTCTATTCGACCTGGACGGCCAATAATGCGCAGATGTAACCCAAGGCTCATCATGCGTGCGCCTTCATCCTGAGCTTCATTATAAAGCCAGTTAAAAGTGCGTTTTGCATAGTCGAGCCACATATCAGGTGTAAAAGCCGGATCAATCCAGAACTTCATGTCATTGCTATCAATGGCATAAGGCAGAATAACCATTGGCTCTTTTTTGCCGCCGCCGACATCCACCTCGTCCCAATATGGAAAGTCATCAGAGTAGTCATCCATGTGGTAGAGATAGCCCTCATTCTTGAGCAAACCTCTAGTGTGTTCGGAAAACAGATATCTGGATAACCAACCCGCAGGCCTACGCCCACATGTTTTTTCAATACTGTTGGCACTCTTGGCAATAAATTCAGCTTCTGCGTCTTTTTCCATAAAGGCTGTAAAAGCCCATTTATGACCATGATCCGCAGGCTCATCACCACGGCTCATCATAGCATCAGCCAACCAAGGAGCCTTTTCCAAAGCCTGACCACACACTGTCCAAGTCGCGTTTACACCAGCATTGTCGAGTATTTTCAAAATACGCGGAGCACCACGATTAATTCCGTACTGATAATTGCTTTCATTGCTGTAGACGCGGATAGGCTTTCTAGGAACAGCCTTTAATTCATCAACAGGCTCAGGACCGCGGTCACCTTCATCAACTCGTTTTTCAGCACCTTCTTCAACATTCACCACGAGCGAAAGCGCTAGCTTTCCGCCATTAGGCCAACGAAAGTCTTTAGGCGCTGGATCGTTTGGTCGTGTCATTAGTGTGGTTCCTCTCCACCGGACACATTCATGCTCTCGGCGGTAATATACTGAGCTTCATCTGTACAAAGCCAAGCAACAGCATTTGCAGTATCCTCAGGCAGACCCGGGCGTCCCATTGGAATACGCGCAGCCATTGCCTTCATATAATCTTCCACAGAATCAGCGCCGACGACTTTTGCAAAATATTCATTCTGCCAAGCACCAAGACCTGTCGTAACGTGGTTAGGACAAACGTTATTGACGGTAATATTGTCGCCACCCAGCTCAACAGCTGCAGAACGAACTAGCCCAACAAGACCATGCTTGGAACTTGTATATGCCTGCGCGTGCGGGAAACCAGATTTCGCAGCTTGGCTAGCAATATTGATAATACGCCCGCCCTTACCCTGCTTCGTCATAACTTCTGCAGCGGCTTTTACACCAAAGAACGCACCCGTTAGATTTACATCGATAACCGCGCGCCAGTCTTCTTCGGTAACTTCAAGCAATGGCTTCATAATATAGCCGATACCTGCGTTATTGATCCAGATATCTAGGCTTCCATGCTCATCAATCGCGTGCTGAGCCATTCCTCTAACGCTATCGAGCGAACGAACATCACAAACATGCGTTGAAACATTTACACCCATAGCACGCAGATCAGCTGCTATTGATTCCATTTCATCAGTGGATCCAATATGCTCAGCGCCCGTTGACGCATCCTTTGGCTCACCAATATCCGAAATGACAATATTTACGCCTTCTTTAGCCAGACGAATGGCGATCGCTTCACCTAGTCCCGCACGACGGCCAGAACCTGTGATGACAGCTGTTTTACCTGTCAGATTACCCATTTCCGATTTACCCCAATTTCTCTGTCAGGATAAAGAATAGTTCACTCGTCATTGCTTGAAATTCAGCGGAAATAGCCTGCATTTTCTCTGTGGATACGTCAGCTCCAAAGCCTTCCATATCATTCACATCGATAACCTCGACATATGCATAAGGTGGCTTATCTTCTGTACCAAGCAAAGCAATTGATTTGTAGACTTTGAAATCATCGATAGACTTGAGACCATTCACTGTAGGAATATCAGTGGACTTGGCCCAATTTTCATAGTCCTCTACGCTGACTTCGGGTTTCAAATTGAATAGTGCGACAATTTTAGTACTCATTTTCTATTCCCCTTATTGTAATTATGGTTATAAATGATATATCTTTTATACTATACCGTTCTTATACGAGTCTGCAATACGAGTTTCAAAGAAAGCTGCTTATTGCAAAAATAAAAAGGGAGACGCCGGATGGCTGACAAAACCAATAAAGGCAACAATAGCCCCTCTTTCGAATATGATGGGCCACCGGACTACCGTGTTGTTGGACAGCATGACGTCTACCCGGAAACTACGCATGACGAGACTGCGCGATTTAACTTTCTAGCGCAAATGAATCGTCATCTATCGACCAAAGTCATGGGCGGAATAGCTCACGCTTTTGAAGATCGCGTCGAACCAAAATTCAAAGAAGAAAACGGCCGAGACTTCAAAGACCGCCACGAAGTTCGTAACGCTCTTAAAGAAGACCCTATGTTCCAGTGGTGGTCCGCCCTTCGTCGCGCCACAATGGAAAACCGCCAACAGGCCGGTCGCTGGGTCACGCTTCGCCAAGCAGAATCACTCAATGAAAAAGCCCGCTTGCTCACCGAAGGCGACGACAGGCTGAAACTTGATCCCGATTTCAAACAACCACGTTCAACTGCCGCTATCGATCATCACTGCATGCCAGGCAGCTACCACACTGAACACGTTGATGGGGACGTAACTGGACCGGCAAATTATGATTCCGGAATCTTTGCCACAACAGGCGGCATGTTAGGTCGCTTCAATGATGGCGGCGGCGTCGCCGTCGCACAGTGGGTTGCTAAAAATCTACCTGAATTCAAACCAAAACGTATCTTGGATATCGGGGCTGGCCTTGGCCACAACGTCCTACCGCTTGCCAAAGCATTTCCAGATGCTCAGGTCGTTGCTGTTGATGCAGGTGGCCCGATGCTTCGCTACGGTCTTGCACGCGCAAAATCGCTTGGCATTGAAAATGTAGAATTTATTCAAGCAGATGTAGCTGACCTAAATCAGTTTGAAGATGAGAGTTTTGACTGGATTCAATCCACTATGTTTCTTCACGAAACAACTTACAAATCTATGCCGAAAATCTTCAAAGAAACGCACAGACTTCTAAAGCCAGGCGGAATTGTCCTGCATGTTGAGCAACCTCAATATAGCAAAACGATGCCGCTCTATGAGCAAGCCATGCGCGACTGGGATGCGTTCTACAATAACGAACCATTCTGGACAAAAATGCACGAAATCGATCTGGACCAGTGGATGGTCGAAGCTGGCTTTGATCGTGAAGACATAATTCACGATGGCGTCGCCGCCGTTGTCGACGCTGATATTTTCCCCGAAGCAGCCGAAGACAACGAACAAGAAGACTATGGACGCAAAGCGGCATGGCACGTCGTTGGCGCAAGAAAGGCAGTATAATGAGCAACCCTAATCTAGATCCACTAAAACTAGCTGGCGCTAAATCCAAGGGTAAACGCCCATGGTTCTTCGAAAATTCGGATACCGAACGCGTGCTGAATATCACCTTAGCTTTGGTTCAAGAAGTCGCGGTTGTTCGGGAACGGATGGACACGATAGAGCGCCTTCTTGAACGTGATGGCAAAGTCACCAAAGAATCCATCGAGGCCTATAAACCGGCCCGCTTTGAAGCTGATGAGCGCGGCATGTTAATGCAAGAATATATATCGCGCGTTTTCCGCATTCTGCAGCAAGACGTCGAAGCAGCTGAATTAGGGGATGAAGCATCAAGTGAAGAAGTCGCCGAAGAATTTGCTACGACTGACGAAAAGTCATGCTAGGCTAGATCGGCGTCAAACCGAGTTCATTCAGGCCCAATTGCTGCCTTGGCGGCGCATTGGGCCTGGCAGTGCCCATTGAATTAAGCTGATATTCATACGCACTGCGAGCTCCACCACTCAGATATTAAACAACAAAATCAACATCATCTAAATCCACAAAACAAGGCTATTGCCTTTCACAACAAAAGATATATCATTTAAAAAAATGTACAACGGAGGGCTCCATGGGAGAGTTTTTAGCGACGAATGAATTACACATTCTCAGATGGCTGCACATTGTCGCCATGGTATACTGGCTTGGTGGTGAATGGGGTGTTTTCCAAACATCCTACAAGGTTATAAATCGTAAGCTTTCCCTTGAGGAGCGCGGACGACACATGGATTCGGCCTACCGTATCGACATCATGGCCCGTACAGGGATTATCTCCTTACTGCCTCTTGGTCTGCACATGGGTTACATCTGGGGCGTTCAGCCACTCGGTGGCGGATGGCTAGTTGCAATGTGGCTGGCTTGGGTTGCATGGATGGCCGTGACTTGGGGTGCATTTGCAAACCGCAAAAACGAGCTCGGAAACAAACTTGCCTTTATCGAAGACTGGACACGCTATCCGCTTATCCCACTTCTGATAATTACAGGACTGACTTCACTCGCAGGTCACGGACCTTTCTTGGCTGAAGAAGGCCAGAAATGGTTCGCGGCGAAGATCCTGACTTACGGTTTAGCCTTAGTTATCGGAATGGTGCTTCGCATAATCATGCACGAATGGCGCAGAATATTCCCAATTCTAGCACAAGGCCCGAACGAAGAGTTAGAAGCCAAACTTGATAAATCTATCCAGCTAGGTCGTAACCTCGCCTATTGTTACTGGGTACTTATCCTATCAACTGCTTTCTTTGGTGCTGTAAAACCATTCTAAGCAACACGAATTGGAATACTCCCAATATAGTATTCCGCAACTCGAGAGGTCAGTTCCAACCCGGGAACTGGCCTTTTTTTTGGTAATGCTCTCCAGCCCCCCTATCATTCCGATTTTCCTGCGTAGGCAGGAATCCAGTCAAAGAATAAAGCCGCGCATAGCGCGACATGCTTAATTCGCTGGTTCCCAGATCAAGTCTGGGAATACGCAGGTGGCTGGAATTCGCCAAAAACGGACATTTGACTATTTAAGTCATTGTCGATTAATTAGATCCAATTATCGGGTTTCATGGGGGATGAAATGAAGAAAATTTTCATACCATTATTATCAAATATAATACTACTTTCTTCATGTGCTGACACTTCAAGCAACATCCCACGTCAAACTGATATAATTGAACAGTCAGAGCAAATAAACGAAGGGGTTTCAAGAAATCAAAAATCTCTGTTTACAGCTTCCAAATCCAACGAATTATTAGAATATCAGGAAAAGTATCCTCGATACAAAGCTTATGCTTTCGCTGAAGCTTTTGTTGATATCGCTTATCTTTCGTTACGCGAAAAGCAAGACTTAGATTTTTCAAAAAGCTTAGTTCATTTAGCAATTGCTGAAATAGAAGCACTTCCTAACCGATATTCAGATAAAGAAGTACTGGAGTATCTATATAAAATAGAACGATTGTTTTCTGAGGTTAAAATAAAAACCAATAAAGTCAGAGTACCCAAAAAGTATAACTATCTGCTAGAAGTTGCTGTAAGCAGGCAATTTGGTCCATCTCAATTGCCTAAGGTCGTCGATAATTCTGAATGTATAACGGCAATCGCTTCTGCTTTTGAATTTGCATTTCGAAACGCCGAAGATTGGTTGAAATTGGGAAATTTCCATAACAAATATTATGCAATGGTAGGTCAAAATGCGCTTGTACCTTTTAGTCTTAAATGTGACTTACCTAATTTCAAAGCTCATAACGCCCCGAATTGGAACCCATATTCAGACTTTGCATTAAGGGCGGTAGGAAAACACCCATTTCAGCAAACAGAAAATTTTGAAATATTACAGAGCTTAAGAGCTAAACATTTACAAAATTCGTTAGAATATTTAGATACTGTTCCCCCCACTTCAAGAATAAGAGTTATAAATCTAGGTGGGTTTAGAATTTCCCCAGCAATTACTTTAGAGTTAGCAAATAAAGTAGCGGGGCGCTTAAGCAATCCATCAAATCTGGATGTAAATCTAGATCAGATACAAGAACTAAATTTGCTTTTTAAAGAATTGTCTGCGCTAGATAAAGTTACGATCGAGTACTCTATTTCTAATGTATCTAGAGGCCTATCAGTTCACCCCGTTCTGACCAAACCGAATAGTTTCATTGGCCAAGTTTGGAAGCTGTTTGAGGATATTGGTTGGGCTACTCCCGTTAAAGTATCAAATTATTCGCAAACGACTCTTCCCTATGTTGAAAAGTGGATTTTCGTTGAGGAAAAAATGCCTAAAGTAGCTCAATGGTATGTAAATGCGAGAACAGAAAACACTCGATTAGATGCCCAAGCAGGAAAGATATTTAGAATGTCATTTGACCAAAACGAAACATTGAAATCAGCTTATACTAAAATGTCAGATAGCGATAAATCAGTGTTATTGGAGAGTTTAAAAAATCCGAGCACAAAAGCAATGACGACAAGTGATAGTCCTCATGGACAATTTTGGTCTATGTTAGAAGACCTTGGATGGGCAACAGAATATAAGGCAGACAAAGAAGCTCTAGAGATTGTGCCAAATTTGAAAGTTTGGAGTTTAAACTCTAAGGACGTAAGTAAAGTCGCTTCATGGTTAGACAACTATTACAATTCGATAGAGTAACAGTGACCACTTAGGGCCAACTACTGCCCCTTAATCCTCTACCGTAAAAATCTCTTCCGCAAATTTTGTATTGACCTCAAAGTCGGTCCAAATGGCTTCATTTGCTTTTTCGCCATTGTAAAACAGTCTTACCCTTCCCGCCTGTCGCCAGTTTATATCTGGCTTTTCAAAGAAGTGAGAATACCGCCTCTCATGCCAACCTCGCGGTGTTTGGAACCCGACATACACAATCGCATAATCATCTTGGCGAATACCAAATAAGGTTTGTTTTCCCGATGGGTCCGCTAGTTCAATCATAAATGTTGGCGCACCATCAATCAGACGATCAACCTTGCGGTCTTGCACCCAACCATCATCTAGCGCGTGACGAATAGCGCCGAAACCAAAATTATTGGACCACATGGCATTTGCACTCTGGTCTTCCATTTTACCATTTTGATTATAGGTGTGTTCGCCATCAAAAGACAAAAGTAGCTGTATCTTGTTCTCGCTCCGACCTTCGATACGTACTTTACCGTTAGCTTGATGAGCGTCTGTTTTTTCATTATCGAATTCACGCCAAATGGAATAATCATCCCATATGACTTCACCGCCATCCTTGCGGATAATGTTGTATCCGGTGAGCAATAGAGTTTTTGGACGAACAAAATTGTCTCCTCCGGCATTCTCATATGCTCTTTGAAGAATAGTCTTCGCATCCAAATCAGCTTGAAACTGGACTGCTGCTGGCATTGAATTGCGCATATCAATAGATGGAGGCGTTTGAGCACACCCCATATTGACCGAGCACATAAACAGTAAGCAGCCCAGAAACATTTTCATATTTATGCAGGCTCCTCAACAACCATGACGTGCGCTTCACAATATGGTTGACGGGCGAGAATTAAAGCCTGATATTCTTCACTGTCCCAGAAATCATTTATCGCTTTTTTATTCGGCCATTTAGAAATCACGACGCTTTCTCCATCGAATTTTCCACCTTCTTTTGACTCAACACCCGGTGCGCGCAGGACATATTCGCCGCCATAATTAGGAATTAATTTAGCTGTTGGAACAGCATATTTCTCAATAAAGTTCTTTCGATCCAATACCTTAGCGAACACGATCATATAAGCAGACATAAATATTTTCCTTTTAGCACTGGTACCAACCACATTAAATGGTATATCTTTTAGTAGAAAACCCTATTTCGCATGATTTGAAAAGGACCAGATCGCAATGAAATTGCTACGCGCCGCCACTTTGACTGTTGCAGACATCAAACGCTCGACTTCACTATATGCCGAGTATTTCGACTACTCAATCATTGAGGAAGGCGTTGTAGATGCTGACCTTGCTGAGAGCTGGAATGCACCCAAAACTGCTGGGCAACCTTACGCAATCATGGAACCAAGTTCTGGTGCAGAAATATACATCCGTTTTATCGAACAGCCAAAAGTAGATAGCTTTAAAGCGCTGCGTACATACGGTTGGAACGCGATCGAAATTTGTGTCACAGATGTATTGGCAGCAAATGAGCGTATGTTGAACAGCCCATTTGAAATCATCGGACCACCACGCGAAATCGATGGACTTCCAGCTATTTACCCGATGCAGGTAAGAGGACCAGACGAAGAGATCGTATACCTCACGCAAATCCGCTCTGACCTGCCTGCGTTCGATCTTCCGCGCGCCTCAACACTCATAGATAAACTCTTCATTCTAGTTCTAGGATGTAGCAGCATGGATGAAGGCAATGAATGGCTTGCTAAACATGCTGGTGTGGAAATGGGCCGTGACATGGAAATCGTCTACACAATGCTTGCTGGCGCTTACGGTACAGACATGGACGAACTTCACCGCATATCGACAATGATTCATGGGCGTGATGTATTCCTTGAAGTAGATCAATATCCTGATGCAGCGACGTCTCGCGAGAATCACGATGGAATGTTGCCTCCGGGTATCGCAATTGGTTCAATGTGGCATCCTGATTTTGATTCGTTACCAGGCCCATGGATTAAAGAGCCAGTTGTTCGTGACGGTCCTGTCTATAAAGGCAAGCGCGCGGGTACAATGATTGGTCCTGACGGAACGCTTGTAGAAATGATTGAAGGCTAAGCCCATGAAACTCGCTACGCTTAAGCATAAGGTAGATCACAAACCGACAGCGGATGATTTTGCGTTTATAGATGCTCCAATTCCAAAATGTCCGGAAAATGGTGCATTGGTCCGCGTTGTTCATTTGTCTCTAGATCCGTATGTCGGATCAATCATTCGTGATAGACACATTGGACACTCAGCACCTGCACCCATGAAAGAAGTCATTTCAGGTGCCATCGTCGGTCAAGTTCTGGAAAGCACGGTAGATGGCATTTCAGAAGGTGATTGGGTTCATTCAATGGAAGGTGGCTGGCAAGAAATTGCTGCTATAGACGCACAACACCTTCGTAAAATTGATCCAACACTTGCCCCGCTATCGGCTCATGCTGGTGTGCTTGGCATGCCGGGTCTAACCGGATGGGCAGGTATTACCCAACTCGCAAAAGTCCGCGAAGGTGACACAGTGCTCGTTGATGCAGCAGCCGGACCGGTCGGTGGAACCGTTGGTCAGATTGCGCGCATCAAAGGTGCTAAACGTGTCGTTGGTATTGCTGGCGGAGCAGAAAAGTGTGCCCTCGTAAAGAATGAGTACGGCTTTGATGCATGCGTTGACTACAAAGCTGACGGATGGCGTGACGCATTGGGTGAAGCCCTGCCAGATGGTTTGTCGGTATTCTTTGAAAACGTATCTGCAGATATGGCGATGATCGCTTTAGGCCATGCTAATCTATATGCGCGCGGCGTTTTGTGTGGGCTAGTGGATGCTTATCACACACAAACTCAGAGCCAACACGCAATGAATATTGGTTTTGTAATCGGTAAACGCGCCCAACTTAGCGGTCTTGTTGTTTATGACTATTACGACCGTTGGAATGAGTATGTTGCCGAAGCCGCCCCTTGGATTGCTGAAGGCAAACTGAAATTTGTTGAAGATAGAGTCGTCGGATTGGAAAATGCGCCAGCTCTATTTGAACGCCTTATGAACGGTAAAAACAAAGGTAAAGCTGTCGTCACAGTATCTGACGAAAACCTATAGAAAGTAATAGAAAATGGGGCATCCCAAACGGACATATATTGACGGAAAATTTGGTCAAATTCATGTGCGTGTTGCGTCACCAGATAGTGACGCAACTGCCCCGCCTCTTTATTGCTTACACCAAAGCCCAAAGTCTTCACTTGAGTTTGAAGACTTTATGATTGCTGCCAGTACCGACCGTACAGTCGTTAGTTATGACTATCCCAAATACGGAAACTCGGACGGTCCTGACAAAGAAGAAGACATTAGCATACGCGCCTATGCTGAAGCTGGTTGGCAAGTTGCCGATGCGCTCGAACATGATGTTATCGACTTTTTCGGAAATCACACTGGCGGTAAAGTCGCCGTTGAAATGACGCTTATGCGTTCGGCCAGAGTTCATGCTATTGCTATGATTTCTGCGGCTATATTCAATGCCGAAGAACGCGCAGCATTTGAAAATATGTTTAGCCCTATTCCATTGGACAAAGAAGGCACGCGCTACAAAACCAGCTGGAAGCGTATCGCAGAACGGACAGCTGTAGGCCTTACCTTGGAAATGATGGATAGATCATTCTATATGACCCTAATGGCAGGAGAAGCCTATGAATGGGGCCATGCTGCTGCCTTTGCATATGATGAAGAGTTCAATAAGGGCATTCAGAAAATCACTCAGCGTGTCACTGTGTTAAACCCCAAAGATGATCTCGAGTTTTGTACACCACGTATCGGAGCTCTTCTGCAAAATGGCGAAGTTATTGATACGCCACAATGGTCTCATAACTTTCTAGCTAGCGATGCGATAGAGCTCGCCAAACTAGTACGGGCCAAGCTCGACGCTTAGCCCGTATTTTTCGTATTCCTTAAAATCCGATAGAATTGACCTCCACGACTACTCGGCAGCCGTGGCTTCCTCTGATTCCTTCTTCTTTTCGGAATCCCCGTGCCCTTCATTGTCGTATTGATACTTACCCAGGAATAATATCGGTAGCGTGGATACAAACAGGATTATCGCAGCAGAAATTAGCGTGAAGGACCAATCCTTACCCGGTAAAAGACCTAAATCTATGCCTAAGAAGTGAATCCCACGCCCATCAGCAATGTCTGTCATCATTGAAGGACCTAAACCTGCCCCTAATGCGAAGAACGCATAAATGGCACCGTAGATTGCCGAATAGCTTTTCATTCCAAAGTATTTTGAAATCATAAAGGCCATAAAGTCATATTCGACACCGGCACCAAAACCGATCATCAAAATAGCAATCGTCGCAGTATTGGCATCTACTCCCGGCTGAGCAAGCATCCATAGCGCAAACGCTGGAGACGCTAAGAACGCAAACGCAACACCTGGAGCCCAGAAGCGGTCAATCAGATAGCCACCGATAATACGTCCGCCAAGCACAGCCAATCCGGTAAGCGTCGCTAGCCCGACAGCCTCGTTCATATCAATTCCATTGTGGACTAATACGCGTTCTATATTTGGAATAATCGCCCCAACAGAATAAGAAATTGGCACAAAACACAACGCTAACAGCCAGAACCGCCAACTCTTACCGGCCTCCATCAGCGTTAAACCTGTCAAGACAACTTCCTTGCCCTTCTCTATTACCGGCGGTGCCTTTTTAATATCCATCAACAACATCATGCAGACCGGGATCAATATCATCGCACAGAAGACGTAGGCCATCACATATTCCAGCCTAAATCCATTTTCGGCGATTAATGGTGTGACCTGCCGCAATACAACCCAAATAAGAGCGAGAGTCCCTAAAAATGAGACTCCCAGAATTGGCAACTTAAATTTGGTAATAGAAGCATCTTTTGAAGACTCATCATCTATGTCACGTAATCCCAACCAAGCCATAGGCAAAGCGATAGCAAGCGGTAAACACCCGACAAGCACATAGGCTGAACGCCAACCTGAACCACCAATAAAGTGGAATGCTTCGTTAGAAACGATGTATTGCGCAAAGAATTTTGCCAATGCACCAAATACGCCTGTGGCAATCAATGCAATGCCCAGTGCAATCCCCCGATTCTTCACAAACCAATTGGCAACTGGCCGTGTAAAGGTAATGGGTAAAGTACCCGCTCCCGTAAATGCCAACAGAAGCCATAGAAATATATAGAGCGCTTTTGAACCCGTATTCAGTGACAAAGCCATCATGGAGAGGCTAAATGTCACGATGGAAATCAAAGCGACCTTCCGCGCACCAAATTTCTCTGCCAATATGCCAATTATAGGCGCGGCACAGAATGCACCAAAGGTATAAATCGCCAGTGCATTTAGAACATCACCAACAGTCCAACCCATCGGACCAAATTCTTGCATCAATGGAGGAATGAACACACCTACCGTGTAAAACGGCAGTGGAGATAGCCCCAATCCTACACCAACTGCTGCTGCAGTCAGGACTGGCCATCCCTCTTTGAATTCATTTTTACTAGACAATACAACCTCCCGTACGCACGAATGCCCTTGTCGAACATCCTTATTTAGGCTCTAATGGTATATCATTTCAACAGTATGTCGAGTGAGGTCAAGCAACACATGTGGTCAAGACGCAATATTTTGTTAGCTAGCG
Source organism: uncultured Hyphomonadaceae bacterium (assembly GCA_964352025.1). Lineage (GTDB taxonomy): Bacteria > Pseudomonadota > Alphaproteobacteria > Caulobacterales > Hyphomonadaceae > Hirschia. The sequence goes on from CAYGPZ010000007.1 coordinate 110,554, forward strand.
GCGCAATTGCCTCAATTTCATGCGCCCCTGCTGTAAAAAAAACACTAGATGCTGATGTTATCATTTTAGGAGCCGGTCTGTCAGGATTAAACGCTGCACGCCTTCTGGCAAGTGAAGGAGCAAAAGTAATTGTTCTTGATGCTAGCCAGCGGATCGGCGGCCGCATGTATACTCTCGATGACGTAGCTGGGCGACCGGAAGCTGGCGGCCAACAAATTGGGCAAAGCTATGCGCGTATCCGTTCAACTGCTGAAGACCTTGGACTTAATATTGTGCAAACGGCGACGAATGGTTCTCGAGGCAAAACCATGGTTCTGGACGGACAAATGTTTGACGCAGCTGAATGGGCATCATCTCCCCTAAATACCTTTCCAGAAGAATTTAAAAAAGCGACCCCTGACACCGCTCTGTTTTTTGCTGCGATGAAATCCAATCCATTGGAAGACGATTACGCCTGGAGAGAATTAGCTGCAGAAAATGATCTTTCTGCAAAAGATTTTCTCAAATCATCCGGGTTTGATGATGAAAATATTCGATTGATCGACATTGCACTAAATGCAAATTCCGTTGACTCATACGCAATGTTGAACGTCTGGCGTAGCCTTTTGATTTTCAGCGGAGACTCATTTGGTGGGGAGGTTGAAGGCGGCGCTCAACGTCTACCCGAAGCAATGGCAGCTAGTCTTGAAGAAAATTCGGTTCGTCTGAATACACAGGTCGAAGGAATTGATGTCGATAACACAGGCGTAGATGTTCACACGACCCAAGGGCTATTTCGCGCATCGTTTGTTATATCAGCGCTTCCCCTTCCGGCGATGCAACATATCAAAATCAATGCGCCTTTGAGTTCAGCAAAAAAAGACGCGATTTCCAACATTCCATATACTCAAATTCAGCAAGTCCATCTGACTGTTGAAAACAACTTTTGGGAAGTAGATGGACTACCAATCCAGATGTGGACTGACACGCCAATTGAACGCGTATTTCCAGTTCAGAACGCAGACGGAGAAACCGTATCTCTAACGTGCTGGATCAATGGTACAGGTACTCGCCCTAATGCGAGCGATGAAGAATGGATGCAACTTGCTGAAAAAACGATGATGGATTTACGAGGCGCCAAAACGCGAGCATCCAAAGTTATAAGATGGGATTCCAATCAGCCCCTATCTGGAGGCGCATATATGCATTGGGCACCTGGGCAGGCAGCCAAGCTTGCAACGACAATGGCAAAACCTGCTGGGCGATTACACTTTGCAGGTGAGCATCTATCTCACCTGCATACAGGAATGGAAGGCGCGATGGAATCCGGAGAACGCGCCGCCTTTGAAATTATTGATAAGATATCAAATTAAGCTTGGCATTGAATTGCTTCAAAACCTAACAGCTCAACATTGGGGGCAATGTAATCCGGTTTAATCGGTTCATCGCGCCCAAGGTCTGTTGAGAGATATTTCTTATTATCATCAGCAAATACAGTCGCGACCGTCGCATTAGCTCCAAGTCTATCCTGAGTCATAAGTGCGCCAATAAGGTTTGCCCCAGACGAAATTCCGACTGCTAAACCAAGTTCCGCGGCCAATTTCTGAGCCATGATTATACTGTCGCCATCGCTAACCGCTACGACATCATCAACTTTATCCAATTCGACAATAGCAGGGATGAATTCATCAGAAATCCCCTGAATACGGTGAGCACCAACTTTATACCCAGTCGTCAGAGTCGGGGATTCGGATGGTTCAAGCGGATGAATGGAAACATTTGGGTTCACGGCGCGAAGTGCTCGACCAACGCCCATAATTGTTCCACCTGTTCCTACACCAGCTACAAATCCATCTGGTACTTTTCCGATAGATTTTAACTGCTGAAGAATTTCACGACCTGTTTCAATTTCGTGGGCACCGCAATTATCTTTATTGCTAAACTGACATGGTAGAAACACATCTCCACGCTCTTTAGCCAACTTTTCTGTGGCTGCAATTGAACCTAAAAATCCACCCTCTTCTTTACTCACAAGATGAAGTTCTGCTCCGATTGATCGTAGCAGTGATTTACGCTCTGAGCTCATCCAATCTGGCATATAGATACAAACTTTGTGGCCCAAAGCGCGCCCAAGTGCTGCTACCGCGATCCCAGCATTTCCACTCGTTGCTTCAGCAATCATATCACCCGGCTTCAATGCACCAGATTCACTTGCACAACGTAAAATATTGTAGGCCATACGATCTTTAATAGATCCAGTTAAGCTGTAATGCTCTGCCTTTGCATAAACGACTCTTCTACTACCCTTCCAAATTAAGTGGATAGCAAGCAGAGGTGTTCTTCCGATCAGGTTAGATAAACTATTAAACCGATCGGTTACAGATAAAGTTTCATCACAAAATGTAGTATGCGCCATAGAATTTTCTCCTATGGCTAGTCTGCTTGGGTAAACATCAAATTGCATTGCAGAAATATAAATGATATAACTTTATATTGAGGATTATTTTCGATAATAGGGATATTTATGATATGATTGACGCTACAGATCGACAAATACTGAGAATATTACAAAATGATGCAACACATTCTTTGGAAACAATTGCATCCAAAGTGAATGTGTCGGTGAACACATGTTGGCGTCGCGTAAAACATTTAGAAGAAACAGGTGTTATCGTCGGCCGAGTCGCCATTTTAAACCCAGAAGCAGTTCAGCTCAGCCAAACAGTCATCGTGTCTATCCGTACAAATAATCACTCCGCGTCTTGGTTAGATGAATTCACAAAGAAAACGAAAAACCTGCCCGAAGTCGTTGAATTCTATCGAATGGCAGGTGACGTCGATTATCTTCTTAAGATCGTTGTAAACACAGTTGCGGACTATGACCGTGTCTACAAAGTTCTGATCTCCGACATGGAAATCGCAGACGTTAGCGCGACTTTTGCTATGGAATGCATTAAGAACACCACCGTCTTACCAGTGTAATTCAGCTTTCTAGTCTTCCTTCGTGCAGCTAACCTGAATCCATCGTAAATTGATCCCGACCCGATCCGAGCCGCCTTCGGTCCAGGCGTAGGAAACAGCGCGATCATCATCGCCTTCCATCACATATAGCGTAAGAGACGGACGATTGGTTCCATATGTCCAGTCGACATCTCTCAGTTTAAGTTTAACCTTGTGAGCTGGCTCTTCATCGGTTTCCAAAACGGCGACACCGCCCTGATCATGAATTTTCACGCCGCGCTTAAAGTACCAGTCATCTACGCCGTTACCGCTATCTCCATGTTTAGCTCCACGCAGTATGGCAGCCCAACATTCGAACGGCCTTGCTTTACGAAAACGCGTTTCAACAGGCGCATCGTCATTTGCACTCGTGACCCAAAATTCAGTCGAGGATAGTGTCGTAGAAATGGGCACTGAGTTAACTTCGTTTGTTTGACCAAAATACGAAGCACAATCTTTTCCAGTACCAACTCCTGAAAATTGGCCTCCATTGCGTGACCATTCGATCAAACAACCGACATCATCAGTATTGGAAATAGAGTGGGCAATAGTTTGATTTTCAGTATTTATTTCAAGTGAGTGATTAAGTTGACCAAACTCGCCTGAATTTTCCCAGTTGTTTGATTCAAATGCGTAATTTTTCTCGTCAGCCTCACTGTGTACTAGCGCAGTAAATTCAATATGCGCTCTTGGAGCTAAAGTCGCAGGATCAACACCTGCGTCACTCGCGAAAAACCTGTGACGTTCATTATCCCAACGTCCTTCTAGAAGACTTGAAAATTCAGCAAAATCCTTCTTCAACCAGCCAGGAGCTTCTTTCGTCGTTTCGGTTTCGTCTGCCATTATTGGCGCAGACGCACATGCAGATGCCAATAATCCAACTAACGCTAATCGTCTAAATGTCATATTTTCACCCCTAAAACGCAGAAGAGACGAACCTGAAGTTCGTCTCTTCCAATTTAGATATAAAGTTTCTAGAACTTCTTCTTCAAAGTCACACCAACTTGGCGACCTCTTGGCATGAACACAACGTGTGATCTTGCAAAGAAACGGAAGTTACCTGGATCTACATAACGGAAGATATTATTCGCAGTATCATCATCCAGAAGGTTACGTCCCCAGACAACCAACTCAGTGCCACTCTCATCGTGACCAAGAGTATAACGAGCGTTCAATTTAAAACGATCGCCAGTTTCTTGTAGGTTGTGGATCTGAGCATATCTAGACGAAGAATAAATACCATCCATGCGAATTGTACTATCCCATCCGCCTATGGCACCAAAATTCACAGTAGCATTTACGTTACCTGAATTCTTAGATACGCGAGGCACTTTACGACCAGCTAGGTCACCACCGCCAGGAAGAATCCCTGCATCTGTTTCATCAGTACCAACTTGAATTTCACTATCCGCTGTCGCCCATGCCGCTCCAACAGTAAAGTAATCTGAAAGTTGGAAAGTCGTATCAAGTTCAAACCCGTTAATCTGAGTTTCACCAACGTTTAGAACGACTGTTTCTTGTGTCTGCTGAGGCGTACCTTCGTTGAAGATAACAACTTGGCTTAGTTGCTGATCAGTCAAATCAGTGCGGAATACTGCAGCTGTTAAGTTACCACGACCATCAGCAAACTCAGTTTTATAACCAATTTCATACTGAGTTGCTAACTCTTCATCAAACTCAAGGAATGATGCTTCATTAGGATCGTTTGGATCAACAGCAGAGTTAAACCCACCTGCTTTGTTACCAGTAGACAAACTACCATAAAGCAATCCACCGTGTGGCAATGTATAGTCAGCAGTCACACGATATGTGAAGCCGTCTTCAGTTTTAGACAATGTGTCTCCAACGGAATTACCACCCGCAACCAATGTTGTGTCACGTTCGCTCTCATACACACGCCCCTCAACACCAATTGAAAATGCGTCTGTTGGCGAAAATTCAATAGAACCGAAGATAGATTTTTCGTTTAGCTTGTCAGTTCCACCAAATCCGAGCCCTGCTTCTAAGATATCTCTATCCATGTTGGTGGACTCTTCATCATAATAGAAAACGCCACCGAGCCACTCGATTTTATCTCCGAGCGATCCGTTTAAACGTACCTCGTGAGAAATATATTCAATATTAGTTCTGTCATCGGTTACCCAAGCAGAATAGAATGAACCAAATGAATTCCCGACAAGAACAGGAGAGTAAGATTGGTTCAAAACAGAGTGGTTAGATTCTTTGGTATAACCACCTTGGTACAAAACAGTAATATCATCAGTAATATCATAACTCATGTCACCCCAGAAACGAGTCGTTTCCCGGTCTGAACCAGCCCTTAAATCCCATGCTGCCAAGGCTGGACCACTGCCCAATGTAGGATTGAGTAAATCACCTTGATTTGCTGCTGTCGCAATGTTCAATTCACTTGGAGTTGATGCTTCGCCACAGAAGTAGGAACGTAGAACGTCAGGACAAGCGGTTGCGTTATTATTGAACGTTGAGTCGAAAAGGTGTCCTGCAAATTGACCATCTTGGTCATTTGAATAGTAACCACGAATATTTGCTTCAAATTTCGCGCTACCTTCTGGAACAATATTCAATGCACCGTAAACAGCTGTTGTATTTTCTTCACCAACATCGCGTGCGCCACGTGTGTTGTCATTGATATTATCGTATTCACCACCGTAAGTGTAATAGCGACCACCAACCAAGGCATTTACACCAGGTAGAATTGGTCCGGATACATTACCGCCAATTTCTACTTGATCGTGCTGTGCAAATGTTCCAGAGAAATTACCTTCAAATTCATCTGTTGGCTTCTTAGAGTGGTAGTTAATCACACCACCATATGTAGAACGTCCGTATAGAGCACCTTGAGGTCCTTTAAGAACCTCTACACGATCAATGTTGTCTAGAATGTTAGAAACCAAGCCAGAACGAACAAATACACCATCGATGTAAAGCCCAACTGGCTGCGCTGTATTTGATTGAATGTTAGCAACACCCCGAATTGTCGGACGCTCACCTTCACGTCCTAGGTCACCTTCAATTTGCAAACCCGGTGTCATGTCAGCAATGTCTTTGGCGCTAACGGCACCAACAGCAGCCAACATTTCAGCATTAAACGCAGACACAGAAATAGGCGCTTCAAGAAGTGTTTCTTCTTTTTTACGTCCGGTTACAACAATTGTAGACTGAATTGATTTGCTTTCTACTGCTGCCTCTTCAGCTTCCTGCGCAAATACAGGCGCTGCGTTTGACATCACTGCAAAAGCAGCCGTGCTCAACAATATATTCTTTCTCATCCCTTGTCCTCCTTCGGGCTAAACGGAGTTCGCTCATGAAACAAGCTAACTCCCCGTTATTCCGTATTTCGCCTGTCGTCTGAGTTGCTTGAATAGGCAGCAAACCGCGAGCAGATCATTTGATATATCATTTATATTGACGAAAGTTATCTGGATTTGCAAGCCCCCTTCTAACAGGCCAACACATCACATATGCAGATATAAAAAAGGGAGGTAAGTTCGAAAACTTACCTCCCCTTCAATTACTCTACTTCTATTCTAAGCTAAAAAGAGCTTAGAAAATTCAGCTGTTTCTAGACAGACCGATTAGAAAGTATAGTTCACACGTACACCTAACTGGCGCTTGTCTCTCAAGCCTAAACGGTTTCCTTCACGTGAGAAGTTAAAGAAACCACCCGGTTGAAGACGAGTTCCAAACGATACATCAGCAAAGTTTTGCACTGACGCTGGAGTATCTTCTTCTAGAAGGTTTGTAACAAACACCTCGATACCGAAGTTATCATTACGCAACCCACTACGGATGTTTAAGTCGATAGCCTCGTCTGTTTCAGCAACATTTGCGTTACTGCTGTAGAAGCCACCAGTGTAATATACATCACCACGTGCATATAGAGAGTCAAAAGGACCAAATCCCGAAACTTCTCTATCGTAAGATAACGCTGCTGACGCTGCGACAGGCGGGAAACGCGGTGCGCGTTGACCGGCAACATCTGCTTGGTCACCAAAGATATCAGTGAAATCACCAGACGTTGTTCCTGCAGGGAAAGATGCAATTTCTGCATCAACGTATGCAAATGAAGCTTCTAAGCTGAGGTTATCAGTCAGAAGAGCTGTACCATCAATCTCTACACCATAGATTTCTGTAGATGCACCATTGTTTGTAAATGCCACTGTTCTCAGAGGGTTTGCAGCTCCTGGCGTTGTGTCGACAACCAACTCAAAACCAGAGAAAATCTCATCTTGACGCTTCATATAGAAAGCAGCTGAATTGAAGGCAACTCGTCCATCAAACAACTCTTGCTTCCAACCAAATTCGTGATTCAGAAGTGATTCCTCAGCAAAAGTAACACCTACACCACTAATTTTAGAGTTTAAGTCTGCCAATTGAACAGCATCCAAACTCGCTACTTCTGGGTTAAATCCACCAGGTAAGTTACCTTCACTATAAGTAGCATACAATGTTGTTGAATCGCTTGGCTCCCAACGAACTGTAAAACGTGGAAGAAAGCTATCAATTGTAGCTGGTGATAGAGCTACGTCGCCGTCGCGAATTTCATCTTCTTGAACACGGCCCTCTACAGTTACAGACCAATCATCTGTGATTTCATAATCAAGAGAAGCGAAATAACCTGTTGTTGTAGCCCCACTTCTAAATGGTTCCGCTCTAAAGAGATCATTGAACAAGATTGTCGGGCCAAAGAAGCTTCCTGTACCACCAATACTTGTAATATCAATGTCAGTAATACTTGCACCAATTGACCAGCTTAGCTTGTCGTTAAGTGATAGTCCTGAAAGACGCGCTTCAGCTGAATAATCTTCAATTTCTCTTGCACTAAATGACAGGAAAGATTGATCAGGAGTAGCATCGAAATCCCACCAATAACCGTACGCTTCTTCGTTAAGTCCACCCTGAACATCAAGTGTAATTGTGTCTGTTATATCCCATGAAGCGTTGGCTGCAATACGAGTAGAGTTTAGGTTTAGGCCAAACTCATCCGTGTTAAACGGGTTATACTCGAAATTATTTACAGCATCAGTTGTAGCATAGCGACCGTCAGCAAGTATCGCGTCACGAAATGTCATAAGAGACGCAAGATCTGAGTTTGCCCCAATACGATCAGCTGGCGGAGCAGTAATAGCGCCTGCATAAACAGACTCTGTTCTATCCCCAAATGCCGGGGATTGAGAATCGTTCATGTCTACTGCGCCGGTTATTGGGTCAGTAATCGCAAAACCACCAAAATTGTGCTGCAATGTTCCAAAGTGACTTACAACCGCTGCCGGTCCATCATCAATCTCTTGGTATGAACCACGAACTTTAAGTCTGAAATTATCGGTTGGTTCAAATAAAACAGTACCATTTACATTCCACTGAGACTCGTCACCGAGTTTTTCGCCTGCAACGGCAACATTCTCGTGATGACCACCTTTAGAATCTATGGAGCCTCCTAAACGGTACGACAAAAAGTCTGTAATTGGCCCTTCAATACCAACGGCCAGTTTTTGCTGATCCCTTGATGCTACTAGAACATCAACTTCAGCCTGAAAGACGTCACTTGGGTCTTTCGATACGTAATTGATTGCACCAGCAAATGTGTTACGTCCGAACAATGCTGATTGCGGTCCTTTGATAACCTCAACGCGTTCAAGTTCATTAATACCAATAGTGGATGCACCCGCAGACATATAAACGCCGTCAAGGAATACCGTTGCTGTTTGCTGCAGTGGGCTACCACTCGTAAAGAAAACACCACGGAAACGAGGCGTTGAATTCACACGAGCAAGCTCATCACTAAACGGCTCTACAAACAATCCTGGTGTCGCTTTGGAAATACCGACAATATCGACGTATCCGGCTGCATCTATAGCTTCTTCATTAAATGCTGATATCGCAAGTGGCGCATCGAGTAAGATTTCTTCTTTCTTACGAGCCGTTACAACAATTGCATCTTGAATTGATTTGCCTTCTACTGCTGTTTCTTCAGCTTCCTGTGCAAATACAGGTGCTGCGTTTGACATCACTGCTAATGCAGCAGTGCTCAACAATATATTCTTTCTCATACCTTGTCCTCCTTCGAGCTAAACGAAGCTTGCTCATGAAACGAGCTAACTCCCCGATATTCCCTATTTCGCCTGTCGTCTGAGTTGCTTGATAAAACAGCAAACCGCGAGCAGATCATTTGATATATCATTTAGTTTTGTCGAAATATTTTAGCTTTGCAAGCCCCTTAGTGGGCAAGGCAATCCCGTTTCAAGGAGAGGAGATACCTAAATGTCACACCTATAATCGGTGACAAAAATGATCAAACAACAAGCAATTGTTGTTTTATACCAATAAAGTATCGATATATGTAATGATATACCATTTTTAGGCGATATATCAAAAAATATACCCTTTAGAGCTTAATTTCTTGCAGACCCTTTAACTGAAAAAACTTCTCAAAAAAAAAGGCCAGAGAATAATTTCTCTGGCCATCTGGTCATTTTATTAGCTTTGTCGGTTATCTATTAGGCAGTTTTATCCTACCGTCTGATACTTCTTTGTAGTATTTCCAACTCGTCATATTCTTGCGTGGGTCGCCAGCAGGTGGAGGCTCTGCATATTCAGGATAGTTGGTCGCTATTTCATTTTTCATTCTTTCAGACATTTCATCATAGCTATCCAACTTACGTCCGGCGGTATGCATATAAATCGTGCCTTCACGTCCGTTCATTTCCATCCACGGCAACCAATCAGAAATTCGAACCCAACCGACATGAATTTTCGCCGTCGTCGTCGTTGGATCAAGAAGGTCATCCGTTAGCCCGAGGAAATTGAACAACTCGGTTGCGTGATATGTTCCACCAACCTCTTTTTCATACTCGCTGGCGAGCGGGCTTGGATACCACAACGGAACAGTGTGACGGTCTTTCCATGTTCCACCATCAACAACGCCACTCCAGACGGCAGGTTTACCATCGCGGCCAATTTCATACATTTTGAAATTCACAGGATCATTTGCGACATGCATGACCTCAACATCGTCACCCGTCCAAGGATTATTCCAAGTTTTCAGTACTTCCCCAGTATCTTTATCCAAATAAAGCAAAATTTCCCGGGAAACGAGGTGAAACCCTTTAGTTCCGTCGTCTTTCGATATTTCTGTACACTGGCGAATATTCATCCCTTCAACATCAAAAAGGTGAATGTCTTTTTCACCCTGACGACGGGAAAGTGCAATTCCATCCCAACTCCACACAGTGGGTACATTGTCAATTGTCGAGCATTGCACTTTCCTCGCAATATGTAATGTATTTTTCGGATCAGCTGGATCCAATTGCGGTTCTTTGGCAAATCCAATACTCGCGCAAGCCGACAGCGCAGCAAATGATAGGCCTATCGTGGCCAACCTCATTATATTAGTCATCACACCCTCCAAAATGGTATACCTTTTGGATAATATGCATGATTATCGATAAATGCAAAGCTTTATCATCTGGAGGTTTTTGACATTCCTTTTAACCCACCACTCACGACAAAAGGAAGCATCGCACAAAGCCATGGTATCGTACGCGCCCACACAGCACCCGGTCCGGCACTCAAAATAAACTCAAATAATAGCGATGTTGAAAAACCTAAAATGATTGAAGCCAAAACCGCACGTCCACTGGGTTCAAACTTCAAAGCTCGAACAACGACAGTCGGACCAAATGATGCTCCAAGCGCAACCCAAGCAAACAGCGTCCGGTCAAATATCGTCGATGGAAAGCTCAGCGTGATGACGACAGCAATAATACAGACAATAAGAATACCGAGCCTATTTCCAATGACTTTATTGATAGAAATACGCTGTGAAAGTCCAAGGTCATGTCCAATAGATGCACCGGCCACCAGCAACAAACTATCAACCGTTGACATGATTGCAGATAATGTCGCCGCTATAACAAGACCTGCAGCGGCGCTAGGCAGTAAATAATCTGCCATCGCGAAGAAAACCCCTTCAGCAGGCTCACCACTTCCTAATATCACGCGCGCCGAAACGCCCAATATTGCCATTCCGGAATAAACAACAGCTCCCCAGACCAATGCCACACCAGCACCAGTCACGCGTGCTTGTGTATCTTTCGTCGCCATAACCCAAGCCGCAAGATGAGGTTGACCAAGCGCCCCAAATCCAGTTGCGAAAAGCCCTAAGGCAAATCCTCCAGCGATCCAACCTACCCTTCCGCCCCACCAATTAAAGTAGGTTGGCGTAGCAGCGAATACTTCAGTTTCGTGGCCAGCAAGCCTTATTCCCTCAAAACCTCCAACCGATATGAAAGCGATTGCCGGCAATACAACCGCCACCAAGGCCATCAATAGTCCTTGTAGAGTATTGATAAACGAAACAGCGAGAAACCCACCTAATAAGGTGTAGATCAGGATAATCACCGCACCAATTATCACACCGAATGTCAGTCCGGTTCCAAACAGGTCATCAAAGGCTATCCCTGCGCCCTGAAACTGGGATGCTACATAATAAGAAAAACAAAACGCCACCATTAAAGACGCGGAAATCCGAATGAGTTTGGCTGTATTTGAATTTGCTTTGTGAACAAGAAAGTCGGTGAGCGTCAGGTTTCCGTGGTCTCGGCTAGCTTTCTGTAAGACTGGACCAGCAAACAGCCAAACGGCTGCGAAGCCTAACAGAATACCCGGCACCATCCACAAGGCTGAAATACCTGCCGCATATACAAATCCCGAAAACCCAAGCAATACCCACGCACTCGAGCTCGACGCAGCATAAGCAATTCCAGCAACTACCGGACCGAGGCCGCGATTTCCCAAAAGAAACGCGTCCTCGGATTTTGACTTTTTAGACGCCCAATACCCGACGCCAATCAAAAATGCTGTATAGGCAATCAATACAATCAATGCGGTCATATTCATGGGCAATTACCTTTCAAGCATTCGACAATCTTAGCCAGCTGGAGAAAATCCAAGCGGTAGACCTGCCAATGGTGTAAAGCCATAAAGCGGCTCACTCGGCAAACCTTCAGACAGGGTTTCTCGAGTTTTCATTAGCGTATCCAAATCTATACCCGTGCTTACGCCCATAGATTCAAACATGAACACCAAGTCTTCAGTGACGATATTTCCGCTCGCACCCGGCGCAGTCGGGCAACCACCTAGGCCGCCTAGTGATGCATCAAATGTTGTGATCCCAATGTCATATGCAGCCAGTGCGTTGGCCAAGCCTAACCCACGCGTATTGTGCAAGTGAACGCCTGTAAGGTTTTCTTCACCGACTAGACCCTGCACAGCTTTGATTAGTTTTTTAATTGAAACTGGGTCACCATAGCCTGTTGTGTCAGATACGCCGATTTCATCACACCCCGCATCCATCAATCTCTCAGCACAACTCAGTATCGTTTTTTCAGGGATCGCTCCCTCCAGCGTACAACCAAATGCTGTCGAAAGAGATCCTTCAAAATGAGGTCGCTTATCTTCCGGCAATGATTTGATCAATTCAACAATGGATTTTGCTTCATCAATTACCTGATCATGCGTCCGTCTAATGTTGCGTATTGAGTGCGTTTCACTTACCGACATAGGAAGCGTAATTTTATCGGCTCCAGAATCAACTGCCAGTTGAGCTCCCTTAAGGTTTGGCACCAAAACGGCGACCTCTAAACCCGAAATTGTTTTGGAAAACTCCGTAATTTCCTTCGTATCAGCCATTTGAGGCAAAAGTTTTGGAGATACAAAAGAACCGACTTCAATTTCTCTAATACCAGATAGGGATAGCTCTGAAATCCATTTCTTTTTCAATGCTGTAGGCATTATGCTTTTACAATTTTGCAACCCATCTCGAGGCCCGACTTCACTTATTAAAACCTTATTTGTGGACATTTTTTTCTACCTTATTTGCCGTCAGGGCGTGACCTTTTTTTAAAATGATATATCAATTAAACTCAAAGAAACAATCCAAACCTCACTTTTTGGGTTGATTAGGGAGAAAAAAATGACAAATTCTGCATCTCTCCTCTCAGGTTTGAAGGTCGTAGAGTTCACCCATATGGTCATGGGTCCTGCTGCTGGTCTTATGCTAGCTGATTTAGGAGCAGAAGTAATTAAAGTAGAGCCGGTTGGCGGAGATAAAACGAGACGCTTGCGTGGATCAGGTGCTGGTTATTTTTCGATGTATAACCGAAATAAGAAAAGTCTATCGATCGATCTAAAGTCTGAAGAAGGCAAGAAGATTGCCCTAAAGCTCATTAGCGAAGCTGATATATTTATTGAAAACTTCCGTCCCGGTGCTTTGGACAAATTGGGGTTTGGGTATGAAGACTTATCAAAACTAAACCCTCGCCTCATTTATTGTTCTGAAAAAGGGTTTCTAAATGGGCCATATTCTCACCGAACAGCACTAGATGAAGTTGCTCAGATGATGGGTGGGTTAGCCTATATGACTGGGCCTCCAAACCGTCCGTTGCGTGCAGGATCTTCAGTTATTGATGTAACTGGTGGAATGTTCGGCGCGATTGCAGTTCTTGCAGCCCTCAATGAGCGTCATGCTACAAATAAAGGGAAACACGTTAGTGCTTCATTGTTTGAGACAACAGTTTTCCTCGTTGGACAACACATGGCGCAATACGCAGTCACAGGTCAACCAGCTGCTCCAATGCCTGCACGAATTTCAGCATGGGCTGTATACGATGTTTTTGACGTCAAAAATGAAGAAAAAGTATTCGTAGGTGTCGTATCTGACGGGCAGTGGAAATCATTCTGTGCGGCCTTTGATCTGAAAGATTGGGCAGCCGACGAAAGCCTGTCTGCAAACAACAACCGTGTCGCCCGCAGAGATGAAATCATCCCTGTACTTCGCGAATTATTCTTACAGTTCACAAAAGACGAGCTTATGGAGCGTCTTGAGCGCACGGGCTTACCATTCGCCCCTATCATGAAACCTGAAGAACTATTCGATGACCCTCACCTTGTCGAAAGTGGTGGATTGCTAGACATGGAAATACCGGATGGCGGTAAAATAGCGCTTCCAGCCCTTCCAATTGCGATCGATGGTGATCGACCACAATTGTTTCAGAACCCACCTATGATCGGTGAACATTCCAGTGAGATACTTTCATCAATTGGATTAAACGATGATGAGATACAATCACTTATCTCCAAGGGGCTAATAGACGCCCTAGAATCAGAAGAGCCAGCGGAATAACCGCTGGCTCCTTAGCCGAATATATTTTAAACAACTTATTGTTAAAATTGCTTTTTTGAATAAATCCAAGGGCGTTCTTTGCTATCGCTAGCAAAGAATGCATCGATAATTGCTTCATCCTTGAGCGTCATATCAATTGTACACAAACCTTCTGACAATAATTTCTTTAGGTAAAACCCTATTTCAAATCGCCCCGTCCAATTCGGCAAGCAGGTAGCTCGTATCGTCTGCGCTTCCAAATCAGCCGACACTTCGCTATCGAAAGCAACGTCAGCAAGCTTATCAACTTCGTCTTCACTTAAAGTGATTGCCAACAATCCATTGCGCAAACAATTGGCCTGAAAAATTTCTCCAAATGACTTGGCAATAATCACGCGAATTCCATACTCTTGCAAAGCCCATACGGCATGCTCTCGCGATGAGCCACATCCAAAATTCTTACCAGAAATCAAAATACTGGCATTCACCATAGTTGGCTTGTTGAGAACGAAGTCCATATTCGGCTGACGGCTATCTGGTGACACATACCGCCATCCAGCAAACAAACCATCTCCCAATCCCTCACGGCTGACGAGCTTCATTTCGCGAGAAGGTATAATCTGATCGGTATCGATATTGTCGATCATTATTGGAGCAGCGACACCAGTATGTGAAATAAATTTCTTTTTCATCGAGCCTGCCCGTTCTGCTTGTCCAAATCTTCCGGCGTGCAAATAAATCCTGCAATTGCTGAAGCAGCTACTATTGCAGGTCCAGCCAAGTGCGTCCTAACGCCCGGTCCTTGGCGCCCTTCAAAATTCCTGTTGGTTGAAGAAATAACACGTGTCTGAGGCGCAAATGTTTCTCCTCCAGCATAGAAACACATGGCACAACCAGGCTCTCCCCACTCAAACCCTGCATTCTTAAATACTTTGTCAATACCTAGAGCTTCTGCTTCTCGGCGAACAGACTTTGAACCAGGCACGCAAACTGCGCGTATATTTGGTGAGATTTGCCTTCCTTCAAGAACATTCGCGGCTGCAACCAAATCACTTAGCCGTCCATTTGTACACGAACCAATAAAGGCTCCACCAATCTCGAAGTCCTTCAGATAATCGCCAACTTCCAAGCCCATATAGTCCAATGCTCTAACGCCAGCATTTTCAGGAATTGGCGCATGAATATTCATGGACTGCTCTGGGCTAGTCCCCCAACTTACTTGTGGTTCTATTTCTGAAGCGTCTAATTCCAGCTCATATTCAAATGGAGCATTCTCATCGCTAGTCAGTTCGTTCCAACTCTGTATGGCACTTTCGGCTTCTTCTTGAGCCGGAGAAAATGGCTTTCCTGTTACATATTCAAATGTCTTTTCATCCGGCGCGATAATCGCCGTAAATGCAGCGAACTCGACCGCTAGATTACAAAGGGTTAGACGTCCGTCTACAGACAATTTAGATATTGCAGGGCCACAAAACTCTATTGCGCAACGCTTTCCACCAGCTGCACCATATTTTCCGATAAGGTATAAGGCTAAATCCTTCGCGACGACGCCTTCGCTCAATTCTCCTGAAACATATATTCGCATTTGTTCAGGCTTTTTCACGCGAATTGCGCCTGTTGCCATTACGTGTTCAGCTTCGCTCGAGCCCACACCCCAAGCAAGAGCGCCAAGAGCACCTAAGCTACACGTATGACTATCCGGACAAACAAGTGATATTCCCGGCAAAGCTATGCCTTGCTCAGGCGCAACAACATGAACAATTCCTTGCTCAGCGCTATCTGTATCGATCAGATGGATACCCGCAGACTGAGACATTTCGCGCGTCTCAGTTATAAAATTCTCTCCACCAGGACTTCTTGCTTCATTGCGTCCGCGTCCTTCGCGAAATGACACAATGTGATCCATGATCGCAAAAACACGATTTGGGTCTTTTACCGCAAGCCCTCTAGCCGACAGATCCTTAAGAGCTACTCCACCTGTTCTCTCGTGCAGTAGTAGACGATCAATCGCCAATAAATCATACCCATCACCAGCGTCGGCAATTTTGTGAAACTTCCACAATTTATCGAAAAGCGTTTCGCTCACTACTTCCTCCAAAACATAATGATATATCTTTTAAAGCAATAGAGCCAATCAGGGAATAGGGATCGGAGAATTTTCCTTCAATTCATATCCGAGCTGAGCAATAGTTTCATCAATATTTCAAAGCGTTAAATTAATTCTAGCTAAATCAATACTTTGCAATTGAACTAGTTCTCAATGTGTATTTTTTATAGCTAACAGTATCCCGCCAAGACACCATCACACATGGAAAAATTCATGTTTAGTATCAAATAATTACAGAAAGAATAAAAACTACAGAATAATTACAAAAAAATCAGACCATTGCTTAGACACGAATAAATTCGACTAGTTTTTGGAAAGGATGTCCATAATCATGAATCGCCTTTACTTCAAATCCAGTTCGAAAATTAAGTAAATTTCTTATCGTACTGTCAGTATAATGAAATGGATCTTTAATCGCATATGACACAACATTGGTTCCCAGCTTATTCATATAACTCCAGTCATAATCAAGAGCCTCAATGTCGTTTGGAAGAACGATCATAGAACTAAAATAACTTTTGCCACTTTGCATTTTAGAGCTAAGGTGGCGCAAGCAAAGCAGAATAGAATTTAAACTCAAATGGGAGAAAAGAGAATTTGAAAACGCGAAATCTACTTCTTCATCCTCAATTGAGTCGAAGCTAAAGTCAGACGAAATTAAACTTTGAAAAATACTTGTGTCTATTCCTGCCGCCACCAATCTTTCCAGGCCTGACGATATCGATGGTTCGCTTAGGTCTTGAACATAGAATTTTTTTGGGACACCAATTTCGTGCAATTTTTCACCGAGAACGATGTCACCAGCACCAATATCAAGGAATACTTTTCCGGTTAAGTCACCCATGTGTGTTTTTATTGCCGGAACCTGCCAAGAAGTTAGAGCATCTCTATAAACCGCGTCAGTAATCCGAGCTTTTTTTCCATAATTATTTTCCGAATAGTCTGAAAAATCGGTCTTAGACATCACTTATTTTCCTTTCCTTCGTCCTTGTTGCTCGTCATTTGTCAGACAACGAAGCCAACCTTTGAGCTAAAAGGATATTATTATTCAGTTCCATAATATATACTTCGCTACATATTCAAAACACACTTACTTTTGAATATGTAGCTGTAATACGGTTCAAATTTGCACTGTCACTATTCCCATTCGATTGTGCCGGGAGGCTTGGAGGTGATATCATACGTTACGCGGTTGATACCCTTCACTTCGTTGATGATCCGTGTGGCGGTCTCGCTAAGGAATTCATGCGAATATGGGTAGTAATCTGCCGTCATACCATCAACTGATGTGACTGCACGCATAGCACATGCATAATCATATGTACGCCCATCTCCCATTACACCAACAGTGCGGACTGGTAGGATGGCGACATATGCCTGCCAGATTTCATCATATAATCCGTGCTTGCGAATTTGATCGATGTAAACGGCATCTGCTTCACGTAGAATTTCAAGCTTTTCACGCGTGATCAATCCAGGACAGCGAATAGCCAAACCGGGCCCTGGGAATGGATGACGTCCAATAAAGCTTTGCGGCAAACCAAGCTCACGACCTAGCGCCCTTACTTCATCTTTGAAGAGTTCGCGAAGAGGCTCAACTAGCTTGAGACCCATTTTCTCCGGAAGTCCGCCCACATTGTGGTGAGATTTGATCGTCACAGACGGACCACCTGAGAAGCTTACAGATTCAATTACATCAGGATACAAAGTTCCCTGCGCAAGGAATTCAGCACCTTCAATCGTATCTGCATATTTCTGGAACACATCGATGAATAGCTTACCGATTATTTTCCGTTTTGTTTCTGGATCGTCTTGGCCTTCTAACTGCCCCAAGAACAACTCACTCTCATCCGCATAGACAAGTTTGATTTTGTAGTTCTCAGTGAACATTGCAACAACTTCTTCGGCTTCATTCTTACGAAGCAAACCGTTGTTTACAAATACACATGTTAGCTGATCACCAATAGCTTGATGCAGCAACAATGCCGTTACAGAACTATCAACACCACCAGAAAGACCACAGATAACTTGCTTATCGCCGACTTGCTCACGGATACGAGCAATCGCTTCTTCTCGATAAGCCCCCATTGTCCAATCACCTTTAAAGCCAGCAAGCTTTAAAAAGTTAGCATATAGCTTATCGCCATTTGGCGTGTGATGAACTTCAGGGTGAAATTGCACAGCAAAGAAATTTCGCTTCAGATCAGCGGTAATCGCGTATGGCGCGCCCGGCGAAGTTCCGTAAACTTCAAATCCCGGTGCGATTTCAGCCACGTGGTCACCGTGTGACATCCACACTTGCTCATCGCCTTCAGCAAACCAACCGGATAAGACATCCAATTTATCCTCTGTAGGGGTCACAAATGCACGTCCAAACTCTGCAGTCGCGTGTTCACCTGCTTCAACGCGGCCACCAAGGTCATGCATCATGACCTGCTGCCCGTAACATATTCCAAGAATAGGAACTCCAAATTCATATGCAGCTTGCGGAGGTCTAGGAGATCCTTCACGCATTACCGAGTCCGGTCCGCCAGAGAATATAATCGCTTTTGGATTATAAGCTTTTAGCTTTTCATCTGTCACACTCTGATAAGGGTGAATTTCACAATAAACGCCACTTTCGCGAAGACGGCGAGCGATGAGTTGCGTCACCTGACTACCGAAGTCGATGATGAGCGCTTTTTCGTGTTGGATTTCTTGGATATCAGTCATGGCAAGCACATAACTGAAGTTTATCAGTTTGCCCACCCTATTCGAACTTAAAGCAATCTATTTTTTAGACCAAAAGGAAACAAAAAGCTCGATATAATGTCCTGACACATCCGCTAGCCTGTGAAACGTTCGCCAATCGCTCGCTGCCTAAAACGATTCATTAAATCAGCAAGAGCTTCAGGATCCCGGCTCCCCGCTTCAATCAAAATATCGTCACCGGTATCACCGAGCTCTTGTCGACACCAAACGCCTCTTTGACCTTTAAAGGTTTCAGCGCGAAAAGAAGACACATCCTTCCAAGCCCAGCTATGCACAGCACCGTAAACACCGCGTGTGAACTGATCGGTCTCAAGTAACACGTAAGACCCGCCCGTGCGAACATGTTCCACACCGAACCAAATTCCAGGAAGAAACACAAAAATAGCGAAGAACGCCAAAATGCCTTTACCCGCTATTATAAAACCAATCGCGACGAGAATAAAAAAGACATTTGCTGCGGTCATGAGCAAACTCATCACCCATCCATTTCGCAACCGAATAGTATCAGGCAAAGGCGCATTCTTTGGTGGAATATCAGAGATCAAGAGTGAGGTCCTCCCGCCTGAATGATCGTGTGAAAATCAATCAGCCAAATTCAACAGAATCTAGTTCCAACTCTACATAACCATATTATTGCACCAAATTATGTCGATTTCAAAGATCACTTTATTTATCGCACTACGATCGTTGAATTACTCTGCTTAGCTTTCACGCCGCATCAATGCCATGAAGAAACCATCTGTTCCCGCAGTTCTAGGCGTCAAACGAACGGAGCCACCTGGTCTTTTACATTTTGAAATGACATCTTCCCCTTCCTCAGTTAGTTGGCCCGACAAAATCACGCTTTCAACTACATCTACCTGAGAAAAATCAGAACGATCCGCCAAGAATGAAGCGACTTGATCTTCATTCTCTTCCATCAAAAATGAACATGTAATGTAGAGCAAACGCCCGCCCGGTTTCACGTAGTTACAGGCGGTGTGAAGAATTTCAGTTTGCTGCTCAAGGCGCATCTTTAAAGAATTTTCTTTTAGACGCCACTTAGAATCTGGACGACGACGCCAAGTCCCAACACCAGAACAAGGCGCATCAATAATAACGAGGTCCATATTTAGCTCTAAGTCACCAAGCCCTTGATCTTCCTGTGGGTGACGCAACTGAACGTTTCGCACACCAGCGCGTTTAATACGCGGGATAGTGGCAGACAAACGACGGCCGTCGATATCATATGTATATATCTGACCTTTGTTCTGCATTGTCGCAGCCATTGCCAGAGATTTACCACCGCCGCCTGCACAATAATCCAAGACTTGCTCACCAGGCTGAGCATTTGCACCTGCTGCTGCCATTTGACTACCTGCATCCTGAACTTCGACCCACCCTTTTGAATAGGCAGGGATAGTTTCAACAGAATTCGCGCGTACAGAAGGATCAGGCGCAGGAATACGATAACCATTCTTAAGCAAAGGAATTGGCTCAGCTTGGACTGAACGCAACGCTTTTTCTGCTTTTTCCGGGTCGGCTTTCAACGTGTTGATCCGCAAATCGACTGGCGCACGAACGGCCATGGCTTGTGCTTCAACAACGGCTTCTTCTCCGAAGGCACGCTCCATCATCGGGGCCATCCATTCAGGATAATCACCACGCACATTCGCAGGGGCAACTGGATCAGGAGCCATCACCAGACGCTCACGTTCGTCTAGTGTTAGCGCAGACGGTGCGTGTTCTTGATCAAACGCCTCATCAACACGGCCGATATCCCATTTCCACACATGCGTTAGAGCACCCAAAATCAATGAACGGGGCTCATCTGATCCCATCGCATGTGCAAGAGAGAGTTTGTTGCGCAGTGCATCTAGCACCAAACCAGAAACCCATGCGCGGTCTTTGGAGCCGGCATAACGCGCACGCTTACCCCAATCCTTTGCAGCAGATTTAACCGGCTGATGACGTGTCAGAACGTCCGTAATTACACCTATAGCTGCATCAATTTTACCGCCGTCACGCATTCGGTTTAAACCTTTTAAATGTCACCAAAGTATCAGCACTTACCCTTTGAGATTCAGCAAGACGCGTCTCGATTTTTCCAGAGAACCGACCTGCATGCATAATCCCGAGGGCATCTGTGAGCAGATACAGGTGGAAAGAAGCTGTAGCGCATGCTTTCTCAAATTCATCAAGATAATGCAATGCGTTTATTCGAATTTCCTGAGAGTTGTGTATTTCTGCTGCATCTACAAAGAATGTATGCGCCAGATAATTCCGATAACGGATGAAAGCTTTGATATTATTAGCCCAGACTGGATCCTGCTCGACAAACGTCTTTTCAACTCGCCGATATATCAACCCTAGCGACTGGCCTTCCAATTCATCTCGTTTTTCACGATTGGCCAACCCTTCCGACTTGATCATCGACCAAACAGTGTTTTCCAAAGTTTGTTCAAAAGCCTGTGCACGAAAGCATGCTTCACCATAGCGACGAAACACAGCATCAATATCTTTATCTGGATCAGTTTTACTCATTCAAGCGTTTTGCCCGCTCGTACGAACAACCGCAAGAACTAATAAACTATTCAGTCACCTCAGGCGCTTCACTAAAAGTTCCGTAAAACGGACTTTCTGGATGCAACAAACCTACACCTGTTCCCAAAGCCCCCAATACGAGCGCTAGAAAAACAACTGGTAAAAGAGATGGCTTCTGTTTGGTCGCAAACTTCTGCATGGGTTGCGCCGCCGCAAGATCACTAAACTCCGGCACATCTTCCATTTCAGTTTGGACAATGGCTGATTGTTCAGGAGGAGCCGTTTCAATAATCGGTTCTTCTTCGGGTGGAGTTTCAATAGGTAAATCTACTTCGGGTGCTTCAACAACTGGTTCAATCTCCGGAAGAGTTTCCAGAACCTCTTCGGCCGCTTCTTCAACGACAGGCTCTTCGACGGATTGAACCTCTGTTATCTCTGCCTCTTCAACCTCAGGAATCTCAGCTACTTCATCCAGCTCCGGTAGGCTGTCTTCTGGAGATGAGAAGTCTTCAGGGGTAAGCTCAACTATTTCTTCCAAAGGCTCGATCTCTGGAGGAGCTAGTTCTGGAGCCTCGAGCGCTTCAACTTCATCCTTTAAAGATGCTTCTTGCTCGGCCACCGGCTCAGCAACAACTTCTTCAATAGGTTCTATATCTTCAATTTCAGGAAGCTCTTCGATCTCAGGCAGATTATCCTCGGCCAGCGCTTCTACTTCAGCTGGTTCCAGCTCAGGGACTTCTAACTCTGGCAAATCAACACTATCGAGTTCAGGGGCATCTAGCTCTTCTAAACCAGGTGTTTCCAAAGTGTCTTGAGCGACTTCATCAATTTCATCATCAATAGCAGGAGCTTCGAGCTCTGTTGCCATCACATCAAGGTCTATCGGTGTAGTTTCCACGATGGTTGGAAGCTCTAGATCTTTCGCTTCTGGCAAGTCAAAGTTTTGAACAGAAACACCAGCATATGTAGTGCTGACATCCTTTTTAACCAATTGAGACACAGCTCTCCAAGCAACATTCTCACGTTGTCCGATCGATTGAGCATTGATTGCGTCTAAGCCAGATAATTCAGGCGGAACTGGTGTTTTATCTAATAAAACCAAAACACTGTTAGGAAGGTCTTTAAGTTGTTTACGAGACGATTTCGCCAACTCGCGTGACCAGACAACAATCTGTCGGTCTGCGCTTGCTTTTTGACTATATGCACTTACCGCCTCGACAATCGTAGGCAATCTCTGTTTTCCTAAAAACCTAGCCAAAGAAGCCGCAGCTTTTTTATCAGCATCTGCGCAAACTATACGAAGAGCCATTTTGCCTACCCCACAATTTCCAACTTAAATATATTTATAGTCGACACATACATTGCGATACACTGCAGCAAATTTGGATTCGAAACTCAAGCAACAAACGCAATAATTAACTTTTGCTCAACAATTAACCACACTGCTTCAAATATGATCAATTGGGCAAGCCAATTTACATCAATTAGCTTGCCATCAGATCATACAGTTAGGTCTTATGTGCTCGTGAAAGAATAATTTGGTGCTTCTCGGGTCATTTTCACATCGTGCACATGGCTTTCGGTCAAGCCTGCACCTGTTATCTGGATAAAGCGTGCTTTTTCATGCAATTCCGCAATATCCGCAGCACCAACATAGCCCATAGCAGCACGCAGCCCACCAATGACTTGGTGCAATATTGCGCCCACAGGCCCTTTGTAAGGAACTTGTCCTTCAATACCCTCAGGTACCAATTTCATGCTGTCCTTAACTTCACCTTGGAAATAACGGTCAGCTGACCCACGGCCCATTGCACCAATAGAACCCATTCCGCGATAAGCTTTATAAGACCGCCCTTGGAATAAAAACACCTCTCCTGGTGCTTCGTCTGTACCTGCAAACATGGATCCAAGCATTGCACAGCTTGCTCCCGCAGCTAGCGCTTTCGCAAAATCACCTGAGAACTTGATTCCGCCGTCTGCGATTATAGGAACACCTTGGTCGCTAGCTGCTTTCGCAGCATCCGATATTGCGGTAAGTTGAGGAACACCAACACCAGCAACAATACGCGTTGTACAGATAGATCCCGGACCAATACCGACTTTAACAGCGTCAGCACCCGCATCGATCAGCGCTTTGGCTCCATCATATGTTGCGATGTTTCCGGCAATGACTTGCGTATCACCAGACATTTTTTTGATTTGCTCAACAGCTTTCAAAACACCTGCAGAATGCCCATGCGCTGTATCGACGACGACAACATCCACACCAGCTGCAATTAATGCTTCAGCACGTTCAAAGCCGTCTTTACCTACACCAGTCGCAGCACCAACTAACAAACGTCCCTGTCCGTCTTTAGCAGCATTTGGATTTGAGGCAGCCTTCTCCATGTCTTTGACCGTTAACAGGCCAACACATTTTTCTTTTTTGTCGACAACAATAAGGCGCTCTATGCGGTGTTGATGAAGAAGTTTACGCGCTTCTTCTTGAGACACGCCTTCAGGCACTGTCACCAAATCGGTTGTCATCATTTCTGACACGGGCATCGAAAGATCATCGGAAAACCGCACATCGCGATTGGTTATAATACCGACAACTTTGCCACTTCCGTCTTTTTCAACAACAGGGATTCCAGAAAAACCATACTGATCTTTTATGTCTTTGACGTCTTGTAAAGTCGCGTCAGGCGTCAGTGTAACTGGATCTGCGACGACACCACTCTCAAACTTTTTCACGCGTGTAACGTGCTGTGCTTGTTTTTCAATCGTCATATTCTTGTGCAGAATACCGATACCACCGGCTTGAGCCATCGCTATTGCTAGAGGTGACTCAGTCACTGTGTCCATTGCAGCTGATACAACAGGCGCGTTGAGTTCTATATTTTTAGTAAGTTTAGATTTTATTCCAACTTGAGCAGGCAAGACCTGCGACGGGCCTGGCTCGAGTAGAACATCATCGAACGTTATGGCCTGGCGAATTTTCATGGATGAAGCTCCCTTTTTGGCCTAATAATGGAGCTTTGGTAATCTGTGAAGCCCCCAAATCAATTCACGGGCAATTTCTTTTCAATATTTCGGTACTTGTGAACTATTTAAGTCTTGTTTTCTTAAACCCTAGCGCAATTGCAAACATTTCTGGACTTCCAGAGCGACTTGCCGGTGGTTTCCAATATTTCACCATAGCAAAATTGGAATCCAACATGTCTTTCAACTCACCTTGCGCCCCGCCCTGAAAAACCTTGGTGCAGAAATTTCCACCAATCTCCAAATTATCAATTGCAAATTGGGCTGCCATTTCAGCCAACTGAACTGTACGTGTATGGTCAGTTTGCTTATGGCCTGTCGTCGCCGCCGCCATGTCCGATAAAACCAGCGTTGGTCGCCCCTTCAAATGAGACATCATCTCGCTCATTGCTTCGGGGTCGTTCACATCTCCTTCAATAAGATGCGCTCCTGCGAGTGGGTCTACAGGGAGAAGGTCTATACCAACAACATTGTGAGCACCGCGCTGCACCAGCACTTGTGTCCAGCTACCCGGAGCACACCCCAGATCAACAACGCGTTGCGTGTTTTTTAGAAGCCCAAACTTCTCATCAATTTCCAAGAGCTTATATGCAGCTCTCGCGCGCCAACCAGCCTCTTGAGCACGTCGCACATAAGGGTCATTGAGTTGGCGCTCGATCCAAGCACGAGATGATTTTTTAGTGATACCACCCTTTTTAATTTTCTTCTTAGTACTAAAAGTCTTTTCACGTACGCGTTCAGCATCATCCGCGCTGGGACCTTTCCAGCGGCGTTTTCCATCACTCGGCTTTTCACCATCACGCTTATCGTTGTTCATACATTCATCTCAAAAAAGGTGTTTCTTAGTCTATTCATCAGGCTCGGTTTTTATAGCGACCTAACCAGTTTAATTTGCTGATACAGCATTTTTTCTTTTTGCAATGCGCTTACCCGATGGTCGTTTACGCCCAGTTTTTTGGGCTTTCTTTGTTCGATGTATCAAAGATAAAAGCACACCCTCACGTAAACCACGGTCTGCAGCCCTTAATCGTTCAGACGGCCAGACCTGCCAAACGGCATCCAATATAGCACAGCCAGCTAACACTAACTCTGCCCTATCAGGCCCTATACATGGCTCCAACGCTCTTTTTTCAGGAGTTGCATATCGCAATTTGTCTCTCGCTGCATCCATACCGTCCTGACTAACCCATACACCATCTACTGCAGAGCGCGTATATTTTTCAAGCTTCAGATGAACTGCCGCCAGACTTGTTACTGTTCCTGACGTCCCTAACAACTGCCCTCTACCAGCCTCAAACAATGGCCCGAATCGACTAGCTGCATCGTTTTCTTGAAGAAGACCAACAACATATTCAACAAGCTTGCCATACCACTGCGGGTCTTCATTTGGGGCGGCCTCAGGAAAAGTCTCAGAAAGCGTAACAACACCGACAGGAAATGATGCCCACCCCAAAATAGGAGGTCGCGATGCACTTCCTGAAATACCTCGTCGTTTTGCGGCGTTTGCATCAACCCAGCTCAACTCGGTTGAGCCTCCACCAATATCAACAACAAGCGTAAAGTCTTTACTGTCATCGATAAGGTCAAAAGACCCAAGAAGTGCGAGCTTAGCTTCTTCTTTGGGACTAATTGTTTCGAGGTGTAAACCGACCTCTTTCTTTACTCTTCGAAGAAATGTTTGCCCGTTAGAGGCGGCCCGACAAGCTTGTGTCGTTATACATCTAACTTTGCAATTAGAGTATTTGTCGATTTTGGATTTACAATTCTTAAGGGCCTCGACGGCACGGTCCATAGCAGCGTCAGACAGCCGACCGCTGCCAGCTAAGCCCTCCCCGAGTCTTACGATTCGAGAATAGCTATCTATTACGCGAAAACTATCTCCCGCGCGCACTGCGATTAGCAGTCTACAATTATTTGTCCCCAGATCTAGAGCAGCAAATGTCTCAGACCGAGCCTTCGATCCAGAGCGCGCCGAAGGGCTTCTGGATAGCGATGCATTCCTTGCCATTGGGCAATCCAAAATTTTAAGTTGGTACTAACATACTCATATTCAAGAATATGAACAGCACCCCGCCCCGACAAATGGAAAGAAAAAAGCAGCGCACATAAAAATGGCCCGAAGTAAAAACTCCGAGCCATCTTAATTTTAAAATCTATTCGAGATTAGCGAACAGATAGAATAATTTGTGCACGACGGTTAAGAGGCTCACGAACACCATCAGCTGTTGCTTTAGCTAGGCCTTCTTCACCTTTAGCATCCGTAGATACTAGACCAGCGTCTACTCCACGAGCAACCAAAGCATCACGAACAACTGCTGCACGACGTGCAGAAAGACGCGCGTTGTAAGCTTTGTTACCTGAAGTATCAGTGTACCCGTCAATTGTAGCCACGGAGATTGAACAACCGTTTTCAAGAGCACGACGTGTCGCACTGTTCACAACATCTTGAGCTGGGCCAGTCAGAACTGAACTATCCCACTCGAAGTATACAGCGAAATCTTGAGATTGAGTCGCACAGTCAATTACCGGCGCTGTTTCTACCAATGCCTCAGGAGGAGGCGGTGGTGGAGGTGGCGGAG
>CAYGPZ010000008.1:0-131887 GCA_964352025.1 uncultured Hyphomonadaceae bacterium
CCCGCCTGCGCGGGAAAGGCGGTTGAAAGATAGTTTTATTCCCTTGAATATTTCTCTCTATTGAAAGTCAGTGCTGGATCCCAGCTTTCGCTGGGAAGATGGTTGAGGAGATATTTTATCCATTTAGGGTGAGGTAGAGATCATCCCAATCGGGATTATTCTTTTCGATCAATTCGAGTTTCCAACGACGTTTCCAAGCCTTCATCTGCAATTCACGGCGCTTGGCGTATTCGCGGCTATCAAATGAATCATACCAGACGAGAATGCCGATATCGTGCTTTTCAGTGAAGCACGGGACGATTTGCTGTTTATGCTCGTAAACGCGGCGCGCCAGATTATCTGTCTGGCCGATATATAAAGTGCCATTGCGCTTTGATGCGAGAATGTAAACCCAGAATGCCATGAGATCCCCCTTCTAAAAATCCCGATGAAACTATTCACAGCTTTTGCTAAACAGACAACCCAACACTCGAGCTTGAACCACTGGACAATTTCAACTTGCTGGTGTCTCCTAAAATTATAATCACGGGAGACAAAATATGATTTCCAAACCTGCATTTATTCAAGGTACATATAATTTTCAGGGCGAAGGTATTGATAAGCCAGTCGAGCTATATAATGCCAGCTATACTGTTCCCAATCACAAGACATCTAAACTGGTGTATTGCCGCATTGGGCAGACGAGTGATGATCTGATCAATATTACTCTATTGCGCGATGGCGAAGTGATGCGCCTGTTTCCGCTGGGCATGAAAAACTCCATGCATTTTCCATTGGCAATTCAGGAAGACTTACCAGCCGGCACAGTCATTAGCCTGCAATTATCCGCGCCCGAAAACGCATCAGGATCGTTATTTGTGGATCTTGGATTTATGGAAGAAAGACCCGAAGCCGTCGCTTAGGTTATGGTTAAAAGCAGCGGCGCTAAGCCGCTAGCTGTGATTTACGCTGCGCGTATTTTTGCGCCACAGCAATCAGGATTTCCGGCGTGACGATTTTGGTGATCGCATCATAAAACGCCGGAATGGATTTCTTGTGAAATTGCTTTAGGTCAAACTCTGTTGCGTAATTACATGCATGCAGAATACGCACGATATCCGAGATATAATTCTCATTGTGGATATAGTGAAGTTGGCGACGCAGCTGATGGAAAGCCTTGTATTTAGGGTCATTTTCTTCAAAAGAATAGACTGTGCGTGTCTTCGCTTTCAGGAGAGGCAGAAGCGCGGCATTCTCCGTTTTACGCATATCATGAATGAAATTTGCCAATTCAAGGTCAGAAAACTGGAGCTTTGATCTTTTGATAATTTCAAGAATACTCAAAGTCGAGTCGTGCATAAGACAGCCCCAAAACTACGCGGCGTATTCATCTACGCACTTACATAAATTCGTTTGATAGGGGAATTTTGCAATAAAATTACTGTTTTTTCGTTAATGATTTCAACCTTTGCGTTAATGCTGGTTTATATCTTCGAATTCAGGTCATACTTGCCAGCATTAAATGATGATAAATGCGGGCAAGTATCGGACGCAAAAATCTAATAATATGGCTTATCTTCTGGCACGCCGACCAATATGCTGCCGCGCTCCCCCAGCGCCCATAAACCAAAATCACGGAAGTCCATAACAAGGCTCGCTGCTATTGTGGCCGCAGCTAAGCCAGCGAATACGCGGTAGACAATCCACCGCTCGGAATTTCGGGCGTCCTTATAGAAGAGATACATGGGTAGTATCCAGAATAAATGTCCCAATGCCCACAATTTATTGACCTGCAATCCGGAAAAGTAAAACACGGCCCATGATGTGAGTGTGTTGAGGATATTCGCCCCAATCATATATCGAGCCGCCCGATACCATACGAAGAAGAAAGGCAGAAGAAAGAGAATAAACATCATCCACATGAGCCACGGAATGACATGCCCCGGCAGATAGCCTGCCGCCTCGTTCATTAATGCATAAGTTTCCATTTGTGATTTCCCCGTCCGAAGTTTAATTTCTCGATTAGTGATAATTATTTATTGAATAACAATATATTTATTTCAATAAACAAAACATCACAAAACCGTGAAGCCAACTAACGCGTAGCTTCATTGATGGAATCGGCAACGTATTGAGTAAGGGATTTATTCGTCCAATACTGGGTATGAGATAGTGTATTCCAGCGCGTCAGAATATTACCCGCATTCACTTCAACATCTTCTAACTGTCCTGATTGGGCTAGGGCTTCAAATCCCTTTCCGGTGGGCGCAAGAGGATAACCAAGCACATCGTCTCGATCATAGACATTGAGCCACCATAGAGCCTTGCTTTTATGACCGCTTGGGTGCGCAAAAGCATGCACATTTTCGGGTTCTTGGCCCAACAGGAAGAGTGGGATATTGCATCCAAAGGTAATAAACTTGCTGAGTGTCTTACCACTCACGAATGGTGCCCTGCTTCCATTCCAATATAAAGCAGATCGGAAATAATCCATCATCACCTGCCCACCCAAGGAATGTGCCAAGACAATCAATGGAGCCCCTTTTTGGCATTCCCCCTCCAATTTTATCAGAGACTTTTCGATTTCGTTTTGCACGCGGGAAAACGCAGAATTCTGAGTATTTGCACTTATAGAATGCGGGCGATAGGTGGCTGCATCTCCCAAATTTTCAATAACGATCTGACGTATTTTTGAACGTTTGATGGAATTGCCCAAACGCTGATAATAGGCCGATTGCACATCGTTAAAAATATGCGCGTAATTGGCTTCGCGCCATGCCACTTCTGAATTTACATCCAAACCCTGCTTGTTCAGCCTACGCAAAATTTTACTATAGAGTTTGTGAGAATACATAAGCTTAGTGGGCTTATCTTGTGGTGGCAAAGCTTGTCTGCCAATCCCATGCACAACAAGTATCCCTACTCGTTTTTTATTGTCGAGCTGATCACTCTTTGTCTGAGTCACTCATTTTCTCCACTTCATATCATTGAAGCAAAGAGCATGTTGCCTACTTTAAGGAGGAGGATAGTTCGCGCGCTATCCCTATATTTGATAACTTGTCATTAACTATAACTGATAGAAGATTAACCAGATTGATAAAATTGAATTCACCTTGCGGATTCATGCATTTTGAATGCCCTTTCGCATTGCGCACCCATAGAAAAACATCCTATGTGGTATAATTAGTTTTGCTTGGATCGGTATGTGATTACTCATGAACTTCACGTTTGACAGCTTTGTCTCGGAATTTTTGCGCTATTGGAACATAGCCGAGTCATGGATTCTATCACGCCAGGAACTTGCTACAGTCGGTGTTATTATCGGATTGGCTGCCTGTCTAACTGCCGTATTCTTTGTTCTTAAATTACTTTGGGCAGCCGCACGCTCCGCACACTTAGCCGGCACGGCCGCGCAAGTAAAACGCGGCACAGACATTGGCGCGCGCGTTCTTATCACTCAAGGCTTTGGTTCCAAGGGAAAAGCAGCCAGCGAATTCCTTAGTGAAGCCGCACGCACGCACTTAAAAGGCTTTATGTTTGGCGGCCCATTTGACGTTATCGATTTCCCCGCCAAAATCCGCAGTGAAGAAGAAGCGCAAGCTATATTGAAACAAGCAGGTGCCGACCTTGTCATGTGGGGAGAAGGCGTAAAGAAAAATCAGATTGTCGCCCGCATAGCACGCCGCGATGACACAAAGAAAACCGCTCAATATCAGCACCGCACGATTTTGCTTCCACAAAACAAAGACAAATGGACCAAGCCATTGTCCGCAGCATTGGCCTACGCCACGGCACGCGAACTGCGCCCTGCCCTTGCACGCCCTCAAGACTTTAGAGCTGAACGTCTAGAACCAGTTGTGGTTTCCCTCGAGGATATCCTGCAGGAAAGTCCAGATATGGATGCAACTCTGCGGGGCGACATCCAAGACGATTATTCTGCTGGTACGGTCCAGCTAGCGATTGCTAACATGGGTGATTGGGCAGAACGCTGCGTTGAAGTCCTTGAAGAGACAATGGAAAGCATTGATCGCGCTGAGACGCCTGATAGATGGGTCAGAGCTAAAATCAATCTAGGCCGCGCACTCAAGCACAAATGCGAAAGCAAGTTTGATCCGATCATTCTTCAACAAGCTGTGGAACACTTAACCGACGCGCTTGAGGCCTTACGCGCGGAAAGCAAGTTCAAAACTGCTGAGCTCGCGGCGCAAACAATCTCCGAATGTCAAAAAATGCTGGGCACACGCCGCCGCTTCTCCATCACACGTGGTGGAATATAGTTGTCGTTATGCTGTTGTAAAATAAGTTGCTCATCTTCTTTCAGGTCCCGTTCCAGCCCCTCGTGCCAATCTGAAACAGATTTTGGCTTCACACGCCTAATTCCCAGCATTAGTCGCGTCTATCTGCGCAATTCCGTACAAAAAAACACCGAAACATTCTCCCCAATGGCGCGAATACTGGCACGGGGCTTGAAACGTGTAAGGGGAATTCGCTCCGCAGCGAACTTCATGGCTACCTATATCCCCCGTCCCTCCTTGAATAGCGAGGCCCGGGGGATTTTTTTTGCGCATGGTTCACATAAATATAAAAAGAACCTCACTTTCCGATTACGGAGAGTGAGGCCCTATAAACCTGAAGTCTGCCCATCCCATTTTTGCTAAACAAGCATCCACCCAGGGCTTTTTACTTGAGGTTTATTCTATATCGTAGACCTACTGTCCTTTGCGTTGTTTAACGTCTTCTTCTTCTGCGATCGCGCGGTCTTCTTCATCAAATTCGATTTCCGCTTCTTCGCCTTTTGCGTAGCTACGTGATTTCTTAGCCAAGCGGTCCATCGTCTGACCTAGTTTGTCTTTAGACACCGCCATGTTTTTACTTTGGCTTTGGCCGACACCTTCAGCATCACCAAAATTGGCAAATTCTGCACCTAGGAAAACAACTTCCCAACCTTTGGCGCGTGCGCGGTCCAAGGCAGCGCGAGCACCTTCTCTTGTGATTTCGCGGCTGGAGTTCTCCTGCCCATCGGTCATGATAACGAGAACCGCTTTTTCAGGCTGATCAGTTTCCGCTATGTTTACAATACGGCCAATCGCATCAAACAAGGGTGTCATACCGCGCGGCGAAGCTTCATCATCCGTCACTTCATTCCACTGTTTTGCAGATGTTTCTTTGCGAAGCACGTCAAACTGAAGTCCATCTTGGGCATCGAAAACAGCAAGCGTCACATCAGCATCGACATCACCCTTCTCGCCTTCTTCTTTTGTGCCAAGAGACACTGCATATGTGTTCACCGAATTAAGCGCTTCATCCCAGATAGAACTCATGGAGCCAGTCCGGTCGAGTAATATATAAGCGTGCATTGGAGATTCATCCTCTACGATAGGCGTGTATCTTTCAGGTGCAATTTCCGCATTTGCGCACGAGGCAAGTGTAACAGCCGTAGCAGCGACAAAACCTGACATGCATTTTTGGAAAAGCGATTGCGAATTCTTTATAAGCGTCGTCATTTTCTGCCTCCTTAGCTTTTATCAGCAGTGTGCATGACCCATTCAGGGCCTAATTCTTCAATAGAAATTTCTTCACCAAGCTCATAAATATTGGTGTAGCCATATCCGTAGAGATTGATGAATGTCGGGATATTCAATGCCAGAGACACCCTTTTCACAGGCACTGGCGCGATATTGTCACTGAAATTATTATTGCAATAAATCAGAATGCGCGTGTCAAAATCGGGAATGACTTCAGCAAGTTTGTCATCCGTAAAATCTGAAAAATTCAGATGGACCGAGCCTTTAATATGGCCTTGCTCAAAAGCTGATTTAGAACGTGTATCCAGAATAATTGTATCTTTGCGTTCGCTCATCCTGGTAAACTCATCAAATGAGATTAAGCGGCCCGCCCGATGATCCGCAGCTTCATTCGTGAGTATTTCAAACGCTGGATAATCAACAGCAGAAGGATTTCGCTCATCTACTAGTTCTTGTGCAGAACCATTTCCTGCAGCGAACATCAGTATCGAAGCAAATGCCGAAACGGCAGCAAATATAACTGCCCGATTGTTCGATCTATTCGATAAACTTGCTAAATTTCCGTCTGATACATCCCTCATAACCTGTTCCGCCTAATGTCTGTCCCATCATAAGCCTGTTGGCTCATTTTCTCTTGCGATGAATTCAGACTGAACAAGAAATAAGGCTGCGTTCAGGATATGATTGTGTTTCTTTTGCCTTATATGAGACTAAATATAAGGATGAGTATGACGGCTGCCACATAGCCGAGCGTAACAATGACCGCTGATATAGGTCCGCCTCGCGCAAGCTTTTCGGTGGCACCTGCGACGCCTTGCAAAGCGCCCTGCTCGTCCATGCGTGTACCGCGCACAACCAAACTCACCACGACAAGAATATAAGTATAGGACGCGATATATATCTGATCGAGCATTGTTAGGTAGGCCACTTGAGGCAGATTGCTCTCGGCTGTGAACTGGGTTGCCACCATGGTCAAAAGCGCAGTGATGGATAGCCCAACCCTCGCTTCAACGTGCACTGGATCAAGCAGTAACGACAGCGCCGCACATAGTATAATTAGAAATAACGGCATAAAGGTTTTAATCCCACCCGACAAAGCAGGCCGCACTATCGGCAAATGTACCGTAAACCGTGCATAGGGTGAAAAGTCCGGCGAATTCAAATCCCCAAAATTCGTCTCATACGGTTTGGACGTAATCTCAATATGTGGATTTTTCAAACTATAACCGGGCAGTTCGATATCGGGATTTAACGTCAAAGGTGTCGCATCTGACACATATACAACATCTTCCGTTGAATACTCAGCATCTTCGATATGAACGACTAAGTCATGGCTATCGAATGGATAGGTCTGCGTATGGAATTTGGATGAAAACGCGCCCTGATGTCGGACATATCCATAAAAAGAACCGTCTGGCTGTGGTTGCGGCTCATCATACCCAGCCTCTTCCACATGCGCTTCTGGGTCATATGTATTCATGAACTCAAAGGTCTCAAGCGGGTTTATTTCGGGATTAGTCCAACGAAACCAGACATATAAATCTACAACATAAGAGTGGGTAGGCATATCAATATGCTGAATGTCGTTGATATAGGCACCAACAACAACTTCACTTGGTGCCTTTTTTTCTTCAGTGCCCTGTCCATTTGCCTGAAAGGTGAAGCACAGAAGCAACATCAGGCTAACAGCCAGATTCTTAAACCAAATTCCCACCAAAATTCCCCACAGCCACTAGATTCATCGCAAACTCCTATACTCATATTGATAGAATCTCGCAAATAGAGCTTGCACTTAACCCATCATGGACTAATAGCGCAGTTGCAGAAGCTGCGTGTATCGTTATGTTGCAGCCAAATTATAGATATCCACATCGAATATAGGTTTTGACGTTTCATGTCTCTTGTCACCAATCCACCCAAAAAAGTTGTCCTTGCATATTCTGGAGGACTCGACACTTCGATCATTCTGAAATGGCTTCAGACTGAATTTGGTTGTGAAGTTGTGACATTTACAGCTGACCTAGGCCAAGGTGAAGAACTAGGTCCTGCACGCGATAAAGCTCTGCAACTTGGTATCAAAGAAGAAAACATCTTTATTGATGATCTTCGTGAAGACTTCGTACGTGACTATGTCTTCCCAATGTTCCGCGCAAACACAGTCTATGAAGGCGTATACCTTCTTGGAACTTCAATCGCGCGTCCGCTTATTTCAAAACGTCAGATCGAAATCGCTGAACAAGTTGGTGCTGATGCAGTATGTCACGGCGCGACTGGTAAAGGTAACGACCAAGTGCGTTTCGAACTTGGATATTACGCGCTTAACCCAGACATTCGTGTGATTGCACCTTGGCGTGACTGGGAATTCAAATCTCGTACGCACCTTCTTGAGTTTGCTGAAAAACACGGCATTCCGGTACCGATGGACAAGCGTGGTGAGGCTCCATTCTCTGTTGATGCAAACCTTCTACACACATCATCTGAAGGTAAAGCGCTGGAAGACCCAGGTGTTGTTGCTCCAGAATTTGTATTCCAACGTACAGTTTCTCCTGAAGAAGCTCCTGATACGCCAGAAGAAATCACGGTTGGTTTTGAGCGCGGTGATGCTGTTTCAATAAACGGCGAAAAGCTCTCCCCTGCGGAATTGCTTACGAAATTAAACGAGCTTGGTCGCAAGCACGGTATTGGTCGTCTTGATCTTCTTGAAAACCGTTTCGTGGGTATGAAGTCTCGCGGTATTTACGAAACACCAGGTGGAACAATTCTACTTGCTGCTCACCGTGGTATTGAGCAAGTAACAATGGACCGTGGTGCTGCTCACCTTAAAGACGAGCTAATGCCTCGTTATGCAGAGCTTATCTATAATGGTTTCTGGTGGTCTCCTGAGCGTGAGATGCTTCAAGCTGCCATTGATGCATCACAAACAATGGTTACAGGTGAAGTTACGCTGAAACTCTATAAAGGCGCGACACACCTATTGGCGCGTACAAGCCCATACTCACTATACTCAGAAGCGCACGTGACATTTGAAGATGACGCTGGTGCGTATGACCAGAAAGACGCTGAAGGCTTCATTAAATTGAATGCACTTCGCCTACGTCTACTCGCTGCTCGCGACAAAAAAGCCGGCAGAAACCTATAAACATAAAAAATTAGCAATCACGGAAAGGGAAAGTTAGCATATTGCTTGCATTCCCTTTGCGTGAATTAGCCTAATTGGGACAAGATGGCCCGCAAATGGCCTATCGAACAAAATCATACAGGGAATTAGGGACATGGACCTGAACAAAGTCAGCATTGGTAAAAACCCGCCAAAAGACCTCAATTGTATTATTGAAGTACCTCTTGGTGGCGAGCCAATTAAGTACGAAATCGACAAAGCTTCCGGCGCGATGTTTGTAGACCGTTATCTCTACACGCCAATGCGTTACCCGTGTAACTACGGTTTTGTTCCTCACACTTTGTCATTGGATGGCGACCCAATTGATGTGATGTGTATCGGTCAACGCGCTCTCGTGCCCGGTTGTGTGCTTCGTGTACGCCCTGTTGGTGTCTTGATGATGGAAGATGATGGCGGAGAAGACGAAAAGATTCTCGCAGTTCCTCACCAGAAAATGACTGCCTTCTACAACAATGTAGACAACTATACTGATCTTCCAGAAATCACACCGCAGCGTATTGAGCACTTCTTCACGCACTACAAAGACCTTGAGCCAAACAAATGGGTTAAGATCAAAGGTTGGGGTGACCGTGAGAAAGCAGAAGAATTGATCGCAGAAGCCGTCGAGCGCGCCAAGAAATAAGCGCCTTGTAGATACGAATTTTAAAACCCCATGACATTAGCTTGTCGTGGGGTTTTCTTTTAAGCGCCTCGAATACTTCCAATATTGTTTTGTATTTCCTACGGATGTACTGGATTATTCCGCAAGAACGCTTTCCTTTACCCCCAAATTCACACAAGATGCTGGAAATGAAAGATTCGACTTTCTAAGGCTTGGGCATATGAGTGATACAAAACCAAAAACCAAAAAGCCTGGTACGGCGCGTAGAGTCGGCCCCAAAAGAAGCGAAGCTTCACGTTTGGCTGTACAAAACGCTGCTCTTACCGAACTAACACGCAGCGGATGGCGAAACTTTAGTGTTGATCGCGTAGCCAAAGAAGCTAAAGCATCCAAACAAACAATTTATAGATGGTGGCCGACGCCAGCCTGTCTTGTGGTGGAAGCTGCGATTGAAAAATTGCTGAAACCTCAAGACCCTAACACTGAATTGAAAGATCGTATCGTCTCCATTCTATCACCTCTGATTGACTCAATAAAAGCGGGAGATGGCGCGCATATGTGGCGCGGAGTCCTGCTAGCGGCATCAGATGATGAACAGGCTGGAGACATATTCAGAAACTGGCTTACCGAGACCTACAAAAAGCCAATACGGTTTATTCTCGCTGAACTGACAAACAAGAACCAGATCCGTCGTGACTGGAATATCGAATTTGTCATTGAAAGCCTTCTAGGGCCTATATGGCATCGTATTGTTGCCATGCGCGCACCTGTACCAGAAAACTACTTGGACGCTCTAGCAGACGCATTGGTACAGAACCTGAAAAAGCAAAACTAATCAGATAATTCTGGCCATTTTATTGGTTGTATACCGACCGTTGAAAGCAGGCGTGAGAGTTCATCATCTGACCATCGGTAATGTGCTGCGATCTCTTCTAAAAGCACATGTCCAATGAGTGGCTCTAAAGCGATATCCCCTCTTTGGATCCAATATTGCAAAATTGGCTGACGAAATAGCCAGATCTCGGCATCTGTTTGGACCGCATGAAGTTCTAGAGCACCAGCAATACCTGAATACACACCCCGAAGCGCATATGGGTCATCCAGAAACAAAGCCTCCAGCGTTTCCTCATCTGCAAATTCACTGATCTGGATTTGCACTTCACCGATATTTTTGGGCAATTCAGATCTTACCCTCTGAAGCACATTTTGCGCGATTTTGAGCATCACACCGCTAGCCGGTGCACACCCCCATGACTCATCCACTAATGTACTCATCGCACTCACCATACCACTACTCACAGACCACTATTGCTTAAACTATGACTCCATATTTTCGAAATAAAGCTTTTCAAAATTCGAAATTCGCTCAATAGTTGCTGGAACGTTCCAGCAACTATGTGGATTGAGCTTATGGTTAATGTTCCGTTAAATTCAGAACCTATACTGAACGAATCAGAATCATTCCCGACCCGCGAATCTGCCCCTCATGTCAAGCGGGATACATCCAGTGCAGACGCCATTTTTAGTGGCACGACAAAACTTCTCCACAGCGAGGGCTGGAATTGTCTCACAGAAGTGAAATTAGCCAATAATCGGCGCGCAGATATTTTGGCCATTAACCATAAAGGGGAAATTCTCATCATTGAGGTGAAGTCTTGTTGGGGAGATTTCTCCTCTGACGAGAAATGGCCAGAATATACTGAATTTTGCGACTATTTTGCTTTTGCGGTGAATGAAAGTTTTCCACAGGAAAAATTACCCACGGATGTTGGCTATATTATTGCGGACGCTTTTGGAGGCGCGTTTATCAAACAGCCCATCCACACGAAAATTTCTGGACCAAGACGCAAATCCATCACCTTGAAATTTGCATGTCTTGCGGCGTCCCGCCTCTATAATAATACGCAATCATCTATGGCATAAAAATCGCTCTAGGATTACAAGCTGGACATAATAACGAAGAACCATAGGAGATCCCGTTCAAAATGGGACTATCATATCCTCTCGCGCAATCTGCACATGCTGCCCTCTTTGACGACGACAAGCAATTTAGTGCAACACAAGCTCAGGCATTTGCAATGGCAAATGCGCGTGTGAGCTTAGTCACCGAATGGCTAAAGCCCGAGAAGGATGACATTGAAGCAACGCTCGATAAAGCGGACAATGCCCGCGCTCAAGGTTTCGTCCACGTTTATGAAGACAAAGACGAAAATACGGTTTTCGCGGTCACTTTCTGGAAAGTCATATCGGCTGAAGAAGCTGACGCAGAAGACAAAAAAATAAGTGAAGAAAAAGCGGCCCGCGCCGAAGAAAACACAGATGACATATACTTTACGCGCCCAGACAAAAGACGCGAAAGATTTGGCCTAAGCGTTCGCAAACCAAGAGTAAAAAAACCAGACCCAAGACAAATGGACCTCTTCCCCCAACCTGGTCGCCCGAGCCCTGAAGCCCCACCTAAAAAGCGCAAGTAGGCTTGGTGTTGATAGACTATTGATAGCTAAGACCATCTATGCTGGGAGTGCAATAAAGGTCAGCTACAGCCCCTTCGCCCAATACTCATACTTGCAACAGACATCATTTTGGCTTAACGCCTGCGTATGACATCCTCACCTATTTCTGGCCTATATGGCACTCCCGATAAAGACCTTGTGTCTGTACCCAATGATGCGCGCCAATGTTCGCCACTTATCCCTGAGAGCGCAGATATTACTGAATGCCCTGATGGGTCTCTTGATTATTT
The DNA here is from genome assembly GCA_964352025.1 of uncultured Hyphomonadaceae bacterium. Lineage (GTDB taxonomy): Bacteria > Pseudomonadota > Alphaproteobacteria > Caulobacterales > Hyphomonadaceae > Hirschia. Next base: position 12,027 of record CAYGPZ010000008.1, read on the forward strand.
CGTTATTGCAGCACCAGCAGGCACGCAAGAGCGTCGCTTTGTGCTTGCACAAGCCCTTCGCGCATTAAAGTCCGATGGTGAATTGACTGTCGTTGCCGGTAAGAAAAAAGGCGGCCAACGTCTAAAATCCGACCTTGAGTTACTGCAGTGCAACAATATTCGTATTGAATCGAAAAAACATCAGAAAATTGCTAGCTGTTCTCCACCGACTGACATGTCTGCAATTCACGCAGCCATTGAAGAAAACGGCCCCAAGCTGAATGAAGAATTGGGCCTCTGGAGCCAACCCGGAATATTTTCTTGGAACCGTCCGGATCCAGGCTCAATTTTGCTAATGGAGCACCTACCTGAGCTTTCAGGCATGGGCGCGGATCTTGGGTGTGGATTAGGCCTACTTTCCCACCACGTTCTTCAGTCAGAAGCGATCAAAAAACTAACGCTAATCGACATTGATCGTCGTGCTATTGAAATGGCTTATCGCAATGTTTCCGATGATCGCATTAAATTCCTTTGGCAAGACGCCCGTATCGGCCCTAAAGATATGACAGATCTTGATTTTATCATCATGAACCCACCCTTCCACGATGCTGGCGAAGAGGATCATGGTTTAGGAAAAGCATTCATGGCACGTGCTGCCGCCATGCTTAAAAAAGGCGGCGTGTGCTGGATGGTTGCCAACCGTCACTTGCCATATGAGCGCGCTATAAAAGCGCACTTTAGTAGCTTCACGCCAAAAGCTGACTCGCATGGGTTTAAGGTGATTGAGGCCATAAAATGAGCGCCAATGCCAAGCCTGTTCGACTTGATAAATTACTATCTAATATGGGCTATGGCACGCGCAAAGAAATTGATGCTCTAATCAAATACAAACGAATTTTACTGGGTGAAACTAGCTTCAAAAATGGCAAAGAAAAAGTCACGCCCAACATAAGTCTTCAAAAAGAACTGACTATTGATGGGAAACCGCTTGATCCGCTGCCCGGCTTTGCAGTTATGCTGCATAAACCGGCAGGTGTCACATGTAGCCGAAAGGATAGCGGAACGCTGATTTCGGAAATGTTTCCCGATCGCTGGAATTTTCGTGAGCCACTTTTCTCCCCTATTGGTCGCTTGGACAAAGATACATCTGGTCTGATTATTCTTACCGATGACGGACAGCTTAATCACCGAGTCTCTAGCCCCAAAACACAAACGCCCAAACGTTATCACGTGACATTAGATCGAGATTTAAATGGCGATGAAGGAAAGATTTTCGTCTCCGGAACGATGATGCTGGAAGGCGAAACAAAACCGCTACTTCCTGCAGAACTGGATGTATTGGACGAAAAACAGGCCATTCTGACAATTCATGAGGGACGATACCATCAGGTTAGACGCATGTTTGCAGCGGTTGGTAATCACGTCACCGCGCTACATCGCACCAGCATTGGTGGACTAGAATTGCCTAAGGACCTTAAAGAAGGCCAATACCGCATTCTTTCAGATAGCGATATCGATAGTATATTCTCGTAAAACCAATATCTGACTAGTTATCCAACCATGTCCATTTGCTAAAAGTCGCGGCTTGACCATGAATATCGCCCTGCTCATCGATTAAATTCCAGACGGTGGCTTGTTCGATATTGAAACGCTTTTGTAGTCCTTTTTCACCTTTGGGAAAAGTAACCCGTACGCCTGCATAATCGTCGATGTAATTATGCTCCTTTACTCGAAGAAATAAACGATCACGTTCAGCTCGCTCCATAGGCTCTGCAGAAAAGCGTGACGGTATTTTCACAAACTCGTCAGCACTCGCCTCGAACAAGTTTAGACAAGCAGCATTTGCATAGAAAAAAATCGGATCTTCTTGGGTAGCATGTGCAAGCACAATACGCGGAGATTGCCACAATGCTTGATGCGTGCTTCCGGTATTTTCGATTAAATCGTGCCCCGTCAAACGTTTATAACTGGAGACAATCAACTCAAGTCGGTCATCTCCAGCACTTTCACGCATCAACTCGGCATCAGGATTGCTCATATATCAACAGCCCAATCCTATTGATTTAACCTTTGAGAACTGACCGTACAGCCTCTACTGCCTCATTCGCTTTGGAACCATCTGGCCCACCCGCTTGCGCCATATCTGGGCGGCCACCACCACCCCTACCACCGACACAGGCTGCTGCGGCTTTCACCAGATCAACGGCGCTGATTTTATCTTTCAGATCGTCGGTCACACCTGTTGCAACAGCTGCTTTTCCATCATTCACAGCAATGAAGACCGCGACACCTGAACCAAGCTGTTTCTTGGCATCATCAATCAAACCACGAAGGTCTTTCGCCGGAACACCTTCTGCAACACGCGCAAGTAATTTGACGCCGTTAATTTCTTCAGGACCATCAGCTGCGCCACCTGCACCACCGCCCATGGCTAGTTTTTTCTTCACATCAGAAAGTTCGCTTTCAAGCGCACGTTTCTGATCTTGAAGCGCTGCGACACGTTCTGGTGCTTTTTCGATAGTTGATTTCAACTGATCAGCGATTGAACGCGCTATAGCGACTTTGCCTTTTAGGAAATCAAGCGCTGCTGCTCCTGTAACTGCTTCAATCCTGCGAACACCTGCAGAAACACCAGCCTCACTTGTGATGGCGAATACCGCTATGTCACCCGTGCGCTTGACGTGTGTGCCTCCACACAATTCAACGGAATAGGATTTGTCGCCACCTTGTGGTGCCTCTCCCATTGCCAATACGCGAACAGTGTCGCCATATTTTTCACCGAACAATGCCATAGCACCCGCTTCGATGGCAGCATCCGGAGCCATTTCTTGTGTCGATACATCCGCATTCTGACGAATAATCGCGTTGACTTCAGCTTCAACAGCATCCAGCTCAGCTTGAGAAAGCGTGCCAGAGTGCGCAAAGTCAAAACGCAATTTGTCTTCTTCAACCAAAGACCCTTTTTGCGTGACGTGGTCACCTAGATTATTGCGCAGTGCAGCATGAAGAATATGAGTTGCCGAGTGATTTGCACGAATATTTGAGCGACGAATGCTATCCACTTCCAACAAAGCTTTCACGCCCGTTTTAACTTCGCCTGTAACCACTTCACCAATATGCGCGAACACATCACCAGCACGTTTTTGCGTGTCTAAAACGCGAAACACTGCTCCGCCCGCAAAGCGAACTTCACCACGGTCTCCTGCTTGTCCACCAGACTCGCCATAAAATGGCGTCTTATCAAAAACAAGCTCACCCTTTTGACCTTCGGCCAATGTCTGCGTGACTTCTCCGTCAGCTAAAATGGCTTTTAATTCAGCTTCAGCATTTTCTTCTGTGTACCCGATAAATTCAGTCGCGCCATTTGCATCACGCAATTGGAACCAGACTTTGACAGCGTCGCCTTCCGCGCCGCCCTGCCAGCTTGCTTGTGAAGTTTCGCGCTGAACTTTCATCGCTTTTTCAAAACCTGCTTCATCCACGCCGATACCTTTTGCGCGAAGTACATCTTGTGTCAGGTCAACAGGGAAGCCAAACGTGTCATAAAGTTTGAAAGCAGTCTCACCAGGCAATGTGTCACCCTTGCCCATGGATGATGTCGCATCATCCAGCAAAGCCAGACCACGTCCAAGTGTGCGTTGGAAACGCCCCTCTTCTTGCTCTAACGTGCTAACGATAGCTGCCTGTGCACGGCCTAGTTCTGGGTAAGCTGCGCCCATTTCTTCAACAAGCGCAGGGACTAATTTGTGCATTTGAGGCTGTTTTGACCCCAGAATATGCCCGTGGCGCATAGCCCGACGCATAATACGGCGCAGCACATATCCGCGTCCTTCATTTGAAGGTGTCACACCATCAGCAATCAAAAATGCCGAAGACCGCAAGTGGTCTGAAATCACACGCAAAGAACCAATATTATCTTCGTTTGCTTTTAAGCCGTATACATCTTGCTCAGCTGCAATCAAATTCTGGAATAAGTCGATCTCATAATTATTGTGAACGTCTTGAAGCACAGCCGCCATACGTTCCAGCCCCATGCCGGTATCGATGGATGGCTTAGGCAAATTCACACGGGAACCATCCTTGGCCTGATCGAACTGCATAAACACTAGATTCCAGATTTCGATGAAACGGTCACCATCTTCTTCAGGTGTTCCGGGCAAACCACCCCATACATCTGGACCGTGATCATAGAAAATTTCCGAACAAGGCCCACACGGACCAGTATCACCCATGGACCAGAAATTGTCCGATGTCGAAATGCGGATAATCTTGTCATCGGACAGCCCTGCAATCTTCTTCCAGAGAGTAGCTGCTTCTTCATCTTCAGAATAAACTGTGACAACCAGTTTCTCGACAGGTAGGCCAAATACCTTTGTGACAACATTCCATGCATGCTCAATGGCTTGCTCTTTAAAGTAATCACCAAAAGAGAAGTTACCCAGCATTTCAAAGAAAGTGTGGTGGCGCGCCGTATAACCGACATTATCCAGATCATTATGCTTACCACCCGCACGCACACATTTTTGCGAAGAAGTGGCACGCGGGGAAGACGGTGTTTCAGCACCCGTGAACAGATTTTTGAATGGCACCATACCAGCATTCACGAACAAAAGCGTTGAATCGCCTTGCGGAACCAGTGGAGAGGATTGAATGACCTCGTGTTTTTGAGAATGAAAATATTCCAAAAACTGTGACCGCACACCATTTACGCTATTTGACGGGTTAGCTTTAAACTTAGCAGTCAGATCGGACATTCAGGGCACTCCTAATTCGAGCATAAAAGCGCTTCGCATGTCGACCATACCGAACAAATTGTCAGGAAATAGCTTTTAGACAGCGGAGCAAATCAATTCCAATAGGCGATATATAGCCCAAGTGCGATTTGGCCAATACGTAAGTGCAAGCAATCTTTGATATATAAAAAAGAAAACCACGTATTTTCATACGTGGTTCGCTTTAATATCAGATCTAATTACCCGTTTGCGGCTGCATCTGGGTCTTCTTCTTCGGTAATATTGGCCTGCCCCGCAGCCAACATTTCCTCAGAAATCAATCCCGCATCTTGTCGGATCTTTTCTTCAATTTCCGCAGCAATAGCCGGATTACTTTTTAGGAATGTACGTGCATTTTCACGCCCTTGCCCGATACGCTCTGATCCGTAGGAATACCAAGATCCAGCCTTATCAACCACACCAGCTTTCACACCAAGGTCGATCAGTTCACCTGTTTTGGAGATACCCTCTCCATAAATGATATCAAATTCGACCTGACGGAATGGAGGTGCAACTTTGTTCTTCACCACTTTCACGCGTGTCTGGTTACCAATCACTTCATCACGGTCTTTCAATGCACCGATGCGGCGAATATCCAAACGTACTGAAGAATAGAATTTGAGTGCATTACCACCCGTTGTTGTTTCAGGAGACCCGAACATCACACCAATTTTCATACGGATTTGGTTGATGAAGATAACCATACAATTGGATTTAGAGATTGAGCCCGTCAATTTACGCAGAGCCTGACTCATCAAGCGTGCTTGAAGACCAGGAAGACTATCTCCCATTTCACCTTCAAGTTCTGCGCGCGGAGTAAGTGCCGCCACAGAGTCAATAACAAGAAGATCAACTGCACCAGAACGCACGAGCGTATCAGCAATTTCAAGAGATTGCTCACCTGTATCTGGCTGTGATACCAATAGATCGTTCAGATCAACACCCAGCTTACCAGCATAAACAGGGTCAAGCGCGTGCTCTGCATCAACAAAAGCTGCGACGCCGCCATTTTTCTGAGCTTCAGCAATACAGTGCAACGCCATTGTTGTTTTACCGGAACTTTCCGGACCATAGATTTCGATAATCCGTCCTTTAGGAAGACCACCTATACCCAAAGCAATATCCAACCCCAAAGAGCCAGTTGAGACTGCTTCAACATCCATTGATGCGTTATCGCCTAAACGCATAATAGAGCCCTTACCGAAATTACGTTCGATCTGACCAAGAGCCGTTTCGAGGGCTTTTTGCTTATCCATTCCGCTATTTTCCACAACTTGCAAAGACGCACGCGCCATATTTGATTCTCCTATATGTGTCGCACACTGATCACTCATGAGCAACGGTTTCCATCACCAGTTCTGAAATTTTTGTACCACAAATGTTCCAAAAGAACAAACCAAGAATGGAATAAATGTTCTGTTTTTATTCTCACACACAAAATATAGTAAAAAACAAAAAGCCACCGCCCATATATGGACAGTGGCTTAAATAAAATCACATTGAAATGAATGCTATGCAGCTTCTACAATGTTCAATTCGTCTTTCACGCGTTCCGCCAATTGACGCAATGTGAAGGGTTTTGGAAGGAAAGAAATCTCTCTTTCTTCATCCAACGTTTTCGCCAGATCCCGTTCTGCATAACCAGAAATAAACATGACACGCGCACCTGTGAGATAAGGTTTTGCCTCTTTTAAGAGAGCTGGACCATCCATCCCCGGAAGAACAACATCAGAAATAAGTAGATCAATCTGTCCTGCATTTTCCTGAATAAGCTCCAGCGCTTCTTCACCGTCAGCTGCTTCAATCACTTGATAGCCAAAGGTTGAAAGAAGGTGAGATGCCAATCCACGCACAGAGTCTTCATCTTCCACCAGCATGATACGGCCACGACCCGCTAGGTCTTTTGGACGGTTCTTCTCGGCAATTTCATTCACCGCGGCTGCTGTTTCTGCTTCGCTGGCAGCACGCTCAGCCGCTTTATCTGCAGCTTCTTTCTCTTCTGGGCGTGCAACATAGGCAGGCATGAAGATTTTGAATGTCGTTCCACGGCCTACTTTAGAGACTGGGTACACATAACCGCCAGATTGCTTCACGATACCATATACAGAAGCCAATCCGAGACCTGTTCCCTCGCCCTGCTTCTTGGTTGTAAAGAATGGCTGGAAGATTTCTTCTACCAATTCTGGTGGAATACCCGTTCCGTTATCGACAACCTCGATAAGAAGATAGTCACCTTCCTGAACGTGGTTAAATCCATCCTTACGTGCCATAGCCGCATCAGCGCGAGAGGTCTTCACGATCAATTCACCGCTACCATTCTTCTCAAGCATCGCATCACGCGCATTAGTACACAGATTGGTCAATGCTGTTTCCAACTGACCGCGGTCAGCACGGATTTGCGGCAAATCACGACCGTGCACAATATCAAGCTTGATACGCTCATCGATAATCTGACGCAGCAAGACGTAATAGCTTGATAGCATTTCAGATGGGTCGAGCACTTCTTGACGGAAAGTCTGTTTACGAGACCACGCAAGAAGCATAGAGATCATCTCTGCACCACGGGCCGCCAACTCATACATTTGCTTTAAGTCAAAGAATGATGGGTCACCGGGAGGGTGACGGATAAGCAATTTATCGGTGTTGAGCATGATACCTTGAAGCAGGTTGTTAAAGTCATGCGCAATACCACCAGCAAGCTGACCGATTGCCTGCATTTTCTCACCTTGAGCAAGGCGAAGTTCAAGCGTCTTCTTCTCTGTCGTATCAATCACATAGGCAGCAGCCGGACGTCCGCGACGGTCTAGCGCAATGAAAACATCAACAGTTTTCGCATCTTTAGGGTCTTTAATTGTGTCAGAGGCAAGCTTCAACTCGACAGCACCATCTAGCGCTTTTGCTAGCATGGACGCCAAACCTTCTTCGCCATCTTCTGCAATAAATAGGTCCGCAAATCGAGCACCCGGTTGTGCGCGTGCTTCTGTCATATCACGCAAAGCACGGTTTAAATCCATCATGACAGCTGTTTCAACGCCATCACCTTCAAGACGCACCACACCAAAAGGTGCATCGGTGAACATCGTGTCGTCACTGACCTGACCAGGAGAAACCAAGCCTTGAACAGCCATGTCTTCTTTTTCCTGCTTAGGCGGGTTTTCAGCGCTATAGCCTAAGTGCACGACTGAACGCGAAAGAGCATCCGGCCCCTTTCCTGTCCAAGATGTCGTTAAAAGCGCAGGCAATTCCACACCGTTACGCGAACGCAAAACGACGTCTGCGCGCTGGCTGGCACCACCGCGCGTTTCCTTACGCATCAGCTTCAAACCTTCTGGACGCATCAAGTCATCCATACGAAGGCCGCCTAATTCATCAGGCAAGCTCAACATTTTACGTAAACTGGCGTTTACATAAACAACGCGCCCATCTCTACGCGCTGAGAAAAAGCCGACGGGAGCGTCTTCTACATACAAGGCTCTTGGATCAACGGCCGAGTTATCGCCATCGCTTCCATCTGTCTTCCTTAAACGCCATAAAGCCCGAGACGCCCCAACAGCAGAAACATTTGCCGTAAACTGAACAGGCTTATCACTGTCACCAAACATAAGCGCAGGGAGAATTTCTTCGCGAGAGCCACCTACTTTAACAGATTTAGCAAGACGAAATATCGGAGCCGCCAAGCCCGGATTCGCGCCAAATAATCTATCAACCGTTGGAATTGGACCGCTTTCACCCATTTCATGGGCTTGCTCTGCCAACTTCCGGTAAGCTGCATTCGCAGTCACCACCGCCCCGCCGCGCTCTGTTACCAAGGCTGGTTCACTCAGGCTTTCGAGCCATGAAAAACCTTTGACAACTTTTTGAGCCGCTTCTTCTGCAGCACCACGCTCTGGGAAAACACCAAGTTTTCGGCCAGCCCCACGCGTTACCCATAAAAGAAGTACGGCAGCCAAACTACCAAGCGCAATAAGTAGAACGACAGACGCCATTCCAATCTTCTCACCCCAAGTAAGAGCGACACCTGCCGCAGCACCTGCGGCAGCCAAACTCAACCAAAATAAGGTCTGTAAAATATCAACCTTCTTCTTTTCAGAAGGTGGTTGTTGGGTTTGTTGGGTTTCATTAAAATCAGACATGGCGGCTCAATCCGTTATTCAGCGCAACAAGTGAGTCGCGACTAAGACGTAGTATTAGGCATTTTTTGTGGCGATTAACCATAATTATTTATTCTTACCAGTTCTCATGACGAAGCCAATGACTTTTGCCACTGCTTCAAAATGTTCTCTCGGGACGATTTGTTCTAATTCTGCTGTTGCAAACAATGCACGGGCCAAAGGTGGGCTTTCGACCAATGGCACATCCGCATCCTTGGCCAGTTCACGAATACGCATGGCAACATCATCCACCCCTTTTGCGACACAGATAGGTGCCGCATCTACCTCGGGATCAAATTTCAGAGCGATTGAGTAGTGAGTCGGGTTTGTGATAACAACTGTCGCTTCTGGGACGGCTGCCATCATGCGTTGCTGTGACCGTTGCTGGCGTAAGGCTGCCAATTTGGCTTTAACTTGTGGATCACCATCAGTCTGTTTGGTTTCTTGCTTAATGTCTTCACGAGACATCCGCATTTTCTTCATGTGATTTTGTTTTTGGAAAATAAAATCAATGGCTGCGATAAAACCGACAACGATTAATGCCGCTATAAACAAGCGACTAGCCTTCTCTTGCAGCATGAGGGGCAACACTATGATGTCCATCTCACCAACTTTTACCAGCTCATGTCGCGTCGGCCAAACGGCAAACCCAACCGCAACCACAGCCGCAACCAACTTCAAAACAGCCTTAAAAAGGTTCATGACACCTTGTGGTCCAAACATTCTTTTTAAGCCGCCAACTGGCGATATTTTGCTCAATTTCGGTTTGAGTTTTTCAGTCGTCCATAACGGCATGTGTTGAACAATATGCCCGAATATCGCGAAGATAATTATCAACGAAAAGACAATCGCCATCGGTCCCAATAACATGCCCAGAATCGATGACATCAAACGATGTGCGCCACCGTTAGACAGATTGAAGTCGTGAGGATGATCCAAGAGCATTGTGAGCGGTCCACCAATGCTACCTGCTAGCGGTTGCGCAGCCGCAATTATTGCAGCACCAGCCATCAGAATGAACCAGACGGGGACATCCTGACTTTTTGCGATATCACCTTTTTTACGTGCGTCATCGAGGCGTTTCTGGGTGGGTTCTTCGGTTTTTTGCGAATCATCTTGGTCTTCAGCCATCTATCCCTCCCCTAAAACGGCCCTTCGAGGCGTGCATAGCGTCCAAGCATATCCAACCAAACCAAAAGCCCACCGCCTAAGATAAAGGTCATAATACTCAAACCCAGCATCACCTGAATCGGCATTGCTATAAAAAAGATCTGGACTTGCGGGATTAACCTCGAAACCAAACCAATCGCTAAATTAAAGACAAGCGCAACGACTAAAACCGGAGCCGCAATCTGCAATCCCAGCTTAAACGCAGATGACATCGCGCCTAATTCCCATTGAGCGGCATCACCCACCGGAATTGGATCTCCCGGACGGAATAATTGATAGCTATCGACCGCAGCTTGCAACATATCCCGATGAATGCCTGCAGCCATGATCAAAACAATAGCAGTCATCGACATAAACACACCAAGAATTGCACCTGATGAACCGGCCATAGGGTCAAATTGTTGCGCCATCGCCAAACCGGACGAAATACCGATTATCTGCCCACCAACTTGAAGCGCGCTCATAAGAATCCGCGCACCCGCACCCATCATGATACCGATGAGAATCTCGGTAATAATAATGACAACACCATCAGGCAATCTGTCAGGCGGTGGCGGAACTTGATCTACCAAAGTTGGCGCAACAGCCATCGTCGCTAACAATGCGGCTGATAATCGAAAAGTCGCAGGAACCGAGCTTTCACCCCACCCCGGAGCCAGCATTAAAACCGCCCCTATGCGACAGAATAGGAGTGCACCAACCCAGATATATGGCGTGAGTGCGTCCATCTACGTCAATACCCTGCAATTTTCGCAAAAATAGACTCAGAAAAGTCGCCCAAAGTCGCGCCCATAAGCGGCATAAAAAGCAATAAAGTCAAAAAGATAGTTAGAATTTTTGGAACAAAAACCAAAGTCATCTCTTGGACCTGGGTCAATGCCTGCAATAAAGCGATAGCGACACCCACAACAAGTCCAGCGACCATTGCTGGTGTGGCCATAGCGACGGTTGCCCATAAAGCATCTCGCCCTAAATCAAGGACCTCAGCACCTGTCATGTTTCGTATTCCTTAGACGACCCAACATCAGTGCAAGTGTATTTACAATTAAACACAAATTGCATTCTTCACGTTAACTCTTGGTTCAAAAAGGTTAATAAAGTCCTGATATTTGTGTTTTCAAGGACGTTCCCAACACATAAAAACAGCGATGATCGGGACAGTACAATTTGAAAAAAATGCACTTTAACAAGGCAAATTAACTTTCTGAATTCAGGCTAAATCTTCGTAATTTGGGACTTTGAAGATTAATTCACCGCAAGTTTTGAAGCCAAAACACCCGCAATCAGCTTCTACTGACACCCAATGAATACCAAAAGTTAGAATTTATGTGTCGTTTCGCCTTTGATATCGAGAAAGAATTGGGTATTGAATTAACCAACGGTTTATAATTCCGAGCAATCGGGACAAAAATGAGCAGGCCTTTCCAACCTAAATTGGAAATGGTTTTAGTGGTACGTACGATGACAAGGACGCAGATTTAACATGGTTAGAGCCCTGCAACTATTATTAGGCCTGATCCTGGCGACAGGTGGAGGTTGGTTCATTTGGTTGCGCAAGGACTCTCCAGGCGGAATTTTCAACGTTACGGATACGGAAACACTCTGGCTTGTTGCAATGGGTTTAGTTTTAACCTTGCTCGGGTTGGTTTTATTTCTCATGGGCCTGTCCCCTCGCGCAAAAGTCGAACAAATAAATTGGCGCTACCCTGAACCTGCTCCTGAAGTTGATTTATCTGGTCCAGCTTTCGCAGACACGACTTCATCAGCCGAAGCAGAAACACCAAGCGAAAGACCTAGCTGGCTGCAATCTGCCGCCGACGACCTTGGCGATTCATCGTCTCAACAGGATAATGATAATAACGGGTTAGGTGTAGCAGCTGCAGGAGCAGCCATCGCAGGCGGTGCAGCCGTTGCCAGTGCTTTTACAAAATCAGAGACACCAGCTGATACCGGCTCAGATGACCCGCAATATCCGCGTGAAGAATTACCGTTTGAGCGACCACGTTTTGGCGCTCGCGATATTGAGGATACATCGGCCGTTTCCCTTGTTGATAACCCACTTTCATTTGATGATCCTACGCCAGTAGAGACAATTGAAGAGCCGGAAACACCTTCAGTAGAACTGCCATCAACGCCCGAAGAAGAAGAACAAGCCCTAGAGGAAATCAACACAGCGTTAGATAATGAACTCGCCGATGCTGATATTGAAGCGCTCGCACTAGAAGCCGCTCAAGCCTCAATGGATGACGGTGACATTGTTGAAACACATGAAGAAAACAATGTTGAGGAGCTCTCAGAAGAAAATCCTGAACTCCGTGAGAATCCTATTTCCTATTCATCTCAAGAAGATGATGCATTTGAAGCTCAATTAGGCGCGCTATCTCCAACCGCGCAAGCAGAACTATCTTCTCAAGATGCAGAAACTCAACCGCAAGAAGCGGAAGTCATTTCCATAAATAGTGGTGAAGAAATTACTGCCTCTGAAATCGATCAATTAGAAGAAATCGATGCATCATCGGATGTCGAGACTTTAGAGTCAGATATAGAACTGGCCGCAAGTGAATTGGAAACGCCTGAATTAGAAGCGGTGTTAGATACCCCTGCACTTCCAGAACAAACCGATGTTTTAGAAAATGTTGTTGAAGAAACCGAAACAGCAGTTCCTGTGGTCGAAGAAACAGACGTTCTAGCAGACACACTTTCGTTAGATGATGCTTCAATTGATCTACCTGAACTCGAAGAGCTTTCTGCCGAAGAATTAGCTTCCGATTCTGCTGAGACCACTCCCCTCGAAAACGTCGAAGACGTACAAGAGGCTGAAATGGATGCTGATGAGATATCGGCGACTATTGATGAGTTTAATGCTGAAATAGCTGGTATTGCGCCGACAGAAGAATTGGAAACGCCTGAGCTAGATACTCCCGAACTGGAAGAAGTAGAGCTTGAAGCTCTGACTTTGCCAGACGCCGACCTTGAAACAGATGAGATTACACAAGAAGTAACAGACTCAGAAGAGCCTATTACCGAAACACCTCTAGAAGCAGACAGCTTAGAATCTGAGCCTCTTCCAGAGCTGGATGCAATTGCTGATGTTGAAGAGATCATCGAACCTGCTGAGATTACAGAAAACACAATCGATGATATCGACCTAGATGAAAAATTAGAGATTGAAAGTCTTGAAGATGGAGATGTCGATACATCGCCTGAACCGACCGAATTGGTTGAAAGTGGTTTAGACGACATCGAAGAATTGCCGCCTCTGGAAGTTGAGGAACTCGCCTCAACAAACGATGCAGAAGAATTGTTAGCGGCGAGTGAATTACCAGAAATCAATTTGGAAACAGAAGCACCTTCAACTTCAAACGACGACCTGGTTGAAATTGAAGCGTTACCTGAACTTTCTCAACCAGAAGAATTTGAAGAGCTACCGTCAGATTTGGAATTAGAGCCACTTGAAGAGATTTCATTAGAAAATGATCTTCCTGATCAAGAACTCCCTCAACTGGATGATATTGCAACACCTGAACCGTTGGAATTACCAGATGAGGCTCCTGCAATGGCAGCGAGCTCCCGAGGCGGCATGAACATCCAAGACCTCGCGGCGGCGACAATGTCAGGCCCGACATCTGGCGAAATGATCGCGGATATAGTGCCACCAGCCCCCCTTGAAGCACCGACGGAAATCAACCCGAATGGTGTCGCGCACCCAAGACTTCAACCTGTTAGAGACGCGCTTGATGCCAACAAATTGGAAGTTGCCGACACATTACTTGCAGATATCAGACGTGATCTCGTCCAAGAAGGCGATGAGAACACCCCCGAATTGGCTGAGTTAACTGCATTAGCAGGCGACCACGCAGCCGCATCAGGTCGTCCTGGTGGCGCAAAGTGGTTATGGCGTCTTGCATTGCAAAGATTTGGTGAAGCAGACGCGATAGAAACGCCTGCTGCAAAAGCAGTTTCAGAACGTTTACGTCAGTTTGATAATTAGTAGCGTTAGATAAAAATTCCAATGTGTAACCGCCGACCAAGGATAACTTCCTTTGTCGGCGTTATTACTCTTAATCAATACACGGTGACATTTAGAGCGCCGGCGCGGAAGGAAAGCAAATGGTAGAACAACTCTTTTCCATTCAAGGTTTTTTCACTTTACTCATGCTGTTGGCCCTCCAAGCAGTACTAGGATTTGATAACCTTCTCTACATCTCGATAGAATCCAAGCGAGTTGGAGAAGAAAAAGCTAGCATGGTCCGTCGCTGGGGAATCGGCCTCGCAATGCTCTTTAGAGTCGTCCTACTGATCATAATTGTGAATTTGTTTAGCGCACTTGAAGCTCCCCTATTTCAAATTCCATTCAAGGGATTTATTGAGGGTAATTTCAATCTACAAGCAGTTGTAACACTGCTAGGTGGTGCTTTCATCATCTATACCGCGATCAAAGAAATATCTCACCTTATGGTAGTTGATCATATCGAAAGCTCAGAGGGCGAGAAAAAGAAATCCGTAGGCCAGGCAATCGGAATGATTGTAGCAATGAACCTCGTTTTCTCTTTTGACTCTATCCTATCGGCAATGGCTATTGCCAATACTAAAGGACCTGACGGATCAACGGAATATCAAGTCTGGATTATGGCCGTCGCTATCATTGCTTCAGGTATATTGATGATACTTCTTGCTGACTATGTTGCTGAGTTCCTGAAAAAGAACCGCATGTATGAAGTCTTGGGTCTATTTATTCTGTTCCTTGTTGGTGTTTTGCTTGTCTCAGAAGGCGGCCACCTCGCCCACCTAAAACTCTTCGGTTATGAAATTGAAGCATTATCAAAATCTACCTTCTACCTCGTCATAGGTGTATTGGTGATTACAGACATTATTCAAACGAACTACCAAAAACGACTTTGGGCAATGCGAGAGAAAGAACTGTTAGGTGAAAATCCAGCAGACGTCGTAGACAAAGCGCATCACTCATAATACTGTTTTACTTGAACGAAACTAAGAACAAGAAAAGGCCAGAAAATAACCAATTTTTCTGGCCTTTTTTATTTGTATTGGAACACCCTGTAATTATCGAAAACAAAAAACAGCTAATGGAAACTTTAAGTTAACCTCACAATGTTAAGTCGTTAACCTATTAAAGCTGGAGTGAGAAACAGCTAAACATAGGGTGCATTCGCAAAGTTAGATTTGCGACGTGTAAAAGAGGGAACGTTTCATGTCGAAACTGTCAGTTATAGCTGCAGGGTTGTTATCAACTTTTGTCTTAGCAAGTTGTAGTTCAGAGTACGAAGCTCCGGACAAATACAAAGTAAAATCAGCCATGACCGAATGGGCAGATGGAGAAGTTATCGATGATCTTAGAAAATTGAGTTGCGATAATTTAGGCAAAGGCAAATTTTACTGCTCTTTTGAAATTTCATATATTGGCTCTCAACCAGAGCAGATGGAAAAGTGCTTCTTCTCTTCTGCCTCGGAAATTACCATCAGATCAAACTCAAGCTGTTATTAGGCCTTACATTCAGCAACCAAGATTCTAGCTCAAAAAGCTGGCTAGAATAGTGGTTGCTTGAAGAGGTCAAAAGCAGTTGTCGCTATGAGGTAAATTAAAGCCCCATTATGTATTCGACAATTGCTTCACGCTCGTATTTGTCCATACCGACTAGCGGCATGTAACTACCCTCGGCAAATGCTTCAGGGTCAGCTAGGAATGCTCCTAGTTTCTTAGCATTCCAACGTCCAGATTTCGCTGCAAGAGCTTCAGAATAGGAATAATCACTTCCCTCTCCTATTTTTCGGCTCATTAATCCTTGCAGGCCTGGACCAGCCCTTACCGTATTATCAATCTCGTGACAGCTTGCGCATTTTCCGGTGAATAACATTTGGCCCCAACTAAATTCTCGTTCGAAATCAGCGGCTTTTTTCTCAAGCGGTTTAATGGCGTCATAGCCAGAAAACGTCATTGTTTTGGCAACTGTTTCATTTTCTTCAGTCGTTCGAATGAAAATAACTGAATTATCTCCTGTCAGTACTGCAATCCAACCATTCTCCAAGAATAAACCATCTCGCATTCTGCTACCCATATCCATAGGTTCAGCATAAACAATTCGATCACCTTCGGGGCGCAATCGGAAAATGGCTTTCTGCTTAAGAGACAGCGCAAGTACATCGCCATCCCATAATTCAAAACCATCGCGTGCGGTCATCGGAACCAGATTTGAAACTCCAATGGCGGGTACAAAAGAAAAAGCAGCCTTTGCATACCCTTCATGTCTTCCCTGCTCCGGGTTTAATTCAAAAGGCGCTCTTGGGCTCCCATAATCAAACCCATAGGATACATTGGGCCACCCATAATTTTTACCAGACGAGACAATATTCACCTCATCACCACTTTGAGCACCGTGTTCCGCCTCCCATAGACGACCATTTGCATCAAAGGCTAATCCCTGCGGATTTCTAAACCCTGTCGCATAGATCTCAGTTTCTTTTGTATTCAGGTCTACAGAAACAATTTTTCCAAGGTCGTTTCCTGAGTCAGCCTGAATTAGGTCCCACTCACGATCAAAATTACCGACACCATATGTTCCGACACTGACAAGCATATTGTCTTTATCGACAAGGGCCATTCGCCCTCCAGTCATATGACCTGCAAAATCCCACTCACGTTCTTCCATGTTTAAACAGGCATTCAAGCGAACCACGTCTTCCCATGAATCAGACACAAAATTAACGCCAGAACCAGTATGTTCGATTTCAGTCCGGCTAACATATAGGCACATATTCATGTCATCAGGCGTAAAACGGTGGTGCGCAGCGTATAAATATGCACGGTTCGTGTCTTCGATCGGTGAGACAAGAATATCGGTTACACGGTACCAGTTTTGGTTAAATGCCGCTTTTCCCTGAAAATAGTCCCGACGAACGGTCTCATAATCCATAGGCACACGAACTTCAGAATACTCTAATGTTTGAGCTTCTAGGTCTAAGAAACCAATCAATCCATTTGCCGCAGCATAAACCAGTGTATCTTTAAAATAGTCGATACCCCCACCTGTCGCACTACCGTCAACTTCACCTAAGCTCACTTCAGTACGCTCTAAAGTCAGGTAAGCGGTTTCAAACTTTTTCCATGAATAATCAACGCTATCACCACGTACTGGTGCTTTATAAGTCATTGATGCAATCTTGTTTTGAACTTTTTGGGATAAGTTCGCGGGCACAAATGCAACGCTAAGAATGACACCTGCCAGCATTGCTGCGCAAAGCATCAAAGACGCAACTACGCCCCATTGCCATTTTGAAAATGACAGGACCCAGCTTTTTAAAGCATCCCAAACGACAATTACTTTACTCATCCAAAATCACTCCACGACACAGCGTTCGTACTTCAAGAGACAAAAAAAGCCTCACCAGACTTTCTGATGAGGCTTCATTCAATTGTTATACCACATGAAAATTATGCAGCAGTTTCTCCGTGTGTCGATGCATCTAGGCCCTGCTCTTCAGCAGATTCTGATACTCTTAGTGGGGTAATCATTTTCACAACAAAAAGGATCACAACAGAGGCCACTAATGACCAGGCACACACACTCAGCACTCCAGTCAGCTGAACCACGAATGCGTCCATTGCTGTTTCACCTTCATTCAGGCCCGGAGCCATAGGCCCAACAGTCGCCAGAACTGGGATAAGCAATGTTCCTAGAATACCACCAACACCGTGAACCGCGAAAACATCCAGACTGTCATCAATCTTCAGTTTCACGCGAATAAGCGCAACAGCAAAGTAACAGGTAAACGCAGCTAAAGTACCGATAATAAGTGCCCCTACAGGCCCCACAGAACCAGCCGCAGGCGTAATCGTTGCGAGACCCGCAACCATACCAGTCGCTATACCAACAAGAGTAGGTTTACCAAACTGCTTCCATTCGATCAGCATCCAAACGAATGCGGCTGTTGCAGCAGATGTATGCGTCACAAGCATTGCACGTGCAGCATCACCATTTGCACCAAGAGCGGAACCGGCGTTAAAGCCGAACCAACCGACCCACAACATAGCCGCACCAATCATGACGAATGCAGGATTGTGCGGAGGATGCATGTCTTGGCCAAAACCCTGACGTTTACCCATCATAATAACGAAGACGAGCGCAGAAACACCCGCTGTTGCGTGAACAACCAGACCACCAGCGAAATCACGTACGCCTTGATCTGCAAGCCAGCCACCGCCCCAAACCCAGTGTGTCACTGGTGCATAAACAATAAGCAGCCATAATGCGCTAAAGAGAAGTACAGCTAAAAAATTCACACGCTCAACATATGCACCTACAATCAATGCAGGGGTGATAATTGCGAACGTCATTTGGAACATAAAGAAAAGGCCTTCAGGAATTGTCCCAGACATTGTGTCTGAACCAATACCGCTTAGGAATGCTTTTGATAGTCCACCCCAAAGCGCACCTGTACCTTCGGCTGCACCATTGCCATCTCCAAAGGCAATAGAATAACCAACAGCCAACCATAAAATGGACATTAAACAAGCAATTGCAAAGCACTGCATCAATACAGACAGCACGTTTATTCCACGTACCAATCCACCATAAAATAATGCAAGTCCCGGCAATGTCATGAAAAGAACGAGTGCTGTGGACGTTAAAATCCATGCAGTATCACCCGTATCAGCACTTGCCGGCAGCCCCGCCAACAAGAAAATTGGCGCAGCAGCGCCAAGCCGCGCTAATTTGCGCAGCGTGCTATTTGTTTTGCTCATCTTTGAGCCTCCCTATTTCCCTCTTCGTCGAGGATCGCGCTAGCCACCCGTTCGGCGCAGCTCGGTCAAGCATGAACATGAATTTACATTAACATAAGAGTCAACCGCACAATTATTAATCTAGACGCACAATAATTAGGCAGCCGCCAAATTCTAAACCATACCCGAAATGATTGTCAGGATATTTTATTGAATTTAGCACCCCAAGAAGTCTCGCCAAAAACAGGAATATGCGTTAACGATGGCGCATGAATACTCCACTCAGCATATTGCTTTATGCCTCTATGGCAATTGTGTTTATCATCCTCGTTCTGGGGCTTTTAAACCTATTCTCTAAATCCAAAAATCAGGCATCAAGATCCAACCAGCTCATGCGCTGGCGTGTTGCTGCGCAATTTTTTGCCATTCTTGTCCTTGTCGCCATTGGTTTTGCATCCGGCGCAATAGGTTAGTTAAAGAAATTACTATCAAATATATATAGTCAATATTATTGTATTAGCCCTCGCTTGAAAGATTTAAACATGGTCAAGCTCAACAAGATTTACACACGGACTGGTGACGACGGCACCACGGGACTTGCGACTGGAGATCGCGTTCCAAAATGGAGCCTACGGGTCCAAGCATACGGCGCGGTTGATGAAACAAATAGCGCAATAGGAATCGCCCGCCTTCATGTTGGCCAACATGCTCAATTGGCAAAATCACTCGCGCACATTCAAAATGACATGTTCGACTTAGGAGCAGACCTATCCACCCCCGAACCACCAGATGACAAACCGCTTGGGTGGGAACCTCTTCGGATCGTCGCCTCTCAAGTTGAATGGCTAGAACAAGAAATTGACCGGATGAATGAAAACCTATCCCCTTTAGATAGCTTCATTTTGCCCGCTGGAACTCCACTTGCAACTCATCTACATATGGCAAGGACTATCGCCCGACGTGCAGAAACTTTAACCTCAAACTTAAATGATATACCAAATGAGCTTGTCTCACCGGCAGCACTAGCATATATCAATAGATTATCCGATTTTCTATTTGTTGCGGCACGTCATGCAAATGGAAATGGGGAAGAAGATGTTAAGTGGATTCCCGGTGCAAATCGGTAAACCCAACCTGACCTAAAGTAATCTTGACGCATAACAGCGCGCTTCGTACGGGTATTGCTGAATCGTGTCGAGATCACACTCGAACCAATTATTTCTGTGGCTTGTCCACGCCAACAATAGATTTCCGGAGACGCCTAGATGAAGGTTCTCGTGCCCGTTAAAAGGGTTATTGATTATAATGTTAAGCCTCGCGTAAAGCCTGACCAAACAGGTGTTGATCTCGCGAACGTCAAAATGTCCATGAACCCTTTTTGTGAGATCGCTGTTGAAGAAGCAGTTCGTCTTAAAGAAAAAGGCGTTGTAACTGAAATTATCGTCGTCTCTATAGGCGTCGCACAGGCACAAGAGACCCTTCGCACAGCCCTAGCCATGGGCGCAGACCGCGGAATTCTTGTTACAGCCGAAGGTGATGTTGAGCCGCTAGGCGTCGCAAAAATCCTAAAAGCTATCGTTGATGAAGAGCAACCAGGCATGGTGCTTTTGGGTAAACAAGCAATCGACAATGACAACAACCAGACAGGCCAAATGCTTGCTGCATTGCTAGACTGGCCACAAGGAACATTCGCTTCTGAAGTTGTTGTGGAAGATGGCAAAGTCAACGTAACACGTGAGATCGATGGCGGCCTACAGACAGTCGCTCTTGAAGGTCCAGCAGTGATTACAACTGATCTAAGACTGAACGAACCACGTTACGCGTCGCTTCCTAATATCATGAAAGCGAAAAAGAAACCAATTGAAACGAAAGAATCCACCTCTTTCGGCGTTGATATCTCCCCTCGCCTTTCTGTTGTGAAAGTTACTGAGCCGGCAGAACGTGAAGCTGGTGAAAAAGTCGAAGACGTCGCAACACTTGTATCAAAACTAAAAGCTGCAGGAGCAATCTAATGGCTGTTCTAATTATTGCAGACCACAACAATGCATCACTTAATGATGCGACACACAAAACAGTAACCGCCGCCAAAACTTTTGGTGAAATCGATATCTTGGTTGCTGGTGAAGGCGCTAGCGCTGTTGCAGAAGCAGCTGCTAAAATTGATGGCGTGCGTAAAGTTCTTCACGCAGATGGTGCACCTTATAAAACACAGCTTGCTGAAGCTATGGATGCTTTGGTTACGCCATTAATGGCTGACTATGACGCATTGTTCGCACCTGCAACGACTATGGGTAAAAACGTTGCCCCTCGTATCGCTGCAAAACTAGATGTCATGCAACTTTCTGACATTACAGCTGTTATCGATGCTGATACTTTTGAGCGTCCGATATACGCTGGTAACGCGATCCAAACTGTAAAATCATCAGATGCCAAGAAAGTTGTAACAGTTCGTGCAACTGCTTTTGAAGCAGCTGGTGAAACTGGTTCTGCTGCTGTTGAAACAATTGAAGCAAGCGCTGGTCCTTTCAAAGCAAGCTTTGTTTCAGAAGACTTGTCTGTATCTGACCGCCCAGAGCTTACATCTGCAAAACGTATTGTTTCTGGTGGACGCGCACTTGGCTCAGAAGATGACTTCCAGAAATTCATCTTCCCATTGGCTGACAAACTTGGTGCAGCAGTTGGTGCGTCTCGTGCCGCTGTGGATGCTGGCTACGCACCTAACGACTACCAAGTTGGTCAAACAGGTAAAGTGGTTGCACCAGAGCTTTATATTGCTGTGGGTATTTCCGGTGCGATCCAGCACTTGGCAGGTATGAAAGATTCTAAAATCATTGTTGCAATCAACAAAGACGAAGAAGCTCCAATCTTCCAAGTTGCTGACTATGGTTTAGTCGCAGACTTGTTCGACGCACTACCCGAATTAACCGAGGCACTTTAGAGCTTCGTGTGAAATATGAATACAAAACGCCATCCATTAGGGTGGCGTTTTTCGTTCACTCAAGATTGACTAACAAAACACCTAACAAGAAGACCCATTCGAGAAGGTCGCAATAAAAACTGAATAAGGCTAAGGACATGAATGATATAAAAACAATCGGCGTCGTCGGCGCAGGACAAATGGGCAATGGGATCGCACACGTTCTGGCCCTTGCTGAATTTGAGGTCATCCTCAACGATGTTTCTCAAGACAACATAGATGCGGCGATAAAAGTCATCGATAAGAATATGACCCGCCAAGTGTCTAAGGATTTAATATCCGCGCAAGAAAAGGATGACGCCCTCGCGCGCATCAAATCCGGCTTGAAATTGGAAACTCTATCAGACGCTGATGTTGTCATTGAAGCAGCGACCGAAAGAGAAGAAATCAAAGCTAAAATTTTCCAGAACATAATTCCTCACCTTAAAGACTCTGCAATTCTGGCGTCTAACACGTCGTCTATCTCAATTACGCGTCTTGCAGCAGCAACGGATCGTCCAGAAAAGTTCATCGGTGTTCACTTCATGAACCCTGTACCTGTTATGAAGCTGGTTGAAGTTATTCGTGGCCTCGCAACGAGTGACGAAACATATGAAGCCGCAGCTTTCATTATTGGTAAAATCGAAAAGACCCTCACAAATTCAGAGGATTTCCCTGGCTTCATCGTCAACCGAATTTTGATGCCAATGATAAATGAGGCCGTATACACATTGTATGAAGGTGTTGGCTCTGTCTCTTCCATTGATACAAGCATGAAGCTTGGTGCTAATCACCCGATGGGCCCACTCATGCTTGCCGACTTCATTGGACTGGATACTTGTCTCTCAATCATGCAAGTCCTCCATGATGGCCTTGCCGACACCAAATACCGCCCTTGCCCATTACTCGTTAAATATGTGGAAGCAGGCTGGCTTGGTCGTAAAACAGGTCGAGGTTTTTATGATTATCAGGGCGAAGAACCAGTACCTACGCGCTAAATTTCCAGTCATAAAATAGTTAACAACAGATCAACAGGAAGAATATAGAATACAACAACAAACCTCATCCTTCTGAAATCAATTTTTGATATGCTGACCGAGAATAAACAATTCTTTGGGACAGTAGTTATGTTAAAGAAATTTGGGTCAGCTCTAAAAATGCTAGCGGCAAATCGCGATGCCGGTATTGCACCAATATTTGCTTTGGCATTCTTAGCAGTCATGATGATTGTTGGATTTTCTGTTGATCTGAGACGAACGCAAAGTGCTAAAACGCACTTACAGGCAGCCACTGACGCTGCTGTCCTCGCCGCGGCGCGCGAATACATGTTGAGCTCCGACATTAAGGATGTGGCAAAGCGTGAGGCAAACGCAAAACAAGTTGCTGTCGACTACCTAAATGCAAATTTGATTGTTTCAAGTTCTGAATTTGAAAAAGCGGATATTGACCTCAAATTCGAAAAAAACGGTGAGATCATTGCCTCCACTTCAGGTAAAATAGACCTCATATTTGGCGGACTATTTGGTAAGGACGAGCTTCTTTTACCTTCAGTCGCTGGGGCAACTGTTGGGGATGCACGTCGCCTCGAAATCGTGCTGGCATTGGATAATTCCACATCCATGTTCGATGAAGATCGTATGGTAAAGCTACGCAAAGCTGCAAAGAATTTTACCAACATAATCTTTGACAGTGCTTTAGGAGAAAACACAGCCCAAATTGGTGTGGTTCCTTGGGGAACAACCGTCAATATCAATATGGAAGCACCAAAAGGTTGGAATGCTGCCGCCGGAAATGATCCTGTTCTGCCAGCTGCAGGTAGCCGCACAATCCCTAAAAAAGCCTTCCAAGATCGCACCTCATACTTATATGCACCATATACTTATTCAGGCAGCTACTCCACTTCCCAAATGGAACAGGACTTCAATCCTGTAGAATGGCGCGGATGTATCGCAGCAGCCTCAAGTGAGCGCCGCGTAGATTCCAACGGGAAAGTGACCAAAAGCCTCACCGATGATGCTGTCTCAGGCATGAAATGGCCGGCTCTTCGCATCGACCCTGAAATTAGAGACAAATGGGTAAAGCTCGACTATAAACCTAACCCTAACCCTAACCCTAACCCTAACCCTAACCCTAACCCTAACCCTAACCCTAACCCCACGGGTCCAGGACAGTCTGCAAGCCTTACTCTAGAGGGCCCTATATTTGCGGCCTATTCAAATGAAGCTTCAGCAACCGCACCAGCCAATTCACATGAATTGGAAAGCATTATCGCGAAATATGCAGATGTTTCGATGGAAGCGCCACAACTCATAAAAGGTGGAAAAGTAGAAGGATGTACAGATCCTGATAAAAATGCTGTCGGTGATTGTAACATTCATACATATGTCCCACCTATAGATTCTCAGTGTAAAAATTCAAAGGGCAAATATCAAAGCTGCCGCGTGTTTAGCTGTTGGCAAGATGACAAGCAGTGGGGAAATAAAGGCCTTCGTAATGCTTGGATGCCAGCAGACGTTCCATGTTCAAACACATACGAAGAAGTTCAAACAGGGAACTTGGAAGCATGTGTGTCTGACCCAAACGAATTTGAATATTTAAAAGATAATGGCTCTGGCGGTGCGTGTAACTGGATAAAAGAAAAAGAATTTCTTCCTTGGAATAAAACAGGCAAGCCAACTGCGGGGCCGAATGTAACGTGTCCATCTGCCATGCTGGGAATGTCACAAAGCCGCCCTCAAATCTTTGACAAGCTAAACCACATCTACCCTACACCGGGCGGAACACAGGCTGATGTAGGCCTTATGTGGGGATTGCGCATGATGTCTCCTCGTAGCCAATGGAGTAGTTTTTTTGGTTACTCCGCAATAGGTCGACCGGGTAATTTCAACGACTATGAATCTCGCAAAATGATGATTTTGCTGTCAGATGGTAAGAATGATGCCCCCTACCATTTTGAAGGATATTACGGATGTAATGAAGAATACATCTCAGGAAATAATGAATCCGGACGAATCTGGACAGGTGATTGTAAACTCGCCCCAGGAATAGAGACACTAACCGACGATGCATTGAACAACCTGATGATAGATTCATGTGAAGCTATCGTCAAAAACGGTGTAGAACTTTACACGATTGCGCTTGATCTGGATGCAACTAAATCCGATGAAAAGAAAGCGATTGATCTATTGGCAGATTGTGCCGGAGACCCAGAACGCGCTTTCAACATTTCAAATGGTGAACTTGCTTCAACATTTGAAGGACTAGCAGCAAAAGCACTGCGCCTTTCAAAATAAAATCACTATTTATGTAAAACCATTGGCCTGCCCCTATCTTGACTAGGGGCGGGCCTTTTACTTTTCAGCGATAGCTTGAACCAATGCAATAGCCCTATCGCTTGCCCAATCGGCACCGCCAGCCAATCGTGCAACTTCATCACCTGAGCGATTATAGATAATTGTGGTTGGCATCCCCTTGGCGGCGGTATCATATGCAATGCCGTAGGATTTATCGAAATAGAAATCCAGACTGCCCTGCGTCCATTCTGCAAGTGCATTGCGTGAGTTTTCGCGGTTATGTTCGCGGTCCACAGCAACAGCCACAACGTTTACGTCATCTGCCTTCACAGCGTCCTGCAATTTGCCTAAAGATGGCATTTCTTCTTCACATGGTGGACAGGCTTCAAACCATATATTGAGAACTACCACTTGCCCTTTAAAGTCTTGGAGGCTAACGCTCTCTCCTTCAGCATTGTCAAATTGACCTGCGGGAGCCACCCTACCCGAGGAAAATTCGATATTTGCTAAATCGCCTTTGGCAAAACGTTTCAGGCTTGAGCTACCATTCATTGGCTGGCGGCTAGCAGAAAACAATGCCAAAAGTACAAATAAGACACCAATGACTAACATTGCGGGTATGCCAAATCGGGTAATGGCTTTAGGCATGATCGCAAACTCCTACACGACGTTATTACGAGACTTTAAATAGATATGACTGGTAAGCCAAAAAACTCTAGCTCAGATACGCGCTCTAACCCACAAGGACAAGAGATGTGGGGTGGACGATTCAGCGCAAGGCCTGATGCTATCATGGAAGCTATCAACGCATCTATTGATATAGATCAACGTATGGCCGAAGAAGATGTCGCTGGATCAATTGCGCACGCAACCATGTTGGCGAAGCAAGGCATTATCTCCGATAAAGATCTAGAAGCAATTCTTGGTGGCCTCGACACGATCATTACTGAGATACGTGAAGGTAAATTCAAATACTCCAAACAGCTTGAAGATATTCACATGAATATCGAAGCCCGTTTGAAGGAGCTAATTGGAGAACCTGCCGGACGCCTTCACACAGCACGCTCACGTAATGATCAGGTCGCAACAGATTTTCGTCTTTGGGTGAAAACCGCTTGTTCGGCACGGCTGGACCAAATTGAAAACCTGATGCAAGCATTATTGGCGCAAGCTGAAACCCATGCTGATTGGGTCATGCCAGGCTTTACACATTTACAAACAGCCCAACCTGTGACTGTCGGTCATCACCTAATGGCATATGTTGAAATGTTCTCTCGGGACTTTTCGCGCTTTGCTGATGCTGTTGTCCGTATGGATGAATGCCCTCTTGGAGCTGCGGCTCTGGCGGGAACAGGCTTTCCAACAGATCGTGAAATGACAGCAGAAGCTCTCGGATTTGATCGTCCGAGCGCAAATTCTTTGGATTCAGTTTCTGCACGAGATTTTGCAATTGAAAGCCTGTCTGCGATCGCAATCTGCGCGCAGCATCTTTCACGGCTCGCAGAAGAATTGGTGATCTGGTCTTCATCCCCCTTCTCTTTCGTGCGTATGTCAGATGCTTGGTCAACGGGCTCATCCATCATGCCGCAAAAGCGCAACCCGGATGCAGCTGAACTCGTGCGTGCTAAAACAGGTCGCGCAAATGGTGCTTTGATTTCAATGCTAACGCTTATGAAAGGCCTACCCTTGGCTTATTCAAAAGATATGCAAGATGATAAGCAGATCACGTTTGAAGCATTTGACAGCCTCGACCTATCTTTGCAGGCAATGGCAGGCATGATTGAAACCATGACTTTCAACAAGGAAAACCTTGCTGAAGCTGCTTCTGGTGGTTTTTCAACGGCGACAGATCTTGCAGACTGGTTGGTTCGAGAGATAAATATACCATTCCGTGAAGCCCACCACATCACTGGCGCAAGCGTAAAAGCAGCCGAAGATAAAGGCGTTCAACTGTGGGACTTGTCACTTAAAGAGCTACAAGCCATTGAACCGCGCATTACAAATGATGTATTTGATGTTTTAAGTGTGGACGCATCGGTTGCTAGCCGCCAAAGTTATGGTGGAACGGCACCCGTACGTGTTCGTGAACAAATTGCACTTTGGAAGGAACGCCTCTTATGAAACCGATAAAAATCGCCTTGGGCGTTGCTGCCCTTGCTTCTCTAACAGCCTGTGGCCTTAAAGGAGATTTGGAACGTCCGGCACCTATTTTCCGCGACAATCCAGAACCCGTTATGGCTCCAAGTGAACCACCCGTCATATCAGAACCCGCAGAAGAAGATGTTCCTGATGACGAGCTATTGGGTGGCCCAGAAGGCTAAACTTTTATAATATATCAATTCATCTTGCCTGCACTTTTAGGATCACTTGCAGGTAGGAGACTTAATCCAAGATACAGAATATGCACCATTTCAACTATGTAGATGGGCGTCTTCATTGCGAAGGCGTTGATCTAGAAGACATTGCAAACCAAGTTGGTACGCCAACATACGTCTACTCGACTGCTACTTTAGAGCGCCACTATAAAGTGCTCTCTGAAGCTTTTGAGGGATCTAAATACCTGATTGCATATTCTGTAAAAGCGTGTGGAAATATCGGTGTTATTTCGACTTTGGCTAAGCTTGGTGCTGGTGCAGATGTTGTCTCCGGCGGTGAACTCGCAAAAGCCCTTCACGCCGGTGTACCAGCTGAGAAAATCGTTTTCTCTGGTGTTGGTAAAACACGCGCAGAACTGTCTGCCGCTCTAGAAGCTGGCATTCACCAGTTCAACGTTGAAAGCTTTCCGGAAATGGAACGCCTCAACGAAATCGCGATTGGACTAGGTAAGGTTGCGCCTATTGCATTCCGTGTAAATCCACACGTCGATGCAGGTGGACATGCAAATATCTCAACGGGTGGCGCTGAGCACAAATTTGGTATCGCTTGGCACGAAGCAGCCAACATGTACGCCAAAGCAAATGCGATGGAAGGTATCAATCCCATCGCAGTTGATGTTCACATAGGTAGCCAGATTATGGATGTGGAACCAATGCGCATTGCTTTTGAAAAAGTAGTGACGCTTGTACGCGAACTGCGTGAGCAAGGCATTGATATTCAGCGCATGGATCTGGGCGGCGGCTTAGGCATCCCCTATTCTGATAAAGACAACCCTGATTCACCTGCAAAATACGCGCAGATGATCCGTGAAGTAAAACAAGGTGTAGATGTAGAACTCATCCTTGAGCCGGGTCGTATGATTGCCGGTAATGCTGGTGTGATGATCGCTAATGTCGAATACGTAAAAGAACGTGATGGCCGCACTTTTGTTATTCTAGACTCTGGTATGAATGATCTTGCACGCCCTGCTCTATATGATGCAACGCACGAAGTCTCACCACTTATTGAGACACCAGCAGACGCTGAGCTAAAACCCGTCGACCTTGTTGGTCCTGTGTGTGAAACCACGGACCGTTTTGAAGAAGCACGCCCAATGGCAACTCTCAAACAGGATGACAAAATCGCCTTTATGTCGGCCGGAGCCTATGGTGCCGTTCTTTCATCACAATACAATGCCAGACCTTTAGCAGCTGAAGTATTGGTCAACGGTGATAGCTTTAGTGTTATTCGCCCTAGACCGACTTATGATGATATAATTGCATTGGAAAAACAGCCTGATTGGCTAAAATAGTCCCAAGCAATTTAACGCAGAGGACACACGCCATTATATGACTGGCGCACAACGCATAAGCCGGATGATAAAATCTACACACAAGCGCCTCTATTGGCTTGCTTGTGTGTCGGCATTTGGCGGTTTCGCAGCGGTGTTAGGTGTATGGTATGTCCTCGCTCTGCTTGGGGCCCAAGACCTCATCTCTCCCAAACTTTTTGCAGCTTGCTCACTCACTGTCATACTTGGGAGCTTATTTCTCGGACTTCGTAGCTTCAGGCGATTTGATAAACCTAAAGAGCAAGAAGCATTTGATCTAGTTGATCAGCTCTCTGAAAACAGACCAGCTTCAACACTCATTGATAACCCTGTTCGCCCCGATGCAAAGGCGGCGGCATTGTGGGCATCTCATCAAGCAAATGTCTCTAAAGAAGCGGAAACACTCCCCTTTCCGTCTCTTTGGAAAATTGCGAAAAGCATAGATCCGCTCTTCCTGCGCCTTATTATTCCTGTTCTGCTAATTGGCAGCTTTCTATATGCGGGCAATTCCGCGCCTCAAAGAATAAAAACAGCATTCAATGCCGACTTTGGAACGCTTGTTGGTGCCGATGAGTTAAAAGCGCAAGCATGGGTTTCTCCCCCTGTTTATACGGGCCAGGCTCCTTTTGATGTCGCAATTAATGAAAGCTTTGCCGCGCCGTCAGGTTCGGAGATGACCATTCGTGTGGACACACATGGCGAACCAGAGCTCAAGCTGCATTATGGTGAAAAGACAAAATCCATGAAGCTTGAACGGGGGGCTGATGGGACTTTTGAAACTAAACTGACGCTAGACCTAAGAGACAAAGTCCGCGCAGAAATTCATTGGTGGGGCCAGCGCGCCTTCTACGATATTACATCCAATATCGACCTTAAGCCTCAAATATCTTTTGAATCCTTTCCAGACATTGATGACAATGATCGCACGATTTTTAGCTGGAACGCTGAAGATGATTACGGCATTGCACATGTTGAACTCATACTGCGGCCCGATGCGCCCAAGCCTGGTGAAGAACACGAAGAAGATGTCATTTCACTTAACTTGCCGGGCATCGAACCCAAAACGGCGACTTCCCAATCAGCGCTCAATCTTACGCGTCATAAATGGGCCGGCTTGCAAGTGATTGCTGCGTTAAAAGCAACCGACGCTGCGGGACAATCCAGCAGGACAGAAGACGTTTCATTTGAGTTGCCTGAAAAGCTTTTCTTACAACCCATGGCCAAAGCAGCGATGGAAGTTCGCAATGTCGTTTTAAGAGACTGGCATGAATATCCAGAAACAATAGCAAATGACATTGAAATTGCAGACGGAAAACTCCTCCATGCGGTGCATACGTCTCCCCTAGAAACAGCACCAGACGAAATACGTCGCGCCGCAATTATGCTAGATGCCCTCACCTATCGTCCCGAGACATATTTCAACGATCGCGCAATATATGTCGGGCTTCGTCAAGCAAGACAAATCCTCGCGAACGCAAACTCAAAACCTAAAGCTGATGCAAGTGAAGACCTTTTATGGGCGATCGCAATGCGTGCAGAATACGGAAGTTTTGCAGACGCTGTCCGTAACCTCGAACTCGCACGAAAGGCGCTAGAAACAGCTTTGCGAGACGGCGCGTCTGAAAAAGAACTAAAACAATTAATGCAGGCATATCGTCAAGCCGTTGAAAACTATATTGATATGAGAGTGGCTGAAGCTATTCGGCGCGGAATATCGCCTGAAGAACTCGATGGCGAAACCACTGGCGCAATGCAATTGGGCGGTTCGGATATTGATAAAATGCTGGAAATGCTTGGGGAACTTGCTGAAACCGGCGCAGCAGATCAAGCACGTCAGTTACTTTCCGATATGAGCAATATGCTAGATGCTATGAAAAACCTCCAGCTCTCACAATCAGGTGCTGGAGATCCGTTGGGAGACCTACCCGAAGGCCCTCTTTCAAAAGAATTGGAAAAATTGGCTGAGGAATTGCGCGATCAACGTGATCTAAACGATGACACGCAGCAAGCCTTAAGAGAGCAACAAGGACAATCTCAAGATCCAAATAACGAAAACCAAAGTCTCACAAACAGACAACAAGAGCTTCTAGACCGTGAAAAAAATGGTCAAAATGGCACTGGAAGCTCAAACGATTTCACAGAAGCACCAGAAGGAAATAGCGACCAAGGGAGCGATTTTCCAACAGATGCCGAGGGCTATCAGATGGATGCTGAAGGCTATCGCAAGGAAGAACAAGGGGATGCAATTGCACAGGCCCGCGAAGCACAGCGAAGAGCTGTAGAAGCTTTGAAAGATGGTGATCTGGAAGCAGCTGGTCGTCACCAAAAGCGCGCCGAACAAGCTCTTACGCGTGCAGCTACCGAGTTAGCTGAAGCTGCAGATGATATTTTGAGAGACATGGGTCAAAATTCACAACAGCAAGCCAATCAGGAAGACCCGCTCGGAAGACCGTCTGGACGTGGTCTGGTTGGAAATGGTGATGATGTAGAAGTTCCAGACATCCAAGATAGGCAACGTGCACACCAGATCCTTGAGGAATTGAGAGAAAGATCGGCCAGACAAGGCCTGACTGAAGAAGAGCTAGATTACCTGCTTAGGCTTCTCAAACGTTTTTAGAAATAACCCAGGCAGTCGCTAAACCTTGACCTAATCTTTAACAGCGCCCAGGTATGGCAGGCCGCGCCACTTTCCCGCATCATCCATGCCATAGCCTACCAAATATTTTGGAGGTGCATCAAATGACCAAACATCTAGACCATCTGGAGCTGCATCAGGTTTACGTGCAAAGACACAAGAGCGAACTTCTCGCGCGCCTTTAGCCAACAAATGAGCACGTGCAAATTCGATAGTACGCCCAGTATCAAATACGTCATCCAATATAAGAGCACCACGACCTTCAATTGGCCGCTGGATATCTGCTCTTACAACGACGCGACCGGAACTCTCACGCGCGTCATGATAACTTTCCAACCACAGCGCATCAAATCCGATATCAACACCACGTAACGCTAAAGCCCTTATCAGATCGGATGCAAAAGGCGTCGCGCCCAACAAAATCACAATTGCTGTCCAAGATGATCCTGCCAAAATAGGAACCAACTCATCCGCCGTTTTAGAAATATGCGAGTCAATTTCTTCCCTGGTCAGGATGACTTCAAAATCTGGTAGATTAGTGATGCTCATCTTCGACCCCATGATCAGCTTTACCGCTGTCATGAGTATCATGACTTTCGTCATGATGACCATCTGATTCATGCGAATCTTCGCTATAATTCTCACTATGATCAACATGATGATCTGACGAGGCACCATAATGAGCAGAAGAATGATTATCCTCAAATCCATCAGCGGACTTTTGTGGAGACTCAAACTTTGCTTCAAGATCGAAACTATCCATAGGCGGAGAAATAATATGCGCAGTAAAAGTACTATTCTGCCCCGGTGCAACAACGTTATCCAACAGATTTACGCGTTCGACATGCACCACTTCACCATGCTCATTACGCAAGCCTATACGTACAATTGGAGATGGCCGATGTTTTTCAGATGTATTGGATGCGGAACCGGTAATAGTTAGAACAGGCGTCGTCCCATCAAATGAACGATGCGCTTGAATATCACCAAACTCCAAACCAAAGCGATTCACTTCCATACCCATCATGGCATAGACAGAAGCCGTCTTTGGCCAGAACTCAACAACGCCCTGTCGATAATTAACAGCCCCACTTGCAACACCAGCAAAAGTCAAACCTGACACCACCCATGCTCCGGTCGCTGCAAAAACACGATTGCGTTGACGACGTTTAGCCTGTTTTTCTCTTAACTCTGCATGTGGACCAGAACCAGTCGACGCATTTTGGACTGCTTTTTGTCTTAGCCTCTCCACTTGCGCACGGGTTAAACCCGAATCATTATCGACCGGCGCATTGGCATTTAGCGTTTCTGGAGCTTTGACAAACCAAGAATGATCACAAGCTGCGCAGCGCACATTGCGTCCAGAAGCGCCTAAAGACGCTTCAGAAGTAACATATCGTGTCTCACAAGACGGACAAATCAATATCATAATGCTATCGAAAACACACTTTCAGTTAACAATGTCCAACCAATACATAATATAGTCGCAAAAAATTGGAAACTTTTGGTAACCATGAAAAACATGTCTTTGGAAGAGCCTGCAGTGCAATTTGATGATGTAAGCCTATCTTATGGCTTAGATCAGGACGTGTTGGCGCGCGTATCTATGGAATTACACGCACGTTCTTTCACCTTATTAACTGGACCATCTGGTGCAGGAAAAACAAGTTTGCTCAAATTAGCATATCTTGCTTTACGCCCTTCAGCTGGAAATGTTTCCTTATTTGGTATCAATACGGGTCGCTTGAACCGTGGTGGATTGGCCAAGCTAAGACGGCGTGTTGGTGTTGTATTCCAAGAATTTCGTCTACTAGACCACCTTACAACTTACGAAAATGCGGCCCTGCCCCTGCGTGTCGCTGGTGAGAATGAACGCTACTATAAAGATGATGTGATTGAGCTGTTGCGCTGGGTTGGCCTTGGAGATCGTCTACATGCCCGCCCCGAAACACTCTCTGGCGGTGAAAAACAGCGGGTCGCCATCGCCCGTGCAATCGTTGGCAAGCCTGACTTACTTATTGCCGATGAACCCACAGGAAATGTAGATCCAGAAATGGGTGATCGTTTATTGAGATTGTTCCAAGAACTAAATAAACGTTTAGGTACAACTGTGCTTATTGCCACGCACGACCAGAATATGGTCAAAAATGCAGGTGCGGAAGTGCTGCGTCTTGCAGATGGAAGCGTCATGCATCAAGTGAGCAACAGGACGGACAATACAATCCTATGAGTTCTTCTCTCCTTCCCAGTGAAGATGCACGCGATGCGGCATTATTCTTTGTCGTGTGCGCTTTGTGTTTTCTTGGTGCTTTATCTGCACTCTCTGCGCGTGCTGCCTATTCTGCCGCCAATGATTGGACAAATGATGTCACTGGCCAAATTACAATTCGCGTTGAAGGTACGCCCCAACATCTGGAAAGAGCACTAGAGATTACGCAATCTATTCCGGGCATCGCTTCTGCACGAAAGTTGACAAAAAATGACGCCGAAGAATTGCTAAGCCCATGGCTAGGAAAAAACGGTGTCCCCGAAGGATTGCCGCTTCCTCAAATGATCGCCGCTGAAGCACACCCCGATTCTGGTAGCTTAGGGGCAACATTAGAGAAAGCCCTTAAAAGCGCGCGTATCAAAGCCACAGTAGATGATCATGTCGTCTGGTCTGAGGATGTGAGACGCGCAACAGATTCAGCTCGCCTTGTCGCGCTTAGCGCAGTTGCTCTACTTGCCGCCACCGCTATTGCCGTCATTGCTTTTGCGACACATGCGTCACTACTCGCACGCAAAGAAATCGTTGATGTGCTGCATTTATGTGGCGCAAGAGATAGCTATATTGCAGCCCTTTTCGAGCGTCGTTTCTTGGGGTTGGGCTTGCAAGCTGGTACTATGGGTGCAGTGCTTGCTTTAGGTGCGGCTGCATTTTTATTGTATATGGCTAAGCAAAGTGATGGTCAGGTCTGGCTTCTGCCACAATTATCGCTATCCATGGTAGATGGCTTGATTCTGGGATTAACTCCCATAATCGCAGGTCTTTCGGCGATGATAGCCGCACGTATAACGGTTATTCGTTCACTTGCGGAATTGATATAAGAATAGAAATTCAAACCTGATGAAATACATCTCAAAAAATCTGAGCAAGGCCCTTTGGGCATTGCTGCTGTTTTTACTCGGGTTAGATTTCGTCAGTTTTTCAAACCGTGCGGCAAGCTTTTCTAGGCAATCCGAAAACATCTCGCAATTTGATGCCGTCGTGGTTTTGACAGGCGGGCAGAACCGAATATCTCGCGCTGTAGAAATAGCACAAGATCAGGACCTTCCACTTTTTATCTCCGGTGTTTTTGAAGATGCCACACCAGAAGAAGTCGCCACAGCCGCCAATGTCGATCCAGCCTTTTTCGAGTGTTGCTCAACCCTTGGCTATAAAGCAAGAACAACCCATGAAAACGGTGAAGAAGTCAGAGACTGGGCCATCCAAAATCAGCACAATAGTCTAATTGTCGTGACCTCTGATTATCACATGGAACGCGCGCTATTAGAATTGAAATCGGCTATGCCCAAAATCAAACTCATTGGACAGGCTATTCAGTCACCTCACATCAATACGGCAGCTTGGTGGGAAAACCTGCGCTCAACCCGTCGTATGATTTTAGAATGGGGAAAATGGCGGATTGTCAAAATACGAAGCCTATTCAATTTTTGAAGACGCTTGCCAAGCTGATAAAGCCTCAATAGATCATTAGACAGATCACTTATTACAGAAAGACTCCGCACAATAATGTTGATTTGGCTACGCTCGTTTGCATTTTTCTTGTGGCACTATCTCTCAATAGGAGTATTGGGTGTTATATTTATACCAGCACTATTTATGCATCAACGGGCATCCATTGCCGGTGCGCGCTGGTGGGCGATCGCAACCAGATTTGGCTTACGTTTTTTCTGCAATATCGAAACTGAAATTCGCGGTCAGGAGAACATGCCAGAAGGTGCTTGTCTGATCGCGTCTAAGCACCAAAGTACGTATGACATTCTCATGCCTTTCATATATGCGAAAAACCCAGCATTTGTACTCAAACGCGAACTCTTCTTTTATCCTATCTTGGGCTGGTATGGGTGGCGTGGAGAGATGATCCCTATCGATCGCGGTGGATATGTAAAAACGCTCAAAAAAATGCTCGCTCGCGCAAAAATCATTGCAGACAAAGGGCGACAGGTTCTGATCTTTCCAGAAGGCACGCGTCAAAGACCAGGCACTCCACCAGATTATAAATCAGGTGTATACGCAATGTATAAAGAGCTTGAAAAACCTTGTGTTCCTGTCGCTTTGCTTACAGGGCATGTTTGGCCAAGAAAAAGCTTCATTAAAAAGCCCGGGAAGATAGTATTTGAAATACTGCCTCCTATTCCTTCAGGCCTCCCTCGCAAGGAATTCATGGCTCTCCTACAAGATCAGATCGAACCTGCATCAGACAAATTACTTGCAGAAGCAAACACCTATAAAGCAAACCAAATAGACTCATGAAAATAACCCAATCCGTCCCCTCTGGAAAAGGTAAATCCAAGTCCTTTATCATCCTATTTTCAGCGATAAGCTTCGTACTTTTAGCCTATGTGGCGTATTGGTTCATAGCGTCTCAAGCTATTCACAAAGGTGTATTGGATTGGATGGAAGAGCAGCGCTCGCTTGGATTTCAGATTTCACATGAAGGCAGCGAAATAGGCGGATTTCCTTACCGATTTGAACTTGAAATCAAAAAACCTTCTGTGACTGCACCCAATGATGAATGGTCATGGCAGGGTGATGATATTCAAATTGTCATGCAGACCTACAACTACAATCATTTTTTAGGTTTTGCGTCTGGCCAACATACGCTTATCGATAGTGAAAAGACTAAATACATTGCAGATGCAGATGGGCTACAGGCGTCTCTTTCCAAAAAAGGAGAGACGGTAAAACGCATTTCAATCATAGCCAACTCGATGAATGTTTCATCACCTAAAAATGAAGCTACTGAATTGAAAAAGCCCTTTTTTCATCTCTCTTCAATGCCAGAAAATGTTGACGACATGCGCATTTTGCTTGGCTTTGAAAAGATGACTTTGCCCGAAGAGATACCGGAAGCTGAATTTCTTGGAAGTGAAATAGGTCCACTCAAAGCGCCCATTGCTATTAAAAATGGAATGAAAGCAATAGAATCACAAAGCCCTCTTCCAGCTATTGTAGAAGCTCTTAATCCATCCGTGATTTCACCCTTGTCTGAAATCAAATGGGGGCCATTGGATGTTAAACTTAAAACCGAAGGTATAAAGATCGACAGCAATAGAACACCAGCTGGCATTATCAATGTCCGCCTTGAAAATATCGATGAATTAAAACAGGCAATGTCTGAAGCAGGCAAGCTGGACGATGCATCCAATACAGCTCTCACCATGGCGGAATCCATGATGGAAAGCGAAGATGTGTTTTTCCCAATTACTCTTGCACAAAGCAAAGTGAAAATTCGCTTATTGGGATTGGTTGAAAAAGACCTTGCTGAATTAGAACCACTCTACTAGATGGCGCTATTCTGCAGGGCCCTCGCCTTCTTCATCAACACGCCCAAAGTTTGGTGCAGCCGTATCCTGGCCAGCATCAACAATAGACTTGCGAATGCCGCGCGCACGCGAGAACAGCTCAAACAATTGATCACCATCAGACCAACGAATAGCTCTTTGCAGTGCTGCTAGGTCTTCTGTAAAACGCCCCAATGTTTCTAGAACAGCTTCTTTATTGTTCAAAAACACATCACGCCACATGGTCGGATCAGACGAGGCAATACGCGTAAAATCTCGAAATCCACCAGCTGAAAATTTCACAACTTCGCCCTCGGCAACCCGCTCCATATCTTCAGCTGTTGCACAGATATTGTAAGCGATTAAGTGAGGTAAGTGGCTGGTAATTGCCAATACAAGATCATGTCGTTTGGCAGACATAATCTCGACGGTAGACCCAAAAGCTTCCCAGAACTTTGTAAGCTTTGAAACGTCTTCATTATAGGCGTCAGATTGCTCTTTAAGAGGCGTCAAAATACACCAACGACCTGAAAACAGTTTTGCAAACCCAGCGTCCGGTCCAGAGTGCTCCGTTCCCGCAATCGGGTGCCCCGGAATAACGTGCACACCGTTAGACGCAGCAGCGACCATATCTTTTAGCGCGCTCTCTTTTACAGAACCAACATCAGAAAGAACAGCACCAGCTTTCATAAATGGCGCAGCAGCCTTTGCTGCAGTTTCAATCATACCGACGGGCGTACATAGCACGACTAGATCAGCATCAGAGCACGCTTTTTCCATGTCATCGCAGACATCGCCCAAACCAATTTTGTCAGCGCGAGTGCGCACTTCAGGATCGGCATCATAAATACGAACTGATTTAGCTGCACCGCTCGCCTCACATGCGCGCGCAATAGAAGAACCAATCAATCCGGCTCCTAATATCGTCACCGTTTCGTAGATAGGCGTGTCTATTTTCTCAATCATCACGACCTCAAAAATTCCGCTAAGGCTGAAAGTACGGCATCAACACCTTCAGCATCCCCAACCGAAATACGTAAGCAATTTGGCAGCCTGTACCCGCCCATCGGACGTACAGAAATTCCACGCTGATCAAGGTAATCTGCAGCTTCTCCTGCTCCTTTACCTTGAACTTCGGGAAATCTGGCCAACACAAAGTTTGCTACACTTGGTACAGGCGCAAGACCTAATTTTTCCAAGCCGTCCGTCAATCGCGCTCTTTGAATATCATTAAGCTCGACAGATGCATCCACGAATGCCTGATCACCCATTGCTGCGATACCAGCACGCTGGGCTGTTGCAGTCACATTGAAAGGTGCACGAACACGTTGCAGTGCTTCAATGATGTGCTTAGGCGCATACGACCATCCCAACCGCAATGCGGCCAAACCATATACTTTAGAGAAAGTTCTGGTCATCACGACATTATCAAACTCGGAAACAAGCTTTATTCCGGGTTCATAGTCATCAAGTTTGACATATTCCGCGTATGCACTGTCTAAAACCAATAAGACATTTTTCGGCAAGCCTGCGTGTAGACGACGTACTTCGTCATCGGATAAGTATGTCCCTGTTGGGTTATTTGGATTGGCGATAAAAACAATTTTTGTTTTGTCAGTCACGCAATCCAAGACAGCTTCAACATCTGTCCGTAACTCTTTCTCAGGGGCAAGAACGATATTCGCTCCACACTGTTGAGCGACCAATTCATAGATAAGAAAACCGTGAGTGGTCTTGATGACCTCATCACCCGTCCCCAGAAAAGCTCTGCCCAATAATTGTAAGATTTCATCAGAACCGGTACCGCAAAAAATGCGTTCGGGATCAATATCGTGCTTCTTCCCGATAACCTCTCTTAGCTCTTGGATAGAACCATCGGGATAGACCTCAAGCTCTGACGTTACATCTTGAACAGCCTGCTTGGCAGCCTCGGAGGCGCCAAGTGGATTTTCATTTGATGCCAATTTGAAAATTTTGCCATCTACTACAGAAGGTGCCTTCCCCGGAACATAGAGAGATACGGCCTCTAAAAATGGCAGAGGCTCAGGGCGCAGCTTATTCGTCATTATTCTTAGCTTTCAAAGCATTATAAAGTCATACTATCATGACACAGTCGTATATAGGTCAATGTTCTGCGCTTATGGGTGAGGCAGAACCCCTATAATCTGGAGCCCATCTAGCCCAGCCTGACGCGCTTCATCAAGTCTGGAATCGTCTTCAGTGACATATCCAGTTAATTTGATCAAAGCGAGCGAACGCACACGAGAGACAACGTCCCCCTCTAACCCGACCATTCTCATAATTCGAGACGCGTCATGTATATCATCATGCGCAATCGCATACATGTCGTCTGCTCCTGATGGTGAAAGATCTTTACGCGCTACAATCGCAGTTTCCAGAGGTGGTGCGTCTTCCCCTGGCAGATTTGGCCATCCGGATAGAATTTTAAGTCCTGCAAAACGACTTTCATTCATCATGGGCCACCATTGACCACCACCAGTGAGTTCAGGCCAAGGCAAACAGGCAACAACACCAGATTCTTCAGCGACAGCTTCCAATGCTTCTCGCGGATCGGCAGCAGGCGTTAAATTGGCCGCATAACCAAAGAAACCACGCGCTGCATTCACGAGACGAGTTTCATTTCCACCTGCGTAACGAACAGCTTTCACACCTTGGTAGACAACACACTCGCCTATAAAAGCGCGGCAGAAACGAGCAACAGCATCAATGGATACATCTTCGGGGGCTTCTTCAATAAGGCGACGAACAAGCGCGGCATCAGAAGCCAAATCCGCTGATATCTCACTATCATCAACCTGTTTGGCTTCTTTAAGAGCGCTTATCGCTCTTAGGCGCCGAATAAACGCTTCATTTAATGATTTATCTGCCGCCTCTATCTCAGCACGGATAAATTCTTCATTCATCATTTAGCTCCCGCTATTTACGGCTGACTTGGGCAAACACTGTTTGAAGACCACCTATTCAGTTCTTCAATAGATGATTTAAAGATGTTGCCCGTCAATAGCAAATTACGCAGCACTCGTTTCAGGCTTTGATGAAGAGGTAAATGCCGCAAGCACAGCATCAACAGATAAAGCTTTTCGCAAATCATCCCGCAATTTATCTTGCCTCATAACGCGCGATACTTTTGCCAAGGCGCGCAAATGATCTACGCCTGACTCTTTAGGGGCGAGAAGAAGAAAGATTAGGTCACAGTCTCGATCGTCGATCGCCTCAAAGTCTACAGCGCCTTCCAGCCTTGCAAACGCGCCAATCGGTTTATCGAGACCAGAAATACGTGCGTGAGGAATTGCGACTCCCTCACCTACGCCTGTAGACCCCAAACGTTCTCTTTCCATGACGGCATTGAAGATCTCGTTTGGATCGAGATTCAATTCCCTCGCAATAATTTCCGAAAGCTCAGAAATGGCGAGCTTTCGGCTCGCCCATTTCGCGCGCGGAGCAATTGTTTCAGGACGGAGTAAATCCAGAACATCAGCCATAAATCAATTTTCTCGTCGGTTACTTTCGGAAATTCCGAGGGGGTGCTGGGTATCAGATATAGCTATGAGACGCCAGGATCAACCCAACCCACATTTCCATCTGTACGACGAAACACCATATTCAATGATCCGTGAGATGCATTTCTGAACATAATTGCTGGAGAATCAGTCAGTTCCAACTGCATGACTGCCATAGAAACAGTCATCGTTTTTAGTTTGGCATTTGTCTCTGCAATGATGGCAGGTGCTGTTCCAAGTGTTGCCGTCTCATCTGTTTCATCATCTTGAGATGCAATTACTCTCTCTAATACTGCTTCTGCAGGCAGAGAATCTTTGTTGTTTTTGTGGTGATCCTTCAATCGTTTATGATAACGACGTACGCGTTTTTCTATTTTCTCTAGAGCGGCTTCAAAAGCGATATGCGCATCAGCGCCTTCGCCATGTGCCTGCAATGTTACACCGGAGGGTAAGTGTACCGAGCAATCGACTTCAAAAGCACGCCCGGGCTTGGAAACAAAAACTGCTGCTTCTCCTGCTCGATCGAAATACTTTGATACGCTTCCTTCAAGACCTGCGGTAATGTGCTCTTTTAAAGCATCACCCAAGTCAATTTGTTTTCCAGCGATTTCAATTTGCATGTGGGGGTCTCCATTTGTACGAAAAACATGCCTGACGAGAACCGTCAGACGTCCCTGAGGCTGAAAGCCATCATGCACCGCGACAAATCTACGGTGAAGACGGCCAGACCCGTCTCAGTTCGTATAGTGAAGCACATTATGCTGAGCGGGCCAAGATCCTTCTGCGCTCAACTGATGAGGGAATTCGCAGAGATTCCCGATATTTAGCAACTGTACGTCTGGCAATGTCGATTCCGTGCGCCCGAAGACGCTCAACAATCTGATCATCGGACAGAACAGCATCAGGTGCCTCGCCATCAATCATGGCTTTAATACGGTATCTTACAGCCTCAGCAGAGTGAGCTTCACCGCCCTTAATTGCGGGAATTGACGCCGAGAAAAAGTATTTCAATTCAAATACACCGCGCGGTGTCGACATAAATTTATTTGATGTCACGCGGGACACCGTCGACTCGTGCATATCAACTGCATCTGCGACCGTTTTCAAATTTAGCGGGCGCAATGCCTGAACACCTCGCACGAAGAAACCGTCCTGTTGTCGAATAATTTCCTGAGATACTTTAAGTATTGTACGTGCACGCTGATCCAGGCTTTTCATCAGCCAATTGGCATTCGCGTGACACTCGGAGACGAATTCTTTTTCATTTTCTGAACGCGCAACACTAGAAACTTCGGCGTAGTAAGACCGATCAAGCAATACTTTTGGCAGCGTGTCAGAGTTCAACTCAACAGCAAACATACCATTGCTCAATTCCCGCACAAAGACATCAGGAACAACTGTCGGTGCAGCATCACCTGCAAAACCAGCAGCAGGTCGTGGAGATAAATCTCTTAGTTCCGCTAACATTTCAGATAGATCTTCGCGATCTACACCGCACACTTCCGCCAACCCTTTTAAATTACCTTTGGCAATCATTTCGAGGTTTTCAATCATGGCGTCCATTGCTGGATCAAAGCGGTTCTTTTCTTTGAGCTGAATAATCAGACAGTCTTCAAGAGAATTTGCAAAAACACCTGTCGGCTCAAATCCCTTACAGACATTGAGTATGCGCTCAATATGATCAACATCAGTCCCCAGCATTTCAGCTATTTGGGCTGGATCAGTGCGCATATATCCAACTTCGTCGGTCTCATCAATTAGACGCTGTGCAACAAACTTATCGACACCAACAAGCCCGGACATTTTCAACTGCTCTTCCAAATGAGAGCGCAATGTAACCTCTTCGCAAAGATTACTCTCAAAATCAAAAGTATCTCCGCTGGAGCCACCACCACCTTTACCTGCAGAGGACCAGTCCATAGATGCTGAAGGTCCGCTTACAGAGCCCGCGCCAGCATCAGAACTGACCTGCTCAGAGGGACTATCTGCTTCAAATGCATCTTCCCGTGGCGCATCAAGATTACCTTGCGCTTCTCCAGCACCAAGGTCTAATTCGCTTGAAGACGGCGCATCTGTGGCATCAGCCTTCGGCGCAGCATCTTCAGAACCGTCACCCTTTTGAATAAGGGGATTCTTTTCTATCTCGGCTTCGACATATTCGGCGAGTTCGATATTTGAAAGTTGCAGCAGTTTGATAGCTTGCTGCAATTGAGGTGTCATGACCAGTGATTGGCCCTGACGCATCTGCAAACGTTGAGAAATCGCCATACGCGCCCCCTAGGCCGCGAACCGGTCCCCAAGATAGACCCGACGCACATCTTTGTTAGCCAGAATTTCATCTG
This sequence comes from uncultured Hyphomonadaceae bacterium, assembly GCA_964352025.1. GTDB lineage: Bacteria > Pseudomonadota > Alphaproteobacteria > Caulobacterales > Hyphomonadaceae > Hirschia. The sequence continues at coordinate 54,818 of CAYGPZ010000008.1, forward strand.
GCTGACCTTCAAAGAGTACTTCACCTTCATAGATAATGGAGGCGCGATCAACAATATCAAGCATTTCACGAACTTGGTGGTCTGTAATCAACACGCCTAAACCGCGTTGCTTCAAATACCGCACCAAGTCTGAAATATCAGACACTGCTAATGGGTCGATCCCGGCGAAGGGTTCGTCCAACAAAATAAAACTTGGCCGGGAAGCAAGTGCACGTGCAATCTCTACACGGCGGCGTTCACCACCTGATAGAGAGTTTGCACTCTGTCCTTTTAGATGAGCAACGTTCAATTCATCCATGAGAGAAGCAACCAATTCATGGCGTTTCTCTCGAGATTTTTCTGTTAGCTCAGCAACACTCATTATGTTTTGTTCAACGGTCATGCCTCGGAAAATCGAATTTTCCTGAGGAAGGTAACCGACACCAAGGCGTGCGCGTTGGTACATCGGTAACGCTGTCACATCCTCTCCGTCAATTTCCACACATCCGTTGTCCACAGCAATGAGTCCCATGATCATATAGAAACAGGTAGTTTTACCCGCTCCGTTCGGCCCTAACAGCCCGACTATTTCACCGCGTTGAAGAGAAAGAGAAACATCTTTAACAACGCTCCGACCTTTAAAAGCCTTAGCAATGTTCAATGCCTGAAGGCCACTTTTGCCTTCTGCCCCTTCTGTACTCGACTGAATAATCGTCTGTTCGGTCATTAGAACTCAACACCATTAAAATCAGGTTAGAACTTGCCCACAAATCTTCGCAGACATTATTAATTTATTGGATAGGACTCGCATCGACGTTTTCAATCACCGTACGAACGCGTCCCTGTTCACCACCATCCATATTGTAACGACCGCGCGGAATATCGATAACTAAGTGACTTCCGGCTAGAACCCCGTCAGCATTTGTCACCAATACATTCCCAGAAAGAGTGATGCGTTCTTTTTCAGCACTGTAAATTCCGCGTTCCGCTTTTACGCGCTCAACCGGCGTTATGTAATAGACGTCACCTTCAGCACGAATATCTTTCAAAGCACTCGCACCTGCAGGACCTAATTCTTCTTTGCGTTTTTGTTGATCTTCTCTGCTCCAGTAACTTACAATCACTTCTTGAGCGCGAATACGGGACTCGCCTTGGATAACATCCACATTACCGGTGTAAATCGCTTCATGTTTAAGATCATCGAGCACAAAGCTATCGGCAGTAATTTCAATCGGACCATCAGAGGTACCAAGTTGAGCATGAGCCAATGGGGTCATCACAACGAATGACGCCACAAATGCGAGAATAGCCCGTTTTACATTAATCATGCTAACTTTCCTCTTAACTGTGCAATCCACATTACATTTCAACATAGTCTTTGTCGCCATTTTTCTTGTCCGCACTGCTAAATCTCGTTTTTCATAACTAGTTTTGCGTATCACTTTCAGCATTCTCAGCCGAAGGTGCAGGTTTCACATCACCAGATGAAGAATTATTCGTCGAATTTTCGTCCTGCAGCCGAGTCCATACATTCCCGGTTAGCAATATTTCTTTTCCGCCATCAATGATCTCGTATTTGTCGGCGCGGAATTCTCCAAAATCGCCCCAACCTTTAAGAGGTGTTTCACCGACAATACGGTTCTCTGCGATATAGACCAGTGCGTGTTGTGAAAGCAGCTCATTTCCGGAAGCGTCTACCAGATGAACATCACCTTCCAATGTAAGCATCTGATTTCCACGGTCATAGACGCCAGTTTTAGCCTCAACCATCCCACCAATACCGTCTTCCAAAACCGGTAGTTGAAGGTCAACAACTTCCAATTCATCTAGCCTGCGTTTGGCGGTTCCTGCGGTTAGGATATATGTATTTCCATTGTCATCACGTCCCGAAAAACGTGGGTTGATCATAGTTACACCGCTAACAGGGTCTGCATGCTGCACATTGCCTGACGTGAAACCATGCACAATCACAGGACCAATCAACCACCCTGCGGAAATTGCTATTCCTGCCATAAACAGCATACGCAACAATCCAACCAGGCTTGAACGAAACCGAGCCTGAGTCAGAGTGGTAACCCGGCGCGGCTCCCAAAGATCCATTTTATTTTGAGTAAGCGCGTCCAAGTCTAACCCCGAGTATAAAAACAGCCTGTTATTTCATCTAACAAACTAAGAATGAATCTTGTCTGCACTATGACTAAATATTGATGCCCTAACTATGCGCAAAAATATCTGTGTCTGGCCATCCAGCCAAATCCAAATCTGCGCGCTTTGGAAGAAAGTCGAAACAGGCTTGCGCCATATCCATACGCCCTTCCCGTTCCAGCATGGAAACGAGCTTCTCACGAATCTCATGTAGATAGAGAACATCTGATGCAGCATAAGCAAGTTGCGCATCGGACAATTCATCTGCTCCCCAATCAGAAGACTGTTGAGCTTTAGACATATCTGCGCTGCACAATTCTCTGCTTACATCTTTGAGGCCGTGGCGATCTGTATAGGTTCGCGCTAGTTTTGACGCGATTTTAGTGCAGAATATCGGCGCGCATTCTATTCCCAACCATTTTTTCATCATGGCAACATCAAAACGCGCAAAGTGGAATATTTTCAAGACATTCGTATCTGACATCAGCGCTTTTAAATTAGGGCAGTCAAATGATGATCTGTCCAACCGAACGACGTGCTGATCTTCTGAACCATCAGACAATTGCACAACACACAATTGATCCCGATGAAACTCGAGCCCCATAGCCTCTGTGTCGACGGCAATTATGGAACCAAGCTTTAATCCGTCAGGTAAATCACCTTGATGGTATTTGATCGCCATAATTTATTCCTTCGTCTAAAATAGTAACTTGCGTCACTTGTTTAGACCAACAAAGCTAACTTTTACCATAGAAGTTTGTTGTTTTTCGTAACCTACGCCAATAAACTCTAGGAATTAGACATAAAACCCACACTCTGACACAGAGAAGGTCAGGTAAATTTACTTGGCGCTGCCGTGGAATCCCGTTCAATCAACGTGTAATCCAACCACTTGCTTTGCCCAGCTAGAGGCAATGGCTTATCGTCTTTGGGGAAGATCATACTGTCTAGCAACTCAACTGCTGTCGAACCAATCTCCGAAACAGGTTGGTGAATTGTTGTCAGATGCGGCCAGATACTCGTTGCAATAGGCGAATCATCAAACCCCACAACAGATAAATCGCCGGGCAAAATCAGACCCTGCCGTGATCCCGCACCTATTACGCCAGCTGCCATGTCGTCGTTAGCCGCAAATATAGCTGTTGGACGCGGGTCAAATTCCAACATCCTCTCAGCTGCTTTCATCCCTGAGAGATAAGTGAAATCACCCTGCTCGACCATAAGCGGGTTCACTTCCAAACCAGCCTCGGCCATCGCGTCGCAAAACCCTTTAAAACGCAATGTGCTTCCGGCTTGATCTTTACGGCCTTTAATAAAACCAATCCGTGAATGGCCCAAAGAAATCAATTTTTGCGTCAGACTTTTGGCAGCTGCTCTATTATCAATTCCCAATTCAACTGCATGCGAAAGGCGGTTTTTCTTCGAACTCACGCTACCCGTTGTAAAGACTGCGGGAATTTTCTCTCGCGCTATGACTTTGCGTATCGCTGGCTCATCTCCCATAGGAGACGGGAGAATAATACCATCCCATTGCGACCCATATTGTTGCGCCAGCGTTTCAGCAGAAACTTCAGCATCTGCCCGAATAACGACAAGCTGGTGTCCCAAACGACCAGCAATCTCCACCGCCCCAAGCAATAATTCGCCAAGATAGGAGCTGGAAGGGTTTCCATACAGCAAGCATATGCGCGCAACTTTAGCGCCGGCAAGCCGTCTTGCACCAATATTAGGACGGTATTTCAGCTTCTTAATAGATTCTTGGACCGAAACCCGAGTTGCTTCTCGGACGCTCGCTTCGCCATTTATAACGCGCGAGACAGTCATTGGAGAAACTCCAGCATCGCGCGCAACATCCGATAGCGTTATCGATTTGGAGCGTGTTCTATCAGATGCCAAAATCTTCCCCGTAAAATATTCTATGCCTAATTTTCAGGCCCCTAATTTTATTTAGGGCATAAATACCAAAAACAACAACCAAAACCAGCCAATTAAGGTATATCATCCTAATAAATAGCAGGTTTCCCGAATAATTAGGATCAGAATGCCACGATTCCCAATGATTACGAATTCTTCATATACCGCAGAATCTTCAATAGTTATGGGGCATTAAGCAAATTGGATTAAGTTTTCTTCTTAGCTTACTGATTTTTCACATGAAACTTATCCCAAAATCCGGCAATAAAGCATCCAGAGTTAACATGGAGGACGAAAGAGTTCATGGGATCATAAGAGCCCAGCTTAAATTTGATACTGTGAAACATACGTCCGGCTAATTGGGAGACAACTCAATTCAGCCTCTACTTCTGAGATAACAGAAACCCACAACACACAAAATAATAACGAAACGACAACAGAAAATTTCTGAATTCGAGAGACCGATCCCTCTCTACAAATGTAAACAAAAGGTTAACAAAACTTAAATGACGCGCCCCTCCATCACAGCACTGATATCTTGGATACTGATATCTGTAGTAGCTTGCATGCCTGCTAGCTCCGCTCCCGATGCCGCGCGCGATATGGTAGCTCCATCAGATGCACCGTTTTCGTTTGACCTTTTATCTGAAGTTATGGAAGCACGCTCAAAAGCTACATACGAAGCACCTTCAAGAGATGAACTCCCTGAACTACTGAGCTCTATGACGTATGATGAGCACAGAGCTATTCGTCACGACCCAGAAAAAGCATATTGGAAAGATCAATCAACGTTCGAAATGCAAGCATTCCATTTAGGTGGAATATTCTGGGAAACAGTTCGTGTGTACGCTGTCGACGACAAAAAAGTTACACCGGTCGGCTTCAACTCTGATGACTTTATTTATCGTCCGCCCTTAAACCCTGTTGATTTTGAAGACTTTGTCATGCCAGGTGTTGCAGGGTTCAGGCTCGCCTACCCATTAAACACTGAAGAATATAAAGACGAGTTGGTCTCATTCATTGGTGCAAGCTATTTCCGAGCTCTAGGTGAAGGAAGCCTTTACGGACTTTCAGCTCGCGGACTTGCACTCAACACAGCAACGGCAGCTGGCGAAGAGTTTCCACGCTTTTCTGACTTCTACATCGAGACACCAGCAGAAGATGCAACAAGTGTAACCGTCTACGCGGCACTCGATAGCAAATCAGTCACCGGCGCTTATAAATTCGTAATTACGCCCGGCCCAGACACAATTATGGACGTAACCGCCCGTCTTTACTTTAGAAAAGATGTTGCGCGTTTAGGTGTCGCTCCGCTTACAAGCATGTATCTATACTCGGACACCAACCATCGTTTTGACGATTATCGTGGTCGCGTTCACGACAGTGATGGCCTGAAAATCGTGCGTGAAAATGGCGACCATTTATGGCGCAACCTGAACAACCCACAAAAACTTGCCAATTCCTACTTTGCTGAAACCAATCCACGTGCTTTTGGTCTCATGCAACGTAATCGCGACTTTGATATGTATCAGGATGCTGAAGCACACTATGAGCGTCGCCCAAGCTTGCTGGTTGAACCTGTCGGTGATTGGGGTAAGGGCCATGTTTCCCTTGTTGAAATTCCGACAGACCTAGAAATCAATGACAATATAGTCGCTTTCTGGACGCCTTCGGATACTCCAAAAGCTGGCGAATTTAGAGAATTTTCCTACCGTCTAAGTTGGGGCGATGTTGAACGCCCGATGAATGACGAAGATGTAATTTCAAATCCAACTTCTGACACAATTCCGGACACATTTCTGCCCAAAGAGAGCGTAGAACACAACGCATTCGCCAAGGTAATTGGCCTACGCGGAGGTATGGGCGGTGTCTCCGGAACAGTTGGTAAAAATACGCTGCGTAAGTTTGTCGTCGATTTTGAAGGAGGCCCTCTGGAAAACCTCCCTGAAGGTGCAGACGTCAAATCAGTCATAAATATTAGTCGGGGTGACCTTGTGCATTCTTCTCTCTCTCGCATTGGCTCAAGCAATGTTTGGAGATTGGTTCTGGATGCACGGACAAACTCAGACAAACCTATGGAATTAAACGCTTATCTTAAAGACGGCGAAAATCGTCTTTCGGAAATCTGGCTATATCAATGGAGATCTGGCGATGAAAAACCACTCTAACAAAATGAACTCTGGTTCAAAGTCATCAATGCGCGGCCTACCAAATGCGCCAATGGCTATGCCTGCTCAATCCCTAGAGCGTCGTCGTGAACGTCGGGTATCTTCCCCCCTTCCATTTACGACACGCATGGCCGCTAAATAAAGCTGGCCTCAATGCATATTTTATCTATTTCAGCTCCAATTTCGATATAAGCTATTACATATAGCCGCATGGGGCTGTAAGGTTGCCTCATGCTCTTTATCAGTCGTTTCATCTCAATTGCTTACGCATTAATTATTGCTATAGCCGCTACGCACCTTTCCGCGGAAGTGTTCTTTGCTGATGGCATTGATATTCTTGATTATATCCGCATCGGCCTGCTCGCGATTTCATCTGCTTGGATAGCCTGGGGTGGCTCGATGGCTATTGGCGGGCTATTTTCTCAAGCTGTTGAAAAGAGAAGCGGAAAAGCTTCAGATCTTCCTGCAAACAGACGCACAGCGATTCTTGTCCCTGTTTACAATGAAGATCCCTCTAAAACATTCTCTCACATTGCCGCCATGGTGCACTCACTGACGCTAAACAATGCTCAGGACCATTTTGATTTTGCGATACTGTCTGACACAAATCAGGATGCTGTCGCTGATTTGGAAGAAAGCTGGTTTGAGCGCCTTGTCGATGAATGGGGTGAAAAATGCAATATTTTCTACCGACGCCGCGAAAAGAATATCGGTAAAAAAGCTGGCAACATTGAAGACTTCATTCGCACCTCAGGCGCAGCTTACGAATACCTCATCATTCTAGATGCAGATAGCCTCATGGAAGGCGAGACTTTGGTCGAAATGGTCCTTCGTATGGAGGCTGACGAAAATATCGGCCTGTTTCAGACACTTCCCAAAGTTATCAGAGCGAAAACATGGTTTGGCCGCTCCATCCAGTTTGCAGCCAATTATTTCTCGCCTTCATTTGCGCGCGGACTGGCCAGCACTCAAGGCACAGAAGGTCCTTTCTGGGGGCATAATGCAATCGTTAGAACGCACGCATTTGCAACAAGCTGTGGTCTTCCTGCACTAAAAGGAAAACCTCCTTTTGGTGGACATATTCTGAGCCATGACTACGTAGAGGCCGCCCTACTATCCCGCGCCGGATGGAAAGTCATTGTCGATCCGGAACTGGAAGGATCATTTGAAGAAGGTCCTGAAAACATTATCGACTTTGCCAAACGTGACCGTCGTTGGTGTCAGGGAAATTTACAACACACCCGTCTTGTCGGTGCTCCCGGTTTGACCTCTTGGTGTCGTTTCACCTTCATCCAAGGTATTATGGCCTATCTCGCCTCCCCGCTTTGGGCGCTCTTCATCATAGCATCCATCTTGGCACCAACACTGGTAGAAACGACGACCAACTATTTCCCAAACCCCGGCCAACGCCCTGTCTTCCCTGTTTCTGCACAGACCCAAGCACTCACCCTTATTGTCGGTGTATTGGTATTGCTAATTGGTCCCAAGTTTTTAATCGTTTTACGCGGCCTTATTACGCAAGAAAACACTGACTTTGGTGGTACGATCACAGCACTATGGAGTACGTTTGTTGAAATCATATGGTCATCAATGTTTGCGCCTATAATGCTCATGTTCCAGACAAAAGCATTTCTGGAAATAGTGTTTGGAAAAGATGGCGGATGGCCGGCCTCCAACCGTGAAGCTGACACTGTTAGTTTGAAAGAGAGCTTTCAGGCATCTTGGTGGATTTCACTAACAGGATTGGTCATTATGAGCGCCTGTTGGGTGCTCGCACCTCAACTTATTTACTGGTTCATGCCGATTGCTCTACCGCAAATCCTATCCCCGATACTTATTACTTTAACGTCGACCCGCACCAGCGGCAAACTCGCATCCAACTTAGGTGTTTTCTGGACACCGATGGAAAAAGCGCCGATGGACGTTCTGGAGATACAAGACACTATCCTTGCACATTGGCGCGGTGAAGTTATCGAAACGCCAACAATTACAAGCCCTTCACCAAAAACCTTAGATGCGCCATCTCATGGATAGCGCCGCATCTGAGAGCTCAAAACCTAACAATGATGTGATACCGACGGTGAAACCACCAAGAGATAGACGCTTGGACGTTTTTCGTGGTTTTGCAATTCTGACGATTTTTATCAATCACGTCCCTGGCAATGCGTTCGAGAAATTTACGTCGAGAAACTGGGGCTTCTCCGATGCCGCCGAAGCTTTCGTTTTCATGTCAGGAATTGCTGTCGGGCTAGCCTACACTGGAACGTATCAACGTGGTGAATTTTTAAGTGGTGCTCGCAAAATGTGGGCGCGTGCATTCAAACTATACTGGGCGCACCTGCTTGTTTTTGCGGCGTGTCTTGTCATTTTGACAATCACAATTGCTGGATTTGACGGTCAGAAGATGATCCGCGCTGTCACCCTTCAGCCACTCATTGAGACCCCCATGGAGGCATCACTCGCCATACCATTGCTCACCTATCAAATCGGCTATGTGAACATACTCCCGCTATACATGGTATTATTGCTGATGGCTCCGGGCTTTATGTGGCTCGCGACAATCAACAGATGGGCGCTATTGGGGCTATCCGGCCTTGTATGGTTTGCACTGCATATGCTGTTTTATTCAGGCATTTACATCAACCTACCCAACTGGCCACAAAATGGCCGATGGTTCCTCAATCCTTTTGCATGGCAATTTGTGTTTGTGATTGGAATTGTCGGTGGGATGAGCGCAAAGAATGGAAAACGTATCGCTCCATTCCATCCGATTTTATACATTATCGCGCTGACATATGCGCTGTTTTGTTTTTATTGGATTCAGATGCGCATGGGTGCATTGCCGTTTAATGATCACCTTCCGCGTATCGCAAAAGACTTCAACAAATCTTACCTATCTCTGCCAAGATTGCTTCATGTTTTATCGCTTGCCTATTTAGTCGTAAATACGAAATGGCCGCGCTGGATGGCGACATCCAACCTTTGGAATGCGCTAGAACTCATGGGCAAGCATGGACTTCCCGTATTTGCCGTCGGAACAGTCTTATCGATATTATTGCAGTCTATCAGGGCTGTTATTCCGCCAACATTCTGGATGGATGCAGTCTTGTTTGGTGCTGGAATACTGATCCAATATTATGTTGCAGTTTATGCCAGCAATAATCGCAAAAAGTCTCTGACTAGAGGAAGCGCACAATCGCGCTCTCCCAATGGTTTGGTTGGCTGATCTTTAATTCACGGCTTGTGTCAGTTGAGCGGACATAACACCTAATTCTTCGTCCATCGCTTCAAGCGTCAGACGGCTCGATGCCTCGATATTCTCAACGCATTTCTTCAACTCTGATAGGTCCTCATTTTTAGCGGACTTCTCGAGCAACTGCGTATAGTCCGCCGCACGTTTGGCACCTGCACTTAAGCACATAGACTTATAAGCGTGGGCCGCACTCGAGATCAGCTCTGCTTGCGGTTCTTTCTCTCTTGCTAGCTTCTCAATTTCTTCAAGCGATGTTGGTGCTGTGCTGGCAAACATGCTCCAGACTTTTTGCTGTAAGTTATTGCCAGACGATGCCGATAATTTCGCAAACATATCCAATGTCGATTGCTCAAATAAAGGTGTCGTATCGTCCACCTTGATTTGCACATCTTCTACTTCTTTGGCGTGCTTTTTGACCTGCACATCTGGTTTCACAAATTTTGAAAGTGTGGACACGAGCCGCTCAATCGAAAATGGCTTATGCAGGCAATCATCCATACCCACTTCCTGCCAGTGATTGACGCCCACACCTTGAACCTGTGCGGTCAGACCAATGATGGGAATACGTTTTCTCAAGTTAGAAATTGTCTCATCATCACGAATACGGCGTGTCGCTTCAAATCCATCCATCACAGGCATGGATGCATCCATAAAGACAAGCGAATACATATCCTCATCACGACCTTTGGTCACCATATCGAGCGCTTCTTGGCCGTCTTCGGCAAAATCAACAGTGACGCCCAGTGTCGAAAGTGCTTCGCGTAGAACTTCCCTATTCACCGCATTGTCATCAGCTGCCAACACATGCACGCCTTTGAAGGCTTGCTCGTTTTGCGTATTTGGCTTGGCGTTTAGAGCGTCTAATCCTCTAAACTGAGCCGTCTTAGCGCGTGTCACCAATTCAACAATAGCTTGGCGTCCCGTTGGCTGAGGCAGAATATCAACCGCTAATCCATCTGCAAGCAAAGAGTCCGCTTGCATATCTCCGACATCTGACAGGCATACAAAGTTAAATGGCTTTATCTCAGCCTCTGATGCCTCAAGTTCTTTTATCAGGCTTGAGTGAGATAATATCGTTGATGACGCGGCTACATTTCTCCAATCAACCTTAGACAATTTAAGGAGACTGACTTGCGCACCCGCATCCTGAAAACTTCGCGCTAAACTGCGAGAAGACATCGCCATAGAAGCCTTCGCGTCAGGTCTATCATCGACAAGGATGGCCAGCTTTGTTGATCCGCTATCCGATTTTTCTGGAGCCGCATATTCCTCGACGACGGGGAAATCAGCAATCGCTGTAAAACAACTCCCTTTGCCTTCGACGGAAGCAACTTTCACATCCCCATTCATTGCGGACATAAGGCGTTTACATACGGCCAGACCAAGCCCCGTTCCGCCAAATTTGCGTGTCGTACTTTGATCAGCCTGAGAAAAAGCTTCAAAGATTTTGTCCAACCGATCAGCGGGAATACCAATTCCCGTATCCAAAACATCAATACGCATACGTGCGAGTCGACCATCTGCACTTGGCCGCGCATCAACACGTATCTCAACGCCGCCCTTCTCTGTAAATTTAAGCGCATTATTGACTAGATTTGTCACAACCTGATTGAGGCGCGTGACATCACCAAGTATCGTTTTGGGCGTGTTGGGCGAAACATAAGTTGCAATCTCGACATTCTGAGAGCGCGCTTTTTCCCAGAAAAGACAAGCAATGTCTTCGACCATTGCATCCGGTTCAAACGGTGCGGATTCGAGATCCAGTTTACCGCTTTCAATTTTCGACAGATCAAGAATATCATTGATGATGGTCAAAAGGCTTTTACCGGAACGTGAAATGATTTCCGCATAACGTCTGTGGCGTGTCGACAAGTTCGCCCCGGACAACATTTCCGCCATAACCAACAGCCCATTCATAGGCGTCCGGATTTCATGGCTCATCGTTGCCAAGAAGTCTGATTTCGCCGCATTCGCAGCTTCGGCATCTTCTTTTGCTAAACGATAGTCTTTTGTTCTTTTCTCAACGGTTTTTTCTAGCGACGCACGATGCTCAGCGAGTTTTTCATCGCGATCTTTAATCTTGCCCATCATGTCAGAGAAGGCATTGGCAAGCTGCCCAGTCTCGTCATGGCGATCTTTATATTGGCTTGTCTGGGCCTCACCAACAACCAGATCACTTGATTGCCCAATTTCATTCATCACTTTTGCAAGATGAGATATCGGCTCGATCAATCGACCAATCGTATATTGCGCAATCCAGATACCGACAATGACAACACTCATCATGACAAGTGTCAGGAATTTCAGATCTTCAATAAGGATTTGCCGCAATGTCGAAATATTGGTCAGCAAATGCAGAGATCCAATTTCTACTCCCTCTTTCATCAAAGGAGTTTTCACACGCAGATAGTCAGCCTTCAACAGATCGAAAAAAGACATATTGGCCGGATCGCCATCGCGCCCGACTAAGCTAGCTCCCGCCCCTAGCGATAGGAAACTGCGACCCGCTTCATTTTTAACTTCGGCAAACTCAATCCCCGGTACATTACGGACACCGCGCAATGCGAGCATGACGCCTGTACGATCACCTCGGGAAAATGGCTCTGAGATTGCGGCCGCAAAACCCTGCGCGGACCCTTCGACAAAGTTACACTTGGCTGCAACTTGTCGCTCAAACTCTCGCCAACTGGAAAAGACAGACAAGCTTAAAACGCTGACAAAAATAATCGTCCCAATCAAAAAGGATAGGCGAAACCTGATCGTATGAAAGAATGAGAAGAATTTTGAAAAGCTCATATCTATTCAAATAGAGCCTAAATATTGACGGAGCGTTATAGTTTCCAAGGTGTAAAGCAGCTCAACAAAATACTTATCAATGGATTCGTAAAATTTTGAACTGTTACTGTTAATATACACACTGAAAAATATAACATGAGAGAGTAAGAGCCCGCTGATATCTCGATGCAGAGTTTAAACGCAAGACCTCTGAATTCAAAAAGCTTTTTAAGGCTGTTTTGGAGTTCAACCCAAGGCAATATGGCCGTTATGGCTGCATTGTTTATTGGGGTATTGGCGGTCATTGTATCTGGCACACTGGATATTGCTGGAAAAACTTCCAACCAAAAAGAATTGCAACACATAGTCGATGCAGCCGCACTTGCAGCAGCACGAGAAATGGCAGTCTCTGCTGCAGATCAAACACGTGTGCAGGCTGTTGCTGAAAGCTATGTAAATGCCAATTGGAATGGTGATCCTGCTAAAACCAAAGCAATTCTTGATGTTAAAAACGGCCTCATCACAGTTCATTCGGAAATAACCGCCGCCTCCCTCGCATTAATCCAGGAGGGAGATGGGAAAGACACATTCCGTGCTGAAGCTGTCGCTGAAATTTCCGGTGGTGGGAATGTATGCATTATCAGCTTGTCCAAGCATGATGACAAAACAATTGATCTCACGAACAATTCCCGACTGACTGCTGAAAACTGCCAAGTCTATTCCAACTCAGATCACAAGAAATCTTTCAAGGTCAAAGATAAAGCAAAAGTATATATGGACTTTGTCTGTATTGCTGGTGGGTTAGATGGCGACCCTGCAAAACTTGGTGGAACTGTCATAACTGACTGTCCAGCGATTGGTGATCCTTTGCGTGACCGCCCTGCTCCTCTGTACAACCCAAATGATTGCGTTGATAACGAAACAAAGGGTGTAAAACTCAACAAGGAATCCGGTTCTAGAAAACTAAAACCCGGCGTGTATTGCGGCGGCCTAAAGATTGAAGAAGTCAAAGCTGAATTAGAGCCAGGCATTTACATCATAAAAGGCGGCGAACTAAAGGTCGATAAAGGTGGAACCCTCATTGCCGACGGTGTTGGGTTTGTGCTCGTGGACAGCGCAAAGCTACGTTTCAAGAAAAATTCTACGATAGAGCTACATGCGCCAAGAGATGGACCTATGGCTGGATTATTATTCTTTGAACGTCCTCCATTGGCGAAAAAGTCGAAGAAGAAAAAAGATGATGACCACGACGATGATGATGACGACGATAAAAGCACCAAAACTGAAACTGAGCTTGAAGCTTTAAAACATAATATTCAAAGCGACGACATGCGCGTCATGGTTGGCACAGTATATATGCCTTATGGTGACTTCTTGATCGATGGTGACAACCCTGTCTCGGACCAATCAGAATACACAGTCATTATTGCAAATTCATTTCAGCTCAAAAATGGTCCAAACCTCATTATTCGTACGAATTACCACCTTTCAGACGTTCCCCTCCCCCAAGGTGTTGGGGCGCAAGATGTCACTATTCGTCTAAAAAGGTAATATTTTTCAGAACATTGTTAAGCTTTGTTAGCGCTTTTCGGGTAAAGTATCATCATATATTTCTATGAGATAATACATGACCTTTTTTAATGCCCTCATTGTTGATGATGATCCTGTTTTCCAAGTCGTGGCAGAAGACCTCATCCGTGCGCAGGGCGTAGAGGATGTTAAAATCGCGCATGATGGCGTACATGCGCTAGAGATATATGATAGCAATCCACATATAGTTGATCTCATTTGTTGTGACCTGAACATGCCAAATATGGATGGCGTGTCATTCATACGGGAATTGAGCCGCCGCAAATTTTATGGGTCTCTCATAATAGTCTCCAGCGAAGACTTAGACCTTTTAGATACCGTCACAAGACTAGCGCGCATCCAACAGATTTCTGTGCTTGGAACCATCAAAAAACCTCTTGAAGTAGAAGCTTTGACTAAGGTCTTAGGCTCTATTGATGCTAACGAATTTTCGGGTAGTAAAAAGCAGGCCGACAAAAGTGTTTGGAGTGGTCGTCGGACGAACCAAGTTATCCATGAGCGTCGTTTCAATCCAGTATACCAACCTAAACTAAGCTTGATATCCAAAAAGATTGAAAGCGTTGAAGTGCTTGGACGTGTTCTGGGTGATAGTGGAGAATATGAGTCTCCTGCTCCATTTTTAGAAGCTGCTGAGAACCATGGTGTCATTACCCGTGCAACAGAAGATTTAGCGGAACAAGTCGCGCATGATTTAGCCCGGTGGGCGAAACAAAACCGCGACTTGAAAGCCTCTATAAATCTAAGCCCACTCAGCTTATCGGATATTCAATTTCCAGACAGGCTGGAACGTATTTTCAGGCTCCAGAACATAGATCGCCGCCTGATCACGCTGGAAATTACGGAAAACCGCGTCATGTCCTACGGCGCAGATATGCTGGATGTGTTATCGCGTTTCCGCCTAAAAGGGTTTCGTCTTTCATTGGACGATTTTGGAACGGGTGCAGCGTCCATTGAGCAATTGCGCCTATACCCATTCAACGAATTGAAGATCGATCAGACATTCATAAAAGATGTGACGAGCAACCCTTTCAGTAAAATAGCCGTTGATACTGCTATCAAAATGGGTCGTCAGCTTGATCTACGTGTTGTGGCAGAAGGTATTGAAGATAAAGAAAGTCTTCAATATGTCCGAAGTCAGGGGATTGATGAAGTACAAGGTTTCCTTATCGCGAAACCAATGACAGCAGCAGAACTCACAAACTGGACAAACCAAATCGCTGAACGTAGCCGCAAGAATAAAACGCAATCAGCTGCTTGATGACATAAGCCGACAGCCGCATTTGGAAAATAATTCAAGGCGCGGCCTAAAATTTACTCAAAATAGAGATAAAAAATGCCTTTATCGGGTTGAACGCGACCATGTTACGCGGCAAACCGCATAGACATGTGCTCCGAATTTCGGTTAAGCACAGACTCGTCTAAATTCTTAAGACGAATGAATCACACAGGACAGGTGTCATGTCAGGCAAACTCATCACAGTATTCGGTGGATCCGGTTTTATAGGTCGTTACGCAGTGCGCGCTTTGTGTAAAGCAGGATGGCGCGTAAGAGTTGCCGTTCGAAACCCAATGAATGCGGGTGACATGCGCCTTAGCGGAGAAGTTGGCCAAGTTCAGATCATTCAGGCAAATGTTCGTAACCGCCCTTCTATTGTTCGCGCCCTAGATGGTGCCGATGCTGTTCTAAACCTTGTCGGTATTTTGTTTGAGCGCGGTCGCCAAAGCTTTAACGGCACACAATTGCTTGGTGCTCAAAACATCGCTGAATTTGCAGCCGAAGCTGGTATTGAACAGTTTGTGCAACTCTCTGCTATCGGTGCAGACACGAATTCCAAGTCGAACTATTCGCAATCCAAAGCCGAAGCAGAAGACGTGGTTCTCTCCAAAATTCCAACGGCGACTATTCTTCGTCCAAGCGTGGTTTTTGGGCCGGAAGATGATTTCTTCAACAAGTTTTCTAGTCTGGCTGCTATGTCGCCAGCCCTCCCGCTTATCGGTGGTGGTAAAACAAAATTCCAACCTGTTTTTGTAGGTGATCTAGCTGACGCAATTGTCGGCGCACTTGATAATTCAGAAGCTCAGGGCCGCACATACGAAATCGGCGGACCAACGACTTATAGCTTTAAAGAGCTACTTCAGTTTGTTCTAGAAACAACTGATCGTCGCCGTATACTTTTGCCAATTCCATTCTTTGCAGCAGAGCTAAAAGGCATGGCGCTTGATCTGATGTTCAAGCTATGGCCATTCCACGCACCGCCACTAACTGGCGATCAGGTGCATCTATTGAAGTCTGACAATATTGTGGGTCTGGAAACAGACAAAAACTACGGCACGATTTCTGATCTTGGTGTGACAACACTAGAAACGATTGAAGCAATCGTACCAACTTATGTCTGGCGCTTTCGTGAATATGGACAATTCCATGTTCCTGAAAAAGACGAAGTCTCTCGCGTCGATATCTAATAGATATAAAAAACGGGACCTTATTCAGGTCCCGTTTTTTATTATCCAAATTATTACTTTGTTTAAGCCACGATGTGTGGAGCCATAAACAAGAGCAATCCACCAAGTGCAAAACGGTACATAACGAATGGCAAAAAGCTCATCCGTTTCAATATCGCCATCAAAGCCGCGATAGATATAATGCCTGACACAAATGATAAGGCAGCGACATATAAGCCGTCCATCAATGTGGCATCACCTGTATTTCCACCAGACTGACTAAGCTCAAGGAATGCATACGCACCTACAGCAGCTAGCATTGGCGCACCAATCAGCATTGAAAAACGCGCAGCTTCTTCACGGCTGAACCCGAGCGCTCTTGAAGCTGTCATCGTAATCCCAGAACGGCTCGTTCCCGGAATAAGCGCGGCTATCGCCTGCGTCATACCAATCAAGAATGCATCTTTGATTTTCATATCTTTTTCAACGCGATGTGTCTCTCCTTTGGCATCGGCCCACCAAAGCAAAACACCAAAAAAGATAGTAGAACCCGCAACAACATAAGCATTGCGCATTCCATCTTTCATCGCATCATCCGCGAAGATTTCCCAACCAGCTGCAATAGCTAAAGCAACAGGTGTTGCGACTATAATCATCAAGGCAAGGTGCGCGCCTTCGGATAGTGGCTTTTTAGACATTGGCGCAGATATCAGCTCGATACCGCCCACAGTCGCTTTGGCAAAATCACGCCAGAAATAAATAAGAATAGCGAACAAAGTTCCCAAGTGTGCCATTGCGTTAATCAGCAATTCTTCTGGGCCATCCAGACCAAAATAGTCAGCAGCTAGAAGCACATGCGCCGATGATGATATCGGAAGCCACTCTGTTATTCCTTGAACCAAGGCAATCAAAGCCAATTGCAAATACGACATGTTTATCCCTAGCTCTTATAAATATTTGGATCGCGTTTTCGCACCAAATTGATACTCTAATACATTCAGAATTGTTACGGCATGATGAATAGCAATTGATGCGCCAAACCGACATACGCACCAAATGGCGCTTAATTTTTGCGAACGATTTTCAAAAAAGCAATTTCCAGTCTGAAATTCGAATATTTTAAAACCCAAACGGTTCTTATCTCGCATTTTGTCACTTGCTCACATGAAAACAAAGTTATAAACAGTGCCGCTATTCAAGAAAACTTAGATCGAAGAAGTCAGCCATGCCAGAGAAAATGCTGAAGTTCATCTCTATTGATAAAGAGATGCCATCAAAACGCGACGCCAAAGAACGTAAAAAAGATTTCCACGAAATCTATGCGGAATACATTGATGCAAAAGCAAATGAGCAAGCCTCACGTTGTTCTCAATGTGGTGTGCCGTTCTGTCAACAGCACTGCCCTCTTGGCAATGACATTCCAGACTGGTTGAAAATGACGGCTGAAGGGCGCCTAGAAGAAGCTTATGCTCTTTCTTCGGCGACCAACAACATGCCTGAGATCTGTGGACGCATCTGTCCTCAAGACCGCTTATGTGAAGGCAGTTGTACAATCGAACAATCTGGCCACGGGACAGTGACCATTGGTTCTGTTGAAAAATACATCACTGATACGGCATTTGAAAACGGTTGGGTAAAACCTGTATCTCCGCCAAAAGAACGCGAGCAATCAGTTGGCATTATCGGTGCGGGTCCGGCTGGATTTGCAACAGCTGAGCAAATGCGTCGCTACGGTTACCAAGTCACGATTTATGACCGTTATGACCGCGCCGGTGGATTGCTCATGTATGGAATTCCGGGTTTCAAACTCGAGAAAGACATCGTGTTACGCCGCGAACAATACTTGAAAGATTCAGGTGTGAAGTTCGTTTACAACACAGACGTTGGTAACACTGTCACGCTTCAGGAACTTCGCCAGAAGCACGACTCTATATTGATAGCCACAGGTGTTTACAAAGCACGCGACTTGAACATGCCAGGTGAAGACGCCAAGGGTGTTCACGCAGCGCTTGATTTCTTGATCACATCAAACAAGCTCAGCCTTGGTGACAAAGTTAAACGCTTTGAATCTGGCGAGCTAAACGCTGAAGGCAAACGCGTTGTTGTTATCGGTGGTGGAGATACTGCTATGGACTGTGTCCGTACAGCGATCCGTCAAGGTGCCAAAGCGGTAACATGTATGTATCGCCGTGACCGCGAAAACATGCCGGGTTCCCAGCGCGAGGTTATGAACGCTGAAGAAGAAGGCGTAAAGTTTGACTGGCTTTCTGCACCTAAAGAAGTTCTCGAGAAGAAAACAGGTGGCGTCAAAGCAGTAACAGCTGTTCGTATGAGACTTGGCCTTCCAGATGCTTCAGGTCGTCGCTCACCAGAGCCGATCTATGGATCTGACTACGAAGTTAAAGCCGACATGGTGATTAAAGCTCTTGGTTTCAGCCCAGAAGACCTACCAAAGCTCTTCAATGAAGATGCTCTAACGGTAAACCGCTGGGGCGCACTTAAAGTGGATCAATCCAACCTGATGACATCCCTAGATGGCGTATTTGCTGCGGGTGACATTATGCGCGGTGCTTCGCTTGTTGTGTGGGCTGTTAAAGATGGCCGTGATGCTGCTGAGCACATGCACAAATATATGAAAGCTAAAGTCGCTTCCAACAAAGTCGCAGCAGAATAGCTGCACAAAAAAAGACACATGAATTTGCTAGGGAATGAGTGACATTGAGTGTCCTCTTCCCTCCACCAAGCAAGGTGAAAACGATGACCGAAGAAAACAAAAACTATAAAGCCGATTACGAAGCAAAGCGTCAGGCATTGATCGACGCACATGCTTATAACCCTGCCGACGAGCACGATGCATGTGGTGTGGGTCTGGTTGTTCAAATGGATGGAAGTCCAAACCGCAAGATTGTTGAAGCTGGTATTAAAGCGCTTAAAAACGTTTGGCACCGTGGAGCCGTTGATGCTGACGGTAAAACAGGTGACGGGGCCGGTATCCGTCTGGACGTTCCACAAGAATTTTTCCAAGCCCAAATCCGGAAAACTGGTCATAAACCTGCTAAAAACCAACCCATTTGTGTTGGTCAGATTTTTCTTCCACGTGAAGACCTTGGTGCCCAAGAACGCGCACGTACAATCGTTGAAACTGAAGTTGTTGGCTTTGGCTTCTATGTATATGGCTGGAGACAAGTTCCAATCGACACATCAGTGATCGGAACAAAAGCGGATGCAACGCGCCCTGAAATCATGCAAATCATGTTCTATGATCCTGCTGGCCGCCCGGCTGCGGAACTAGAACGCATTCTATACATTTGTCGTCGACGCATCGAAAAACGTGTCCGCCAAGCAGGAATTCCTAGCTTCTACATATGTTCATTCTCTGCTCGTGCATTGATCTATAAAGGTATGTTCCTTGCGGAAGATATCGATAAATTCTATCCTGACCTTCAGGATGAGCGCTTTGTGTCTTCAGTGGCGATTTATCACCAACGTTACTCGACAAACACATTCCCACAATGGTGGTTGGCTCAGCCTTTCCGTATGTTGGCTCACAATGGTGAGATCAACACGATCAATGGTAACGTCAACTGGATGAAGTCTCACGAAATCCGCATGGTTTCAGAGACTTTTCAAGGCCATGAAGAAGATATCAAACCAGTCGTTCCACAAGGGTCTTCTGACTCTGCCGCATTGGATGCTGCATTTGAATTGCTCGTTCGCGCAGGCCGCAAAGCGACAATGGCGAAAACACTTCTTATTCCTGAAGCATGGTCAAAACGCGAAGACGTGATGCCACAAGCTCACCAAGGTCTGTACGCTTATGCAAACGCTGTGATGGAGCCATGGGATGGTCCTGCCGCTGTGTGTGCATTTGATGGCCGTTGGGCTGTTGCTGGTCTAGACCGTTCAGGTCTACGTCCAATGCGTTATGCGCTTACAACTGAAGGCGTACTCGCTGTTGGTTCTGAGACTGGTATGTGTCCCCTCGATACATCAACAATCGAACGTCGTGGCCGTGTGGCTCCGGGTGGGATGATTGCTGTAAACATCGAAGAAGGTAAGTTTTACGACCACAAAGAAGTCATTGATGCACTTGCTGCACAACACCCTTATGACGAATGGCTGGAAAACGTTATCGAGCTAGATTCTCGTATTACTGAGGGCAAAGAACCAAAACTATTCGACAAAGAAGAACTTTTGCGTCGTCAGACTGCGGCTGGTTTCTCAATGGAAGAAACAGAATTACTTTTGTCACCAATGGTTGAGACAGGTAAAGAAGCGATTGGATCTATGGGCGATGACAGCCCAATTGCCGTGCTTTCAGAGAGCTACCGCCCTCTTTCACACTATTTCCGTCAGAACTTCTCACAGGTCACAAACCCACCAATCGACCCATTACGCGAAGACCGCGTTATGAGTTTGAAAACGCGCTTTAAAAACCTCGGAAACATTCTGGCTGACGATGAAGCACAGTCGAACGTGTTTGTGTTGGACAGTCCGGTTCTAACAACTGGAATGTATAACAACCTGATCGAAGTGCTGGGTGAAGGCGTTTCAATAATTGACTGTACATTTGACGCTGATGCCTCTGGTGCTGGTTCCGCTGTTTCACTACAGGCTGCCCTCGACCGCATCTGTGAAGAAGCTGAATATGCTGTTTCTCAAGGTAAAGAACACATTGTTCTAACAGACGAATTCCAAGACGCTGATAAAGCTGGAATTCCGATGATCCTTGCTGTGGGTGCCGTTCACTCTCACCTTGTTGCCAAAGAATTACGTTCTTTCTGCTCGATCACAGTCCGTTCTGCAGAATGTCTAGACACACACTATCACGCTGTATTGATCGGTGTGGGTGCGACGTGTGTGAACGCATATCTTGCAATCGAAACAATTGCTGATCGTCACGCTAAAGGCCTCATCGAAGGTGTTAGCCTTGAAGAAGCATGTCAAAACTTCAAGAAGGCAATCGACGCTGGTCTTCTGAAGATCATGTCAAAAATGGGTATCTCCGTGATATCTTCCTACCGTGGTGGTTATAACTTCGAGGCGTTGGGTCTATCTCGTGCGCTCGTGGACAACTACTTCCCCGGCCTGACATCTAAAATTTCAGGTATCGGTTTAAGCGGTCTAGCTCAAAAAACACTCGACCTGCATGACAAAGCTTGGAATGGCCAAGTCTTGGCTCTGCCTGTCGGTGGTTTCTACCGTATCCGTCGTTCTGGTGAACGTCACGCTTTGACTGGTGATCTCATTCACCAACTTCAAAAATCATGTGACACAGGCAGCTATAAAGAGTGGACGAAATACTCCGAAGCTTTGAAAAAAGAAGCGCGCGAGCACCCTCTTCAACTGCGTGACTTGTTGGATTTCCAATCTCCAAACAAACCACTTCCAGAAGAAGAAGTTCAATCTGTCAACGAAATCCGCAAGCGTTTCGTAACACCGGGAATGTCGCTAGGTGCGCTTAGCCCTGAAGCCCACGGAACATTGAATGTTGCGATGAACCGCATTGGTGCGAAATCAGTATCCGGTGAAGGTGGTGAAGTTCGTGAGCGCTATAAGCCGATGGCAAATGGCGACAACATGAACTCAGCCATTAAACAGGTTGCGTCTGGTCGTTTCGGTGTCACAGCTGAATATCTAAACCAGTGTCGCGAAGTTGAAATTAAAGTCGCACAAGGTGCAAAACCAGGTGAAGGTGGGCAACTACCAGGCTTTAAGGTCACAGAATTTATCGCTAAAAACCGTCACTCCACACCAGGTGTAACGCTGATTTCTCCGCCACCTCACCACGATATCTATTCTATCGAGGATTTGGCGCAGCTAATCTATGACTTAAAGCAGATCAACCCAGACATCCGTGTTTGCGTGAAACTTGTGGCGCGTTCAGGTGTTGGTACGATTGCTGCCGGAGTGGCGAAAGCGAAAGCTGACATCATCCTTATCGCCGGTAATGTCGGTGGTACGGGTGCTAGCCCTCAGACGTCAGTGAAGTTTGCTGGTCTTCCTTGGGAAGTTGGTCTTGCAGAAGCACACCAAGTGCTAACGCTCAACAACCTTCGCGATCAAGTGACGCTACGTACTGATGGTGGTTTGCGCACAGGACGCGATATCGTTATTGCGGCAATGTTGGGTGCGGAAGAATACGGTATCGGGACTGCTTCATTGGTGGCTATGGGCTGTATCATGGTCCGTCAATGTCACTCCAACACATGTCCAGTTGGTGTATGTACACAACGTGATGATCTACGTGAGAAGTTTACAGGCGAGCCATACAAAGTGGTGAACTTGATGACACACATCGCACAAGAAGTGCGCGACGTGCTGGCAGAACTTGGTTTCTCAACACTGGATGAAGTGATTGGGCGCACTGACCTGTTATCTCAGGTATCTCGTGGTTCTGAATTCCTTGATGATCTTGACCTCAACCCACTCCTCATTCGTGCGGATGCAGATCAAAAGATCGAATACAAACCAACACTTCGCAATGAAGTTCCTGATTCACTGGACGCTGAGATCCTTCGCGATGCGACAGCCTTCTTTGAAAAAGGCGAGAAAATGCAAGTTGAGTACAAAGTGCGCAACGTACAGCGTGCAATTGGTACGCGCGCATCCTCTCACATTGTTCGCAAATTTGGGACAGATGATCCACTTCCAGATCACCGCCTCTGGGTAACTCTGACAGGTTCAGCTGGGCAGTCTTTGGGTGCATTCAGCGTTAAAGGACTGACACTGGAAGTCATCGGTGACTCAAACGATTACGTTGGTAAAGGTCTATCTGGAGCGACAATCATATTGCGTCCTTCGCACTCTGCGAAATTCCAAGCTCATGAAAACACGATTATTGGTAATACGTGTCTATACGGGGCGACGTCTGGATATCTTTATGCTGCCGGACAAGCTGCTGAACGTTTTGCTGTTCGTAACTCTGGTGCAACTGCCGTAATTGAAGGCTGTGGCTCCAATGGTTGTGAATACATGACAGGTGGTCGTGCTGTTATCCTTGGACCAATCGGTGACAACTTTGGTGCTGGTATGACGGGTGGTATGGCATACATATACGACCCAGACGACAAGTTCGACATCATGGCCAACCCTGAAGCTATTGTTTGGGATACAATCAAATCCAAACATTGGGAAAATGAACTTAGATCACTCATTGAAGAGCACCAGAAACGGACAAAATCCGATATGGCAACTGCAATTCTTGCCAACTGGGATCTGGAACTGAAAAACTTCAAGCAAGTGGCACCAAAAGAGTTATTATCTCGCTTGGAATATCCACTTGATGATTCAGCTTCTGCAACGGCCGCTGAATAGGTAAAATAAAAAGGGCGTCCCACACAGTGGACGCCCTTTTTTTATATCTTTTCTTAAAATTCTAAGACGATTTGCGTTTACGCTTTTTAGGTGCTGTAGAGATGTCTGTATCTGCTAACGAGCTAGGCGCATCTCCCTCTCTACGACGCATCGTATTTGCCATCGTTTTTAGGCTTTCGCCTGGGAATGTCAGGGCCAGCATTTCTAAAATCGATATTTCGTCTAGCACTTCATCATTCTGGTCTGATGAATATGCAAACCCTTCAGGAACATCGCGTGCTCCATTTTCTAGCCAATCATCTTTCAACTGCTCAGCGCCAGCAGGCAGAATGACATAGCGGTCTTCTACTTCGACGGTCGAACGGCCATCATCTTCAGGGACCATGATCTCGTGGAGTTTTTCACCTGGACGAATACCAACGACTTTTTGTGGTAATTCTGGCGCTAACGCTGACGCGAGTGTTCCGATCGTGGAAGATGGAATTTTAGGTACAAAGATCTCACCGCCACGTGTTTGCGCCAAGCCAGATAGAACAAAGTTCACACCCTGCTCTAATGTAATCCAGAAACGCGTCATACGTTGATCTGTAATAGGAAGAGAATCGACACCTTCCTCAATCAGTTTACGGAAAAATGGAACAACAGACCCACGTGATCCAAGGACATTTCCATATCTAACGACAGAGAATTTTGTCCCATTCGCTCCAGAAAGGTTGTTGGCAGCGACAAAGACTTTGTCCGCAGCAAGCTTAGATGCACCATATAGGTTGATCGGATTAGCCGCTTTATCAGTGGACAGTGCCACCACGGTTTCTACACCCGCTTTGATCGATGCATTTACAACATTCTCAGCACCAAAGACGTTCGTGCGGATACATTCCATCGGGTTATATTCTGCAATAGGAACATGCTTTAGCGCTGCAGCGTGGATCACATAGTCGACGCCTCGCATGGCCATTTCCAAGCGCGCCTGATCTCTTACATCACCGATAAAATAGCGCATAAATGGATAATCAGACACAGGAAACTGCTGAGCCATTTCATACTGTTTAAGCTCATCGCGAGAAAACACAATCAGTTTTCTAGGTGTCCAACGTTCGGAAACAAGCTTGACGAATTCCTTACCAAAACTTCCGGTTCCTCCCGTCACCAAGATAGTCTTGCCATCCAGATTTGGCGCAGGGTCCATAAAGTCACGGAAGAATGATTTTGTCATAATTAGCACTCGATCTGTGTAAATTCACATAAGCTATAAAGGCCTCGTTAACCCTCAAACTCTCTCAAAGGGTTTAAGCATTAGTTTACAAGATGTGCGTAAGTTTAAAGCCTTACTTAAAGCTTCTCTTGATTGTGGATATGCGATTTGCGATGAGAGCAGCCAAATATACTTTCGAGGTATTCATGACGCTCGCAATTATCGTCCAAGCGCGTTGGAATTCGAGTAGATTAAAAGGCAAAATTCTAGAAAATCTTGGAGACGCACCCGCGCTCAAAAGATGCCTAGATAGATGCGACCTCATCCCTCAATCCGATGTCGTTGTTTGCGCTGTTCCTGATAGCGCAGAAAACGATCCAATTGCAGAAGCTGCCGAAAGCTGGGGCTATAAAGTCACCCGAGGCTCAGAAAGCGATGTCTTATCTCGCTATGCTAAAGCCGCCCGCGAAGTAAACGCCTCGACCGTCATGCGCGTAACATCTGACTGCCCAATGATTGATCCCAAAATTTGCGGCGAAGTTGTAAAGCTCCTGAAACGTTCAGAGGTCACATATGCATGTAACAACATGCCAGCGCGTTTCCCACACGGACTGGATTGCGATGCTTTTCCTGTCGAGCATCTATACGATGCTGATGCAAATGCTACCTCGAAATATGACCGAGAACACGTGACGCCGTGGATACGATCTCAGAAAGGTGTGCGTCGCGCTTCCTTACAAGGTCCCGGTGAACCATTGTCCAATTTGCGATGGACATTGGACTACAAAGAAGACCTGCAATTCATGCAAGCTCTATATGAGGCAATGGGCGATGCAGCGCCTATGGCAAGCGCCGCAGAATATGCACGCATGTGTTTCATGCGACCTGACATACAAGACATAAATAGCCGCCATATTGATAGCCACCGTCTGGCATTATCCGAACGCGCGCACATTGAGACCTCTCCTGTCTCACTCGATTTTGCGGCTTAAGCGATGCGTTGGCTAATACTTGGTGCAACAGGTCTGCTTGGCCCTTGCTTTGTAAAAGAAGTGACGAAACGCAGTGACACGAGCATAACGGCTGCGCGTTCAAACGCCGATGTCAATTTTGATCTTTCAGATAGTGTCGCTCTCGCCCGTGTCCTTGAAGACGTAGATCCAGACGGCATAATCAATTGTGCTGCCAATATCTATGTCGATAAATGCGAGACCGATCCAGCAAATGCCTTCCTGTTAAATACACGTCCATTGTCATTTCTAGCGGAGTGGAGCGCAAAGCATTCGCGTCCATTGCTTCAGGTTTCGACAGATCATTATTACACTTGGGGTGGATCATCGCCAAAATCTGAAACCGACCCAGTCAATCTGGTCAATGAATATGCCCGCTCAAAATATCTGGCTGAACAATTAGCGCTAACTTCGCCACATGCGTTGATACTGCGCACTAACATTATTGGCGCAACAAAAGGCCACGGACGGTGGGTAAAGGAAAGCCTTTTAAACAAAGGCGATATGACCCTCTTTATGGATTTCTTCAGCTCTCCCCTTCACGTGCAGGACATGGCCCGCATTAGCTTAGACCTCGCGGAGAAAAAAGCGCATGGCATATACAATGTCAGCTCACGTGATGTGTCATCAAAGGGCGATTTTATATACGCTGTGGCCAAGGCCATGAATATTGAGCCATATTGGGTTGTTGAAGGTTCAGGCCATCAATTGGCAACACCACGCGCCATGTGTTTAGGACTGGATGTTTCCAAAACCGAAACCAAACTGGGCTATCAATTACCAACACTCGAACAAACCGCCACAGCTTTAGCGAATGAGGCATTATAGACATGAGATATAATAATCACTTCAAAATCTATGATCGCGAAATCGCAATAGATACGCCCACCTATTTCATTGCCGACATCGCCTCTTCTCATGATGGAGATATTGAGCGCGCAAAAGCCCTGATTTGGGCGGCTAAAGAAGCAGGCGCAGAATGTGCGAAATTTCAGCATTTTCTGGCCAAGGATATTGTGTCTGACCGAGGGTTTAAAACTTTGGGTGGACAGATCGCGCATCAATCAGAGTGGAAAAAGTCAGTCTACGAAATTTTTGATGACTACCACCTGCCAAGAGAGTGGACACCTATCCTCGCTGAGGAATGCCAAAAGGCAGGCATTCACTACATGACTACGCCTTATGATGTTGAGGCTATCAACATGAATGATCCGCTGTGCGGCGCATGGAAAATCGGGTCTGGTGATGTGAATTGGCCTCAGTTTATTTCTGAAGTGTCCCAGCACAATAAACCAATGTTTATCGCAACAGGTGCTTCTAATATGGAAGAGTCAATTCGCGCTGCGGAGGCTGTATTAGCTTACAATCGCGAACTCTGCCTCATGCAATGCAATACAAATTATACAGGTAGCCATGACAATTTCAGTAATGTGAATTTGAACGTCCTTAGAGCATTTGCAACTGCCTTTCCCGGACTACCATTGGGTTTATCTGACCATACACCCGGACACGCAGCTGTTCTTGGTGCCGTCGCGCTGGGTGCCCGCGCGGTCGAAAAACACTTCACCGATGATAATGATCGCGACGGGCCAGACCATGGCTTCTCCATGACACCTAAAACCTGGCGCGATATGGTGGACCGTACGCGTGAACTTGAAGCGGCTTTGGGTGATGGCGTCAAACGGGTAGAACCAAATGAAGGCGACAGCATTATCGTACAACGACGGTGTTTGCGCCTCAAACACGACCTACCCAAGGGCCATGTCCTGTCGGCAGGTGATATAGAAGCACTTCGCCCCGCGCCAATAGATGCATATCAACCTTATGATCTAGACCTTCTGATTGGACGAACCCTCTCCGAAGACCTTGTTTTTGGAGATGCGCTTACACCACAAAACACAGAATTGGTGACTTCATGATAAGTGGCGAATTTGTAAACCTACGCGCTATTGAAGAAAGTGACCTTGAACCACTTCGTTTGTGGCGAAACAAACCTGAAATGCGCCGATATTTTCGTGAATACCGTGAAATATCCCCTGAAATGCAGCGCAAATGGTTTGAAAATAATGTGCTCAACGATCCACGCACACGTATGTTTGCTATCGAACGCAAGTCCGACAAGGCCCTGATGGGAGCCTGTGGGTTGTGCTATATTGATACAATCAACCAAAATGCGGATTTTTCAATCTATTTGGGAATTGATGATCTCTATATAGACGAAAAATTCGCCTCGGATGCAGGTAAACTACTGATCAAATATGGATTTGAGGAGTTGAACCTACATCGTATCTGGGCTGAGATTTATTCTATAGATGAACCCAAACAGGCCTTCTTGCCTTCACTAGGTTTTAAGCTGGAAGGCACGCATAAAGAAACGCATTTCACGGAAGGCAAATGGGTCGATAGCCTTTTTTATGGTCAACTTTCCTGATCCCATTCGCGTTCATCAATGCCGTAAACCGCACTACGTCGAACTTGGCGGCCACGCCGTATAGAACGGAAAAACGTGTCTAATGCTAACCAGACCAGCGTTAATCCCATACCTGCAAGTAACGTAATCATAAAACGCAATTTAGGGGTCCAACGCACGGGGGTTTGCGCTGCTGTCAAAGCTGCACCGCCCTCCATGGACAATAACGCTAATGCTCTATCACCACCCGCTTCTGTTAATAATCTTGCTCTTTGAAGGTCGAGATCATTTCTCGCATATGACAGTATCTGGATAGTTGCCGGTGCTGAGGTTTTTAGGGAAATATCTCTAATCAACAGCAATTGCTCTTCAAGACCAACCAATTCGCGCTGATCAATATCTGCGCGTATAATATCTAGAACAACCTCACCTTTTGCGGCTATTCCAAGCGCTCCAGAAAAACGAACAGTCAAATCTCTCTTTATGCGTTCAGGCGGTGCTGTATTGAACAAACGTCTCTGGATATTGCGGCGATAGTCTTCATTCAACCGCCCAGCCCTATCGGCAGCCCTTATTATGGATGCACCCGCTTTTGTACTTTCTTCCAAAGCACTCAACCCTATGCCAGACAGGGTGAAAGCGAACGTATCGATTTTTTGCCCTCGGACCCAACGCGCAGCCTGAAGGGCTAGATCACGTTCGTCCCCAAGAACATTTAAACCACCTTTATTATGCACATTCAGATTTTCACCAGCGTCTGGGTCAATGCTCTCATCAGGATTGGCTGAATTATTCGTATTTTGGGCCAATATGGTCGCTTGCCATATCGCTTTCATGGGAGATACCGCCTGTTCATAGGCGTACCGGACATCTTCATCCAGATATTTCAGTGCTGCTTGCTCAATAGCTTCATCACCCTTGAGCTCTAATACTTCAGCTGTCGCCATCAAAGATGCTGCATTTTGAGGATCAAGAATATTTGGTGCCGCAAGTATTAATCCATGCGCAGCTTTTAGGTATCCTTGGTCTATCTGCTCGCTAACTAATCTAGACCAAGTCCCCTTTCGATCTTCACGATCGGACATCAAAGACTGGAAACGGTTATCAATAGTATCACGTGTCGCTGCAACAGATGCAGACGTGACATCAAAGTCCATTCCATGGCGACTAAATGTATCGGAAATCACCCTAGCCGAGAGCAAAGGTGCCAAAATAAGGAGCGCCCAGAAGAAGGCTGCACTTACCCAGGCAAACGGTGCCGGTCGCTTTCTTTTATGACGCATGTGCAACCTGACACTCAACTCTAAACCGAAGATCAAACATTAATAACAAGGGATTCAAAATCAATCCCTTCCTGTTAGGCATTTCGTCACGACATTGCGATATATTCAAGGGCGAATAGAAGCCTGATAGGAAATTCCTGTGGGTTTCGTCAATGGATATGTTGCTATGGTTATAAATGTTGATTTCTCGCTTGTAGGCGCATACATGAACGCCCGTATGAACGAGCGCTTGGTTGGTACAACGTTCCAAGCAAATTCCGTGCAACAAAGACAATCTACCCAAGCAACTGAAGAATTGGCTGCTGGTACTCCACCTTGGAAAACGGCTGAAGAAACTCAAACAGATGACGATATCCTATCTGATGCTTTCGCAGCACTAAAATCAGGTAATTTCATATCCGCATCCGATCAAAAGAAAGCTTTGGAAGCGACAGATGATTCAACAAAACTTTTCATCGCCTATGAAGCTATCGCATCTCTGCAAACTATAGCCCTGGCAGTAGATAAAGATCTACTAAATGATTCATACATTGAGTTGGCCGAAAAGCGGCTAAATGAAGGCATTGCAGAAATTTCACAGTTTTTAGGAGGCTCTAATTTTGACTCCGTCACCCTACTTGCAAGTGCTAAACTCGATAAAACAACATCCGAAGTAACGATCTCTCGTGTAGCCTACGACTATACAACGGGTATAACGCACAACGGCGCAAAAGATGATCCAGTCGCAGATTGGGCGGGCATTGATGGATTTACAATTCAATTGGACCGCGTCAACCAATCCGATACTTTGTCGATTGATCTGACTTCTCTTGCTGATAGTGAGAGAACACTTGAAAACGTTACCGACCTAATCAATCAGCAAATTGAGGCTGTGGGTGCGGCAACACGTTTTTATCCTCAGCAAATCGGCGAACAAAACGAATATGGTGTGTATGAAGGTGATGACTGGGGAATGAAAATCTCTGGGACTCAGGGAGAAAAACTTTCTTTCACGCCCCTTTCTGCAGAACCAGCGATATTTATGGTTGGTGGTAGTGGTGCGTCTGGAGAAAATAATACGCTCAGCGCACAAATATCCAAATGGACTGACTTAAGCGGAACCGAACCTACACGTGCCAATGCAAATTTATTTCTTGCTGATGCAACGGTCACGAAAGAAGCAAAAGACGAAGACGAAATTGATCTGCTCGAGCACCATGATTCCCAATTCATTGCCACTCAGGTTGGCCCCGATGGATCTATCTACGCGCTCGCGAATGTAGAAAACGACGTCAATGGTCAGAAAATACTCGGCGACAATGATCTAGCTCTCGTCAAATACGATAGCACTGGAAAAGAATTATGGACCCGTATTGTCGGAAATGCTGCGGAAATGACAGGAACAGATTTAGCGGTCTCTTCCGACGGTCGTGTTGCAATTGCTGGATCAACGACTGACGAGCTTGATGATAGCGCGTTTGGTGGCGGCACCGACGGCTTCGTTATAATGTATAATGCCGATGGACTTGAGACATCTGTCTATCAAGAAGCCACACGCTATGAAGACAAAATCACAGCCATAGAATTCGACTCTTCCGGCGCACTATTTATCGCTGGCCAAACATCGGGAAGCATTGATGGCGGTGCCAATGTAGGCGGTACAGACGCTTATGTTGAAAAACTAGATGTTTTGGGAAACAGATTGTGGATCAATCAATTTGGTTCGACCGAGAACGACACAATCTCCTCAATGACAATTGCAGATGATGGCACCCCTATCGTCGCAACAAAAAGCGATGGAAGCACAACCATTCAATCTGTTTCAGGGGCTGAATTTGGATCCTCTGACTGGTCATACAGTATCGGACAAGCCAACGTTACCTCAATGGATTTTGACAATGATGCCCTCTATATTGGTGGTGCCACGCAATACCCTACTAAAACGGGAAATGAATTTGGCGGCACTGTATCAGCTGACTATGATGCATTTGCGACCAAACTGAATGTTACCGATTTAGGTGGTAGTTTTGATGTACAGGAAGACTGGCATCAGACCTTTGGTGGAAGCGGCGAACAAGGCATCTCCGAGATTGTGACTCACGATGGCGCTGTTTATCTTTCAGGTACTGCTGGAGAGTCTTTTGGTGGTCTTTCAATAGCTGAAGATGAAAAGCACGCAATTCTAGCATCATTTGATGCCACAACAGGAACCGAAAACTGGGTCACTAGTCTTACTGGACGTGGCGGCAAAGCAAATAGCACAGGCATGGCAATAGCAGCCCAAGGCTCGAGCGATCTTGATGCATTCGGGCTACCAAGCGGTGTCCTTACTACGGGCGGCACAGCTTATGTCAGCGATAATTCTGCTGCGCGTGTTGGTGATAGCTTCACACTAATAGTCGATGGTAACGAAACTAAAATCACACTCGAACAAGAAGACACTTATCGAGACCTGACATTTAAGCTTAACGCCGCTCTCGGACAAGATGGAACAGCGCTCGCTCGTCGTTCATCAACGGGTGAGCAGGCATTGAGTATTCGTCCATCAGAAGAAGTCATAGTCGAACTCGTGCCCGGAACAGAGGGTTCAGACCTTTTAAAAGCCATAGGCCTAACAGCTGGTTTTTTATATGATGAACCTTCATTGTTAGACGAAGATACAAGCTCTGATGCACCTCCATTGATCTCACTGGAGCTTGAGCAATCTATTTCTTTGACCAGTACATCTACTTCTAAATACGAGGTGGATGAAGACGGAAAGCTCACAGAAGCTGAAAAGCCGGTGACTGACGTATTGAAAATGTTCGATGTTGCTCTTGCAAGCATTAGAACAGCTTACAGACACGCAATTGACGACCCTTCTTTACAAATAGACACGTCTTCAAAGGGTAAAAGCACACAAGCTTCTGCGTATCAGATCGCACAACAGGCTAATTTACAGGCAGGCTTGGACCGCCTCATTGGTGGTGGTGGCGGCTCATCAGGGTTTTTCGCATAAAAAAGGCCGCTTTAAAGCAGCCTTTCTCAATCTAATTTGTAATTTCAGAAACTACTGAACCGCTGCACCTTGACCAGAAAGCTCTAGCGCTTGGGGTATGTTTTGTGCGGAAGCTTCTTCAGGTAAGCAACAAATAACTGTCGCGCCCTTATTTGGCTTGGATTTCATTGCAACCCATCCACCATGTAGCTCAACAAATGACCGAACAAGTGCAAGCCCTAGCCCCGCCCCTCTATTGTCACCACTGGTAAACGCATCAAAGGCTTCAGTTTGCTGTTCATAAGCGACACCTTTACCGGTATCGGTCACCTGCAGTCTAACGACACCATCTGCTTTTTCCACCTTCACCTTGATTGTATCACCTGACGAAGTGAAGCGCAGTGCATTGGTCAGAAGGTTGAAAAGGATTTGTTTGATACGGCGCTCATCTGCGTGCATCCCACCAATCGATTTTGGACAATCAACCTTGATTGCGACCTTGGTATCAGCGGCATTAGCAACGACCATCTCAACACTTTCATCAATAAGTGTCCTGATATCTACGTCCTTCAATTCAAGATCCATGCGCCCGGCTTCAATTGTCGCAAGGTCCAGAATATTTTCAATCAAACGAGACAAGTGATCAGACGCCTGAAGGATAGATGTCACCTGCTCCATTTGGCGGTCATTTAGCGCACCTTGTTTGCCAGATTCCAAGAATTCGGCATAACCAAGAATAGTCGTCAGCGGTGAACGCAATTGATAGGAAACGTTTTGAACAAACTCTGTTTTCAAGCGATCAGCGGCCTGGAAAGCTTCTGCACGATCTCTAAGAGCACTTTCCACACGGCGCGATGCAGTTACATCTACAAACGCTATCAAAGTTGCACCGTCCGGCAAAGGCTGGGTTAGAAATGTAACTGTTGTTCCATCAGAACGCTTCATTTCACCGCGAAATTCCTGACGTGCGTCCGGTGTCGGGTTGGTTACGCGCCCTTTAATCGCCGCCCATACAGATTTATCATGGAATAACGGTCCACACATCTCAGCGACTTCATCAAACTCAGGCGCGTTTTTCAGTTTGTCAGGCTCGATCTGCCATAATTTTTCAAACGATGAGTTGCGCAAGCGCAGGCCACCATCGCCACCATAAACGACGACCGCTTCGTTTAGCTTATCCAGAGTCGCTTTCTGCTGGTTGATCAGTGCATTATAGTTGGCTTTTAGGCTTAGCTCGTCAGTGATGTCTTTAAACAGAAGCAAAATACCACCAAGCGGGTGTTTCTGACGTGTGACCTGAAGCGTACGGCCATCAGGAAGCATCCACATATTCTCATCAATAGAGCGCTTGGAACCACCTGTATTATAGTCCAGCTCTTTTGAGCGCCAATCAGAGTATTTTTGCTGCGCAGGTAAAAGCTTGCTTTCACGCAATCGGTCCAAAAACTCACCATGAGATGGTTTTTCAAGAAGGAAACGCGGATTTAACTGCCACAATTCTTCAAAGTGTTTATTGTGGAAGCTCAGCTTGCGATCAGCTCCGAATATCGCAACAGCATCAGATACGTGATTGAGCGTATCATCGTGCGCACGTTGGTGACGGTCTAATGTCTCACGTGCGCCCTCTTCGTCAGATACGTCAAACGCCATACCGGCGACACCACCGGAAAGCGGGAACATCAGAACACGCATAGCGCAACGCTCACCATCAATCACGATGTAGCGTGTTTGGCTGGATTCTTCTTTATTCGTCAGAACGGCCTGCGCTTGAGGTGAAATTTCCTGATCCAGCATGATCTGACGATCTAGCACGTGATCAAGGTTTTTACCTTCAACGGCCTTCATATATGCTTCATTTACCCACTGAAGACGCCCCGCACCCGACAAACGCCAGGCGATGAAAGGTGCCTTACCAAGCATTTCAAGAAACGCGGTTGGGTCACGCGCAATAATCTGGCGTGCTTCTTCAAGACGTCCGCGTGCACCTGATTCTTCAAGACCTTTAATTGTCGAGTCAGACACCCACAAAACAGCGCGCCCACCAGCTGTACGACCATCGGCTTCAAGGAAACGACCATTGGGACCAATAATTGTCAGCGAAAACGGTGCACCCTCTGTGCGAAGCTGCATTAAACGCTCACGCAAAGTCGCGTCGCGCCCTGCCCCGTCACGTGCTTCAAGGTCACCAAGACCTTCCAGCAAACGTACAGCAGGATCAGCCGACATGGAATCATCAGTAAAGTTCAGTACAGCTGCCAAAGCGACGTGCGAGCCGTAAACACCGGGCTTTCCCCACGTGCCTTCAAGAATTTCATCTTCTTCCCAGACAAGCACAACACCGGGGTGCGCACCAAAGACACTGTCAGAGCGGGCAAGCTTTTCTTCAAGTTCGCGCGCGCGTTCGCGATACTTCTTCGCAGCGCCGCGTGCACCATCGGAAATCCGCAATGCCCACAACAAAGCCGCGATAGCAATTCCGGCCGCTCCTGCAATCAGGATTGTGAAAGCTTGGACCATGCTGTTTTCCATGACGCACCGCTCTTTGCTGTTAACTAAACCCAACTTAACCCTAATAAAGGATTTCTTAGCTTAACGGAATGGCTCATTTTGCGTTAACACGTCGTTAACGGATGTGAACAAAGTCCTGAGACCAAGTGCTCAATTTGAAACATCTACTTTCTGCTTCTCAGGATCTTTAAACGTTTTCTGCGCAAGTTTTCCATTAGGAATACTTTGAAGATTGATTTTCCACAATTTTTCAACAGCTAACGCAATATCACTCGTTTGTTCTTTAGAGTAATCAACCCTAATCTTCAAAATCCAATGTTTCACTTCATCAACTACAGTTGAAGAAATCATATGAGAATTATTTGAAAAATATGAATCTGTAGTAGCTTCAAATGCAGCTCCATCAGATTGCAGCAAAGGCGGAGCAACAGTTGTTCGCCCGCCTCCCATCATTTGTGACACCATTCTTGATTTGGCAATAATCGCCGAAGGATTGTAGTAATTAGATAAAGTATCTAAATGGGTCACATAGAAGGACAATTTTTTACCACCGTCTCCTGTATAGAAACACAACATATCTCCACCTTTCATTTTTGACGGAAGTTCTACTACTCGCAACAAACTCAATGTTTCTAGCTGTTTGGGACATCTAGCACCACTTAACGGGTGATAATGTGTATCTCCATCGTCGGCCCATTCAGCAACTTTGGAATTTTCCTTTAAGAGTGCTGCAGTATTCATGCGGGCAATAAACATAATCGTTTCTTGCAATTTCATCTCATCCTCTGTCATTTCAAGAGGTTCAACAGAGGGAATTCCCATTCGTTCAAGGTTTGAAGCAAGACGTTGACTTGGTGTTTGTTGCTGACTTGTTACGCAACTCGCCAAAATTGAAGAAATTAAAACAAATACTATTTTTTTCACGACAGCCCCCCAAATATTACTATGCAAATTTGAATACGCTGCTTACCCTCAAAGGTAAAGGCAGCGCACTTCTGCACTGCCTTTTCTAATGAGATATTCAGTTGTTCAAAACCTAGTAGCGGTAATGCTCTGGCTTGAACGGACCTTCAGTTTTTACGCCAATATAGTCAGCTTGTTCTTCAGACAATTCAGTGAGTTCCACACCGATTTTCTCAAGGTGAAGACGCGCAACTTTCTCGTCCAAATGCTTCGGCAAGATGTAGACTTCGTTTTTATACTCATCACCTTTTGTCCAAAGCTCAATTTGAGCAAGAACCTGGTTTGTAAATGATGCAGACATCACGAATGATGGGTGACCTGTCGCATTACCAAGGTTGAGCAAACGTCCTTGTGAGAGCAAAATCATACGATTACCTGATGGCATTTCGTACATGTCGACTTGGTCTTTGATGTTTGTCATTTTCAGGTTTTTGAGGTTCGCAACCTGAATTTCATTATCAAAGTGACCAATGTTACCAACGATCGCCATGTCTTTCATTTCGCGCATGTGTTCGATGCGGATAATGTCTTTATTACCTGTTGTCGTCACAAAGATATCGGCGTCTTTTACTGTTTTCTCCAGTGTCGTGACTTCAAACCCGTCCATTGCCGCCTGAAGCGCACAGATTGGATCGATTTCAGTTACTTTCACGCGCGCACCAGCACCGCGTAGAGATGCTGCAGACCCTTTACCCACATCACCATAACCACACACAACAGCTGTTTTACCTGCCATCATCGTGTCTGTCGCGCGGCGGATACCGTCCACAAGAGACTCTTTACAACCATATTTATTGTCGAATTTTGACTTGGTTACACTGTCGTTTACGTTGATTGCCGGGAAAGGAAGAAGACCTTTTTCAACCAATTCATACAAGCGGTGAACACCTGTTGTTGTTTCTTCAGAAACACCTTTGATCGCTTCACGTTGTTTTGTGAACCAACCTGGAGACGCTGCCATACGCTTCTTGATTTGAGCGTAAACCGCCACTTCTTCTTCAGATTGTGGGTTTTCTAAAAGCTCAGTTTCACCAGCTTCAGCACGTGCCCCAAGAAGAACGTATAGTGTCGCGTCACCACCATCATCAAGGATCAGGTTAGCTGTTCCTTCGTTGAAGAAGAAAATACGGTCTTGGTAATCCCAGTGCTCTTCAAGGCTTTGACCTTTGACGGCAAAGACTGGAATTTCAGCAGCCGCCATAGCAGCAGCAGCGTGATCTTGTGTGGAATAAATGTTACATGAAGCCCAACGAATTTCAGCACCGAGAGACGTCAAAGTCTCCATCAAAACCGCTGTCTGGATCGTCATGTGAAGTGAACCAGCAATACGCGCACCTTTTAGCGGTTGAGCTTTTTTATACTCTTCACGTAGAGCCATAAGGCCCGGCATTTCGGTTTCAGCAATGTCGAGTTCTTTACGGCCAAATTCTGCGAGAGAAATATCTTTGACCAAGTAATCGGTAAAAGCCATGTGTGCTTGTCCTAAATATTCTTTGTCGATGCGCTCAAAACAGAGATCGACCCTAAAATTGATGGATTTCATATATCAGGAAGTTGAACAAACTGCAAATGACATAAAGAAATCTTTATATCTTTATATCGCGATTTTTGGAAGAAGTTTCAGTTCAGGCCTTTCAATTGCCCCATTCCATGCCAAAATTAAGGACTACACGTTTTAAATGTTCGGAGCTGTTATGAAATTTGCATCATCAAAATCACGATTAGCTGTTGGTTTTGCATTCATCAGCGCATCTCTACTCGCTGCACCGTTAGCCGCAATCGCGCAAGACGAACCTATCGGGACTGAAAAAACGACATCAGAAAATGAAAGCGCATCGAACGAAGTTG
Source organism: uncultured Hyphomonadaceae bacterium (assembly GCA_964352025.1). Classification (GTDB taxonomy): domain Bacteria; phylum Pseudomonadota; class Alphaproteobacteria; order Caulobacterales; family Hyphomonadaceae; genus Hirschia. The sequence continues at coordinate 92,574 of CAYGPZ010000008.1, forward strand.
AATTATTGCCGCAACACGTTGTGGGCAGAGGAAGAGATCTTCGGGGTATAAGAGTAGCCAAACCTGGCGCACTGCTTTTTGCCAGCTTTGACGACGATCACTCATTCAGCATTTCCATGGCCGAGATCAATGCCAATGCAGAAGCAGTGTTCAATAGCGCCGACACGAATAATGGCGGTTCTCTATCGATATTCGAACAACAAGATTGGGCGCTCGCGATTGGCTCACATGATGGCCCTTTGGCAAACGCCATGACATTTGATGCCAATCTGGACCGTCAAGTTACACTAGAAGAGTTTCAAAGTGGACTTCACCGCTTGGCCAAATCTTACATGGGTAAAGACGAGACAGAAATTGAATTTTCCAGCTTATTAGTCAAACCAGACGGGAAACGTGGCCCTAAATCTAAAAAGCCAAAACCGACTGACAGACCTAGCTGAAATCAACTGCAACGATCATAGACTATATTAAGCACAAACAGAAACGAGCGGCCAATCGCCGCTCAATCCTATTGCTATAGAGATTTATTTAATTGAGACCGCGCTTGATCAATATTCGTGAATATTATTTATCACGCAGTGCATACCGATCAGCATAAAGTGCTTCATTTATGTCGCGCGCTGCCTCTACCATCTCGGGATATGGAATATCTGTACTTCCAACAAATCCGACATTGTAGTTTTCACCGTCAAATGCGCGTCCAGTCAACGGAGAATCTACATATTGAAACCAGTGAGCTCCGACTAGAACAGAATTGGTCGTGACAGAATGCAAGTAATCTTTGTACATGCGTCCACGATCAGATTGATCGGCAGCTTGTACAAGTCCGTGATGATATAAACCAGTATCTGAGATTGCACCAAAGTGGAATTCACCAATTTGAACCGGCTTATCAAGCTCTGTTAGAAAACCCCAAGCTTCTTGGCTCAAGCCATCATCATAAATATTAAAGCTGAGCACATCGCTATATTTTAGAGCAGCGGAAACCGTTTCAGATGGCATACCCCAACTTGCTAAACGCGCGCCCATATATAGATGGTTTGGAAGATGTTTTTCAATAGTTTGGTCCACGATGCGGAAATACTGATCTGAATAGTCCTCCATCATTATGGAAAGATCTGCACCCAATGCAGCGGTGTCAGCATCAATAGTAAACCCTTGATCAAAGACTTCCCAAGACACAAGCTCCAATCCCCAAGCTTCGTTAAGCGCTTCAATTGTCTGGTACTTTTCCTTCATCATCTTAGAAAAAGCGGCTTTGGCAAAACTAACTTCCGTACTTCTTTCAAGAGCGGTATAAAGAATACCGTACATTTGTCTTAGCGTACCTGTAGGTGATCCCCAACTTTTCTCATTGTCGATGAAAACACCTATACACCAAGGCGAGCCTTTTACTTCATCAGCAATCACTGAAATAGTTGCTTCCGCCCGCTCGGCAAATTTAGGGTCATAATAATCTGGCATTTCACCCCAAACCTGTCCTGGTGCAGACAATGTTTGATAATCACCAATGATCCAGCCATTGGCGAAATATGCGACTTCTTCATTTGAATAAAAAGCTGGATCTACCCAATTTCCAAAAGAAGTGAACCCCCAGCTTTTCATACGATCTAACGTGACGTCTTCCCATTTGCGTATATATGATTCAGGTTCTATTTCACCATAACGACGCTCTAAATTTGCGCGATAAAAACTATATGTCTCACCACTGTCTATAGGTGCCTGACGGACAGTACGGCGATAACTGTAATGATCTGCCAATGGCTCATCATATTCCGGGAGCCAATTGAACATCTCTCTTCGAAGTTCGCTGGCGACATATGCAGTCTCTTTAACTTCATCAGATACAGCCACCATACCCATGGAGTCTTCTGGCGTTACTTCACTGCTGTCTACGTGTCGAATACTATCATCGCGGAAATCTACTCCGGTCATTGTCATCAAATTCGCAATTCGAATATTTGCAATTGCATTGGAAAAGAACAGATAACCGTCCGGATCAACATACCACCACTGTCCATCAACTTTTTCGACTCGAAAATATCCAGTTGCCTCTAATTTTGGACCATCTTTCCAACCACCAAAACGAGAGCGGTCAGGAAATACTGGGTTCGCTTTGAGATCCGCTAACTCTGCTTCTGCAGCGGCTGTCAATTCTTCATCAGAGTGAATTTTAATCGGAAAATCGACTTTTGCGTTTTGTCCATATTCATCAACAAGTCCAACTAACCAATTCTTATCAATTTCTGGGTTCGCGCGTAGGCGAACATTGTCAATGTTTATTGATCTATCTTCTATAAGACCCCAAGCGAAAATTTGGACTTCACTGATCTCTGAAAGGTTCAAATTCCCAGGGGTCAAATCACCCCACCGATATACCGCCATGACATCATCATCCCATGGCTCGGGGTATTCTCGCATACCACCCATATCACCAGCAGAGGGTGCATCTACCCAGTGATATAGAGTAGCCGTTTCGCCTGCAGGGATAACATTGCTTTTGTTTACAAACGTACCATCACTATCCACAATCCCAATATAAACTTGAACAGAAGTATCTCCAGTATTCTCTATATCGACGGCCAGATTGAAATCTTTGTAATTAGTCCAGTCAAATGGAGTATCAGGTTTTATTTTCAGTACAGAGCCGTGCCCATTCACCTCAAAATTCACATCTAGCGATCCATTCTTTTCTTCACCCGACGCTGAGAAAGATGCATGTTCGCCAGATATAGAATATCCCGTTTCGTCTCCATCAAAATGCGCAATAATTTCACCTTGCCAAGCTTGATCGCCTAGAACCGCTGCCTCACTTTTGGCAGAAGGTAGTTCAGTCGTACATCCAACTAAAGACACACCCAAAACAGAGTACACCGTAAGCATAAAGCGGCTTTTGAAAGTCATGAAATTTCCCCGATTTAAAATGCAGTTTTTGGAACTTAGTCGTCAGACTGCGCATATTTTATGAGGGAAGCTGCCCACTTTATTACAAATTGTCAACGATTCAAATTTCTACCTAAATACGGACCGAAAGAAGTAAGAAAAATCAAGGAATGACCCTTATAGATAAGGTTTTGTGGACACTTTCATATTCGAAACTTGAAGATTGATCCAACGCGGTAGGTGCTGCTTTTTCCCACGAATACAGCTTCACCTGTACGTCACCGACGGAGAGAGCCGTCGTTTCACCAAATTTGTCTATATCCAAAATTTCCGGGTTGTCAGATAGCCAAATCACGCCTTTGCGCGTTGCGTTTTCAGGCAAAACATTGCCTTCCATTTGGATCTTTTGGCCAACCTTCAATTCCGTCTCTTCTGAATGTAGCTGTACACCTTCTACAGGAACATATTCATGTCGCTCCAATATCAGTTTCATCTCTTCATAGGCCTTTTTTTGTTCCGCACTAAGCTGAGAAACATCAAGACCACTATACCGCTTTACACCAAATCTATGTTCGGCAACTCTATCGCCCTGCTTTTCAAATAGGTCTGTTCGTAAGTCAAAGAAACGTCCCTCTGGGAAATCAATGCTCGGGCCATAAAGTTTGAAATTTGTATTGAAAACAGCAGCCTCACGATGTCGGTTGGTTAGGTCATCATATCGAGCATTACCAATATACCAACTATAAATATGATCACGTGGAGGGGTATTACTCTGCTCTATCGCTTGAGGCCAAAAACTTAGACTATCTTCAGAAATATGATCTGGAATTTCAATTCCAGCAGCATCTGCGATCGTCGCAAATATATCCGTCACAAAGACCATTCCATTATATGTGCGAACACTTTTCTGTTGTGCTGGAATTTTACCGGGCTGGTTCAGAATGAGCCCAACATGCGTTCCATTATCCGCTGTACCACCTTTGCGTCCGGGGTATATTTCGCCATTTTCAAAGACGTGAGAGAATATTTCTTTTGTTCCATTATCGCCCATTACAACAATAAGTGTTTTCTCTCGAATACCTGTTTCATCCAGCTTTTGAACAATGCGTCCTATTAACTTGTCAGTATATTCCAGCATATCGAGCATGTATTTTTCATCATCCAGCACTTGCCCAGTCCAGTCAGGGCCCTGTTCGAGCGCATCATTTAAAACCATCTGCCCATCCACCAATGTCCACTGGCCGCGGGTTTCATAAAACGTACCTTCGTGAAAATTATCAAAGTCGCTATGAGGCTGTGTGTCTGGTGTTGGTTTATGATCATCGTGAACCAAAGCCATCGGATAATACATCATAAAAGGTTTATCTTGGTGGCGATCGATAAAGTCTAACGCGTGGCGATTAAAAATATCTGGACCGTACCATCGCCGACCCGTCTCTGGGTCCACATCGTCTGAACCCGTATAATCAACTATTTCGCCATTTATGACCAAATTAGGATTCATAAATCGCTGCCCCTGCTCTCGCAGATCAAAGGCGGTATATTCATCAAATCCAAATTTCGTTAGATAATCCTTGGCCGGAATTTCTTTAGTCCCGCGGCTTTGTTTCCATTTCCCAAATAAGCCGGTGACATAACCTTCTCTTTGAAAAACGTCAGAAAACATAATATCAGCATGAAATTGTGCGCGATGCTGGACATAATTTCTCTCATTGCCTCTCCCAGTCAAAAGAGCAATGCGACTAGGTTCACACAGTGGATGAGTATAAGCGTATTTGGCTAGAAAGCCCGTTCGCGCCAAATCATCTATGTTTGGGGTAGAAATTCTTGCATCTGGAAAATGGCCACCAACGGACCTTAGTATAGGCGCGCCGTAAATACTCATTCCATAATGGCTCAAATCATCAATGAGTATCACAATGACATTCGTATAATCACCGTCCTGAGATAATTGCTCTGACGATAAATTCTTATCTGACTTCTGCACACCACAAGCAGCTAAGGCTGCCACCGCAAAAACAGACACAAACATCGCAACGATACGATTTGCCATTAGACTAATCTTCCCAAGACCACTGCACTTGTATATAATTTTTTGCGCGCGGCTAAATTGTAGTCGTCCCAATTCGAATAGTGATTTATTCGCCTTCGCCGAACTTATTCTCGATGAGTTCTATAATTGCACTCATAGCTTTTTCAGCATCGGCACCTTCTGCCTCAACATCGACGACACAGCCTTTATATGCCGCGAGCATTAGCAAATCCATTACAGCTATTGCTGAAGCTGTCTCGCCCTCATGCTTAACAGTTATTTTGGCATCATGCTTCAGCGCTTCTTTCGCCAAAGCCGCCGAAGCGCGGGCGTGCAGCCCTTTTTTATTGCAGATTGTAACTGTGTCAGTGACCTTCTGCATTCTTACGATTTCTGCAATACGAGCGAGGCAATGGAAATATACTTGCGTCCTGCATCTTGAACAGCCAATGCGACCTTATCCATGGGCTGATCTTTGCGAACTTCAGCAACCTTAATAAGCATGGGTAGGTTTACACCGGCAATCACTTCGATTTTAGCCTGCCCCATTACCGATATGGCCAGATTGGAAGGTGTTCCACCAAACATATCTGTAAAAATGATAACGCCGTCTCCAGAATCACATTTGGCCGACACATCTATAATTTCTTGACGACGCGCTTCCATGTCATCATCGGCATCAATACAGATAGCTTTAAAGGCATCCTGAGCACCGAAGACATGTTCTGTCGCAGCAATAAATTCTTTGGCTAGTTCGCCATGGGTTACAACAACCACACCTATCATATTCGGTCTTCTCCCAAAATCACCCGAGGGAAATCTGACGACTGAATTTGCGCTGGGTCAAGATACAAAATACAGGATTTAGGTCACAATTGGCAGAAGAACAACAAACTGTGCTCCCAATACCTCACCCTCACTACCGTCAGCGTTTGATTTCTTACGGTTTTTCACAAAAACCTGACCGTGATGCGTTTCAACGATCTGTTTGACAATGGACAGCCCTAAACCCGAATTATTCCCGAACTGGGTCCCCTTTGGCCGGTCAGAATAAAAACGATCAAATATTTTATCCAGCTTATCTTCTGGCACACCGGGACCATTGTCATCAAATACCAGCGCAATATTCTGCTCTTCACGTCGCGCGGTAATCGTCACAAGCCCATCCTCGGGAGAGAAAGACCGCGCATTCTCTACCAAATTGCGGATAACTTGCGCCAATGGCCCTTCTCGCCCCTTAAAGTCTAAATGACCAAGTCGGGTATCAAGCTTTAGCTCGACATGAGCAGCACCTTCTTTTCGCGTATCTTGCCATATAGATACCAAATCTTCCAATAAGCGCCCTAGATCGACGATTGTTGCTTCTTCACGGGCAATCTCCGCTTCAAGTCGCGACGCATTGGAAATATCGGTAATCAAGCGGTCTAACCTAACGACATCGCGTGAGATAACTTTACGCATACGCTCGCGCACATCAGGGCTATCCACCGCCTCAGCCGTTTCTACGGCAGAGCGAATAGATGTCAGTGGATTTTTCAATTCATGCGCCACATCAGCGGCAAAGCGTTCATTGAGCACGATACGATCATGCAAGGCACCCGTCATCGCTTCCAGCGCTTTTGCCAAATCCCCGATCTCATCTTTGCGCTTGGACATGACCGGCATATCCAAACGTTGTGATTTACCCGTGCGCACGCGGTCAGCTGCGATAGACAGACGCCGTAATGGCCGCGCAATACCTGCCGTCAATAAAAACGATGTCACAAGCGAAACCAGAACAGCAACCGAGATAATAGGTGCCAAAGCGGCCCGCTCTGCGCGGATAATGTCTTCAATATCACTGGCCTCTACCGTGACAACACCGACAACAGCAGATACATGCTGGACAGGCACAGACACAGAAATCAACCGCTCACCACGTTCAGAAAACCTCTGCGCAGCGGCGTTTTTCCCAGAAAGCGCGATTGATAATTCTTCATTCAGAGACGTTGCGCCATTCATATCTGTTGCGTCATCAGAACCGCCAAACAGTCCGGATACATTACGAGATACACCCACAGCCCACCTATCCAGCAGGCCCGGCTTTTTAATGGGCGGCAATTCCGATGTCTTGATAAACTCATCCAGCAAGAAACTATCGGCAATCGTCTCACCACTCGCCGCAAACAATCGCACACGCGTATTGGGTGGCACTTGCAAGCGTTTCAGCAATGCCCGCGAAAGCGCTTCGTTCAAGGTGGGTTGCGGTGTGCCCTGTGTCGCCGTCAAAGACAGCACAGACTCATAGGTCAGCGCTTGCGCTTCCAAGGATTCAGAACGCGCCTGCACCAGTCCAGCCCGCACTTCGTTCACCAGCAAGGCACCGGCAATCAGAATAAGAAGCCCTGCTAAGTTTGAGGCAAGGATCAGCCGCGCAATGCGAGATGTAAAAAGAGATTTCACAATACGCTTAACATTATGAAACAGGCCTTGCTCATCTATTTCTATCATAAGAGCAGGCCCTCTTCACACATCATGTCGAACATTCGCGCGACTTAAGCTTCTTTATAGCGATATCCAACGCCATAGAGTGTCTCGATTGAATCAAACACATCATCCTGATCGCGGAATTTCTTACGCAGACGTTTAATGTGGCTATCAATCGTGCGGTCATCCACATAGACCTGATCATCATAAGCAGCATCCATTAGCTGGTCGCGGCTCTTCACATAACCCGGACGCGTGGACAGTGCTTGCAAGATCAAAAACTCCGTCACAGTCAGGCGTACCACTTCACCTTTCCAAGTACAGGCGTGACGATTTGGATCGAGTGTGAGAGATCCACGTACGATCGGCTTCTTATCGCCCTCTTCGGTGACACCCGCCCCGCGTGAACGACGCAGTACAGCTTTCACACGCTCTGACAATAACCGCATGGAACAAGGCTTACGGATAAAATCATCAGCCCCAATGTTAAAGCCAACCACTTCGTCAATCTCGTCATCTTTCGATGTCAGGAAGATCGCAGGCAGGTTGGATGTCTGACGCAAACGGCGCAGCAATTCCATACCATCCATTTTAGGCATTTTCACATCAAGGATAGCCAGCTCCGGCGGATGCTCAGCCAAGCCCTGCAACGCTGCCTCACCATCATGATAAGCGCGTACAGTATATCCCTCTGCCTCAAAGAAGACTTTCAGGCTCTCAACAATGTTTTCGTCGTCATCGACCAAAGCGATGGTTGTCATGGGTGTCCCCTTATTTTTGGCCATTTTTACATGCCAAAATGCAAATCAGTTACCCCTACTATAACGCAAGCCACATCTTGGCCAAGTCCTGACTGATATAAGGTTTAATTTAGGCAGTTTATGGCGATGTCAGGAGAATTCGCGTGTGAGGGTATATTCCGCTGCCAATGCAGCGACCTATAGCGCGGGAATACTAAGCCTGTTGTTAGCTAAAGGGAAAATCAAACCCAAGGACTTTGTTGGCTCTAACTAAAAATTTTAGTCCAACAGCTTTCCCAGCTAGCAATTTGGGCAGCTTCTACTACTTTTCGCTTTTCGGCAACAGTCATCAATCCTGAAAGTACATTGCTAGAATTGGACGGATCAACAATTCGACTGTTCAATAGAGGGTTGGATACTTCTTTTGCAAGTTCATTGAAAATGTGTTCCATGTTTCCAGCGAGGTCTGATAATGACTTGTATTTGAGTATTTGATTTATCAGCAAATATTCCATGTATATTGACGGAAACTCTAGTTTGTTTTTCTCTCTCCAAATTTTAATCAACTTAATCTCATCAGTTCGTCCCGATTCTGAAACATCAGAAACATGCTGTTGAACATTAGTTTGAACGTACGATTGCTTCTTAGTCGAATAAATAAAATGTTTGTGAGTAAAGTTAGGTACTTTTCTAGCGGGAGTAACATCAACCTTTAGTCCTGAAAAATTTAGTCCTACCGATACATTTTGATTTCTTAAATCGGGATAAATAAGCCGCAAATAATTTACAAAACTAGTATTAATACCCTTCAGCCCGCCATTACTTTCATTGCATCTGCTTGATAAAGAAACGACAATATCTAAATCAGAACTTGGATAAATTGCTGTTTTCTTAGCCAGAGAACCCGAGAGAATAATATCTTGAAAACAAGTATCAGCCCACTCTTGGAGCACCTCATAAAGAAGATTCAACTCATCTCGATAGGCTGACAAATCTCCAACTTGATGGTAACTCAACACAGATTTCAAATAAGTTTCTGAATTAGTCATTTCGAGTTGCAATCACAGCAAGAATTAAATCATTAACCAATCGGCCTCTGGTATTAGTTATATTCGTCAGAGGTCTACCTGCTATTCTAGCCATTTGTTCTTTTGGTATTCCACCCGGCTCAGCGTATATAATGATCGGCGTTTGATCATTTTTTCTCATGTTAAATATATCTTCTATTGAATGACCAAATTTTTCCCATTCAACTAAGAAAACACTGCACTTTCTGGCAACATCGTAATTCGCCTGACGTATCTCACAAATATTATTTTCTTTAAATAATCTCGTCAGCATTATGCTATCTTTCAACACAAGCATGTTATCGTCTGCAGAAAAAACAGCAATTTTACGCGTTGAAAGTCCTAATCCTAGGCGAAATAATACCGGTGAAATTCCTGTAAACCAACGAATTGCAGTTATCAATATTCCAAAAATCAATAACAAAGATGAAATCGCACCTACGATATTGAAAAATGGGTGCTGAAAGAATGATAATAAATCCATAAATCGCAATTCTAAGATGATATTTTTAAAGTATGCAATCATTAAAAACATTAACTTGTCAAACGTTTCTTGTCCCTCCCATAGTAACGTCATCTGATCCCCTAAAACCAAGCAAACTACCTCTCACCGTCTCCCCAGCGAAGGCTGGGGTCCAGCCCAGAGAATCACGACGCGCAAAGCGCGACTTCTTATCCCAGACTGGGTCCCCGCCTGCGCGGGGAAAATGGGAAGAAGCATAAGTTCCGCTTTAAATCTGTCATGCCCGATGGCGCAGCGATCAAGGTATGAGGCTCCCGATATTTCGTGCCTTACCAATGTGTGATGGATTCCCTGATGAATACATTCATCGGGAATGACGCGGGAGCCACAATAAGGGACAACTCAAAACATATCCCCCTCCCTCAAACATCCTCCCATACTCTCCTCATCCAATCTCTATGGGCGGCGCGCGACCGATGTGTGGGGAATGGAATGATGGACTTGCCAAACCGGTTTGCGAAACAGGTGCGTGATCAAGGTGGCAGGGCTGGGGAGAAACCGGCATATAGGCGTGTTTGGCCTGTGTGCGCTGATGTTTTGGGGGCTATGCCCGCCTCTCCTAGCGGCTTTGGAATAGGCTGAACCATCATGCGAGGCGCGCCTTCGGGCGGCATTTCCCGCTGTTTCATTATAGAAGCAGCATTTTCACGCTGCCTTAATGTGCGCCTTGCGCCCTATTTGGCTTTCAAATTCATACTCTCGCGCGGATATCCGTGGCGGAGGTGTTTTTGCATCAGGCATAAAAAAGCCGCACCAATCACTTGGCGCGGCTAATTCTGGTACGAATTGTTATTTACTTGCTCGCGAATTTATCGTCCAGCAAAGGCATTAAACACCCGATGACGTGATACAGCGTGCTCGCTGGCGAGTTCGTGGATAGAACTTTACCATCGCCATCCACTTCATCATGCCAATAGCCCATATTCTGGCCGCCAACTGTCAGGAAGTGCTTTTTCAAACGCTCAAGCATTTCAAGGCCTTTGCGTTGTTCAGAGGCTGAATCCTTGGACAATTTCAGACGGATATATTCTGTTTGTGGCCATAAGCGGGATTTTACATATTTGGGATGTGTTCCATCTGGATAAATTGCATTCACCAGCAATCCCGTATTTTGTGCCATGCCATATGTATCGCTAAAGGCTTCAAGGACAGCCGTCGTATTTGTCTTGCGGCCTGTCATTTTCTCATATTTGCGAAGCAGGAAGGCCCACTCCAGCAAATGCCCTGGCTCGAGCAAACGATAACGCGCATTGGCACGATCCGGCAGAGGCGTCAGATCTTCGTGGAAATACTCACGCAGCAAACCATCGACACAGAAACGTTGCGTGTAAATTTCGAAGATTTCTTCGGCAAGGTCCGCCATTTGCTCGTCGCCAAACAGCTCCATCCAGTGCATCGCCATTTCGAACAAATGCATGTGCGGGTTGGCGCGGCGCGGTGTTGTTGTCGGCATGCCTTCGACAAAACCGATAATCGGGTGACGCAAACGATCGAACAAAATCTGTTTAGTCTTATTCGCTGCTTCTAGAACACGTTTTTCGCCTGTAACTTTGTAAGCCCAAGCTAATCCTAGCAATGCAAACGCCTGATCATAGGTATCAACACGACCATCTTGCAATGAACCATCGCGGTTATAAATGTGACCCCAACCACCTGTCTCGAGCCAGCAATGATCGAGCATGTAGTTGAGCGGTGATAGAAGCGCGTTCGCCCCCTCTTTCCAACCCATTTCATGCGCGTGAGCAAAGGCATAAACTTGTCTAGCCTGAACACGGAAACGACGGCCCATATCGTGGATAGGCTTACCATCCATATCAAGAGCTTCATAAGCGCCACCAAATTCGCGGTCCAAACCAATATCAGCCCATACCGGCAGCGCTTGGTTGAACAACCAGTTACGCGCCCATCCACGGGAACGAGACACGAAAGATTTTGAGCGTGCACCATGTGCAAGTGCGGTTGAGTGACCGTCTTTTTCCAGTGCCTGATGCACTTTCTTCACGCTTTGTGCATGTTCAGTTGCACACACTAGAAGCGCATCCGGTGTATCAATCACCGCCACGTCTTCCATACCGATCAAGGCAACGACACGACCACCCGCTTGAACGAGACAGTTCTTAGAATCCACAACACGTACATCGCCTGTAAGGTTGTTTCCGTCTTTATCCATTTGACCTAGTTCGCGGACACTGGCCCAGCTACCGACATCAGACCAACCAAATTTCGCCGGCACAACAGCCGCGTTTTCAGTCCGCTCCATGATGGCATAGTCGATAGATTTCTTTTCAATCGCACTAAACAATAGCGGATCATATTGTAGGTGCAGATACCCTCTGGCTGATGTCTCTACACGCGCAGAGTTACAAGTCGCCATTAGCTTGTCATAAATGTCTGGCTCAAAACCGGACAACTCACCTAGATATGTCGAGCCTTTAACAGCGAAAATACCCGCATTCCAAACATAGTCACCACTGTCGAGGTAAGACTGAGCTGTGACAGCGTCGGGTTTTTCAACAAATTTCTCGACAGGAAAACCAGGGACACCATCAAGTTTCGCATCCGCGCGCTTAATATATCCAAATCCAGTTTCAGGACGGTCGGGTGTCACACCAATTGTACAGATGTTTCCTTGAAGCGCAGTTTCTGAAGCTTCCAGAATCGCAGCCTGAAAGTATTCCATATCTTCAATATAGTGGTCTGCCGGCACCAAAACGAGCACCGCATCTTCACCCAAATTCTCATTGACCCAGTGCGCAGCAATACCGGCAGCAGCTGCTGTATCGCGCCCCATAGGCTCTTCAAGTATCGCGCTAACAGGTACGCCATTTTCCAGAAGTTGATTTTCCACTTCATTTGCATACGCCTGACTACAAATAATCAATGGCGGCTCGCTATCTGGTACACTATTCATGCGCAGCGCGGTATGCGTTAAAAGGGAGTGCTCACCGAACAAAGTCTGAAGTTGTTTTGGCTCGTGAGAACGTGAAAGAGGCCACAAGCGGGTTCCACTACCACCACATAAAATTGCTGGTACTATTTTCAAACTCATCCCCAACTCCACGCAAAAATACTCATACTTTAGTCTTCCGATACTCGCATCATGCGAGACTTTGAGGGCATCGCATAATTCAAACCTGTTACAGTATGGTGTAAGCTAGCAAAACTCATACCCAAATATCACAAATTAATGTGCGTCGGACCAAGAATGTGCAGCTTCTGCTTCGACAACAAGCGGAACGGAAAGTTCCATGACTGGGAAAGTGGCTGTTTCCATGATCTTTTTAACAACAGAGATAGTCTTTTCTGCTTCGGATTTTGGTGCCTCAAATATCAATTCATCATGTACTTGCAGCAACATTTTTGCTTTCAAACTAGCCTTACTTAAGGCGTTTGGCATTTTCACCATAGCACGTTTGATGATGTCAGCTGCAGAGCCCTGAAGCGGCGCATTAATCGCCTGACGTTCAGCAAATCCGCGCTCTGGCCCTTTGCCATTTATGCCCTTCATCCAGATACGTCGACCAAAAGCTGTTTCCACATACCCTTTTTCGCGCGCAAATGCTTTGGCGCTTTCCATGTATTTAAGGATGCCGGGGAATTTAGCATTGTATGCTTTGATATAGGCCGACGCTTCGCCGCGAGGAATACTCAATTGTCGCGCTAGACCGAAGGCGGATATTCCGTAGATAATCCCGAAATTAATCGCCTTAGCTTTGCGACGGATCATCGGGTCCATGCCTTCAACGGGCACATCAAACATTTCTGATGCTGTCATGGCATGTATATCGATGTCGTTATTGAATGCATCTTTAAGCGCATCAATACCACCTATATGGGCCAGTAGACGCAGCTCGATCTGGGAATAATCCGCCGCGATCAGCACATTGCCCTCTTCAGCGACGAACGCTCCACGTATCTTTCGGCCTTCTTCAGTCCGAATTGGAATATTCTGAAGGTTAGGATCTGACGAAGATAAACGGCCAGTCTGGGCACCCACAAGATTGAAACTCGTGTGAACACGGCCCGTTTCCTGATTTATGCTTTCGCCAAGTGCATCTGTATATGTTGATTTTAGCTTAGACAGTGAGCGCCAACCCAAAAGGATTTTCGGCAGCTCATGTCCTTCCGCCGCCAAATCTTCCAAAAGGTCAGCCCCAGTTGCCCAAGCACCCGTTTTGGTTTTCTTTCCACCGGGCAATTCCATTTCACCAAATAGAATTTCACCCAATTGTTTTGGACTTCCAAGGTTAAATTCACGACCAGCAAGCGAATATGCTTCATCTTCATATTGAGCCATGCGTTGCGCAAAATCACCCGACAATCGGGACAGAGTTTCGCGCTCTACAAAAATGCCTTCTCGTTCCATCTCAGCAACTACTGGAACCATTGGTCTTTCAATTGTTTCATACAAAGTCGACATACCTTCAGTCGACAAACGCGGCTTTAACAATGCCCATAAACGCAATGTCACATCAGCATCTTCAGCAGCATATTTCGTTGCATCTTCGACAGGTACTTTATCGAATGTGATCTGCTTTTTGCCTGTCCCTGCGACTTCTTTGAAAGGAATAGGTTTATGATCAAAGTGCAGTTCAGAAAGTACATCCATACCATGGTTGTGCTGGCCGGCCTCTAACGTGGCGGAAATCAGCATTGTGTCATCAACAGGGTGAGGAATTATCGGGGCACCTAGAAAATTCTCACCGGCACGGTGAAAAACATTCACGTCGTATTTGAAATTCTGACCGACTTTCAAAATTGTTGGGTCTTCCAGCATGGGCTTTAATATGGACAAAGCCAGCTTCATATCCATCTGCTCTGGCGCACCGTCACCCAGCAAATCGCCATCACCTGTGTGCCCAAGCGGTATGTAACAAGCATCATTGGGTCCAAGCGCAAGAGACACCCCAACTAGATTTGCACCTATTGCATCCAGACCATCGGTTTCAGTATCGACACCAATAAAGCCAACAGCATTTGCACGTTCCATCCATTCAACCAGATCATCCTGATTTATAACGGTCGTGTATTTAGAAGTATCAATCGCCGGAGCCTCATCATAAACAGGTGAACTGGTTTCACCTACTTCAGCGACGTCTACAGAACCACTCCCCAATTGATCTTTGACGCGGCGGGTAATTGTTCGAAATTCTAATTCTTCAAGAAATGGTACCAGCTCATCAACGGTCGGCTCTGCAACACCAAATTCTTCTACAGGCACGGGCACTGGTGTATTCACATCAAGAGTTACTAGCTTGTGCGAAATGCGTGCATCATCAGCAAATTCAACAAGGTTTTCATGGCGTTTAAAGGTTAGGAGGTCATGCGCTTTGTTCTTTTTGTCTGGCACATGCTGTCCAGAAAACGCGAGCAATCCATCAAGATCACCAAATTCATTTATCAACTGGGCTGCTGTCTTCAATCCAATACCCGGCACGCCCGGTACGTTATCCACGCTATCCCCTGCCAAAGCCTGAACATGTGTCACGCGATCAGGTGCTACACCAAACTTATCCATAACAGCTTCAAAAGACAGATATCTGTCTTTCATTGTATCCATCATGGAAACTTTATCGGTTATGAGCTGCATCAGGTCTTTGTCAGATGAGATAATGGTGACCTTTGCACCCTTTTCCTCTGCAATTCTTGCATAGGCTGCAATGAGGTCATCTGCTTCGTAATTTTCCAATTCCACAGCTGGCGTTCCAAATGCAATCGCGGCACGGCGTACCAAAGGAAATTGTGGAACAAGCTCTTCAGGCGTTGGAGGACGCTGTGCTTTGTAGCGCGGATCCAGATCATTTCGAAACGTTTTACTCGACGCATCAAATATACATGCAAAGTGCGTTGCTTTTCCGCCGCCACTGCTCTCTTTGGACTCAGCTAAAAGCTTAAACAACATATTACAAAAGCCGGACACAGCTCCCACAGGAAGACCATCTGATTTACGCGTAAGTGGCGGTAAAGCGTGAAATGCACGGAATATATATCCTGATGCATCTACCAGATAGAGATGGCTGTCTTCATTGAGTTCACGTGTCACAGGCATAGAGCGTCTCCTTTGAGCCGATAAGGTGTAACAGGGTTTGTCCGCAGGGAAAGAGTTAAGGTTAATTCGCCGACAAAAATATCATTTTTTCCTTCTTCACGGATTTGTGAATTGATTACCTACCTATCAGAAGGTAGATAGATTTGAGCAAGAGGAAAACAGCTATGAAAATTTATGATATCGAGAACTTCCCTAACCCTGCGCGTGTACGTATCGCTTTGGCCGAAAAAGGCGCAACTAACCAAGTAGAATTTGTGGCAGTCGATGTCATGAATGGAGAACACCGCAGCGAAACAATGCGCAGCAAAAACCCAGACGCTGCTGTTCCCTTTATGGAATTGGAAGATGGAACGGTCCTTTCTCAATGTACGGCAATCACAGAATACATTGATGGAAGCTTTGATGGGCCATCTCTATGTGGCTCAACAGCTAAAGAGCGCGCAGTTATCCACATGATGAATTTGCGCGCTGAATCAAACCTTCTAAATGCGGTCGGTGCTTATTTTCACCACGCCACACCAGGTCTTGGTCCTGATCTAGAGACATATCAAAACAAGGATTGGGGACTAAAGCAAAAAGACAATGCGCAATCCACAATGGCCTATCTTGATGGCGTGTTAGCGGATCAGCTATATCTTGCAGGTGATAACTTCTCAATGGCCGATATCACTGCTTTTGCAGGCTTGGCATTTGCAGACTTTGCTGAAGTGGAAATTGATGCCAACCTTAAAAACCTAAGCGAATGGCGCTCCCGCATTGCGTCACGCCCTTCAATTGCAGGCTAACTTTAAAGGACGAAACCTATGGAGCTAAATGCAGATTTCTCCAAACGTGTCGTCGTGCATTCTGATGAGGTGGCTTGGGCCGCCTCACCTATGCCCGGTGTCGATCGCCGTATGCTTGACCGTATAGGCGATGAAGTCGCGCGCGCGACGACTATCGTTCGTTATGCACCCAATAGCCAATTTTCACCCCACACTCATACGGGTGGTGAGGAATTCATTGTACTTGAAGGTGTTTTTCAGGACCAATATGGTGATTTTCCAGCGGGTAGCTACGTGCGAAATCCACCGACATCAAGCCATAAACCCGGCTCTGATGAAGGTTGCACTATTTTCGTGAAACTATGGCAATTTGATCCTGAAGACCGTCATCAAATGTCTGTTGTCATGGATGATGCTCCAAATACTGCAGATGAAATACGCGAAGGTGTATCTGTTACGCCTCTTTATCAGGACGAACGTGAAACCGTTGTGATGGAAGAATGGGATGCAAATGCGTCGGTAGAGATGGACCTCCCCAAAGGCGGCGAACTACTTGTCTTGGACGGAACATTTTCTGAAAACGGAGACGACTTACGCAAACACTCTTGGCTTCGTATCCCTGAAGGTGGAAAACTCTCAGCAATCGCAGGTAAATCAGGTGCTAAAGTCTGGATCAAAACGGGCCATATACCATTTGCCTCAGCGCCAGCTGTTTAAAGGAATTATGTATTGAGTTCCACTATCGCGACCAAAGAAACAGACGTCATTATTATTGGTGGCGGCCTGTCTGGGCTATCTCTCGCTGATCATTTATCTAAAGCGGGAATTTCCTTCCATCTATTGGAAGGAAGAGAGCGCTTAGGTGGACGCATAAAAGTAGCAACAGTTGACGACAGCCGTTTTGACCTTGGACCGTCTTGGTTTTGGCTTGGCCAAACCCGTATGGAAGCCTTGGTAAAACGCCTCAATATTGAAACTTTCCTGCAATACTCGACCGGCGATCAAATGTATGAAGACAACCAGAAGCAAATTCACCGCGCACGTGGATTTGCTTCTATGGAAGGCTCGCTTCGTATTAAGGGTGGCATATATTCTATCATTCAAGCTTTATCTGATCAGATAGATCCACAAAACATACAACTGAATGCCCAAGTTAAAAGCATTGAATACGCTGATCAAATATCTGTAACCCTTGAGAATGGTAGCAAGGTTATTGGGAATAAAGTCATACTCGCTTTGCCGCCGCGAGTGGCATCTAAACTCAGTTTTGAGCCAGCTTTATCACAGGAAACCACCCGACAACTCGATGCTATTCCCACATGGATGGGCGGCCAAGCTAAATTTGTAGCTGTCTATGATCACGCATTCTGGCGAGAAAACGGACAATCTGGCGACGCGATGAGCCAAATAGGTCCTATGGCTGAACTCCATGACGCGACCGATGGTGAAACTGGTCTAAATGCAATATTTGGATTTATCGGTGTCCCAGCTGATATTCGCAAATCAAATAAAGAAGCACTCGAAAAAGCTTGTCTTGATCAAGTTGGACGCTTGTTTGGAAAAGAAGCTCTGTCACCAAAAGCTTGTTTCATCCAAGATTGGGCGCAGGAGCCTAAAACATCATCTCATCTAGATGCTGCCCCGCTCTCGGCTCACCCTAGCTATGGAATGACACCTGCTCTTTCTAATCTTTGGGATGGAAACCTCATTCTCGGCTCAACAGAAATGGGCGGAATATATGGAGGCTATCTGGAAGGCGCATTGGAAGCGGCGGATACAATTGCAACGTCGCTCATCAATTCACGTTAATTCTTGGCGACTGCCTAAAGGCGATGTAAACAGGATAAATGGATACAAAAACCGCTCTCTTAGATGCTGCCGAAAAAGCAGCCCGCATGCACGGTCACGATGGCTTCAGCTTTGGTGACTTGAGTAAAACTGTGGGCATTCGCAAAGCCAGTATTCACTATCACTTTCCAACCAAAGCAGACCTTTTGACTGCAATGATGATGCGATATCGTGAAAATATAATAGAGTATGTATCCACGTTGGAGACCAAATACCCCAAGGCCAGCGATCAACTTATTGCTTATATTGATATATACCGAAATGCGCTGAGTGGAGGTGACACCTTATGCCTATGTGTCGCTCTTTCAATCGGACGCGATGGCCTAACTGAAGATGTCCAAAAGGAACTAACCCTGTTTAGACAGGCCGGCACCAAATGGCTGACTGGTGTATTTGAACGCGCCCTATCAGATGGCAGTATTGCCAATGTCGGCACACCGTCAGATGAAGCCAAATTATGCCAAGCCTTAGTTGAGGGCGCGCAACTTGTCGCTCGCGCGGAAAAGCAGCCTGAATTATTTGATCACGCCATTAAACTGCTTTTGGATCGGTGCAACTAAGCTAGAAAAGCTGACAATTCTTATATTAGAGGATGGTTAAGCTCCTATCAGATATCATCGAGAATAGTCATCAGGAATAATACCATGCCTAGATCTCAAATGATTGACCTCAATGCAGACCTTGGAGAAGGCTGCGGCAATGATGCTGAAATTATGAAGTACATCTCTAGCTGCAACATCGCCTGCGGCGGTCATACTGGGGATGAAACTAGCATGCGTGAAGCGATGCAGCTCGCCAAATTAAATCACGTCAGAATAGGCGCGCACCCTTCCTACCCAGACAAAGAAAACTTTGGACGCGCTTCTCTGGACATAAGCGCCACAGACCTTGAAGAAAGCCTCAGGGACCAACTTCAAACGATTAAACGCGTCGCCTCTGAATTAGGTGTACCGATTGTACATGTGAAACCTCATGGTGCCCTTTATAATGATGCAGCCTCATCAGAGCATTTAAGTTGGAACATCATAAATGTTTCAAGAGATGTCTTGCCTCAAGCTGCGATTATGGGGCCGCCTAATTCTCAATTGCAAAAAGTTGCTCATGCACAGAGCCGTAAATTCATTGCCGAAGGATTTGCCGACCGCCGCTATCTGCAGGATGGAACACTCACTCCACGTTCACTGGGTAATGCGGTCATAACCGAGATAGAAGCATTGAAAACACAAGCTTTAGCTATGGCTCAGGGTAATCCGCTCTCGTGCGAAGGCGGCAAGAATATTACATTAGATATCGATACAATTTGTCTTCATGGCGATAACGCATCCGCCATAGAAAACGCCAAACAGGTTCACACCATACTTTCGCAAAACAACTTTACGATCCAAGCACATATTCATGCCACTTAAATACCGATCGATTTGCGACAATCTATTTGAGATCAGCTTCAACGATTCTTCGATAGCTCAAAAGAAAAAAGGAAGCTTTGCTGACGCGCTCCGAGACACTCATAGGTTTGATGAAGTTGTCGCTGGAAAAAACACTATCGTCTTACAATTGGGTACTCGCTCTCCAGCTTCAGATGAACTTGCAGCTTTCTTAGAAAATACTTTTTCAGGGCTTCAAACAACACAAAAATCTAATCAACCTACACTGACTATTCCTGTCATCTATGGAAAGGAAGCTGGGCCAGACTTGGCTCTAGTCTGCGAACACCTAAAAGTGTCAGAAGATGAATTCATAGCAGCGCACACAAGCGAAAATCATGAAGTAGATATGATCGGCTTCACACCGGGTTTTGCTTATATTCACGGAACCAAATTCAATATGCCTCGCCTAAAAGAGCCCCGCATGAGCGTTCTTGCTGGCTCAATTGGTTTAGCCGGCGGTCTTACGGGGATTTACGCCTTGGAAGGCCCCGGTGGATGGCCGATTATCGGACGGACGCTCACGCCTCTGTTTTCTGCAAGCAATGATAACCCATTCCTTCTAAGCGCAGGTATGAGAATTCGATTTAAGCGAGTTACGTCATGAGCCTGACAATTTTAGAAGCAGGCATGCAGGCCAGCCTACAAGCATCTCCCAGAATTGGTTTTAGGCATCAGGGCGTGCCACATGCTGGTGCAGCTGATCAACATTCCTACCTGTTGGGCAATATCGCCTTGGGTAATCGGGACTGCGCGAGCATCGAAATCACAGGCGGCGGCTTTAAAGCTAAATTCAATAAACCAACGACATTCTGCATAACGGGAGCCCCAACTGTTACCCTACTGAATGACTTGGAAATCCCCCTTCATAAACCAGTCACTGCCAAAGCAGGCGACACCATCTTCATCCCCCCTCCTCATCTAGGTTTAAGGTATTACCTATCGATAGCAGGTGGTTTTAGCGCAGATGTTTTCCTTGGAAATAGTTCGACTTATATGCCTGCACGTTTTGGAGGATATAAAGGACGCGCCCTGAGATCAGGCGACCAGATCGAGTTTGCCAAACAACCCTTAAGCAACTCCCCCCGACCTATTCCCGATGAACTCATCCCGTTTTTCAGTTCAAATTGGGCGATACGGTTTTGCCAAGGTCCCGAATATGATCTTTTGACCAATCCAACGAAATTAAAGCTAAAAGACACAGCTTTTTCAGTTAGCTCTCGCATCAGTCGCATGGGCGCTCAACTTGAAGGCCAAACCCTTGATGTTAAGTCAGATGGCCAAATGCAAAGTGAACCCGTTTTTCCAGGCACTATTCAATGTCCAGAAAACGGTCGCCCATTTATATTGCTTTGTGATGCACAGACGACAGGCGGCTATCCTCGTATAGGACAAGTCATCTCTAGTGACATTCATAGGCTGGGACAGATAAAGCCCAAAGATACAATATCGCTTATCCAAGTAACAAATGAAGAAGCTCAAGAATTAGCTCAATCCAAGAAAAACACAGTATCGGATTGGTTGAATTCATGAAAATTCGCCTCGAATTGCCCGAAAAACTCACCTAATCGTTGTTTTAATGTATCCCAATTGATCACAATTACACCTGATTGACGAACTTACTGGACGAGTCCTTTGCTAAGGCGCTAGTTATTATAGTATTATTGTTTAGTAGATTTCCTTTTAGGGCGGACAAAATGAAACTAATCTCGAAAGCGCTAGGCGCTGTGTCACTATGTGCACTAAGTGCACCTGCTTTTGCTCAAGTCGATTTACCCCCTAATGCACGCGCGGGTGAATGCTATGCAAAAGTTCTTGTTCCTGCAGACTACTCTGTAACGGTCCAACAGGTTTTGGTTAAACCAGAATCTCAACGCATAAAAAAAATTCCAGCCGAATATGAAACCATTGAAGAACGCTACATGGTTCAAGAGGCGAGTTTTGAATATGTGCCGGTACCGCCGCGCTATGATTATGTTGAAGAACGCGTCATGGTCTCACCGGAGCGGGTTGAAAAGCGGGTTGTCCCTGCGCGTACTGAAACTGTAGAAGAAAAAATCATGGTTCGTCCGGCGCGTGTCGAATGGAAACCAGGCCGCGGCGCACTTGAGCGTGTTGATGACGCGACTGGCGAAATTATGTGCCGTGTCGAAATCCCTGCAGAATTCAAAACAATTCAGCGCCAAGTTATTCTTGAGCCAGAGCGTGTTGTAGAAGAATTAGTCCCTGCAAAATACGACACAGTGCGTCGCCGTGTTGTAGTTGAGCAAGCGACAGTACAACGCAAAGAAATTCCGGCAAAATATGATACACGCAAATCGCGCCGTGTTATTACGCCTGAGCGCACTGAAGTAGAATATATCCCGCCAGTTTACGACAAAATTGAGCAACGCACTCAAATCGGTAGTGAACGCATGGAGTGGCGTGAAATCTTGTGTGAAACGAACACACGCCCCAATACTATCCGTAGATTGCAGCAAGCTCTAAACAATCAAGGTTTTGAAGTTGGAACTGTTGACGGAAAAGTCGGACGTAAAACACTGACTGCTGTTCGCAACTTTCAGCTTAGAGAAGGTCTACCGACAGGTGGTCTAACTTTGACAACATTAGAGCGTTTGGGCGTTAACCCGTCCTAACGTAGATTTTAGCTCTGTGACGGAAAACTAAATTCCGTCACAAGCGTGTTTAAACGGCTCGATTTTAGCAATTCCATAGAAATAATTCCTTGGTTTAAAGAAAAACCGCAGATATTCGTGATTCAATGTCATGAAACATTTGACTTTCTTGCTTCTTGTCGTCTATATGCGCGCTTCGCGCTCTCTAACCTGATGGTTTAACACCTGATAAGTTGCATGAGAGTGTCTCAAGTTTTTGGAAGAATTCGCGCAGGCTGGCAAGAGGCCTCCCTCGTGCGTCAACCGACAGGCAAAAGGTCGTTAAGATATGTTCGCGGTCATCAAAACGGGCGGAAAACAATATAAAGTCGCCCAAGACGACGTCATCACAGTAGAGAAGCTCGAAGCAGACGCTGGCTCTGAATTCGTTTTCGATAGCGTACTGATGATTGGCGAAGGTGAAAAAGTAGACATGGGTGAGCCAGTATTGGCCGGAGCCCAAGTTGTAGGTGAAGTTGTTGAACAAACACGTGCCAAGAAAGTTGTCACTGTTAAGAAGCGCCAACGTAACACTTACCGTCGTAAGCTTGGTCACCGTCAGCAGCAAACAGTTATTCGCATTACTGATATTCTTGCTAAAGGTGGAAAGAAAGCTGCGAAAGCCGCGCCTAAAGCAAAAGTAGAAGCACCTAAGAAAGCTGAAACTAAAGCTGCACCAAAAGCAGAAGCGGCTCCAAAGGCTGCTCCTACAGCAGCTCCAGCAGCAACTAAAGCAGATGACCTGACAAAACTAACAGGTATTGGTAAAGTTGCAGCAGGCAAACTTGTAGACGCTGGTTTTTCAAGTTTTGCTCAACTAGCTGCTCTTACAACTGAGCAATTTGCTGATCTGGACACAAACATTTTCAAAGGCCGTGTACCTTTTGATCAAATCGTAGCTGAGTCTAAAGACCTAGCTTAAGTGTAACGTAGCGCTGACTGCGCACCTAAACATGGAGATGCTGTTATGGCACACAAAAAATCAGGTGGTTCGTCCCGCAACGGCCGCGATTCAGAGTCAAAACGTCTTGGCGTAAAAAAATATGGTGGTGAAGTTGTTATTCCTGGCAACATCATCGTTCGCCAACGCGGAACACAATACTACCCAGGCGAAAACGTCGGCATGGGTAAAGACCACACGATCTTCGCTAAAGTGGAAGGCAATGTAAGCTTCCGCAAACGCGCTGGTGGTCGTCAATACATTAACGTTCTTCCGGCAGACGCTCCGAAAGCGGCTGAATAGCGGAAACGTAAAGCAAACACTGGATTGAGCCGCTCCTGAATTTATAGAGCGCTCGCAATTAGATCCCAAAAAAGGGGAAGCGGGTGACCGCCTCCCCTTTTTTGTTTTGCATCACACTTCAATTCATCAATTAATTCATGAAAGGAAAGTCCAATGGTTCAACACCAGCAACAGCTAAACTCTGTTTCGGAACTTCCTGTCATGCACTCAGACCGTTTAACTTTGCGGGCTTGGACATTGAATGATGCCCCTGAAATGGATGCATTATTTTCGGATATCGATGTCGTTAAAATGACTGGCTCAAAGCCATACCCATATTTTCCTAAAAGCTCATTTGGTGCGATTGCCACACGCTTCGGCAAATATCTGCGCAAGGAAATGTTTGATTTTGCGGTCACAAAATCACAAACAGGCACTCTCATTGGTGGATGTGGCGTATTCAAACGCAAACCAAATTCTCCTTTAGAACTTGGTTTTTGGCTTGGCAAACCCTACTGGGGCAAAGGTTACGCCACTGAAGCAGCAAAGCAGGTCATGGCATGGGCCCAAACGGCCTTAAAAGCGGATATGATTGTTGCTGGTCACTTTGAAGATAACCCAGTCTCGGGCCGTATATTGTATAAATTGGGTTTTGAGCAGATTGGTGGTCACAAAGAGACAGTTCCAATGTATTCTCTTGCACGCGGTGGCAGATTTCCTGGATACGTCTATATTTGGCCTGCAGAAAAAGCTGCAACGACAACCCTATCAGCGTTACACTAGTCGCGTTTAAACTTGGACACATACGATGAAGTTTCTTGATCAATGTAAATTATACGTTGCCGCCGGCTATGGTGGTGATGGATGTGTGTCTTTTCGTCGTGAAAAATACATCTCACACGGTGGACCAGATGGCGGTGATGGCGGTCAGGGCGGAAGCGTATGGGCGGAAGCTGTTGAAGGCCTAAACACGCTCATAGACTATCGTTACCAACAACACTTCCAAGCCGCTCGTGGTGGCCACGGCATGGGAAGAAACCGCACGGGCGCAGATTCAGATGACGTCATCATCAAAGTCCCTGTCGGCACTCAAATCTATGAAGAAGATCAGGAAACAATGATTGCTGATCTGTCAAAGCTTGGTGACAAAGTACTGCTTGCCGAAGGTGGCTCAGGTGGCTGGGGAAATGTACGCTTTAAATCCTCAACTAATCAGGCCCCTCGCCGTTTCAATCCGGGACTTGAAGGCGATGAGCGCTGGATATGGATGCGCTTGAAACTAATCGCTGATGCTGGGCTGGTTGGACTACCAAATGCCGGAAAATCAACCTTCCTCGCAGCGACTTCCGAAGCTAAGCCTAAAATCGCCGATTACCCGTTTACAACGCTCCACCCAAATCTTGGTGTGGTAAGCCTCGGTATCGGATCATCCTTCGTTTTAGCGGATATCCCCGGCCTGATAGAAGGCGCAGCGGATGGCGCGGGTATTGGTACGCGTTTTCTAGGTCATATTGAACGCTGCTCTGTCCTGCTTCACCTTATTGATGGCTCTCAGGATGATCCTGATCAAGCCTACCTCACAGTTCGAAAAGAGCTGGAAGACTATGGTGCGGATCTAGATTCAAAAACTGAGATAATCGCTCTGAATAAATCCGATACTCTGGATGAAGATATATTGGCGGAGCAATCCGACAAACTGGAAAAAGTATGCGGGTCCAAACCGCACATTATTTCAGGCGCGACAGGTGCTAATGTAAAAGAAGTGTTGGGACTGGTGCATTCTGCTATCCATGAACAACGAATCGCTAAAGCCGAAAAAGAAGCCACTCAAAATGCTATTGATGCAGGAGAAGAAATAGAGGGATGGACACCATAGAAAGTCTGAATGGACTAGACCATTTGGCCCAAGCCAAACGTGTCGTGGTAAAACTAGGTTCCGCACTTCTTGTTGATGAACAGGGAGAGTCTGATACTGCGCGTATTCAGGCAATCTCCCGTGATATTGTCGCCCTCATAGCGGATGGCAAGCAAGTTATTATTGTCTCTTCAGGCTCCGTTGCACTCGGTCGAAAAGTTCTGAATTTGCACAGCGGCAGTCTTAAATTAGATGAAAAACAAGCCGCAGCAGCTGCGGGGCAACTACGCCTTATACGCGCTTGGGAGAATGCTTTTCAGATACACTCGATCCAAATCGCTCAAGCACTTCTTACACTCGACGATACTGAAATCCGCCGTCGATGGTTAAACGCTAGAGCGACACTCAATACGCTTTTGGAAGCAGGCGCACTTCCCATCGTGAATGAAAACGATACCGTCGCAACTGAGGGCATTCGATACGGTGACAATGATCGACTGTCTGCCCGGGTGGCCCAGCTTGTGGGTGCAGATGTATTAGTCCTGCTTTCGGATATTGACGGCCTTTACACTGCCGACCCAAGAGTTGACCCATCCGCCAAACACATACCCTTAGTGACAGACCTAACGCCGGAAATCATGGCGATGGGCGGAAGTGCAAATGCGCAAGCCGGTGTTGGTACGGGTGGAATGGCAACCAAATTAGAAGCTGCGCGTATCGCAATGACCGCAGGATGTGCAACCGTTATTACGCTTGGCGAACCTGAATCTGACAATCATGACCTACCATTGTCTGCCTTGCGCGGTGGTGCCAAGGCAACTTGGTTTATTCCACAAATTACACCTGAAACGGCACGTATTCAATGGTTGCTGGGATCGCTTCAGCCATCTGGAAAAGTGATTGTCGACAAGGGTGCAGCCAAAGCGTTGAAAAACGGAATGAGCCTTCTTCCCGCTGGGATAATTTCGATCGAAGGTCATTTTGATCGCGGTGATGCTTTGGAAGTATATGATCCAACGAATACACTGATTTCACGCGGTATTAGTTCTTACTCCTCTGATGATGCAGTTAAACTCATTGGGCGCAATACAACTGAAATCGAAAGCATAGTGGGATATAAAGGCCGCCCCGCGCTTATTCACACAGACGATATGGTGTTGCTCTAACCTTTAAGAATGCGCCATTAACACCCAAATACCGATCTAAGACCTTCAAGGATCACAAAATGACAAAGACTTTTTTAGCTTCAGAATTAGAAGCCACTATGAATGAAATGGGCGTTCGCGCGCGCAAGGCCTCAGCCCTTCTGGCAAAAGCAGGCCCAGAGGCGCGTACAAATGCTCTCAAGGCAATGGCTAAGCGTATTCGTGAAAACGCGGCTACAATATTGGAGGCGAACGCCAAAGATATGGAAGCTGGGCGCGCAAAAGACCTCACGCCAGCTTTGCTCGACCGTCTTGAACTATCTGCTGACCGCCTTGAAGGTGTCGCTAAAGGTCTGGAATTGGTTTCAGAAGTGCAAGACCCAGTTGGTGATGTGATGGCAAGTTGGGACCGCCCAAATGGCCTAAAGATTTCCCGTGTGCGCGGCCCAATCGGCGTTATCGGCATTATCTATGAAAGCCGTCCAAATGTGACAGCTGATGCTGGCTCTCTTTGTGTGCGCTCTGCAAATGCTGCTATTTTGCGCGGTGGTTCAGAGAGTGTGAACTCGGCCATTGCCATTACAAACGCACTACAGCAAGGGCTTGAAGACGCAGGCTTGCCAAAAGACGCTGTGCAAATGGTTCCAACAACCGATCGTGCTGCGGTTGGACACATGCTTAAAGGCTTGCGGGGTAATCTTGATGTTGTCGTCCCACGTGGCGGAAAAGGTCTTGTATCTCGTGTGCAAGAAGAAGCACGTGTACCGGTCATTGGTCACCTTGAAGGCCTGTGTCACACATATGTGCACGAAAGCGCAGATGCAGAAAAAGCTGTTGCCATCGTCACAAACGCAAAAATGCGCAGGACTGGTATTTGTGGTGCCACAGAAACAATGCTTATCGATGCAAGCATTGCGAATGATCTCTTGCCAAAAATCGCTGCCTCGCTTCAAGAAGCTGGCTGTGAATTGCGCGGGAATGACAAGGCACAAGCTATTGTTGATATGACACTCGCAACAGAAGAAGACTGGCGTACGGAATATCTAGGATCAGTCATTTCAATCAAGGTTGTTGAAAACATCGATGAAGCGATTGATCACGTCGACACCTATAGTTCAGGCCACACTGAAGCGATTATCACTGAAGATGCACAAGCAGCAGAACGTTTCTTGAACGATGTTGATGCGTCCATCGTCATGCACAATGCCTCCACGCAATTTGCGGATGGTGGTGAATTTGGCATGGGTGCTGAAATCGGCATCGCAACGGGTCGCTTACATGCACGTGGCCCAGTGGGAGCTGAGCAATTGACGATCTTCAAATATCAAGTGAGAGGCACGGGCCAAACACGCCCCGCATAAAATACTTGATGGTTGATACACAGAAGAACGACGCCAATAAAATGGAGGTTCAAAAATGAGCCGCCATTTATTGCGTCTGCCTTCTGCAACAGACGGTCTGAAAATTGGTTTATTTGGTGGGTCATTTGACCCTGCCCACGAAGGACATGCTCACGTTGCCGAAACAGCGTTTAAACGTCTAAAGCTGGACTATGTCTGGTGGATTCCCGCTCGTGGTAATCCTCTAAAATCAACCCAAACCGATTTTGAAAAACGCTTTGCATCTGCAGAAAAAATGGCTGCTGGCCCCAATATGCGGGTCACAGACATAGAAGAAAGACTGCAAGTTAATTATACAAATGCGCTTATCCAGCATTTGAAGGAAACTGCGCCCAAAGCGCATTTTGTCTGGATTATGGGCGGTGACAATCTCATTGGTTTCCACAAATGGCAGGGATGGACTGATATAGCAGAAGCACTTCCCATCGCAGTCGTTGCACGCCCTGGCGCTGGTGCACGCGCTAAATTTTCCAAATTCGCACGCCGTTACAGCCAATCACGCATTCCCGACATTCGAGCCGCTTCGCTTGCTACATCTAAAGCACCTCACTGGGTGCATTTACGCGCGCCTCTAAATACCGAAAGTTCGACCCGCCTGAGGGGCAATAAGAATAGCTGGTAATAGCGTGCGCAGTGAATTGGCATTTGGCCAATCCATTGCAACGTGTTAAAAGGAAATAAGGGTCATTTTATCGACCCATAGTAATCAAGAAAGGTAATAGCCCTGTCCGCTCAAGATATGCGTACTGCCGCTGACAATACTGGAAGCGACACTGAAGAGGCCCCGCATATGGCCTCATCCGCCCAAATTAAAGCAATTTCGGAAAAAATTCTCAGCCGTCTAGATGACGATAAAGCAGAGAACATTATTGAAATTGACCTTATGGGAAAATCCTCCATTGCAGACACAATGATTATCGCATCAGGGCGTTCAACACGTCATGTCGGTGCGCTTGCAGATCACTTATCTCGTGCTTTTAAAGAGGCAGGTGTAACTGGTGTGCGTGTTGAAGGCCTGCAAAACTGCGACTGGGTTCTACTTGATGCAGGTGACATCGTTGTTCACCTATTCCGTCCAGAAGTTCGTGAATTCTATAATCTGGAACGTATTTGGGGGGCAGAAACCCCTTCTTCGGACCATTTATCTTCATAAACGAATAAATCTACAGCCGTCAGCTTTCACATAATTATTGCTGGCGGTTAGCATTCTAAAAGATTTCTCATGCATATTCGAATTATCTGCGTTGGACGCATGAAAGATTGCCCTGAGCGCGATATGGTCAATGACTATATTCAACGCGCTGCTAAAACGGGTCGCATGTTGGGCATTCGCTCTGTCGAAGAAATCGAAGTTGAAGCTGGTGGCGGCAAACAAAAAGAAACAGAGCGTATTTTATCGCGCGCGGGCAATGCCCGCCTCATCCGCCTAGATGAAAAAGGCAAAGCCCTAAAGTCGATCGAATTTTCCAAAAAAATCGCTAACTGGCGAGATTCCGGTGAAGATATTGCCTTTCTCATTGGCGGTGCAGATGGTCACGCCCACTCGCTATCTGAAAAAGCTCGCGATGCGATCTCCTTTGGCATCCAAACTTGGCCGCACAAACTTGTACGCGTGATGATTGCAGAACAAGTTTATCGCGCATTGTCCATTGAGTCTGGCTCTCCCTATCATCGCGAATAACGCGCTTTCTTTAAAACCATCTTCGTATACGGTAGCACCCATCGTTCACAGTCGGTTAGTGAAGCTGGTCTTATAGGTAGGCACATGTTGTCTCGTTATACTCTGTCTATGTGTTTGCTTTCCCTTTGCGTCGCTTTGGGTACACCGGTTTATGCACAAGACAGCGATAAAGACACTTTCTCCATCAATGATCTGGAAAGCGTCGAAAAAGAACGCGATAAAGTCCTAAAACGCCTCAAAAAGCTCGAGAAAAGTGGCAAGAAGGCAGACAGAGAACTTCAAGAAATCGACAATGACCTCGTTACCGCAGCAGCTGATAGCCGTCGCAGAGAAGCAGCTGCCAATGACGCGCAAATGGAATTGAATGAACTTGAAATTAAAGAAATCCAAGCACGTCAGGAACTTTTAAAAGACAAGGATGCTCTTGCAGATATATTAGCAACGCTAATGACATTTGGGTCCAAACGTCCACCCGCACTCACAACGAGTCCCGAAGACACAAGTTCAGCTATTCGAGCAGCCATTTTAATGGGTGATATCGCCCCGAAGCTAGCCGACAAAGCTGAAACGCTTGCAACAGAACTTGATACGCTGGCGCGGCTACAGGCTGATATCAGGATCGAAAAAGATGATTTAATGCGCGCTGAACAAACTCTTTTGGCGCGTCGCGAAGAAATCGAAGCTCTACATAAAGAAAAGCGCGCACGTCGTATAGAATTAGCGAAATCTACTGCGGCTCTAAAAGCGCAAAATAATGCCCTCGCCAACAAGGCAGATACACTTCAATCCCTGCTCTCTTCTATAACTTCCAAAGCACCTACCGCTCCTACCCGCAAGCCTGCCCCACCTCGAAAATTTGCGAAGCTCAAGAAAAACAAAATTGAAGCTCCTTCGAGTAAAAAATCAAAACCGGCCAAACCAAATACAACTCTTTTTGGCTCGAACAACGCTATTCAACGTCCGGCTATTGGAACGCTGATTCACGCATATGGAAGCCTTGATGTATCGAGCAATAAAGCCAAAGGCCAAACTTGGAAAACACGAAAAGGTGCACATGTCGTTGCACCCCAAGATGGACGTGTTGAATATGCGGGTGTTTTCAGAACCTATGGCCAAATTCTCATTCTGGACCTTGGCGATGACTATATGATGGTTCTTGCCGGACTTGAGTCTATTTACGCGGAAGTCGGACAATCTGTCTTAAGCGGAGAACCCTTAGGAAGAATGTCTGATTCGAATAAGCAAACACCTGAATTATATATTGAACTCAGGAAAAATGGTTCTCCGGTTAATCCCGAAACCCTTCTTGCAAATAGCAAAAATAGGTCTCAAAGTTAACTTTAAAGCAGGCTGTTTCACTTCATGCACTGGATAAAGACCTATTTAGCGACTAAGTTTAAATAATGCTAATTTTAAGCAAAGCGAGCGCGAACTAAATGGAGCGTGATTTTATGCGGTTAAGATTTATTGGGCCAACACTGGCTGGAGTGTTAGGCTTGTGTGCGTTTGCATGGAATGCTGATAGTGCACCTGAAAATAGCCATGTTGAAACATATCAACAATTAGATCTGTTTGCTGAAATTCTTGCTCGTGTTCAAACTGAATATGTAACTGACATAGATGAAGCAGACGTGATTGAAGCGTCCATCGAAGGCATGTTGACCTCGTTGGACCCTCACTCCAGTTACCTAAACCCTGAAGAATACAGATCAATGCAAGTTCAGGCTTCGGGTGAATATGGCGGATTGGGTATTGAAATCACTCAACAAGATGGTTTCATCCTTGTTGTCTCGCCGATGGACAATACGCCAGCAAGTCGCGCCGGAATTGAAGCAGGCGACTATATCTCTGGGATAAATGGCGAAAGCATTGTCGGCCAAGCTATGGATGACAGCTTGAAAGTTATGCGCGGAGCCCCTGGCACTGATATCACGCTGACAATATTGCGTGAGGACGTCGAACCTTTTGAAATATCTTTGACACGAGAAATCATCAAACAGGATTCCGTCACGTACAAAATAGAAGACACGATTGGATATATCCGTATATCCACGTTTAATGAACGCACGACTGATGGTTTGAACGAAGCTCTTTCGTCTTTAAAGAAAGACTTGGGCGCGCGTATGACAGGTATCATTCTAGATTTACGCAACAACCCAGGCGGCCTCCTCAATCAAGCGGTAGGCGTATCATCAGCCTTCCTTGATGGGGGCGAAGTTGTCTCTACACGCGGTCGTCAGTCCAATGACGTTCAGCGTTACAATGCAAGACAGGGCGAACGCGTCGAAGATGTTCCTGTCATTGTCCTCATCAATGGTGGATCAGCATCGGCTGCTGAAATTGTCGCTGGTGCCTTACAAGACCACAACCGCGCAATCGTCCTAGGTGAAACGTCATTTGGGAAAGGTTCGGTTCAGTCTGTTATTCCACTTGGACCACAGCGTGGCGCAATCCGTTTGACCACTTCGCGCTATTACACACCTTCAAATGCCTCCATTCAGGGTGCTGGCATTGAGCCTGATATCGAAGTTGCTCAGACACGCTTGTCCGATGAAGACATGGAAAACATCGCGAAACGTCAAAAAAGATATTCAGAGGCTAACCTTCGCAACGCGCTGGAAAATGACCAAGGACGCGAACGCAAACCACCTCATATTCCAAATGATCAGCCTCCTGCTGACTACGAAGGAGAGGATTATCAATTGGAACGCGCACTCCATCATTTGAGATCAAAAGAGTTCGCTGAAAAAGGTTAGTCTCAATATATTCAATATTTTTTAGGGCGACTGGGCAATTTCTGCCCGGCCGCCCTATTTCGTTTTCAACTTGTTAACCGCGTTTAAGAGATAATGGTCAGGAAATTTCTTTTTTCTTTACCTGCTCTGAAAGTTTCATAGGTCGGTTCTGAAAGAAACATAGTGGAATAGTGCCAATCATGTCTTCATCTCTTCATCAGGGCCCCTCTCCCTTTCAAGCAGGCGTAAAACACATTGCAATTGGTTTTACGGCAATTGGTGTTGTCCTAGGGTTGAGCGCTGGTTTTGTTCAAATCACTGGCAATGAAGATGCGGGAAGCCCAAAAGCAAATGTAGGCCTATTCGCAGAAAGAAACGGTCCAGCTCCCGTTTTAAAAGCCAGACTAGAAGAACATGATGTTATTCATGATGCACCGCCTGTTCATAAGATCAACACAGATTCATATGCAGCAGACGAGCCTAGCCTACCTGTCTCCGACCCAGGATCTGCCGCCACCAGCCACGCAGAATATGCCAGCACATCTGATGGTAAAGATATTAGAATTACGCGCTTAAGCGCCGAAGAACCTAAGAAAATCGATAAACCATCAACCAACCGCAAACCACTTGTCCGCGCACCTGTCAGGGGCATGTTTGAAAACGGCGCGATTGGTCGTCTACCCATCATTTCTGACGATGGACGTCGTTCGGCAGAAGTGTATGCAAGACCTCACACGGCAAATGGAAAACCCCAAGTCTCTCTTATTGTTGGCGGTTTGGGAATTAAACGTAGCCTGACATCACAGGCCATTAATGATTTACCGCCCGAGGTTACACTCTCGTTTGTGCCTTATTCTGACCAATTACAAACCTGGGTAAACCGCGCGCGAGAAGCTGGCCATGAAGTATTGATCGAACTTCCTATGGAGCCATATGACTACCCTAATGTGGACACAGGTCCGGATACACTACTGACCACCCTTTCACTAGAAGAAAACGAACGTCGCCTAAAAGTCATTCTTGGGCAAACCACTGGTTATTTTGGCGTTATCAACTACCAAGGTGCCAAGCTAGCAACAGAAGCACGTGTGCTTGAGCCTATTATGGAAGAAATTCATAATCGCGGGCTGGCCATGATTTATGATGGCTCTGCAAACCGCTCTGTATTCCCCTCTGTTGCAGAAGACGTCGACATGAATTTTGTCGAAGCTGACCGTATTGTCGATACGGTTCCATCTGCTGACTCAATTGA
This sequence comes from uncultured Hyphomonadaceae bacterium, assembly GCA_964352025.1. Classification (GTDB taxonomy): domain Bacteria; phylum Pseudomonadota; class Alphaproteobacteria; order Caulobacterales; family Hyphomonadaceae; genus Hirschia. The sequence goes on from CAYGPZ010000008.1 coordinate 126,314, forward strand.
CAAAAACCTACTTCACCTCGAAGCGCTTGCACTTCAAAACAATTCTGCACTTGGTGTTGGCTTTGCTTTCCCTGTTACTGTTGACCAATTCAAACAATGGACAGAAACACTTGATATGAAGGGCTATGAGCTCGTACCTGCCTCTAAATTAGCAGGCATAAATATATCAAGTGAAGAAGGTGGCAGCGCAGATGCAGCTTATAGATAACACTCTACAAGGTGACAGAGACCCAAAGAAATATCGCCCTAATGCTGGGCTAGCTGTTTTCTCAGCCAAAGGACATGTTTTCGTTGGTCGGCGTGCTGGGGCGACAGGACCACATCAATGGCAATTACCGCAAGGTGGTATTGATGCGGGCGAAGATACACTTGTCGGAGCGTATAGAGAACTTGAAGAAGAGACCGGTATAACCCGCGACAAGGTCGAACTTCTCGAAGAAATCGATCCATGGCTCTATTACGACTTCCCCGAAGAAGTCCTACAACGCTTCAAAGGCAAATTTTTAGGGCAAAGACAAAAGTGGTTTGCATTCCGTTTCACAGGGTTGGAAAGCGAAATCAAATTGGATTTGCATACGCCTGAATTTGATGCGTGGAAGTGGATAGAACTTGAAAAAGTGCCTTCCCTAATCATACCTTTCAAGCGCGAAATATATGAATCTGTCGCGCAAAAATTCCAACAATGGACGAATTAACAAGACTGTTTACTCAAGTCATTAACCATTTTCAGCCACATTAACCACAACAAAAAAAGAGTGTGGGTTTAGATAGTTATGAGTAAAACAGTTCTGTTTTTACACGGACTGGGTGGCAGTGGTGCTGATTGGAACACCGTCATACCTATCTTCGAAAACAAGGGTTGGCGCTGTGAAGCCCCCACCCTTTTCCAGCACCTAAGAACTCGCAAAAATCCGCCTAAATCACTCGATAATGTAAGCATTTTGGATTGGATAAAAGCCGCTTCCGATTATGCCGATCAGATATTTGAAGAAGAAGGCGAAATGCCTGCGATAGTCGGGCACTGTATTGGTGGGTTTATAGCTCAAAAACTCGTTGAATTAGGGCAAGCCAAATCAGCCGTATTTTTATCTCCGCTCAATTTTGATCAGGATAAAAAGCAAAATTCAGCGTTGCCAATTGCCAGCCTTTTACTTCGCCAGAGTTCGCAGTCTGCCCGCGACAAGAGTAAACTATGTGACGTAGGCCTAACTCTAAGCGTACTAAACAAAGTACCAGCGCAAGACCGCAGAGCAATACTAGCTAATATGCGTTATGAATCGACGCGTTTGCTAAACGAAGTTTCGCGACCATCGTCTGAGCTTTTAGAAATGATTGCCAACTCGACAAAGTCCGACACACCTACACTTTTCATTGGTTGTGGGAAAGACCGCATTGTCACTTCTGATATGTCGCACAAAGCTTCAATCGCTTGGACGATCCGTAACCAAGACACAACATTCAAGAATTATGACGATATTGGACACTGGCCATTTGCAGAATTGAATGCCGAACGCATGTTCTCTTATATCGAAGACTGGTCAAATAAAGCCGTCGAACACGTGCAATACAAAACCGCTTAATCATCTACAATTTAGTCAATAAAAAAACGGCTCTCCGTTGGGAAAGCCGTTTAAATTTCTTAGTCATGTAAACGATTTATCTTAAGCAGCTGCTTCAACAAGCGCTTCAAGATATTTGATCGTTTCTTCTAGATGCGCTTTGTCATTGTCATCTTCTGCGGAAGACAAATTCTCTTTAGCTTCTGACAAAGCAGATTGGCTCTCTGCAGGATCAAATCCTTCCAGATCAATTGCTTCTTCAGCTAGAATTGTTAGGCCTTGAGGTGTTACATCCGCAAAACCTGAACGTACGAAAAGACGTTTACGGTCTTCACCTTCAAAAACTTCGACGACACCAGCTTTAAGTGTTGCCATGAAAGGCGCGTGGCCCGGCAATACACCAAACTGGCCTTCAGAACCCGGCGCATCAACTTGATTCACTTCGCCAGAATAAAGTTCGCGCTCAGGCGATACGAGAGAAAAATGTAGTTTGTCGCTCATTCCTGAACTCCGGTGTCCAAATTCTTATCAACCAAAGGATCAAAAAGCTAAGTCGCTTTCTCGAACTTGTCGCGGCAAGCTATGTTGCAAAACGCGACAACCTCTCCTTTGTACATTGTCAGCGCATCAACGCTAACTGGATCGCCCGACCAAGGACAAGTGCTATTCACACAGTCCTTAATCGAGAGGTCCGTTCATTTTGTCGGCTCTTAAGCGGCTTCTGCAGCCATTTTTTGAGCTTTTTCAACAACGTCCTTAATACCACCACACATGAGGAATGCCTGCTCAGGCAAGTCATCATATTTACCAGCGATGATGTCACGGAAGCTTTCCACTGTTTCTTTAAGGTCAACAAGAACACCTGGTGTGTTTGTGAAGATCTCAGCAACGTGGAATGGCTGTGATAGGAAACGCTCAACTTTACGCGCGCGTGCCACAGTCATTTTATCGTCTTCTGAAAGCTCATCCATACCAAGAATAGCAATGATGTCCTGAAGCTCTTTATACTTCTGCAAGATCTCTTGAACGTCACGTGACACTTGGTAGTGCTCTTCACCAACAATATCAGCGGATAGAATACGTGAAGTCGAGTCCAGCGGGTCCACAGCTGGGTAGATACCCTTCTCTGAAATCGCACGGTTAAGAACTGTTGTCGCATCCAAGTGAGCAAATGATGTCGCTGGAGCCGGGTCAGTCAAGTCATCCGCAGGAACATAAATTGCTTGCACAGAAGTAATAGACCCTTTGTGCGTTGATGTAATACGCTCTTGTAGTCCACCCATGTCAGTCGCAAGTGTTGGTTGGTAACCCACAGCAGATGGGATACGACCAAGAAGCGCAGACACCTCAGAACCAGCTTGTGTGAAGCGGAAGATGTTGTCCACGAAGAACAGAACGTCTTTACCCTCTTCATCACGGAAATACTCAGCTTGAGCAAGACCAGTCAAAGCAACACGCGCACGCGCACCTGGAGGCTCGTTCATCTGACCGTAAACAAGCGTCGCACGTGAATCACCGCCACCGCCTTCTTCGTTCACTTTAGATTCGATCATCTCCCAATAAAGGTCGTTACCTTCACGCGTACGCTCACCCACGCCAGCGAATACTGAGTATCCACCGTATGCTTTAGCGATGTTGTTGATCAATTCCATGATCAAAACTGTTTTACCAACACCGGCACCACCGAAGAGACCGATTTTACCACCCTTAGCGTATGGGCAAAGAAGGTCGATAACCTTGATACCTGTTGCTAGAACTTCTGATTCAGGGTTCTGATCTACAAATGCAGGTGCATCAGCGTGAATTGCGCGGCGCTCAGATGTTGCGATTTCACCCGCTTCATCAATTGGCTCACCAATAACGTTCATGATACGGCCAAGTGTAGCTGGACCAACAGGAACCATGATCGGCTCGCCTGTGTCTTCTACTGGGTGTCCACGTGTAAGTCCTTCAGTCGCGTCCATCGCGATTGTACGAACAGTGTTCTCACCAAGGTGCTGAGCAACCTCAAGAACAAGCTTGTTGCCGTTATTGTCAGTTACAAGTGCGTTCAGGATGTCTGGAAGTGTGCCGTCGAATTCAACGTCAACAACGGCCCCAATGACCTGACTAATCTTTCCTTTGGCTTTCGTCGCCATAGTGTATGCTCCCGGTCGGTCCTAGAGTGCTTCCGCACCCGAGATGATTTCTGTAAGTTCAGTTGTGATCTGCGCCTGACGGGCGCGGTTATATGTCAAGTTCAAGCTATCGATCATTTCACCAGCATTACGTGTGGCGTTGTCCATAGCTGTCATACGAGCACCCTGCTCTCCTGCTGAACTTTCAAGAAGTGCAGATAGGATCTGAGTGTTCAAATAACGCGGCAAAAGAGCCTCAAGGATATCTGTCTCGCTTGGCTCATACAAATATGTCGCTCCAGCTAGATCCACTTTAGGTGCATCTTCAGGTGCAACAGCAGGTATCAGCTGTTGAGAAACAGGTTTTTGGCTCAATACGTTTTTGAATTCTGCGTAAATGAATGAACAGATGTCAAAAGCGCCGTCATCATACATATCTGTGATCTGGCGACCGATACGACCGGCGACTTCACCGTTCAGTTCTTTTTCGCCACGTAGATCGATGTGATCAACAATGATTGTTCCAAATTCGCGTTTCAAAGAGTCATTACCCTTCTTACCGATAGTCAGAAGTTTTACGTCCTTACCATCAGCTTGAAGCGATAGAATTTTTGTACGCGCCAATTTGGCGACATTTCCGTTAAAACCACCACACAAACCACGTTCTGCTGTCAAAACAACAACAAGGTGTGTCTGGTCATTTCCTGTGCCGGCAAGAAGACGAGGACCGCCTTCACCGACACCAACGGAATCAGCCAAGTTTCCGATGACTGCAGCCATACGCTGAGCGTAAGGACGAGCGGCCTCGGCCGCTTCCTGCGCACGTTTCAGCTTAGCTGCGGCCACCATTTGCATGGCCTTCGTGATTTTTTGCGTTGACTTCACACTCGCTATGCGAGCGCGAAGATCTTTCAAGCTGGCCATTTATCAGCCTCTCAACTGTTTGCCCGACTTACCTTAGCTAAATGTTTTGTTGAACGTTTCGATCAACTCTTTCACTTTGCCTTCAGTGTCGCCAGACAATTTCTTCTCGTCGCGAATAGTTTTAAGCAAGTCAGCGTGGTTAGCGTGAGCAAAACTAAGAAGCTCAGCTTCGTAACGCTGAACATCGTCAACCGCTACACCATCCAAGTAACCGCGTGTACCTGCGTAAATTGAAACAACTTGCTCTTCCAAAGACAATGGAGAGTATTGTGGTTGTTTCAGAAGTGCTGTCAGACGCTCACCACGTGCCAATTGGCGTTGTGTTGCAGGGTCTAGATCAGAACCAAATTTAGCAAATGCTGCCATCTCACGGAACTGAGCCAAGTCAGACTTCATTGTACCAGCAACTTGTTTAGTTGCTTTGTACTGAGCTGATGAACCCACACGAGAAACTGACAAACCAACGTTCACAGCAGGACGGATACCTTGGTAGAACAAGTCTGTTTCAAGGAAAATCTGACCATCTGTAATCGAGATCACGTTTGTTGGAATAAACGCTGACACATCGTTACCTTGAGTTTCAATAACAGGCAGAGCTGTCAGAGAACCGGAACCATTGTCTTCGTTCAATTTCGCTGAACGCTCAAGCAAACGGCTGTGAAGATAGAAAACATCACCTGGGTAAGCTTCACGACCAGGAGGACGACGAAGAAGCAAAGACATCTGGCGGTAAGCCACAGCTTGCTTGGACAAGTCATCATAAATGATCAAAGCGTGCATTCCGTTATCACGGAAATACTCACCCATTGCTGTCGCCGTAAACGGAGCAATATATTGCAGAGGAGCAGGCTCAGAAGCTGTCGCTGACACTACGATTGTGTAATCAAGTGCGCCGCGCTCTTCTAGAGTTTTAACAACCTGAGCAACTGTTGAACGTTTTTGACCAATAGCAACGTAGATACAGTAAAGCTTTT
>CAYGPZ010000009.1:0-120505 GCA_964352025.1 uncultured Hyphomonadaceae bacterium
CTTTTAGCTGTCTAATGCTTTCAGGTTCTGGCTTTGCTTTCCAATAATTGCGGTAGTAATCCCGTCGATATTGAATTTTCAAGCGTTTGCATAACTCGCGTGTCTCCTTGATGATACCATCGGTAGGATCAACGTAGAGTTCTGCATGCCATTGCGCTGGTGTGTTGTATCCACCCCAATGATTGCTGGCATACAATGAACCATCAGCCTTTTGCTTGGTGTTGTAATATATAAAATCCTGCAGATGCTCTCGCACGTGCATTTTGACTGTGCTGCCAGTATCCAGATGCTGGCATATTTCACTGAAAACTTCATTCCATTTTCGCCCTTTCTGCTTGTGCAGAAAACGTTTTAACGGTGCGAGATTTTCATTCAGATGCTTGGTGTATTTAGCCTCCAGCATCATACGATGGCCAGTTACACGTGCACGGTCAGGGCATTTGTCATAACGCGTTTTAGAACGCGGTGCATGACGACTTGCCGAACGTGGACGGTTGACGATGACCTTGAACATATCTTCACGCATCACAGCCTCCATATTGGAAACGGTGTGCCCGAAGACGCGAATTATTCGTCGAAAGGTTTAGGCCTTGTCTAAGGCCTGCATAGGAATTGCCCATGATGATTTAACCCAAAATTTGATAGAGAAATACGTGTGAATTTTTGGATTTTGGTTCGACATTTTTTTCTCCTCTGTTTGGGATTGAGCAAATTGAGAAACACGATATGCCCGCAAAATGTGGCAAGCTTTGGGCGGGACCAAATCCTGTCAGTAGCGTGGGCGCTGTCCATTGATTTTGTATACGAAGCCAAGATAAGGTTTAGGCTGTCACGTACGAGATATGGTGGACCCATTGGCCGATCAAATTGTTCGTAAGATTATCCATATTGATATGGATGCGTTCTTTGCATCCGTTGAACAGCGTGACCATCCTGAATTGCGCGGTAAGCCTGTGGCTGTGGGTGGCAGTGAGGCGCGCGGCGTTGTGGCGGCGGCGAGCTATGAAGCGCGTGAATTTGGTGTGCGTTCAGCCATGCCTTCGGTGACAGCAAAACGTAAGTGCCCTGATCTTATTTTTGTACGTCATCGTTTCGATGTCTATAAAAAAGTCTCTGCGCAGATAAGGGATATATTCGCAGAGCATACAGACTTGATTGAGCCGCTATCGCTGGATGAAGCTTACCTTGATGTGACTGAAAATAAGCAGGGTATCGATTCTGCAACCGAGATCGCATTGCTCATCCGTCAGCGTATAAAAGAAGAGACGAATCTGACCGCATCAGCGGGCGTTTCATATAATAAATTTATCGCCAAAATCGCATCTGATCAGAATAAACCAAATGGCCAATGTGTGATTACACCCAAGAATGGTCCGAAGTTTGTCGCAAGCCTGCCTGTGCGCCGTTTCCATGGCGTTGGACCAGTGACAGCCTCTAAAATGGAGCGTTTGGGTATCCGCACCGGAGAGGATTTGGGCAAAGTAGATCTGCATTGGCTAAAGCAGCATTTTGGATCGAGCGCAGAGTATTTCTATGGCGCTGCACGTGGCATTGATAACCGCAGTGTGAAACCTGATAGGGTCAGAAAATCTGTTGGCGTAGAGCGCACATATTCGGAAGATCTGGTTGGAGACGAAGCCATTGATCAGGCTATGAAGAAAATCCACGACATGTTGTGGGAGAGGATAGGGCGCGCAAATGCAGTCGGTTTTACGCTTGTATTGAAAGTGAAGTATTCAGACTTTCAACAAATGACTCGTTCTCACACGCTCAACTACCCCGTTGCCGACATCAGCACGATTGAAAAGGTTAGTGAGCTATTGTTACAAGGTCTGCCACACCCCCTCAGACCCATTCGCCTGCTGGGGCTAACTTTATCCAGTCTTGAAGAGGGTAATGTTAGCGAAGAAGGACAGCAGCTTAGCTTACCATTCTAAGAGAGCCGGCAGTGTTTCGCCAGAAATGGACGGTTGCACATTTCGTTGATTTTCGCTTTTCTGTCGTTAATGCCATTCAAGGAAACTTAGACAATGAAATCGCAGTTAGAACCTTTAATAAAGTTTCCAGAGAAGGTTTCAGTTTGGGAAGGTGCAGAAGCTATTGAACGGTTCAATCGTTTTTTACAAGGGCGATATAAATGGCTAGTTTCAGGTATCGACTGGCGTTATGGAGATTATGTTCAACGTATTCACAAACACTTCGATTTTGGTCCGTTAATGTGTGAAATGGTAGAAAACAACAAAGAACTATTTTCCTCGCATTTATCAGTTTATTTCACAGATGGTACTTTTGATCGCGTATTGCGATCAGACAGAGAGGCCATATTCGCAAATATTCAAATATTAGAAGAATGGGACAAGCACTACATAACTGAATTTTGGGTGTTTGATGAGGAAACAGGAACAATTATTGAAGCCTATCACGAGGGCTATGTTACTTTGTCTAGACCACATGATGTTTCTAAGGAATTACCTCCTCCCAAAGGCCTTGAGAATTTTGTTAGAACTGTTGAAGACGAGCAAGAAAATTTGCATAATATCTCTTCGAATAAAGAGATAAAATAGCTTAAGCTAATTGTGAAGTTTAAATCTATCTTTCAATAGACCAATAGATAACATTACTGTTCATCCGGCTATTTAGGGCCATTATCGGCCCTCAGCTCTACACCAAGCTTTTATACATAATGTAGGCGTCGACCATGCCGGCGGTGGGGTGGTTGAAGGCTTTGGGGAGGGTGCCGACGATGTCAAAGCCCCATCTTTGCCAGAGGCGCACAGCGCCTGAATTGGTAGAGACAACGCAATTGTATTGCATGGCGGTGAAGCCAAGTTCCATAGCTTGTTTAAGAGAGTGTTCGCACATCTGGCTGGCGACGCCGCGACCACGGGCATTGCGTCCGGTGACATAGCCGCAATTGGCAATGTGTGAGAGGCCTCCCATACCGTTTTGGCGTAAATAATAAGTGCCCAGAATTTCGCCGTTCAATTCAGCGACGAATGTATGCTTATTGGCAGAACACCAATACCCAATAGCTTCTTCTTCGCTCCATTCTTTAGGCACGGTATATGTGTCACCGTCACGTATGATAGGCTCTAGAATTTCCCAGATACGGGCATAATCATCTTGTGTGGCTTTGCGGATGTTCAGCGTAGATGGCATGCATGTCTCCTAATTCTGGAAATGATCAAATATCTTCTGTGCGAGAGCAGCGGACACGCCGTCTACTGCTTGTAAGTCAACCAGCTTAGCATTTGATACACCCTTAGCACTTCCAAAATGATGAAGAAGCGCCTTTTTTCTTGCTGGACCAATGCCGCCAATTTCATCAAGAGGGTTTTTGACGATATCAGCTGATCGTTTAGCGCGGTGCGCGCCTATCGCCCAGCGGTGCGCTTCATCACGCAGGCGCTGAAGGTAATAGAGCGCCGGATCATTGATCGGCATTTGAAAAGGGGCACGCCCCGGACGGAAAAACTGTTCACGACCCGCATTCCGGTCCGGACCTTTGGCAATCGCAATGAGGTTCAGGTCATTAGGACCAAATCCGACATCACCCACAGCTTCAATCACGGCGGATAGCTGGCCCAAGCCACCATCGATCAGCACCAGGTCGGGCCACGTATCTAGCTTGGTTTCGCGGCCTTCGGCTTCTTTTTTGAGACGGGAGAAACGTCTCCGCATCACTTCGCGCATCATGCCATAATCATCGCCGGGTTCTAATTCCTCATCCTTGATGTTGAATTTGCGATAGCTGGATTTATCAAAACCTTCCTCATTGGCGACAATCATACCGCCGACCGCGTTGCTGCCCTGAATATGAGAGTTATCATAGACTTCGATGCGTTTGGGAGTGGCTTCCAAATCGAAGACTTTCTGGACGGCGCTAAGTATTTTGCCTTGGCTTTGAGTTTCCGCCAGCTTACGGGCAAGGGCTTCACGTGCATTGGTTTGGGCTTGTTTGACGAGGCCAAGCTTTTCACCGCGCACGGGCTTGTGGATGTAAACTTTGTATTCTGTCCGCAGTTCCAAGGCTTCCGCGATAAAGTCAGACTGCTCAGGCTTAACAGATGTTAGAATGAGTTTTGGAACAGGGCGACTATCGTAAAACTGCACGAGGAACGCCGCTAGTATTTCCTCAGGCGTGTCATCTACATCATGGCGCGGGTAATAGGCTGTAGCGCCCCAGTTTTGACCCGCACGGAAGAAGAAAGCCTGCACACAGCTTTGCCCGCCTTTGGTTTCAATGCCGAAAATATCAGCTTCATCGAGATTGGATGGGTTGATACTTTGCGATGTGCGAACAGCGGCGAGGGCGCGAATACGGTCTCTTAAAATGGCAGCTTTCTCAAACTCCATCTCTTCAGATGCGGCTTCCATTTTCTTTGCCATATCTTCCTGAAGGGCGTTCGCCTTTCCTCTCAGGAATTCGGCTGCTTGATTGGCTAGGTCTGCATAGTCTTCTTTAGAAATTATATCGACGCATGGTGCGGAACAGCGCTTGATCTGGTGCTGCATACAAGGTCGTGAACGACCTTCATAAATACTGTCGGAACAGGTGCGCAGTAGAAAGGCTTTTTGCAGAATATCAAGTGTTTCATTGACCGCATAACCTGATGCGAAGGGGCCAAAATACTCGCCCTTTATTTTCTTGGCACCACGATGTTTGAGAATTTGAGGCGCACCATGGTCGCGACGGATCAGGATGTAGGGGAAACTCTTATCGTCTCGCAACAGGATATTGAAACGCGGTTTTAGCTTTTTAATTAAGCTCGCTTCAAGCAATAAAGCTTCTGTTTCTGTTTCCGTGACAACAAATTCCATGCTGCGAGTCAGAGAGATCATTCGGGCAATACGCTGTGTATGTCCGCCGAGCTTGGCATAGTTTGAGACGCGGTTTTTTAGGCTTTTGGCTTTACCGACATAGAGAAGATCACCATCTGCACCAAACATGCGGTAGACCCCAGATTTGCTGGGCAAATGTTTGAGATGGTTCTTAATGACGTCTACGCCAGATAACTGACTCTTTGATCCCGGGGTAGGAGCATCAATTTTTACACCGGTTTTGGGCGGCGGTTCGGTTGAAGCCGGCGTATGGATCGGTTTTTGACGCGGTGAATCATTCATGGAGCCAGTATATGGGCTTTCTGGCGTGTTTTGTAAGTCTGGAATATCTAAACGCCCAATTTATTGGTTAACAGCTTCCTCCCTGAATGTTCATGATTGATTGGGTGCTGCACATCTGAACCTAACGAAAATGTGCTTTACTCAGGTGGTAGTCCTTAGAAGTAGGGCGTTCATTTTATAGGGTATGCAGCATGAACCGGCTTGGAAACGTCAAAGTTCTGATACTGGATGATCACAAGAATATGCGTAGCTTGTGGCGTACTATCCTTATGGGCTTCGGTATTCGCTCTGTATTTGAAGCGCAGGACGCTTATGAAGCATTGGAAGTACTGAGGACGAATACTATCGACATTATTGTTGTTGATTATCATCTGGACGGCTTAACTGGAGCGGAATTCGTAGGTATGTTGCGCCGGGGTGCAGATAGCCCATGTCCACATGTGCCAGTGATTGCATGTTCGGGAGATTCGCGTCCTACGGTATTAAAACACTGGATTAATGCAGGGGCAGACGAAATTCTTGCTAAGCCTGTTTCAGCTGATCAAGCATGGCAAAAAATGTGTATGCTGGTGAACCGCCGTCGCGCATTTGTGAAAGCGGGGCGCTATTCAGGCCCAGATCGCCGCCGCCGCGCGTCTCCTTTTATGGGAGATAAAGAGCGCCGTGTGTTTATGCCAGATGATTGTCTTATCGATTAAGAGTTGTAGTGCGTTTCAAATATATTTAGTGGGTTGTCAGTAAATAAATTGAAAACTACGAATAAAGGCACATTTTTTATTAATAAAGATGCGTTGCTATTTGTTCAGAATTTTAAATTTGAACAGGTTTTCAATACTGAGGGCAAATTTTGTCGAACAAACTCGCGAATATATCTATCCTGGTATTGGATGATCACCGCAATATGCGCTTGCTGTGGCGAGGTATTCTATTAGCTTTTGGTATTCGTACCGTTCATGAAGCTGATAATGCGGAAGACGCTTTCAAACAGGTTGGCGATAAAGACATAGATGCCATAATCGTAGACCAACATCTTGACGGTCTTACAGGTGCCGAATTTGTCGGTATGTTGCGCCGTGCTCCAGATAGTCCTTCTCAACACGTTCCTGTTATTGCATGTACGGCGGATACGCGTCGTTCAACTTTGAAATTGTTAGTCGATTCGGGTGTAGATGAGATTTTGGCAAAGCCTGTGTCTGCGGATCAGGCGTGGAAAAAACTGGCTGCCGTGGTGAATAATCGTCGGCAATTTGTGAAAACCGCTTTTTATTATGGTCCTGACCGTCGCCGGAAAGAAGGTGGACGCTGGACTGGTAAAGAACGCCGTAGAGAAGTTGAACCAGCGCCTGAAGATAATGAAGACGGCGAAATGTTAGGCTAAAACAACGCCTTCATAAATTTTTCAAAAAATCAATTTTAAGCGACGGATATCCATTCGTTGATGCGTGTAACGCATTATCACAACGTGGTAACATTTTCGTGATCAAGGCTATTCCTTGGTCGCGGTGCACACATCGCTGAAGGAATTTGCTTTGAGAGTTTCCAGTCTTCCGATCATTTTCGCTCTTGGTTTAGCTGCTTGTTCAGGAGGCGGTGGAGGAAGTAATTCAACGACAACACCGACGCCAGCAGATCCCACGCCAGTTAACGCGGTTCCGACTGTTGCGTCTGCAAACAGCGACCAGAACGCGAATGTCGGGTTTGAGCTTTCATATGATGCGACCCAAAGCGGGGGAAGTTTTAGCGATAGCAATAACGATACGCTGAGCTATACGGTTTCCTTCGCGCCAGATGCCATGGGGTTAACAGAAACCGATGGCGTGATCTCGGGTACACCTGATCAGACAGGCACCATATCTGTGACCATTACCGCAGATGACGGGAATGGCGGCAGCGTGAGTGATAGTTTTGATATTGATGTCACAGCTGCGCAAGATGCCGTACAAACCAAATTTGGCGGCGTAATAGATCTCGATAATCTAGAAAACTACGCTAATCAGACCGTTCCGGACTATATCGATAAGCTGGATGATGGCGGAAACCCCATAACAGATGCTGGTGCGACTTTGGGGCGTGTTTTGTTCTTTGATACAGCGCTATCAAGCAACGACACGGTGTCATGTGCATCCTGCCATGCGCAAGTTAATGGCTTTAGCGATCTGGATGTCACAAGCACTGGGCTAGCAGGCGGACAGACTGGACGTCATTCCATGCGCCTAATCAATACGATGTTTGCTGATGAGCGTCAGTTTTTCTGGGATGAACGTGCTGAGAGTCATGAAGCCCAAGAATCTCAACCCATTCATGATGAAGTTGAAATGGGCTTTAGTGGAATTAATGGCCAACCAAACTTTAGCGAAGTTCTCACAAAGCTTGAGGCGATTGATTATTACCAAGAGCTTTTCCGTTTTGTGTATCACGATGAAAATGTCACCGAGGAACGCATTCAGGATACTATCGCTCAATTTGTGAAAAGCATTCAGTCCTTTGATTCAAAGTTCGATAATGGACGTGCACAGGTCAATAACAATAATGTCGATTTCCCAAATTTCACTGCTGATGAAAATGCAGGAAAAACGCTCTTTATAGAAGCCCCAAATGATGGCGGTGCTGGATGTCAGGGCTGTCACCGTGCACCTGAATTCGATATTCGTCCGGGATCAGATCATAATGGTGTCGTTGGCGTGGCTGGAGATCCAAATGCGACAGACTTTACGGTTACACGTGCACCGACATTAAGAGACGTTGTCGATCCAAATGGTGATCCTAACGGACCTTTCATGCACGATGGTTCATTGGCGACATTGCGAGATGTCATCGATCATTACAATGCGATCCAAGTGCCTACAACGCAGCCTGAAAGAGCGGACTTTCTCAATGGGCTTGATAATCGTCTAGATGGCGGTCCGGGCAATAATGGTCAGCGCTTGAATTTGACCGATGCGCAAAAGGATCAGCTCGAGGCATTTATGATGACTCTGACCGGATCGAGTATCTATACTGACACGAAATTGTCTGATCCTTTCTAGCAATTCATAGCTCCGGATTTTATTATCCGCTCTCTGACTAAAGTGAAACTTCAGAAATAAATGCAGAGTGTGACATGTAGGGGGCTTTTCTTACGCGGCTGGATGTGGAATGGGGTAGAGCTTAAATTCTCGACCTCATCGGGATATAATATCCCATTCTTGTCCGTGAGCCGCGAAAGGATCACCACTCATGTCTACGGCACCAATTTCTGATTCCCTAAAAGCTGTTAAACCGTCCGCAACGATTGCTGTGACGTCTAAGGCACGTGAGCTTAAAGCTGCGGGACATGACGTTATTGGCCTTGGTGCGGGTGAGCCTGATTTCGATACGCCAGAAAACATCAAAGAAGCAGCCGTTCAGGCGATTGCTGAAGGCAAGACAAAGTATACTGCCGTTGATGGTATTCCTGAGCTGAAAGAAGCAATCTGTGCAAAGTTCAAGCGCGACAATGAGCTAGACTACACTCCCGCTCAGGTGAATGTCTCACCAGGTGGTAAGCCAATCATCTATAACGCATTCGTTGCAACGCTGAATGTTGGCGATGAAGTTGTTATCCCAACACCATATTGGGTGTCTTACCCAGATATGGCGATCATGTGTGGCGCGACACCTGTTTTTGCTGAAGCAAAGGCGTCTGACAATTACAAGCTAATGCCAGAAGCTCTTGAAGCTGCGATTACGCCTAAGACAAAATGGTTGGTTTTGAACTCACCATCCAACCCATCAGGTGCTGCTTATACAAAAGAAGAGCTACGCGCTTTAGGTGAAGTGTTGATCCGTCACCCACAGGTTTGGATCCTGACAGACGACATGTATGAGCACCTTGTTTATGGTGACTTCAAATTCTACACAATCGCGCAGGTTTGCCCTGAGCTTTATGACCGTACATTGACGATGAATGGTGTATCTAAGTCATACGCGATGACAGGATGGCGTATCGGTTATGCTGCAGGTCCTGAAAGCCTGATCAAAGGCATGCGCAATGTGATGACACAAACAACATCTAACGCGTGTTCAATTTCACAATATGCATCAGTTGAAGCATTGAATGGCCCACAAGACTTTATCGCCGAGCGCAATAAAGTGTTTGTTGAGCGTCGTGACCTGATGGTGAGTTTGCTAAATGACTGTTCGGGCATTCTAAAATGTCCAACGCCAGAAGGTGCATTCTATGTTTACCCAAGCTGTGAAGCTGCAATCGGAAAAACATCAGCTGGCGGTAAACTTATTGAGTCTGACAAAGATTTTGCTGGTGCATTGCTAGAAGAAGAAATGGTTGCTGTGGTTCATGGTGAAGCCTTTGGTCTTTCACCTGCTTTCCGCATCTCATACGCGACTTCTACTGAAGCCCTAAAAGAAGCGGGTGCCCGTATCCAACGCTTCTGTGCTGGCCTGAAATAATTTAATCCATACGAACGGATTTCGTAAAAGCACCTCCATTGGAGGTGCTTTTTTTATGCTTCACATAAAATCAGATTTGGTGCAGCCTCTCTAAAAATGACTTTTAAAGATCATTAGCCTGGGGAGGCAATTTTGAATCAATCGACCAAAGAAATCGATAAAAAAGGATATTGGGCGGCTGCTATTCGCCTGAAGCTGACTCTTTTAAGTGTCTGGTTTTTAGTCTCTTTTGGGGCAGGTATTCTTTTTCGCGAAACGCTGGATAATTTCAAAATTGGCGGTGCGCCTCTAGGCTTCTGGTTCGCTCAAAATGGCGCAATCTATGTGTTTGTGATCCTCATTTTTGTCTATTGCTATGGCATGGCAAAGATTGAACGCAAGTTCGGGGTGGGGAAATAAGTCATGGATTTCTGGACACTTTTCTTTGTCATCACGACTTTTGGACTTTATATCGGCATCGCAATATGGGCGCGTGCAGGATCGACAGATGATTTTTATGTCGCGGGTCATGATGTCCATCCTACAGTCAATGGAATGGCCACAGCTGCTGACTGGATGTCGGCGGCGTCTTTCCTTTCCATGGCGGGATTGATCGCATTCTTAGGGTATGGCGGATCAGTTTATTTGTTGGGCTGGACGGGCGGCTATGTGCTGCTTGCGCTTCTCTTGGCTCCGTTTTTAAGGGAGTTTGGTAAATTTACTGTGCCAGATTTTGTTGGCGATCGGTATTATTCCAAATTCGCACGTATCGTGGCAGTCATATGTGCTCTGTTTGTGTCTTTCACCTATATCGCTGGCCAGATGAAAGGCGTGGGCGTTGCTTTTTCTGGCTTCCTTGGTGTGCCATTCGAATGGGGCATATTCATCGGCATGTTCATCGTGTTCATATATGCCGTGCTCGGCGGCATGAAAGGTGTCACCTATACGCAGGTCGCGCAATATTGTGTCTTGATTTTTGCCTACACAGTTCCGGCAATTTTTATCTCTCTCATCATAACAGGAAATGCGATTCCACAGCTTGGGTTTATTTCCAACGTGCGCGGTGAAGACATCTCCATGCTGGCGAAGCTAGATACTGTCGTAACCGATTTAGGTTTTGGCGCTTATACAGAAACGTCTAAATCCATGATTGATGTATTCGCGATTACGGGTGCATTGATGTTTGGAACAGCGGGCCTGCCACATGTTATAATTCGCTTCTTCACTGTGCCAAGCGCACGCGCAGCGCGTTATTCGGCAGGGTGGGCGCTGATATTCATCGCATTACTTTACACTGTCGCGCCTGCGGTTGGTGCATTTGCACGATTGAACTTTATCGAAACCGTCAATGAAGCAACCTATATCGCCGATGAAGAAGACTATGCTGCGCGCTCAGAGGAAATAACAGCGCAAGGCGGAAAGCCGGTCCCGCAATGGTATAAGGATTGGGAAAAGACAGGTTTGCTGGCCTATGAGGACTTAAACGGCGATGGGATTATGCAATATCGCGGTCCGAACCCTCCAGATGGTATCGCCAATGAAGTGAACCCGAATCGAGATATATTTGTCCTCGCAAATCCTCAGATTGCGCAGCTTCCTAGCTGGGTTATTGGTCTGGTCGTCGCGGGTGGATTAGCGGCAGCTTTGTCTACCGCTGCGGGATTATTGATGGTGATTTCTTCAGCGATCAGTCATGATTTGTGTAAGCGAACGTTTTACCCTGATATGGATGGAAAGACTGAATTGCGTGTGGCACGAATATCCGCTGCAGGCGCTGTTTTTGCTGCCGGATTACTCGGTGTTTACTCAAGTCAGCTTGGGTTTGTCGCGCAAGTCGTTGCATTCGCATTTGGTCTTGCAGCAGCCAGTTTATTTCCGGTTATCTTCCTTGGTATTTTCTGGAAGGGCATGAATAAACAGGGTGCAATATCCAGCATGTTGTTTGGTTTGGTCGCGACTTTTGGATATATTTATTATTTCAAATTCATCGATACCAATCCCGACAATTGGCTATTTGGCTTGTCACCCGAAGGGATTGGTTTTATCTTTATGTTCGTGTCCATCGCTATTGGAATTGTTGTCTCTCTTCTAACGGCGCCACCACCACAGCATATTCAAGATATGGTCGAAGACATCCGCGTTCCGGGGCGTTTACAAAAGGACACGGATGAAGACCCAGCTCAAATCGCAGCGGAATAGTGTTCGCTCAAAGGGAAACGACTTATGCTATCTCAATCAAGCCTAGATTTCCTTTCTGATCTTCGCGCTAATAATAAGCGGGAGTGGTTTCAGGAAAACAAGAAACGCTATGAGGCTGAATTGAAAAAGCCGGGTGCGTTATTTGCTCTGGCGTTTGCAAATACTTTAGGTGAAAAATTGGGGCAGGAACAGCAGGCGAAGGTTTACCGCATTAATCGGGATGTTCGGTTTTCAAAAGATAAAACGCCTTATAATTCCCATCTGCATATTTCGACCTGTTTTGATCCAAAAACTGATGCGCCGGCATTCATGTTTGGGATAGAGCCAAATAAATTGACGCTTGGCATGGGATGTATGGGCTTTAGCAAGACCGGATTAGACAAATGGCGCGCTGGAGTAGATGGCAAGCAAGGCGCGCTCTTTGCTAACGAGGTTTCCAAGCTTCAGGCAAAAGGGTTTCGGATAAGCGAACCAAATTTAAAGCGCGTACCTACGCCATATTCACAAGATCATGAGCGTGCTGAATTTTTGAAATATAAAGGCTTCATGCTCTGGCTAGATATGTCAGATGAAACATTTGCATTTGGAGAAAACGGGCCTGAAAAATGTGCTTCAAAACTTGAGCAATCATTCCCTGTTTATGAGATTTTGAGTAAGTTCGTTTCCTAAACCTTTTTCACGAACTGGGTTTTGAGTTGCATAGGACCGATGCCGTCTATTTTACAATCAATGTCGTGATCACCTTCGATCAGCCGAATTGATTTTACCTTTGTGCCAACCTTCACAACAAGAGAAGATCCTTTGACCTTTAGGTCTTTGATCACCGTCACAGAATCTCCGTCTTGTAGTGGCGTTCCATTGGCGTCCTTAAAGACTGGTCCATTGGATGCTTCATTGGCTTGTGCGGAGGACCATTCATGCGCACATTCCGGACAGGCCAAAAGCGCGCCATCTTCATAGGTGTAAATGGAATTACATTTTGGACAGGGCGGTAGCTCGCTCATGATTAAACCTTTGCTGAAGACTAGGGCTTCTCATTGGCAGGGAGCTGGTCATGCGTCAACGTACATATTTTTATGGAATGTGAGACGTTTTTGAATTTATTTTCGACTCCATGTCGATTCCGTCATTCCGCGTTCGTCTAGTCTATGTAAGGCTATGGTGCCTTATGTGACACAATGGAGGATGACATGCAGTTTTTATGTTTGATTTATTCAACTGAGGGCGTAGGCCCACAGCCCGGATCAGAAGAATTTGGTGCGTATATTCAAGAGTATATGGATTTTGGTGCACATTGTACTGAGAACGGCGTGATGCAAGGCGGAAACGCGCTGCAACCTGTAGCAACTGCGAGCACAGTAACCGTCGAGAATGGTACGACTGAAATTAAAGATGGTCCATTTGCTGAGACCAAGGAGCAATTGGGTGGATATTATCTGCTTGATTGTAAAGACCTTGATGAGGCACTTGAATATGCTGCGAAAATTCCGACAGCGCGTCATGGTCGTATAGAAGTTCGCCCGGTGATGGTTTTCGACTAAAGTTTGGTTTTAACTGGATTTTTGACACATGCTGCCCCCATATACTCTTGATCAGACCATTCATCAGATTGTTAAAGAGGAATGGGGGCGTATTCTTTCGTGTGTCGTCAAAAATGTAGGTGATATCCAGCTTGCGGAAGACAGCTTGCAGGACGCAGTTGAGGCAGCGCTCATAAAATGGCCTGAAAAAGGTTTACCTAATTCGCCCATTGCCTGGCTGATTGCGACATCACATCGAAAAGCAATTGATCGCATCCGGCGCGCTAAAGTCTTCGAGACAAAACAGCCGGACTTACAATATCTGACGCAAATATCTCAACTCAATGATGAGTTGGAAGAGGCAAAGGAAATTCCAGATGAGCGGCTAGAGCTTATCTTTACCTGTTGTCACCCTGCGCTGGAAGAGAAGACGCGTATCGCATTGACATTGCGGACCATTGGCGGGCTAACCACTGAAGAAATTGCCAAAGCTTTTCAAGATAACCCAACTGCTATGGCGCAGCGTCTTGTGCGGGCCAAAAAGAAAATAAAGCTGGCCGGAATACCGTATCAAATACCTGACAAAGCTGCCTTACCAGAGCGATTACGCGGTGTTCTTGCTGTTATCTACCTTATTTTCAATGAAGGATATTCTGCGACATCCGGCGAGAGTTTAACACGTGTAGATTTGAGTGATGAGGCCATCCGACTCGCGCGTATTCTTATGGGGTTGTTACCTGATAACGCGGAAGTTTTAGGGCTGTATGCTTTATTGCAATTGCATGATGCAAGACGATATGCGCGACTGGACAAATCAGGAGAGATGGTTGCTCTGGAATTCCAAAACAGGAAATTATGGGACAAGAATAAAGCCGAAGAGGGCAAAAAAGTCATAAAACGCGCATTGGCTCTGCAATCTATTGGGCCGTACCAATTACAGGCGTGTATTAGTGCTTTACATGTTGGTGCACCGTCTTGGGTCGAAACCGATTGGCCTCAGATTGTCGCTCTATATGGCTTGCTATATCAGTCCCAACCAACTGCTGTCGTGCGTATTAATCACGCAATTGCGGTGTCGTATGCGCATTCTATCGAAGCGGCATTGCAGATGCTGGAAACATTGGAGCAGGCAGAGGACGTGAATGAAAATGTCGCCTTTTTACTTGCAAAGGCTGATCTGATGGAGCGATCACATCGTTTGGGGCAAGCGATAGATATTTTAGAGCGGACAATTCCCTTGGCTGAGAACAGTATTCAACGCGACTTTATTGTCCGGAAGTTGAAAGGCCATTCTAAGAAAATGGTATAAAGCAATTGCCTTTATTATCCTAAATGTCACGTTATCATGTTCTTTTGAATTATAATTTTGTAGTAAACAAACAATAGATCAAACCATAAACAAAGGCGTATATTTCATGAACATTGATTATGTGGAGTTTCCAGCCTCGGATTTTTCTTCAATTAAAGCGTTTTATGGTCAAGCTTTTGGGTGGGAATTTGAAGAGTGGGGAGATGAATATCTTGCCTTTAGTAAAGTAGGTATTGAAGGTGGTTTTCGAAAGTCGGATGAAAAGCCTGTACGTGGTGGTGCGCTCGTCATTTTACTGTCAGACGAAATCGAAAAAACTGAACAAGCTGTCTTAAATGCGGGCGGCGAAGTGACTGAACATCACGAATTTCCGGGTGGAAAGCGGTTTCATTTTGTTGATCCAGCTGGGAATGAGTTAGCTGTTTGGACAAAGTTACCTATTGAGCCCTAAATGCGGAAATAAAATGCAGGCGCTGCGGAAAGCGAAAGCTGCTTGGATGCAATGATCTTACTTAGTTTGATCATTCTTTATCGATTATATCACCTGGCTTACAATCCAGAACATCGCAGATTTTATCGAGTGTTTCAAAGCGCACACCTTTAACCTTTCCCTGTCGAAGTAGGGAGAGGTTTTGTTCTGAAATGCCTATTTGC
This sequence comes from uncultured Hyphomonadaceae bacterium, assembly GCA_964352025.1. Taxonomy (GTDB): domain Bacteria; phylum Pseudomonadota; class Alphaproteobacteria; order Caulobacterales; family Hyphomonadaceae; genus Hirschia. The sequence continues at coordinate 15,214 of CAYGPZ010000009.1, forward strand.
TGCGCTAAATCTTTGGATTTCATTTTTCTCATGGCGAGCATTACATCTAATCTGACTATAATGGCCATTTAAACGAACTGCCTGTTCTCTTCATCTATTACAGCTGCTTGCAGCATGATTCTTCCGACAATTCGAATAGCGATGCCTAGCAATAATAGAGACACCTCACCAGATGAAAAACGGATTGTGAAAACGCCCATGTCGGGCGGATTTCCATAAGTCATCGCAAGGCACAAAAGTGTGGTCAGCGCAATCGAGATGAGAGCTGATAGTATGAGCATTGTTCCTAGAAATTTAAGTGCATTGGATATTTGTGGTGAAAACGGATTGAATTTTTCTAGGCTATAAAAAATTCTAAATATGCCACCCGCCCATAAAAAAGCGCCTAGATAGCCCAGAGCAGCTACAACATATACGATCGATTTCTTGGTGCTTGTGTATGTTGTGTTTTCCTGAATTTCGGGAGCCAGCATATTCCAATGTGTTTGAATAATAGAGTTCAAACCATTGCCCAAAATCATTTGAATTAAGAGCAATATCCCGCCGGTAACGGTTAGCCATTTGCAGATAGTACAAATCTGCAAAGTCGATTTGGGCAATATAGATTTTTTCAAAATTATCTTCCAATTTTCAAAAATTCATGTTTTACGATAATTTATTATTATAAAATATTTAGGTGTTGTCTATGTTAAACTTACTAAAATCAGCCGTATTAGCTGGTGTATTCCTGACTTTTTCTTCTTGTTCCTCAATTCCGATAACGAGTCTTCCAAAGCTCGCGCAGCTAAATCCACATACTCTTGATTTTGCTAACCTTCGCGTTGCTGTACGTGTCGATCGTGGATATCGCGTGAGCGATGGCGACGTCACTCTGATGCTTGCGCTAAGAAATGGTCAAACAGGAGAGGAAACGCATGAAGCTTTCAAATTGATTGTGGAGGACATGCCAAAATCCGAATTCCTCAGCGCTCAAATCAAAGATGACGCTAAAATTTATGGTCTTTCATTTGATCCCAAAGATGCTGATAGTTTGAACGCATTTCAAAATAAATTTAGCGAAATCGTAGCTCAGGGAAAATCAGATAAGGTGCGATCCGAGAACGGTTTTAGCATGAATGTGAATACAAAAGGGTGTCTGGAAAAAGGGACTAATCCGTTTAAAGAAATGAATATGAAAGTCTTCCTTAAGCCGGATGCCAGTACGGACTATTTTACGTTTATCAAGGAGAAAAGCATTGTCTTGTCTGATGAAGCGACTGGACAATTACAGTACTGCGAATAAGACAAAAAAAAGCCGCGCTATAAAAAGCGCGGCTATTGAAAGTGTGCCTCGGGGGGAGGAAACGCCCAAAAGCGACTAGCGCTTGAAATTGGGTAGCAAGGGAGGCGATCTCGCTTAAGGTGATATAAGCATAGTGCAGCAATGCAAACAAGCTATATTTGATCATTGCAGCACCGCAATTATGCATATCTCCGGATTCACTACTTCGGTGGTTTAGTGTTGTATCCAATTTGTCCTTTGATTGGTTTTTTTCTATTAGCCTTGTGGCATTGAGCAATATAGGGTGAAAAATAGTTAATCTGAGGGGATTGAAAGATGCGTATAAAAACAATATTGAAATTTTTCTTCTCGACTGTTTTATTGGGTTATTTGTACGGATGTTCGAATGCTGAGCTCACAGAGGCAGATCAAGCTGTGGAGACCACGGCTCAACAGCCAAACTTCATAATCATTTATGCTGATGATTTAGGGTATGGTGATGTCTCTAGTTATGGTGCGGCAGCTATTAATACACCAAATATCGATAAACTTGCTGAAACTGGTATTCGTTTAACAGATGCACATGCGACAGCAGCGACATGTACGCCGTCTCGATATTCTGTGCTTACCGGAGAGTATGGTTTTCGCAGTAACGCTGCTATCCTGGCCGGCGATGCACCTGCTTTAATTCCTCCAGGAAAGCCCACAATTGCATCTGCTCTTAAATCACTGGGTTATACAACCGGTGTCGTTGGAAAATGGCATTTAGGTTTGGGGAATGGAGATATTGACTGGAATGGAGATATTTCTCCTGGTCCATTAGATATAGGATTTGATTATTCATTCCTTTTGCCCGCAACAGGGGATCGTGTTCCGACGGTTTATGTGGAAAACAAAAGAGTTATAGATCTTGACCCTTCTGACCCGATTCTAGTTGACTATACAGAAAAGATTGGTGACCGACCAACTGGTACAGAAAACCCTGAGCTATTGAGAGTCGGTGCTGATCCACAACATAGCAATACGATAGTAAATGGCGTTTCTCGCATTGGTTTCATGGATGGTGGAAAATCAGCAGAGTGGGTGGATGAAGACTTTCCAGATGTTTTTAATGCGAAAGCGTTAGAGTTTATTCAGGAAAATAAGAGTAATCCTTTCTTCCTATTCTATTCATTTCATGATCCACATGTCCCGCGTTTACCACATCCTCGCTTTCAAGGTGTGACTGAATTAGGTCCGCGCGGAGATGCGATTATTCAGCTAGACTGGATGACGGGACAGATCGCAAAAGAAGTTGAAGCATTAGGGATTGCTGAGAATACAATTATCGTATTTAGCAGTGACAACGGCCCGGTTCTAAATGATGGGTATGACGATCAGGCAATTGAATTATTGGGTGATCATGCACCCGCTGGTCCATTTCGAGGTGGGAAATATAGTGCTTTTGAGGCTGGTGCGCGTGTGCCCACTATTGTGTCGTGGCCTGGAAATATCGAACCGACGGTAAGCAATGCGCTCGTTTCTCAGGTCGATTTATTTGCAAGTTTTGTGAAACTTGCCGGAGGAGATCCCGACACTACGCCTTATGATAGCCAAGACCATTCAGCTGCATTCTTAGGAAAAGACGATGTTGGTCGGGATATCTTATTCAAAGAGTCTGCAGGAACAGTGTCTCTGCGAAATGGTAGCTGGAAATATATTGCTCCGATTACCAAGGGGAACACTAATCCTGAATGGTTGTTTAGAAAAGGAATTGAAGGCGGTTTGTCTTTTGAGCCGCAACTTTTTAATCTTGAACAGGATATAGGTGAAACTGAGAACTTAGCAGACAATTATCCCGGTCAGGTGTTAAAAATGGAGCAGGCTTTAAGCGCAATTGTTGCAGAGCAATAACCTTACGATAATGATGTCGACAAAAGTCTGGACAACTCAATTAGAAATTTGGATAAAAAAAAGCCACGCTAAATAGCGTGGCTATATAAAGGTGTGCCTCGGGGGAGGAAACGCCCAAAAGCGACTAGCGCTTAAAATTGGGTAGCAAGGGAGGCAATCTCGCTTGAATTCATATAAACATTTAATTGTGTTGCAAACAAGCAACATTTTAGCAATGGTTATATGCACAAATGCATAGCATATGTAATGCGTTGTGTTTTAATGCTTTTTGCTTTGTATATTGTATACAAATTATTTGTTTAATTAGCTTTGAGCGCACAGAATTTTAACCAAATCAGAGCGTGTTTTGCTCGGCTTTACTATTTTACCTGCTGTCTATCTGCTTTAAGCTCGGAGGTAATGAAGTCTCTGAAAATGCTAATACGACGAGACCGTTTAAGGTCAGCTGGGTAAATGAAATAAAGATCGAATGTTGGTCCGGTAAGGTCGGGTAGAACCTTTTGTAGGCCAAATTCTTTAGAGACCATATATTCTGGTAGATCCGCGATACCTGAACCAGCACGAACAGCCCGCATCATTCCGTTGACATTGTTGACTTGCAATGTGGGTTCACGTTCAGCGCGGTCATCGCGTCCAACTCTTTGAGCCCAGTTCATCGCTTTCATGTGTTCGTCTTCTTCACCGAAAGAAACAATCTTGTGGCGATCTAGATCTTCTGCGCGTTCAGGCGTTCCATGTTTCTCAAGATAGTCTTCTGACGCGTATAGACTCGTTTTTACGGTTGTTAGCTTTCGCTGAATCAAATCAGCCTTATCAGCAGCCCAAAGTCGAATAGCACATTCAGCTTCCAGCGTGAGAAGGTCAAACTCTCTGTCGTCCAAGGACAGCTTAATTCTCATACGTGGATATTGTTCAATAAATTTATGAATACGCGGTGCAAGCCAGAAAGAACCAAATGCAACAGGTGCCGTCACATGAAGCTGGCCGTGTGGTGTGTCTCCAGTATCGTTTAGGGCTGATTCTGCCGTACGAGCTGACGACGCCATTTCAGCGGTGGCTCTGTGAAGTATACGACCCGCTTCAGTCAGAATAAGACCACGCGCATGACGTTGGAAAAGAGAATTTCCTAACGAGTCTTCAAGCGCTGCAATTTGACGAGAAACAGCCGACTGAGAAATACCAAGGCGTTCTCCGGCAGCTGTTAAACTGCCGGTCTCTGCGGCGGCATGGAAGGATTTCAGTTTATCCCAATCCATTGATTGTCCCATAGCAATTACCCTTGATGCAGACTTGTACGATTCGTTTCTTAGCTGGATAACTAAGAGCGAAGAATTAAGCCATTGTCAAAATCTACTATGATTTAGCTCGATTATTTATTGTTTAAATCAAATTCGGCTAAAAAATGATCAGATTCTAGGGCGCCCATACAGCCCATTCCTGCGGCTGTAACTGCCTGACGGAATTTGTCATCTGTCACATCACCTGCTGCATAGACGCCTGGAATTGAAGTCTTTGAAGAATCTGGTTCTGTAATCAGATATCCACCTTGTTTCATTTCCAATTGCCCATCAAACAAGGATGTTGCAGGCGCATGCCCAATAGCAATGAAGACACCGTGTGCGTCCCGTTGAGATATTTCGCCAGTTTTGACGTTTTTCAACTTCACACCGGTCACGCCAAGTGGGTTTTCATCTCCTAGAACTTCTTCCAATTGATGATCCCAAACCACTTCAACTTTTTCGTGGTTTAATAGGCGTTCCTGCAGAATACGTTCAGCACGCAATTCATCACGGCGGTGTACCAATGTCACTTTAGATGCAAAGTTGGTTAGAAAGAGAGCTTCTTCAACAGCTGTGTTTCCGCCACCGACAACAACGACTTCTTTGCCGCGATAGAAGAAACCATCGCATGTGGCACATGCAGAAACACCAAAGCCTTGGAATTTGCTTTCTGATTCAAGGCCAAGCCATTTTGCTTGTGCACCAGTACAGATAATCAAAGCATCACAGGTGTAAGTCGTACCATTTTCACCTTCTAAAGTGAAAGGGCGGTTTTGCAGATCAACAGATTTGATGTGGTCTTCTACAAATTCGGTCCCGACGTGCAGAGCCTGTTCTTTCATTTGCTCCATCAACCAAGGACCTTGGATAACTTCAGCAAATCCTGGGTAGTTTTCAACTTCGGTTGTGATCGTTAATTGACCACCGGGCTGCATACCGGCAATCAGCATCGGTTTGCGCATGGCACGTGCAGCATAGATAGCTGCAGAATAGCCAGCAGGACCTGAACCAAGAATAATCAGTGAACGGTGTTCTGTCGTACTCATAAGCAGCTTCCGATACGTTAGACAATGTTAATTCTGACCAACGGATTTAGGGGGCTTAGTGTAAGATTGCAAGGACACATTCAATGAATAACGAATATCATTTTTAATGAGAATGGCTGTGAGATGGCTGCACATCGGCGGGGCAATGAATGTCCATATCAGGGGGACTTACTTCAATTGTGGCGTGGCCAAGCTTATGCTGTTCTAAAAGGCGTTGTTTGATCAGCGCCAATGTCGCAGAAGAATCGATATTATCACCAAGGCAGACATTCATAGTAATCATCACGTCTGAACCTGTGAGTGTCCAAGCATGGACATGGTGAATAGCCTCTAAGCCATTGATATTGCTAATTAGGTCGTTGATGAGGTGTTTTTTGTCAAACCCTTCAGGTTCACCTTCAAGTAAGATATGGCCTGACCTTTTAATCACGCGATATCCACCAAACCCGATTATGATAGCAACAATGGCCGACAGGATCGGATCAATTGGCATCCAGCCTGTGAACATAATGGTGATGGCAGCTATAATGGCGACGACCGAGCCCAACATATCGCCAGCGACATGCCATAAAGCACCTTCTAAATTGACATCCCCGTGCGCATGATCATCGCCGCCATGAAGAATAAAGAAAGCAATGATGTTGATGACTAACCCTGCGATTGCAACGCCCATCAAGATAGTTGATTCGACAGGAGTTGGAGACATAAGCCGTTGAGCCGCTTCGATAAGTATCCATCCAGCTAACAGGATGAGTGTCAGGCCATTGGCAAAAGCAGCGAGTATTCGAAAGCGTCCAAATCCATAACTACGCTTTGAATCTGAAGGGCGTTCAGCCAGCCAAAAACCAAACCATGCCAGTAGAAGACTGGCGGAGTCGGTAAGCATATGGGCAGCATCAGCCAATAAAGCGAGTGACCCTGAAACAATACCGCCGATGACTTCTGCAATCATGAATAGGGCTGTTAGTACACCCGCCCAAGCGACACGATTACGCGAAGCATGAGCCGCATGATCGTGACAATCACCTGAATGATGTGAATGTGCTTCACTCGCGTGATCGTCGCAATGGGTATGTTCGGAGTGATCGTGAGCCATATGTTTGTTTACAACAATTACTCTTTGCTGAGAACTCTAATAATAACAAATATTTATGATGTTATATCATCACGAATTCATTTAACTTTTAGGCCTTGGATGCTTTTCTAAAAGTCGTTTTACGATTTCATCTGCAGCACGATCAATTTCTCTAATCGGTTCTGGAGACCAGTGGTCGACTTTGCCTTCATACCAGCGTGCAACACCTTGCTTGGTGAAGCTTTCATGTAAGCGATCAAATTTGGCAGATTTTCCATCTAGCTTGAGGAAGTAGACGGGTTTTCCAAACCATGAAGCCTCGGAAATCATATTGGCTGAGTCTTCGGTCACAACGACAAGGTCAGACAGACTTAGGAAGGCGAGATATGGGTTTGTGCCATCAGTTATTTCTGATTCCCAAAAGCGTGCACCAATATCTTCTGCCATCGAGCGGAGGCGAATGCGTGCATGTTCAGGTGTACGGCGGGAAATCGTAATCCAGAGACGGACATTCTGCGCCGCCATGCCGCGCAATTCTTCTTCGAGTACTTTTGCGCGATTGACCGACATGGAGTGCGTTTTAGAATCGCCACCAATTATAACAGCAGCTTTTCGGCCAGGCTCGCCTGTCAGCTCTCCAAAATTAAGCGCTGCTTGTTCGAGATCACCTGTCGCGAAGTGTGCAGGCGCACCAATCGTTGAAAGTACGTTTGGTCCTTCCAGCTGATCGTGTTCAGGTGGAATAACGAGGTCAAAGTGAGATGGATCTACTTTGGGGTCTTGTGTTTGAACGACAAGTGTTTTGCCCTCTGACCATTCTTTGACGCGCATGGAGTAGGGAACTGAGCGTCGCCCAGACCCAATCCAAATGTCAGGCCATGGTGCTTGAAATTGCTCGCGTTGCTCTTTGGGAAGAGCTGCTAGCGGTGCAGTCCACATATTGGGGGGCAACCAGAGCTGAGGTGCGCTGGGTGTGATCCGAATAGGTTCGGGTTTGTGGGCGTTTGAACGGATGTGAGATAGGGACGTCCAGCGATGCAATTCACCAATTGCTTGTGCAATGGCGATAGCTTGGCGTTCAATTCCAGCGCGCCCATCGGATACAACCCAGATGGACGGACCGACAGCAGCGCTGGAAACCATAGTTTAGACCCATTTTACATCGAGAATTTCGTACGTCTTGGCACCGCCAGGGGCGCTAACCTCTGCAACATCACCTTCTTCTTTCCCGATCATCGCACGGGCTAGGGGAGCTGACAGTGAAAGCTTACCTTCAGAAATATTGGCTTCGTCTTCACCAACGATTTTATACGTCGCTTCTTCTTCTGTGTCTTCATCAACGACAGTTACAGTTGCGCCGAATTTAACATTGTCACCAGATAACTTTGAAGTATCGATAACTTGAGCTCGAGCTAGTTTGCTGTCTAGCTCGATAATACGGCCTTCAATATGGCTCTGACTTTCCTTAGCAGCGTGATATTCGGCATTCTCAGAGAGATCACCATGTTCACGTGCTTCTGCAATCGCCTGAATGACTTCAGGACGTGCAATAGTCTTTAAGTGCTTTAGCTCTTCTTCCAAGGCCTTGTGGCCTTGGGCTGTCATAGGGATGCGTTGCATTAGTTAGATACCGTTATTGAAACTTACCCAAAGGTCGACTGAAGTTGGGTTAAGGTCAAGAGTAGGATTGAAGTGATGCCGCTTCAAGGGGGCGGTCCATCAGAACTTTGATTGCTCGAACAGCGGCCAGACCACCAGAGACGGTCGTGTAGTACGGCACACCCTTGATCAAAGCAGTCCGACGAATAGATGCAGAATCAAGCATAGATTGCGCACCTTCAGTCGTGTTTATCACAAGCTGAACATCACCATCTGCGATTTTGTCGACTATGTGAGGGCGGCCTTCTTGAACCTTGTTTATAACTTTTACTTCAATACCTTCTTCACGCATGTCGCGTGCTGTTCCAGTTGTTGCAATTATTGAAAATCCGATTTCAATCAATTGTTTAGCGGTGTCTATCGCTGCTTGCTTATCTGACTTTTTAACTGAGATGAAACAAGTTCCACTCTTTGGAAGAAGAACACCTGCTGCAATTTGAGACTTCAAGAATGCTGCATCGAATGTCTTATCGATACCCATGACCTCACCAGTTGAGCGCATCTCAGGACCAAGTGCCGGATCAACACCTGTGAAGCGTGCGAATGGGAAGACCGCTTCTTTTACTGAAATTCTGGGTGGTTTAATCGGGCCTTCACCGAGATTAAATTGTTCTAATTTTTCTCCCGCCATGACTTTTGCGGCGATGGATGCAACAGGTTTACCCACAGCTTTTGCAACAAATGGCACGGTTCTGGATGCACGGGGATTCGCTTCTAGGACATAAATTTCGTCATTCTTGACCGCAAATTGCACGTTCATGAGACCTTTTACGTCCAAAGCATTCGCAAGAACACGGGCTTGGCGAGCTAATTCAGTCTGGATTGGCTGAGAAAGTGAGTATGGCGGAATCGAACAAGCCGAATCACCTGAGTGAACACCAGCTTCTTCAATGTGCTGCATAATACCTGCGACGTGCGTTGTTTCACCGTCACTAATTGCGTCAACATCAACCTCGATAGCGTCAGAAAGGTAACGGTCGACAAGAAGGTTTCCACCTTCAGAGGCGATAAGCGCTTTTGCACCATAATCTTCAAGGTCAGCGACGTCGTGAGCAATTTCCATTGCACGTCCACCCAACACATTGGACGGACGAACCATGACCGGATAACCAACACGCTCAGCAATAGCTAACGCTTCTTCAATCGTTGTGGCGATTCCTGAAGGAGCCTGTTTGAGGCCTGTACTATCTAATAGTGCAGAGAAACGTTTTCTGTCTTCAGCTAGATCGATTGCATCTGGTGATGTTCCAAGAATTGGAACTTTCAATTCGCTAAGACCTTGCGAAAGTTTCAACGGTGTTTGACCACCAAATTGAACAATCACACCAGAAAATTCGCCCGTTGATTGCTCAACGTGGCAGATTTCTGAAACATCTTCGAGTGTCAGTGGTTCAAAGTAGAGGCGGTCAGACGTGTCATAATCAGTTGAAACCGTTTCAGGGTTACAATTGACCATAATGCTTTCAACACCAAGATCTTCCATCGCAAAGGCTGCGTGACAACAACAATAGTCAAATTCGATACCCTGACCAATACGGTTTGGTCCACCACCCAAAATCATGGCTTTCTTACGTGTCGAAGGTAATGCTTCACATTCTGCAGGAAGCAATGAACCATCTTCAGCCATCATACCTGTTTCGTAGGTTGAATAGAGGTATGGCGTTTTAGCCGCGAATTCAGCCGCACATGTGTCGATACGTTTATATACAGGACGCACACCAAGGCCATGACGGTATTCGCGGACTTGTGTTTCAGATTGATCTGTCAACATAGCCAAGCGTTCATCGGAGAACCCTTTAGACTTCAGCAAGTTCATGCTTTCCGCGTCTTTTGGTAGTCCATCACGTTGGATGTTTTTCTCTGTTTCAACGAGATCAGCAATTTGGCGTAGGAACCAAAGGTCTACACCTGATGCACGATAAACATCTTCAACTGACAATCCAAAACGAAGAGCTTGAGCAATAACGAGGAGACGTTTGCGTGTCGGCTTGGAACAAGCAGCTTGCAATACATTGCGATCGTCACCTTTACCAAGGTTATCGATTTCAATTTCGTTCAGACCACAAAAGCCTGTTTCAAGTGAACGCAATGCTTTTTGGAAACTTTCCTGGAATGTACGTCCGATCGCCATGGCTTCACCAACAGATTTCATGCTGGTGGATAGGTTCTCGTCTGCGCCTTTGTATTTTTCAAAAGCAAAGCGTGGAATTTTGGTGACGACATAGTCAATTGTTGGTTCAAATGAAGCCGGCGTTACGCCTGTGATGTCATTATCCAGCTCATCAAGTGTGTATCCAACAGCAAGTTTCGCAGCGACTTTCGCAATTGGGAAACCTGTTGCTTTTGATGCCAGTGCCGAAGAACGACTGACGCGTGGGTTCATCTCAATGACAACCAAGCGTCCTGTTTCAGGGTGAACAGCAAATTGTACGTTTGAACCACCTGTCTCAACACCAATTTCACGAAGCACCGCAATCGAAGCGTTCCGCATGATTTGGTATTCTTTATCTGTGAGTGTCAGGGCAGGTGCTACTGTGATTGAATCACCCGTGTGCACACCCATTGGATCGACGTTCTCGATAGCACAAATAATGATACAGTTATCCGCTTGGTCGCGAACAACTTCCATCTCGTACTCTTTCCAGCCTAAAAGACTTTCATCGATAAGGATTTGTCCAGTCGGTGAAGCTTCCATACCTGAGCGACAGAAATGTTCGTACTCTTCGCGGTTGTTGGCAACACCACCACCTGTTCCGCCAAGTGTAAAAGCAGGTCGGATAATCGCGGGGAGACCAATGTCTTCTAGAGAATCAAAACACTCTTTTAGTCCACCAAGAATGTCTTTTCCTGTTTCTTTGCCGTCTGCGTCAAATGTCTTGGGAGCCGTTACAATAACAGATTTTGGGTTTTCAAGGCCGATATTGTCCATCGCGACTTGGAATTTTTCGCGGTCTTCGGCTTTTTCAATGGCGTCAGCTTTGGCACCGATGAGTTCTACATTGTACTTTTCAAGTGTACCGTCTTGATCAAGCGCAAGCGCTGTGTTCAACGCTGTCTGTCCACCCATTGTAGGTAGGATTGCGTCAGGTTTTTCTTTTTCAATGATTTTAGCTACAAATTCGGGTGTGATCGGCTCAATATATGTTGCGTCTGCTAATTCAGGGTCCGTCATAATCGTTGCTGGGTTGGAGTTCACCAGAATGATACGGTAGCCTTCTTCTTTCAGAGCCTTGATTGCCTGAACACCTGAATAGTCAAACTCACAAGCCTGACCAATTACAATTGGGCCCGCGCCGATGACTAGAATGGATTGGATATCCGAGCGTTTAGGCATGAAGGTGTGTCCTTAGGTCTTTAATGGTATTGCCTCTAAGTCCACGTGGCGGTCTCAGGCAAATTGTCGGACGGTTTAACTGTCTGTGCGTCCGTGTGCAAGACTCAATTTGAAGTGATTTTGCATCTCTTTCGTTTTCTTGTCATCCTTAGATTGTATGTGTGGCCCAAAAGTCTCTTTATTAGAGGATGTTCGGTGTGTTCTGGTTTTTTTTGTGGGATGGCCGAAGAGATTGGGCCTTTGAGTTTAGCTTACGAAAAATTGTGCTGAAGAGCTATTGTACCCGTGTAGAATAGTCTGAGCGCGGATGATTCTCCGGTGTGTGCCTATTAAAAATTATATGAGTATTGTTGATGAAAGTCATAGGGATTGAAAAATTGAAACATCGTTTTTTTATTGGTTTTCTATCAATGATTTTGGTTGGATGTGAGACGGTCGAAAATGGCCAACAGCAAGCTCCGCCTTTGCCGCCGTCTGAAGAAGTTACACCAGTTGTCCCACCTCAACCTGTGGAACGTGACTTGTCTTTGGGGCCAAGACCTAAAACAGTGCCAGTAGAACGTGTTGGTGAAAGTGAAATTCCTCCTGCTGTTCAAGGTGCTGTGTCTTCTGCCTCAGTATCTGTAGAACGACCAAATCCTGAAAAAGGTGCATTGGCCGGTATAACGAGAGCGCACACATATGCGCTTCAAGCAAAAGGCCAGAGAGGCTTGGAATGGTCTGATGGTTTAGCGCAACGTGCTTCTTTGCAAGTGAAGCAAATGCCTGATGGAATGTGCGCGGTATCAAAAGAAACTGTGCTTGGGGCAGCAGGAGAAGCTGTTTATGTCGAACCATCCGGACTGGACAGCAAAGGAAATGCGCGTGCGGTCACATTATCAGTTAAAAAAATCGTCGATCGTTTTATGACCGCGAAAGAAGGTGCCTTTTCTATGGGAAATGCAGGCGCAAGTATTATTGGGTGCGCTATGACACAGTGCTCAAATCACGCTCAAATTGTTCTTTGCCGGTTGAAATAAAAGTACTAAATACATGGACGGGATGTGACCAGAAGTTCAAATGATGTTAACATCTAAAGGCTAGGTAGAGGTAGATATTCGTTTGTAACAAGCTTGGTAGGGTGCGATGCACCCCAAGTGAGGGTTAAGTGCAGGTCACCAATCTCAATGCTGTAGATGTCCTAATTTACAGTCAGCACAAAAATCTCGTCCATCTAGAAAAAACAGCTCTTGAAGCTTTTGGTATCAGACGTGTCGAATCGGTAAAAACGCCTAAAGCACTAGAAGAGGCGATAAAGCATAATTTTCGAGACATCATAATAATCAACCACACGCCCGGACTGCCTATTGAGCCAACAGTAAGCAAAGTTCGCTCTGAAGCGGATGCATCAAACCCCTACGCGGTCGTTCTATTGATGACGTCCACGCCATCACGTCGAGTTGTCCGAGATGCTGTTATGGCAGGTGTAGACGGCGTTATGGCCTTGCCTTTTACTGGAAATGATTTGTGGCGTCAGCTCGTGCACTTTATCAATCGAAATCGTGCATTTGTAAGAACAGAAAAATACTTTGGGCCAGATCGCCGACGTCTTCAAAACATCAGATATGATGGTGAAGAGCGTCGCGAAGAAGCTGCCTAATTTAAGATTTTGCAAGAACAGAGTCTGCGACAAATCCATTTGTTAAACGCTCTTGGCCAAATGTGCTCATCTGACCGTGACCCGGTATGAATCTCATATTATTTCCCAAAGGCCATAGTTTTTGAGTGATTGAATCCAATAATTGTTGGTGATTTCCGCGCGGGAAGTCTGTTCGACCTATAGAACCGTGAAATATAACGTCGCCGACAAATGCCAATTGCGCCACTTCATTGTAAATCACAACATGGCCGGGTGTGTGACCAGGGCAATGGACGACGCCAAATGTCTGTCCAGCAAACTCTAGCGTGTCGCCATCATTCAAGTAGCGGTCTGATTTTGTATTGCGACCGTCTGTAATGCCATATTTTGCGCCTTGTGCTTCGATGTCATCTAAAAGCCATTGATCTTCTTCGTGCGGCCCCTCAATCGGAACATTCCATGTCTCTTTTAGAATTTGTGCTGCGCCTGCATGGTCCAAATGTCCGTGGGTTAGCCATATCTTTTTGAGGGTTAGCCCAAAGTGCTTTAACGCGGCTTCTAACTGTTGAACATCTCCACCCGGATCAACGAAAACGGCTTCTTTGCTTTCTTCATCAAAGATGAGTGAGCAATTTTGTTGAAGTGGCGTGACAGGAATAATCTGAACTTTGAATGGAATGGGTGCATTCGCAGTGTGATTGGCTGGGTCAGATGGGGATGCTGTCATTATACTTCTTCACGTTTCAGGAGTGTTCGGACTTGTTTATATATAACGAAATTCGTGGGGCAATGCTGTTTGGGTGAATAAGAATAGCTGGAATACTGCGAAGAAGTGTTTTTATTCCCACTGAGTCTGGTCTATGTTGCGTGTGCATTGGATTTAAATAAGATCAATGTGGCCGGCTAGAGGGGAGATTAGCATGCGTATACCAGCTTATTCACGTGGACGTCGTCGTCGCGGTGGCCTTCTTGGGGCGTTGGGTGGCCGTCTGCCAATTATTGGATTGGTCATAATTGGATTGGCATTTTATTGGTTTTCCAATCAGAAAACAGGAATTGCTGGGCGTAAGCAGATGGTGACCATGTCTGTTGAGCAGGAAGTTGCTCTTGGCGATCAGTCATATCTACAAATTCTACAGTCTCAGCCTGTCTTGTGCAAGCGGGGCGGTACGTCTTGTGACATCAATGAGCAAGAAGTTGTGCAGATTATCAATAAGATAGGTGAGGATATTGCCCGTGCTGCCGTTGAATGGGAGCGCGAAGGTGCGCCTGTTATTGGTCTAGGCAAACCGGCGGGACAAATTCCATCATGGGGAACATTGGCTGATAAATTCGAATGGGAATTTAAAGTCATTGCGTCTGACACGCCAAATGCTTTTTGTCTGCCGGGAGGCAAGGTCGCATTCTATACCGGAATCCTGCCCACAGCAGCTAATAAAGACGGTATAGCAACCATTATGGGTCACGAAATTGGTCATGCCTTAGCGCGTCATGGTGCCGAGCGTATGTCTCAGGCGAAGATGATGCAGTTTGGTCAAATGGCCGTAGGTGCCAGTGTTGGCGATATGGGCGCTGGAGCACAGAGGGCCGTTATGGGCGCGTTTGGTTTGGGTGCCGATGTCGGTGTGATGAAGCCATTCTCTCGTTCACATGAGAGCGAAGCAGACATGATCGGCTTAGAGCTGCTCACACGCGCCTGTTATGATCCGCGCGAGGCACCGCTTCTTTGGGGACGTATGGCGCAATTGGGCGGCGGGAAGCGTCAATCAGAGATTATGTCGACACACCCGGATCCTGAAAAACGTGCGCAAGCCTTCATTGATGTTATGCCGGAATATATAGCGCTTTACGAAGAAAAATGTGGCCGCTTACCTCCAAGATAGAATTGGTTAATGGCACGGTAAGGAGTTGCTTCTTTTTGGAGCGCTAGTCGTTGAAGTGCTGTGTCTTTGTGCAGTGTGCTTAGGTCGTTAATTTCTACTAAGGTTTTGGTAGGGGTCACATCATTTCTAGTTGCTTTTCAGCTGTTTGTAGGAGCGGTATTTTTTGAAGGAACGTGTTCCTTTTTCCTGAAATATAGCTGTTTGGTTGTCGGGATTTTCCCGTAGGAAAAGAGAATTACAACGCTTTTCTACGGGGATTGCTGATGAGTGCTTCGAATAGTCAAAGTGATATTTCTAGGGTTGTGCAGGGCACTGAGCGCGCGCGCAAGATAACTGATGGCAAGGTTCGTGATATCCAGCGCGTGAATGCAAGCCTTAGAATGTTAGCCTTTAACGCTTTGATTGAAGCTAAGCGGGTGGGGGAGCTCGGGGCAGGATTTGGCGTTGTTGCGGACGAGGTTAAGGGAATTTCCACTAGCGTGGACTCATTAGCGCAAAGCCTTTCAAGTGAACTTGTCGCAGAAATCAGCAGTCTTGAAACGACAGTCAAAGGCATGATCGCACAGGCCAACGGCAAACGCCTGATGGACCTTTCATTGAATGCTATTGAGCTGATGGACAGAAATCTGTTTGAACGTACGTGTGATGTGCGCTGGTGGGCAACAGATTCAGCGCTTGTTGATGCAGCTGATAATTCATCTGCTGAAGATATCGAATATGCATGTAAACGGTTAGGCGTTATTCTAAGCGCATACACGGTTTATGTGGATTTGTGGCTTTGTGACATGAATGGAAAAGTCATAGCCAATGGCCGTCCTGAAAGGTTTTCTGTGATTGGCGAAGATGTCAGTGATAAGTCCTGGTATCGGAATGCCAGACAATTGCATTCGGGTGACGATTATACGGTTGCCGATGTAACTGAAGAATATTTGCTACAGAATACTCAGATTGCGACATACGCAACAACCGTTCGGAAGGATGGAGATGCCAATGGAGAACCTATTGGGGTATTGGGTGTTCATTTTGACTGGAAACCACAGGCAGAAGCGATTGTGAACGGAATCCGTCTCAGTGATGACGAAGCTGAGCGCTCAAGTATATTATTGGTTGATAATCGAAATACCGTGATTGCGTCTAATGATCCGAATAAAAGATTGGGCGATAAAGTCGATCTTAAATGTACAGATCCAACGTCTGGCTATTATTCAACACCAAAAGGCGAGACTGTCGGATACCACCTGACGCCTGGATATGAGACGTATGAAGGTTTGGGTTGGAAAGGCGTTATAATTCAACGCCCTTCTTAGAGAATTTAGATTCATTAGTTCGTAAAATTCATCATTGCACAAAAAAGCAGAGTGCGAGACTCTGCTTTTTAGTTTGAATATTGAATGACTATTTTGAAGACTTCATCAAATCTGCAAATCTTTCAAACAGATAGAATGAGTCTTGAGGGCCTGGGCTGGCTTCTGGGTGATGCTGAACAGAAATGATCGGCTTTCCAACGACTTTCAATCCCGAATTTGTGCCATCAAACAAAGATATGTGAGATTGCTCGACACCTTCAGGCAGTGTGTCCGGATCGACTGTAAATCCGTGGTTCATAGACACAATTTCTACTTTTCCAGTTTCTAGGTCTTTCACTGGGTGGTTCGCCCCGTGGTGACCTTGAGCCATTTTCTTGGTTTTAGCTCCAAGGCTAAGAGCAAGCATTTGGTGGCCCAGACAAATTCCTAGAATTGGCTTGTTGGATTCAATAATGGCTTGGATCATTGGCGCTGCATATTCACCAGTTGCAGCTGGATCACCTGGTCCATTGGAAAGAACTATTCCGTCTGGATTAAGTGATAGTATGTCTTCAGCAGAGGCAGAGGCGGGTAATATAGTGGCGCGTGCACCAACATTTGCGAGGTTACGCAAAATGTTTTTCTTTACTCCAAAGTCTACGACAACAACATGGAACTGAGCTGATTCTAGATTTCCGTAACCATCTTTGATGTCCCAAAGTTCTTCTGAGTTTTCGAACTTCTCAGAGGTCGTGACCGTTTTGGCCAGATCCGCACCTTCAACGCCGCTCCAATTGCGGGCAGCTTCAAGGAGTGCTGTTTTGTCGATCTCACCATCAGGAGCGTTTATAACGGCTACTTTTTGCATGCCGCCTTCACGAATGCGATTTGTCAGTGCGCGTGTATCAACGCCGGAAATTCCGACAATACCTTTTTTTGTTAGCCATGCATCTAGATGGTCAGCTGCACGCCAATTGGCAGGTGTCGTGGTTTGAGCTCTAAAGATCGCAGCACGTGCAGCGGATTCTGCATTTTTACTGCTTTCTTCATTGTCTTCTTCATTTGCACCGACATTTCCAATGTGAGGAAATGTAAATAAAATAACTTGATCTGAGTAAGATGGGTCTGTCAGGATTTCTTGGTACCCTGTGATTGATGTATTGAAACACAACTCACCAACAGCAAGCCCACTTGCCCCTGAACCGCGGCCAAAAACGATCGTGCCATCTTCTAACGCGATTGCTCCAGTCGCTTTTTGTGGAGAATTCAAGGTGTTTTCAGATTGGTTTTCTGAATTAAACTTTGTGTTAGGGTCTTGATTGGCAACCTGTTTGGGCATAAGAGCGCGCCTTCTTGAATTATTACAGCGTGTTCATAACTATTGACTCACGACGTTTTTCGCACGTGAATAGAGACTTGAAGGATTATCAGTCAAGATGTGTAGACTTAAAACCTTCATTTTAGGTGATGAAAACGGTTCGACTATTAGCAGGACAAATAGATAAATGTCACTTGCCTTAGATCAAAAAGTTGAAGATGGCACAAAAATGCGTCTTCGTGAGGTGTTAAAAGCAGAACTTTCGAATGCTGAAGTCGGCGGTCAAGAGACGCGAGCAGCGACGTTGCGTCTGGTTTTATGTGCCGTACGCGACCGGGATATCAAGGCGCGTAAAAAAGACGAGAGCCGTGGATGTGAAGAGAGTGAAATCAACGCTATTCTGGAGCATATGATTGCGCAACGCGAAGCTGCAGCTAAAGACTATGACGACGCTGGTAAGATCGGGCTCGCCGAACAAGAGCGCGAAGAAATCGAAACATTGCTGGAATTTATGCCAAAAGCGCTGTCCTGCGAGGAAATCGAAAACGCGGCCAAGGATGTTGTTGGAGAATTAGAGGCAGAATGTCTAAAAGATCTGGGGCGCTGTGTATCTGAATTAAAGGCACGTTATCCTGATCAAATCGAATCTGCAGCAGCCAAGTCTGCAGTTAAAAAACTTCTTCTCTAATTAGATTTCATTTTTAAGGTTAATTTTTTGACTGACGCGGCGTATATCCTACGCTAGAGTGGGATTCCGAGAGGTGTAATGCGGTTTTCAGAAGCTTTCATTGATGAATTAAAAGATCGTCTTCCGATATCTGGGTATATCGGACGCAAGGTTAAGCTTGTGCGTTCTGGAAAAAACTTCAAAGGATTGTCTCCCTTTAAAGATGAAAAAACGCCGTCTTTTTATGTGGATGACGAGAAGCGATCCTATAGATGTTTTTCGACCCAGCAATCGGGCGATATAATTTCTTATGTTCAGGAAACAGAAGGCTTAAGCTTTCAGGAAGCCGTTGAAAAACTCGTTCAGATGGCTGGCATGGATATGCCGACTGAAAGTGCTTCTGAAAAGAAACAAGTCAAAAAACGCAAATCTCTTTTTGAACTTATGGAAGCTGCCGTTGCATTCTATGAGGCTCAGTTAAGGGAAGATGTCGGACGAGAAGCACGGGACTATTTGCAAAAAAGTCGCGGACTGAAAGAATCTGCTTGGAAAAGGCACCGCATCGGATACGCGCCGGAAGGGTGGCAGACTTTACACGATCATTTGGTCAAACAAGGTGCTACGGCAAAAGAACTCTTGGAGATCGGGCTGGTTCGTCCATCCAAGAATACAAGCAAGCCTCCATATGATGCTTTTCGCCATCGTATTATTTTTCCAATTCTTGACCCGACTGGGCGTCCGATCGCTTTGGGTGGTCGTGCACTTGAGGCGAGTGAGGTGCTCAAAGAAAAGGGCATTCCAAAATACGTAAATTCGTCTGAAACGCCGTTGTTTCACAAATCATCGGTCATCTATAATTATGGTCGTGCACGTGATGCAATTTATAAATTATCCCGCAATGCTGCGTCAGATGATCCGTTTGCGCGTGGCCTGATTGTTTCTGAAGGCTATATGGATGTGATTGCCATGGCGGAACACGGCTTTACGACAGCCGTTGCACCTATGGGGACTGCGCTGACCGAAGAGCAGTTGAAAATGCTATGGCGGGGCGGTCCTGAACCAATCATGTGTTTTGACGGTGATGAAGCAGGTAAGAAGGCAGCTATGCGGGCTGTTGATCTGGCGCTGCCTATGCTGGAACCGGGTAAGTCAGTCTATGTGACGCTTCTGCCGCAGGGGCTGGATCCGGACGATTTGTTGAAAACAGATGGCGGAGTTGCTGGCCTAAGAGATTTACTTAGAAACGCGCGGCCTCTTGTTGATTTGCTATGGGAAAGAGAATTGAAAAAAGAGCCACTCGATACGCCAGAACGTCGGGCAGGTTTCGAGGCGCGTCTCGATGAAGCAGTGGCAAGTATTTTAAATGAGCAAGTGCGTGCTGCTTATGTGCGCGAGTTGAAAGATCGCCGTTATCAATATTACCGAGATCAGCGGTCGAGTAAGCAGGGCAATAAAGACGACCGTCCATGGAAGTTTAAAGGGAATTCTCGTTATAGCGGACGCAATATTCCACAAGGGCCGATTGTTAAGTTAGCGGACACGCGCGGCTTGGCAGGTCGAGGTGGCTTAGGTATGATTATACGTGCGATTGATAGCCCCGCATTGATGGAAGAAGCCAAAGAATTGCTCGCAATGGCTGATTTTGGAGATGAAAACCTAATTTCTCTAAGAAATGCGGCTTTAGATGTACAAGATTTTGGGGAAAAGGTTGACCGCGACGCAATTGCAGCCCATTTACGGAGTCTTGGCCGCACAAGTTCTGCGAAACTGCTCGAAGAGTATCCTAATCAGGAGCCCATAGACCCATCTTCTACGATAGGGCGTGAGTGGCTCGCTGCACTGGAGCGTTTCCCAACTGTTGCGGCTCTGAGAGACGAGGCGGAGAGCGAGAAGAATGCGTTCGCTTCAGCTAACGGAGTCGAGGAACACAAAGCGGAATGGGCACGTCGAA
Source organism: uncultured Hyphomonadaceae bacterium (assembly GCA_964352025.1). Lineage (GTDB taxonomy): Bacteria > Pseudomonadota > Alphaproteobacteria > Caulobacterales > Hyphomonadaceae > Hirschia. The sequence goes on from CAYGPZ010000009.1 coordinate 35,485, forward strand.
AAAGACTAGTGGCAGAGCGACAGGCATTGAAAGCGAAGTCACAAGAAATGTTGGACGATATTACCACAAGCAATTCACAGGATTGATTTGCCAGATACAGCTGGGCGAGAGCGTATTCTGGGCGGGAGATTTGAATGACTAAAACACAAACCGATAATGAAGAAGTTGCTGAAAACCAGGATGGGCCAGTACTTGATTTATCGAATGCAAGTGTAAAGAAATTTATCGCAGCTGGTAAAGCGCGTGGTTTCGTTACACATGATGAATTGAACAAAGTTCTTCCATCGGACGAAGTAAACCCTGACCAGATTGAAGACATCATGTCTGCTCTGAGTGAGATGGGCATTAACGTTGTCGATTCTGAAGATGAAGTAGAAGAAAATTCAGAAGCCGAAGCGACTGGCACGAAAGTCACGAAAGCGAAATCCACCGCGGCGACAACAGGTGGCCGTTCGGATCGTTATGATCGTACTGATGACCCTGTCCGCATGTATTTGCGTGAGATGGGAACTGTAGAGCTTCTCTCCCGTGAAGGTGAGATAGCTATTGCCAAGCGTATCGAGGCTGGCCGCGATGCAATGATCCGTGGGCTTTGTGAAAGCCCGCTTACATTTGAAGCGATCATGGTCTGGCGTCAGGAGCTTGAAGACGAGCGGGTTCTTCTGCGTGACATTATCGACCTTGAAGCAACTTATGCAGCTGCAAATGGTGGTGTGCCAGATAACTCTGCTGCGGCTGTTGCTTTGGAAAAAGGTGAGCTGCTTCCAGAGCCTGTGAAAACACCTGAGCAAATTGCTGCTGAGAAAAAAGCTGAAGAAGAGGCTGCCGCTAAAGCAAAACGTATTGCTGATGGTGTTGAAGAGCCTGAAGACGAAAACAAAAACGAAGAAGACGATGACGATTTCGATGATGGCGGCGCAATGTCCATGTCCGCCATGGAAGCAGAGCTTCGCGAAGGCGTAACGGAAATTCTAGACAATGTAGCGTCAGAATTCCAAGCATACCGCCGTTTGCAGGAAAAACTGGTGACACGGCACCTTGAAGGTAAAGAGCTTTCTCCAAAAGATTCAGAGGAATATCTCAACCTTCAAAACGAGATTATCGAAAACCTCAAAAAACTTCACCTGAACAACGCCCGTATTGAGACATTGGTTGAGCAGCTTTACGCGATCAACAAGCGTTTGATGAGCCTTGAAGGTGGATTGATGCGTCTTTCGGATGCGCATGGCGTGCCGCGTAAGTCTTTCCTCGACAATTACTTTGGTACCGAGCTTGAGCCGGATTGGGGAGAGCGCGTTTCTGCGATTTCCGCCAAATGGAAAAAGTTCATTGCGGCTGAAAGCAATAAAGTTGAAGAAATGCGCGCTGAAATTTCTGGTCTATCTCAGGAAATGGGCGTGCCGATTGAAGACTTCCGCCGCATTGTGGCGACCGTTCAAAAAGGTGAGCGCGAAGCACGCGTGGCCAAAAAAGAGATGGTCGAAGCCAACCTTCGCCTTGTGATCTCTATCGCCAAAAAATACACAAACCGTGGGCTTCAATTCTTGGATCTGATCCAAGAGGGAAATATCGGTTTGATGAAAGCGGTTGATAAGTTTGAATATCGCCGTGGTTACAAATTCTCGACATATGCCACATGGTGGATCCGTCAGGCGATCACGCGGTCTATCGCGGATCAGGCCCGTACAATCCGTATTCCTGTGCACATGATAGAGACGATCAACAAGATCGTACGGACTCAGCGTCAAATGCTTCACGAAATTGGCCGCGAACCAACACCGGAAGAATTGGCCGACAAGCTTGGCTTGCCGCTTGAGAAAATCCGTAAGGTTCTCAAAATCGCAAAAGAGCCAATCTCTCTTGAAACGCCAATCGGTGATGATGAAGATTCAAACCTTGGTGACTTCATCGAGGATAAAATGGCGCTTCTGCCTGTGGATGCGGCGATCCAGTCTAACTTGCGTGAAACAACAACACGCGTTCTGGCTTCGCTAACACCACGTGAAGAGCGTGTTCTACGTATGCGTTTTGGTATCGGGATGAATACAGACCACACACTTGAAGAAGTCGGTCAGCAATTCTCGGTGACACGTGAACGTATCCGTCAGATCGAAGCCAAAGCGCTCCGCAAACTGAAACACCCAAGCCGCTCACGTAAGTTGAGAAGTTTCTTGGATACGTAGTATGAAATTTGGGGGGATTTTATTTTTATTCTTAATTTGTGCAGCAATTTCACCTGTCGCTGCACAGGTTAGGGGAGAGCCCTTCCATACATTTGAGTTTGATCCTCCCGCGGGACGCTATGAACCCGACAATGATATTGTGGGAGAGAGACTAAAGGCAGGGGCAGCAATTTTAGGGAAAGTTGTTCTAGTACGTTGTGAAAATACAGAAAAATTTGGTGCTGGGTTCAGACTTAGAGTACGTGATGTAGCCAAGAAGAATTTATTTTATGCTGGTTTTGTGTGTGACCCGCAAACTGGAGAAATGACTGCAAATACCAAAGTTTATAAAAAACTACAGAGTGGTGAGTGGGAAAAAGTGAAAGAGGGCCAAAAAATGCCCATTGGTCGTAAGAATGAGATTGTCGAATTTACCGTCGAATTACGTGGCAAGATTTTATTTGGTAGTTATGGAGACTATTCTTTCCAAAGAGCATTAGATTTTGAACCGATCACTATTGAATACTATGGCTATGGAGCAAAGGGCATGGCTCAGTTCTGGGAAGAATATTTGCAGCTATCTTATTTAGAATATCAAATAAATTAGTCATAAAAAGCCCGATGAGAAATGGTCGGGCTTTTTATTTTTTGCAAAACGAGCCGTAAACACTGTGTGTTTGAATTCCTGATTGCGCCAATTAGAAAACACTCATAGAATTTTCTCAAATGATGAGAAAAGGGCAGTTATTTATGGCTGCAGATTTCAATATCGATAGTCGACGGAATTTAGCGCGCTGGCTTAAAGGTAAGCCAATAGAGTGGAGTTCCATTTTAGCAGAACGTACCGCATTGCGTGTGCTGCCATTGATATCAGGCGTCTCTGAATCATTCCCTCATAACCCAAAACTGACGCTCGATGTTTTTAGAAGTGTGATTTGTCTGCGAAGTGGCTCGGCTGATGCATCTGCCATTGCGGCGACAATAGCGCGTTCTTCTGCGCGAACGGTGCGTGTATCTATAGAGCATGACCCAGCTGCTTCAGCCTATGCTGCGGCGGCATTGAATGCGTTAAGTGCTGCTGGAAGCGCGGTGATTGAACGCGGTGGCAAGGCCATTGATGCAGCGTCTAGTGCGGCTGGTTTCTCTGTGGCTGCTGCCAATGCTGCTGCCGATTATTCAAATTCAGATATTGATGATGTTGATGCGGCTATGTGGGGCGCAATACAGGCCGATTGTGAAACGCTGAAAATTGTCGGGTCGAAAGATCTTTCCAGCGCGCCATTATGGCTTACGCCAAGATTGGGCGTGATAGAGGGATTTTTGGGCCGTTTGTTTGATATGTACCAGAATATGGGCACAGACTGGCGATGTCTCGTGCCGTGGTATGAAGTAATTCTTGAAGCCAAGTGTGAAGAGTATTCGTCGAGCATATATAGCGAATTAGCAGCTGTATCAGAAGATTTCTGGGAGCGTCCGACTGATTTGGTAATTTCTGAAATTGCACAAATGCTGGGTTGGGATGGCGGTGATTTAGAAGAACCATCAGATGAAATTAGCCGACCATCTATCAAACCCATTTATGTGCCAGAAATGCGTGAAAGCATTGAAGAGCCACAAGATGTTGCGCCTGAAATATTAGAGATTGAGCCTGAGGATATTGAAGAACGCGACTTTTTCGTCTCCTATTCTAATAAAGATGTTCGCACCGCAAAATTGGTGAGTGAGGTTCTGGAAAAAGCCGGATATTCTACATTTGCGCAATTTAAAGACATCAAGCAGGGGGCTAATTTCGTTGGTCAAATGAATAAGGGGCTGGCATGTTCCAAACGCCTTATATCATTGCACTCTCCTGACTATGAGGCTTCCGAACATTGTCAGTCTGAATGGTCTTTTGCCTATAATGAGGACCCGAATGGGAAGCGACGTAAATTAATCCAGTTCGTGGTTCGGCCGACCTCGCTAAATGCACTTGCTCGACAAGTTGTGTACCGCTCGCTGATTGGGTTGCCCGATCACAAGAAGCGCGAGGAAATTTTAGACGCTGTCGGTTATAGTCCTCCAAAGAGGTCTGTTGATGAGGCTGTTAAAGCGCTCGCCAGTCAGGCCAGCCCAGATGCTCAGCTGAGTGATGATTTTAAACTGGATGCTGGTCCCAATGCAAAGTTGGACAATCCGCTTGTCGATGTTGAATTGGCAGACCTTCCCATTATTCAGATTAGCGTATGTAAAGTCCTTTTGCAGGGAGCACCCGGAAACGCCTCTAAGGTCGTGACGGCAGCACTTGAGGAATATAAATCCCATTTAGAGCAACGTGGTGCCAATCCTGTCGTCGGGCTGCTCGTGGCGCATGGACAGTCTATCTTGGCTGAATTTAATGGGCCGGATGCGATATTGTGGGAAGATGCAGGCATTCGCCAGCAAATAGATGCATTCTCTGCCAATCACGACCGTCTTATTACTCATTTCCCGCTAAACGCTGATCGCGAACGTTTGTATTCGGAAACGCGCGTCGACGAGTTGGCGGCTTCTGGGGACGCCCTTAAAGGTCCGATTGTGAGCACGATTGAGGAATTAAGACCAGTTATTGATGCGGGTATGGCAACACGCGAGTTTGAACAAACCTTTGAAGATATTGAGCAACGGCTTGAACTCATCGAAGCGTCGCCGCCAAGTATGACATCGCCGAAAGAGAACTATGATCGTGCAACACCAAGGAGCCGATTTGTGTTGCAGACATTGGGTTTCTTTGCTTCTGCACATAGCGTTGCAAATTCGACCCAGACAATTGTGAAGAGCGTGCAGGGAAGTGCTTTTATTTCTGCACTCGCGACAGCCATTTCAAAAATGAAAGTGTTCTTATCTTTATGAATTAAGAAAGTGGTAGATGAACCTAACCTAAACGGAGCGTTTTAATCAGGTTCAAGTGCAGCGTTGAATATAAGAAAGAAACTAAAAATCAATCGGCTATAACAGGGGCTGTTACATGCAAGATTATCTCGATAAATTGGATATAAATCAGTATTTGCCAGGCGCAATTGGCGTCGCGACGAATATTTTACTCGCAATTGTTATTCTCATCATAGGTATGTGGATTGCTGGCGCGGTTAGTAAATTCGTGCGCGGTCTAGGTGAGAAACATGAGAAATTAGACAGTACACTGTTTAAGTTCCTCAGTAGCGTGGTCCGCTACGTTATCATGGCGTTTGTTGTGATTGCAGTGTTGAATCGGTTTGGTGTTGAAACAACCTCTATTGTAGCATTGTTGGGTGCGGCTGGTTTGGCAGTTGGTTTAGCGCTTCAAGGGGCTATGTCTAACCTTGCTGCTGGTGTGATGTTGATGCTGTTCCGCCCTTATAAAGTTGGCGATTTTATCGATGCTGCCGGTCGTTTTGGTAACGTGACAGAGATTGATCTGTTCACGACAATTCTTCAGACATTCGACAATCAGCAAATTATTATTCCCAACAGCCAAGTATGGGGTGAGCAGATCGTGAACCATTCTCATCACCCGGTGCGTGGTGTCGATATGGTCGTCTCTGTTGCTTATGGTGAAAACACTGATGAAGCTCGCAAGGTTATTGACGGCGTATTGGCTGGGAACGCACATGTGTTGGCTGATCCGGCTCCATTTGTTGAAGTCGAAACTCTAAATGAAAGTTCTGTTGACTTCAGAGTGCGTCCATTTGTGAAGGGCGAGAATTATTTCGACGTTCTTTATTCGGTTCCTGAGCAAATGAAGAAAGCTTTGGATGCTGCAGGAATTGAAATTCCATTCCCGCACCGCAAAGTGATTGTGGTCAATCAGGACAAATAATTTAGACTGTAGATTTTAGAGAAAGCCACTCAATCAAATTGGGTGGCTTTTTATATTTGGAGCGTTATTTATTTTTAAATTGGCAATAGTCTGGTTTGGATTTACCATCATCATTTGCTGAAGCTTGTGTGCCCACCAAAATCGCAGCACCACATGCAAGCCAAAAGCAGAGTGCAAACGCAAGACCTGTTATGCGTGTAACCATAAAAAACTCCTCCATACAGGCTATTCTGATGAGCCTTTTCGTACTTTGTATACAAAACATGTCCGTGTTAACCATTTTGCGCAAGGTGTTTAAAGGTTAATTTTTTGTATTGGTTCGTTCTTCTGGGAGGCTTGTGATGGCATATCAACGTTCGTTTTGCGTTGAGACAAATGGTCAAGGGTTGTATGAATTCACAAGTAATGTTGTTGCTTTCGTAGCAGAAAGTTCAATGATTTCGGGTGTTTTGACACTTTTCGTACAGCACACATCTTGTTCAATACTCATTCAAGAGAATGCAGATCCCAGTGTTCAGGTTGATCTGCAGAACTTCTTCTCTAAATTAGTTCCCAATGGTGATGATTCATCTATGGAATGGCTAACTCATACATTTGAAGGCCCAGATGATATGCCAGCGCATATAAAATCAGCGCTTTTACCAACGTCAATTTCTATTCCGATTGTTAACGGCCGATTGGCACTGGGACAGTGGCAAGGTATCTATTTGTTTGAACATCGAGATGCCCAAATGCAGCGCAATATTATAGCGCATATTTCGTGATATGAATTGGAATTTGGAAAGACAAAGTGAGAGCTTAGGTGAAAATGGCACAAATAGAAGCTGATAAACTGGAGTTATGGAATAAAGCTTTGACGCGAGCTGCATTGAAGCAAGCCGTAAGGGTGAAATTTTCTAAATCTGTGACGCCTAAAGATAACTCGATTTCTTACGAGCTGGCATCATATGATGCTTCAGATGAACCGATAGGCGATGATAGAGATTATGATCTTTTAAAAGCTGTCATGACGCCTTTAGAAAATCTGGCTGACACAGTGCAAGATGATAGTTTTTCAATGTCACTTGATTTGGTTTCCGGTGTTCTGAAGCAAAACTAGAGGTCTTTTCAAGATTTTCATATGTGATGAGAAAAAAGCTCGACATCAAAGTTAAGCTGTCTACTTTTACTTATTAAATATAAAATGCGAAAACCTTGAGGGCTTTATGACGATCAAATCTATAATTGTGCTTTCACTTGCTTCTGTGCTCGGTGCATGTGCGAGTTTAACATCTCAAGACAATTCTGAAGCGGTGGAAATTCTCGAAAGCGCAAATTCAAAGACGTCACTTCCTGCTATTATTGAGGAAAACCTTAGTCCACGTGCTGAGCGTATAAAAGCCGATATTTCTTATCTGTCTAGTGATGCATTGGAGGGGCGTGAAACAGGATCGCCGGGTTACGCGTTGGCGGCTGAATACGTCATTGGGCAGTTTGAAGAAATCGGTATTGCGCCCAAAGGTGAAGAGGGCAAATACACCCAGTCCGTTCCGTTTATCTCAGTGGTTCGAGATGAAGATGGCAATACTATGCAGCTATGGTCTGCATCAAACGAGGCGGTCGAATTTGTAGATGGCGAAGATTACGTTGTATCTGCTTCATCTCAAAGTGAAGAGTCGGGTGTCAAAGCTCCGATCGTTTTTGCGGGTTATGGCGTTGTTGCGCCTGAGCATGGCCTCGCACCATATGAAAACCTCGATGTTAAAGGTAAGATAGTCGCTGTTTTGTCAGGGACACCTGGTGGTATTCAAACAGAAGAACGCGCCTATTATGGAGCACAAATTGCACGCGAAATGTCCGAACTCGGTGCCATTGGTGTTGTCACTATTGAAACTCCGGTTGGTGCAAAGCGTTTTCCTTTTGCGAGAGCAGTCCAGTCTTCGACAACACGTAAATCGATGAAATGGCTCGATGTTGATGGCAAGCCGTATACAACAGCGCCAAATCTACAAGTGTCAGCCTATGTGTCTCAAGCTGGCGCAGAAAAGCTGTTCTCAGGCTCCAAGATGAGTTGGTCTGAAATATTAGCTGTCATTGAAGATGATACGGCTAAAATTGAATCCTTTGAATTGCCATACACAGTCGCCATCAATCAGTCCTCCAAGCATTCAGAGATTGCATCTGATAATGTGCTTGGAATTATTGAAGGCGCTGATCAAGAGTTGAAGGATGAATTTATTGTTCTTTCTGCACATTTGGATCACATCGGAATCTCTCAAAAATCTCTTGAAGATGACGTTATTAATAATGGCGCACTTGATAATGCGGCAGGTGTATCGACCCTGTTGGAAGTAGCGCGCATTATGAAGTCAGGTGACACACCAAGACGTTCTATTGTGTTCGCCGTTGTGACTGGAGAAGAGAAGGGGTTGTTGGGGGCACAGTATTTTGCACAAAATCCAACTGTGGATCGTGAAGGCATTGTTGGAAATGTAAATCTTGATATGCCCGTGCTGACTTATGACTTTACCGATGTTGTCGCATTCGGTGGTGAACGTTCAACAATGAAGTCTGCTATTGAAGATGCGATTCAAGAGTTTGGCGTGACGCTTGGAGAAGATCCATTTCCGGCGCAAGGATTGTTTACACGGTCTGATCATTACCGCTTCGTAGAAATCGGTGTGCCATCTGTTTTTCTTGCGACCGGATTTGAAAATGGTGGTGAGGAAGCTTGGGCAAACCACTTTGCCAATAATTATCACAAGCCCTCAGATGAAGTTGATAATGGCTTATTGTTCAATGCGGCGGACAAGTTCGCATCTATCAACGCAAAAATTGCACTTACTCTTGCGAATCAAGATGAGCGTCCGAAATGGATTAAAGATGATTTCTTTGCTCTAAAATTCGGCGGTGTCATGGTCTCTGAATAGTTTTTAATTTTCTATTTAATGTTGAAGCAGCGTTTTCTTGTTCGAGGACGCTGCTTTTTTATTATAAATATAAGTGACTTATGTATCCCGGCACTGGGATTGTGACTTTTTTGTAAAAAGGGAAAAAAGTTATAGAAGCGCCTTCCAAAGCGTGTTATACGTATTTGCATGTTAGCGGGCAGAAGGTTTGCAATATCGGGTAGCTTGATATGCATTTCCATTGAAATAGATCCGCAGCATTTTATTTCACTTTAAAGGGTCATGAAAATGAAAAAATCTAACTTGCTTACAGCTTCTCTTATTCTTGCTGCAACTTCATTGGTCGGCGTAATGCCAGCTTCTGCTGAAGAAATTGTTGTTACAGAGCGCGTAATCCCCGAATACCCAGCCAAAGCGGAACGTTTCAACAAAGAAGGCAGTGTCGAGCTAGCTTTCGACATTACTGAAGCTGGTCTTGTTCAGAACGTTCGTGTTGTTGAATCTAAAAACTCAAAGTACTTTGATAAAGCAGCAGTCGAAGCGATTTCTCAGTGGAAATTTGAGCAAGGCGCACCAAACGAAGGTGTAAACGTTATTGTTGACTTCGAGCTATAATAATTTTGAAAAATACTGTATTTCCTGCTTAGAAATATAGTTTTGAAAAAGGGGAAAGCTTACGCTTTCCCCTTTTTTATTAGCAGCAGCTTCCGCCTGAGGCGGGTGGTGAAGATGTTGTTAAATCACTACTTGCAGTACCAAACACGTCTACAGGCGCACATCCAGGGAAGACTCCTAAATGGGTTTTGCCTTCTCCAACAATCTCAAAATATTTAGCAAACCGAGTCGCTGTCAGCATTTTTAGGGTGTTGTTGCATACAGGGAAAACGCGTCCGGCTTCAATTTGGTGTTCGGCATCAAGATCGAAAATGCATTCCATACCTGGCGCACCGCCTTTATATATAACGGCCTGACCATAGTCTTCACACGCCATATCCAATCCATCTAATTTCATAAGGCGTGCAGTGACGGATGCAAACTTGATAGGATTTAGCATTTCCTGAATTTTAGGGTGCAGTATAGCAAGAGGGCGATGTTCTGTTGTGCGCGGGTCTTTAAAGCCAGCTTCTTTTGCCATCGATAAAAAGTCATTCCAGTAGAGCGCGCCGGAAAGGCATTCCCCATATAGGATTGGGTCGTTGACGAGTTCTTCAGGTACACGACGGTCTGCATACACATCAGAGAAATAGAGTTCACCACCTGGTTTTAGAAGATTGTAGGCGGCTTTAAATACGGCTGGTTTATCGGTGCAAAGATTGATCACACAATTTGAAATGATGAGATCAAAGCTATTTGGTTCGAGATCCAGTTCGCCAAGTTTTTCTAGATATCCTTCGACAAATCGTGTGTTGGGTTTGTCGTAACCAAATTGCTCGGCGTGCCATCCTTCATATTCTCTGGCAATTGCAAGCTGTTCTGCTGTCATATCAACGCCAGTCACTGATCCATTGGGGCCGACGAGTTTTGCTAGTGCAAATACATCGCGTCCTGCGCCTGAACCAAGGTCGAGTACTTTTAAGCCTTCAAGTTCGCTGGGAATGACAATCCCACATCCATAATAGCGTGTTGCGACTTCATCGTGCACTGCACCTAGGGCTTTGCGAATGTGTAGGGGAGGCGCGGCTTCGGTGCAGCAAGCATCCGTTTTTAAATCGGAAGAGTTTTGAAGTGTTTGGCCATAATAGTCTTTGACTTCATCTTGTTTCATCTGGCTGCCTTTTAGGGTTCGATAAGGTGTAATCTGATATAGAAGCTATAAGTTTGGCACGTTTTATAGGGCATTCTCGGTAAAATAAACTGACATGTATGTGACAATTAGTAGAATCTCTATTTCTTATTAGTCACTATGAATTCAGTATTGATATGTTATAGGAAACCGAAATTTGCTGCATCTGCGAGATATGTAGTGAGAAAATTGTAGTGATGACTTTGATTATTTAAGCGTTTGTCACCATATATTTTGGAGTGATTTGGTAAGCTGGGAGCGTGAGTATTCTTAGCTTATTGGAGTATAGCGTTTAAGATGACGTTGAATAGAAAGGGATTTAGATGTTTCTGACCATGTTGAGAGCGAAACTACACCGCGCAACTGTGACTCAGTGCGACCTTCACTATGAAGGCTCCATTTCTATCGATAAAGATCTGCTAGACGCATCCGGCATTCTTGTAAACGAGCGTGTGGATATATGGAACATCACTAATGGCGCGCGTTTGTCGACCTATGCTATTGAAGCGCCACGTGGTTCAAAGACATTTGGTGTGAATGGTGCTGCGGCTCGTCATTTCCAGTTGGGTGATCGTATCATTGTAGCGACTTTTGCTCAGATTGAAGAAGAAAAAGCGCGCCAGCATGCGCCTACAGTTGTCATGCTCGATGACAAGAACGAGATCGTTCCCCACATTGCTTAGGGCCGTGTTTTGGCCGCATAAGGTTTTGTGCGGAATAATACGATGAGAAAACCTTTTTATAAACGTGGACGTCCTCTCGTCCAATTGTGTGCTGCCATACTCGTTCTGGTAGCATTTTTTATTTTTCGAATGTTTATATCTATAGAATAGGTCGGAAATTTTTGCCTACTATATAGTTAATATTATGTGATTAATAAATTAACTTAATATGCTCGAAAGTGTAGAGTGTGTCTGTATGGTTAATATTGAAGTATTGATGGTTAACCATACAGTTGTATGAATATCGAATACTTTGTGTTATTTTCGTCACCCTAAATAAAAAGAATATTGATGGTTTTTCGTATATTAGAAAAGGGTGTGTGTGGTGAATCCATATGGACGTTTCCTCGTCGTATCCAATGCTATTTCGGCAGCGTTGGTACTGACATTAGTAAGCTTGGTTTCAGGACCAGCTTTTGCAGCCTATAAAGCTGCACAATTTCAAGCAGATTTTGCGCCATTTGTGGCAGCCGGAGCTGCATTGGGAGTCACAATAGTTGTTTGGCTTGCATTAACAGATGCAGTTTTGCCATTCTTCTTCCGTTATACTTCAATTCGTCGCGTAATCTTGGGCAAGCACTATATGGAAGGTACTTGGATTCAGGCTGAAAAGCACGAAGGTACCCCAAGAATGGCTGTTATAGAGATCCAGCCTGCCGGGACTTCATTTCGTTTTTCTGGATATGCAGTGGATGAGAATTTGGATGTTCAATCCAATGTAGTGATGGAATTTTCAAAGTTTGACTGGCCATTCATGACGTACAAGTTCCGTAATAGTCTTGCAGATAATGCAGATCAGGGGCGTGAAGGTGTTGGGGAAATTCATTTTGAAGCAAACCGTCATGCGCCGCGCTCTTATAATGGTTTTGTGCAAACCGTGAATAGTCTTGGGCGCGTCAAGATTGAAGGTGTGCGTCTAAGGAAAGGTCGCGAGATTAAAGATCTTAGATCACTAGAATATCGTGCTGAAGTTATCGACAAGTATTGGGGCTTATTCTTCGAGCGTGGAAATAGAAAAGCCCGCATGCGTGGAAAAGGAATTGGCGGATTTAATACAGCGAATACTGTTGATGTCGCGCCACAAGCTCAACCTGAAGCAAGAGTGTCTACTGCGCCTGCCTCAGCACGTCCTACTCCAAAAACAAATATGGCAAGCGAGTCGAACTTAGAGCATGAACGTCGTGTTTCATCAGATACTCCGGATGATTTTGGTCCAGTTGTACCTAGACGTCGTGCATCTGATTGGACAAAAGCAGATGAAGTTCTTGAGTTTGAAGATCTTGAGGATTTATTAGAAGACCCAGTTGAAAATTCAGCAGGATCGACAATGGAAATTTCTGGAAAAGCAATTTTACGGAAATAAAAACTCCAATAGAATTGAAGAAAGCCGTTGCGTTTCTGCGCAACGGCTTTTTTGTATTTTTGTCGCTTATTTCCAAATAAGCTCAAATTGCACTTTGATTGTTGAAGTATATAATTTTATACCTCCGAATATAGGTATACTCGCGCCAGTCATCAGCTCCATATTTGATCCTATTATAAATTGAGGATGGAGGGTGTTCTAGCTCTTTTGCTTATACCTTATATCTCGGCAATTCTGGAGTATTACATGCCCAAAAAACTGAAACTTCTTGTCACTGGACTGAATGGTGTTGTGGGGCAGGTTTTGTTCCCTGCTTTGGAAGAGCGCTATGAAGTTAGTGCGTTATCTCGCAGTGGTGTTAAAGGCATTCCGCCAGAACGCGTTTTCAAAGCCGACATTGGAGATATAGATACATTGTATCCCGCGATGAAAGGGATTGATGTTGTACTAAACCTCGCTGCCGGTGGTGGTCAGAGTAGTGCTGAAGGTATGGATGCTGGTTGGGACGTGATGCTCCGTGACAATATTGTCGGCGCTTACAACGTGCTTGAAGCCGCAAAACAGTCGGGTGTGAAACGCGTCATTCTCGCGAGTTCAGGTGCGGTTGCAAACGGCTATGAGTTAGAGGAACCTTACAAGAGCTTGGTGTCCACAGAAGATATTCCGCTTCCAGAATCATGGGAGATGGTCGATGAGTTTGCTGAGCCAAAGCCGGTGTCACTTTATGGTGTAACGAAACTGTTTGGTGAGGACCTGGGTCGATACTATGCAGCAACAACCGACATGTCGGTTATAAACCTGCGGATTAGCTATTGTTTAAAAGAGGACGAAGCAGGCGCTGGCCGTGGGCAAGCGAATTGGTCGAGCCACCGAGATATCCGACAATTGACGACTTTGTGTATCGATGCGCCTCCGGAAATCAAGTTTGATGTTTTCTGGGCGACATCTGACAATAAGAAGCTTTTCCGTGACAATTCGCACGCTAAAAAGGTTCTCGGTTACCGTCCGCAGGATGGCGTAAAGTAGGACGCCGATTATTCTATTAAAAATAGCCGTTGCGTTTCTGCGCAGCGGCTATTTACATAATCGTAGTCTATTTCTTTACCAGCTCAAATTGCACATTCATTGTCGAAGAGTATGAAATCTCCCCAGCCGCTATTGGTGTGCTCGCTGTATCTGCCATTTCCATACGCGCCATCATTTTAGGTTGAGGGTAGGGAGAGTGGTTGCCTGCTTCATTCATTGAGATGATTCTAGAAACCTTATAGCCGGCGGCGTTTGCGTATAGCTCTGCTTTTGCCAGGGCATCTTTAACAGCTGCGGCACGGGCTTTTTTCATTGCTTCCGACGAATCTTCAAGCCCAAAAGAAATGGAGTTGATTGTGTTGCCACCAGCTTCCACAACAACGTCGAGCACGTCACCTACTTTGGCTAGGTCACGCACGGTCGTGCCAACAGTGTTTGCGGCTTGATAGCCGATTAGCTTGGGAGGGGAATTGTTACGCGAGCTGTAATCATAGCGTGGATTAAGCGATATATTGCCGGTTTGCATGTCCTTCTTTGCAATGCCAGCCTCTTCCAAAGCCTCGAAAACACCAGTCATAAGCTGAGCTTGTTTTTTCATGGCTTGGGAAGCTGTCGGTGCATCGACGTTAACGCCCAGCGATATCGAGGCGATATCTGGTACGACTTCAATTTTTCCTTCACCGGTGAGGTTGAGCGTTGTTTCCTGCTGGATCGTAGGAGCATTTTTGACAATATCCTGCATTGGTTGGGCTCCTGCGCTTAGGGGAAGTGAGGTGCAAGCCGTCACCAGTAAAATTGCCGATCCAGCACCCAGATATCTTGCTTTGAATTGGTTGAACTTAGATTTCACTGTTGTGGCCATCAGTCTGCTCCGTTAAAATTATGTGCTCGTAGTAAAAATGTTTAATAGGGCGAGCATAAGGCGAATGATTCAGGAATTAGCGGTCCGTATTCTCATTCTTCAGTGAAAACACAATTATTTATCGAAAATTACAATTCCGGGACTTCACGAACGGTACAAAATGAGTAATGTGCGCTTTCTCTCTTTTGGGGGCCTGTAGCTCAGTTGGTTAGAGCAAACCGCTCATAACGGTTGGGTCGGGGGTTCGATTCCCTCCGGGCCTACCAAAAGAGAGTAATTCCTTGAAAATAAATGCTTTTTGTAGTCTGGTGGGACGATTTATTTGGTATGGTGGGACTGTTAGGAGAAATTGAATTCTCTTATATCTCTGTTTTTTATAGATAAATTATATAAAGTGTGACGCCAATCTGGATTCGAAACTGATGAGCTAAAAGTAGAGCGCTTTTATAGAAAAAGCTTTTGGTTTCAAACTCATGCCGTGATGACTTTTACTGACTTCAAGGCAGAACTTAGATTTTCAGGTGGCTCGGTATCAGTGACGAGTGTTTCAATGCGGTCAAATTCGCATACTTTTACAAGTCCGCGTTTCATGAATTTTGAGCTGTCAGCAATCAGAACCAATCGCGTTCCCGTTGAAGCGAGGGCGCGGGCGAAGTCTGCTTCCTGAAGGTGGAAATCACATACGCCATGTTCTGGGTGTAGGGCCGATGCACCAATAATCACCATATCGGGCGTAAATCGTTTCACAAAGTCGATTGAATCTGCGCCTAACGTGGACATTGTAATGTCGGAAACTTCGCCACCAGCTAGATAGACGCGATTATTATTGCGGCCTGAAACGGACCTAACAATCTCAAGCCCATTTGTAATAACAGATACATTGCGCTGATGAACCATGCTGCGCGCAACCCATAGCGCGGTGGTGCTGCTCTCAATTGCGACTGTCATACCGTCTTTGATCAGGTCTGCAGTTTCTTCGCCTATGCGTTTCTTCGCATCGGCTTCTTCATGTTGGCGCTGGCGAAAAGGGGTCTCAAATAAATTTTCAGGAAGTCTTACGCCGCCATGGATTTTTTGCACATAGCCCATAACTTCCAAATGTTTGACATCACGCCTAATGGTTTCGTCTGAAACTTCAAATTTTTCAGCGAGCTCTAAAATAGTGCAGCTGCCTTCTTCCTCGAGCGCAGTGAGGATTGAAAGTTGGCGACCTGAAGGATCTAAAGACATTCTAATAAAACCCCTGATTTCATTACTCTGCATTTCGCGTGGCATTTGGATGTAATTGCAACAGAAATACGAATATTTATCGTTTTTTTCTCTTAAACCTAATCTTATGACAAGAAAACCACAAACAGCAGTTTCCACACCTAAATCAACATAAATCCACACAATGTCACAAACCTGTTACGGATTTCTCCTATCTCATCACGTGTAGATCGATTTTATTTGGATTTGTGTGGTTTTGTGACAGTTTTATGTTGCCCATCCAAATCTTCTGCGAATTTCACACATCTTTCTGAGGGGAAAGTCATGAAGAGAAGATTTCAACTCGCTTTGTTAGCAAGCGCTAGCTTAGCTTTTACATCTAACGCTTTTGGTGATGCGGCTGCTGTAGCGGATGATGCATCCATCGAGATGGACACGATTGTTATCGTTGGAACAGGTAAAACTTACTCAGCTCTGGAAACAACTGAGAGCATGGTTCTTCAACAAGCACCTATCACATCTGTACTGGCTACAATTGATAATCTTCCAGGTGTGAGCGTTAATGAAGGTGACTCATACGGGTTTGACGATTGGTCGACATCGCTTGCGCTTCGTGGCTTCCAAACAAACCTAGGTGAGCAGCAAATCGGTATCACAATTGATGGTCTACCAAATGGTGGATCAAACTATGGTGGTGGTTCCAAAGCTAATCGTTTCATCGATCCAATGAATATGGGCGGCGCGATTGTATCACAGGGTACTGCAGATATCGCATCTCGTTCAAATGAAGCTCTTGGTGGAACAATAGATTTTCAAACTCAGAGCCCACTTGAAGACGAGCGTGTACGCTTTGGTGCGTCTTTAGGTGATCATGATGCACAACGCTTTGCAGTTCGCTATGACACAGGTCTGTTCTTCAACGATACGACCAAAGCCTGGGTGTCTTTGACATCCCAAACAGCGACAGACTTTCTGGAAGGTTCTGCAGAGAACGAGCGCGATCACTTCGCGGCTAAGATTGAGTCAAACCTAGGTAAACTTGACCTTACAGGTTATGTTTCTTTCGATGATACACACGAAGACAACTATCAGCGTATCTACACTGCTGCTCAGTTTGAGAACAACCCAAATTCAGATGGCCTAACGGGTGAGTGGACAGGTATTCCTGCAATCGACCAAAACTATCGTCGTGGTTGGTCAACACTTCGCGAAAACCTATTTGCATATGTAAAAGCTGACTATGAAGTCATGGATGGCTTGAACATTAATGGATCAATCTATCGTCACGATAATGACGGACGTGGTGATTGGGTTCCTCCTTATATTGTCGATTTGACAGGCGCAGTTACCGGTACACCAGGTAATCTTTATTCTTATGTTGGATCTGATGGTCTTTCCGCTGATGCATTAGATGCAGATGCGTCACCAGTTCACTCATACCGTCACACACACTATCAAAAAGAGCGTACTGGTTTCACAGCGGATGTGGACTGGACAGCAGAATTCGGCGCAATCGAAAACACGGTTCGTGCTGGTATCTGGTATGAAGATGCAACTCGCTATGAATATCGTGACTGGCACGAAATATCTGATGCTCGCGTTGGGCACGCTTTTAACTCTACACCATATTGGGTCCAGTATGATCGTGACTTCCCACAATCAACATTCAAGTGGTATTTAGAGGATCAAATTAAATTTGCAGACTTCACCGCGACTTTGGGTATCAAGCAGTTTACAAACGAGATTGAGCGTCAAAACAATTTTGACCTAACATCGACAACAGAAAACTTCACTGTCGATTCTGAATCGGACATTCTGTTCTCTGGTGGTCTGTCTTACGCACCTTCAGCTGTAAAAGGTCTAGAATTCTTTGCAGGGTATGCAGAGAACTACAAAGCTCTGACAGATACTGTTTTTGAAGTACTGGTTACTTCAATTCCTGATCCAGAAACATCTGAAGCGGTAGAAGCGGGTGTTCGCTTTGCAAGTGATCGTTTCACAGCTAGTGCAGTTTACTTCCAGAACGATTTTGAAAACCGTCTTGTAACGCTATCAAATGCGATGGTGGATGGAATTGATTTCCTTGAAGCTTCTAATGGTGGATTTGCCAATGTTGGTGGGATTGAATCAACAGGATTTGAGCTTGCTGGGACATTAGAGGTAAATGACAACCTTTCACTCTATGCTTCTTACACGAATAATGACGCGACTTATCTTGGTATTGATAGTTCGGTTCTTTCTCCTGAAGCATTGGCTGGTTTGTCTGACGCACAAATTGCTGACGCAGTAGCGGCGTTGAACGACAATGCAGGTATCTGGGAAGGAAACCCGGTAGCTGGTATTGCGGACAATATGTTCGTTGTTTCTGCAGATTTCACTAAAGAAAACTTCTTTGGTGGTCTTTCCACAAAATATACAGGCGAGCGCCCAGTGGCTGTTGGAAGAAACTTTGCACGTACAGATGCAAATGGCGCAACAGTCGCTCCAGTCTCACGTGCCTTTGGAACTTTCGACACTGATGAGTTCTGGGTCGCTGACCTTTACCTAGGTGTAAGAGGTGAGCAGCTCGGAGAGAACTTTGACGGTCTGGAATTCGTTCTGAACGTCAACAATCTGTTTGATGAAAGCTACTTAGGTACAATCGCATCAAACTCTGGTGCTTGGATTGGCGCACCACGTACTGTTGTATTCTCAATTACAGCAGATTTCTAAAACTCAAAAACTGAAGCAAACTGGAGGACGAACACTATCCCTGTTCGTCCTCATTCTTCGTTCTAACAATTGCTTTTCTGGAGATAAGAAAATGAGTTTCTCACGTCGTCAAACACTGGGTATAATGGCTGCTGGTGGCCTCGCTGCCTGCTCACAATCTAAACTATCTCCTGAAACAGATACAAAACCAAAACCTTCAGATGGTGACGTGTTTTTGCATGGAGTTGCCAGTGGTGATCCTAAAGCAAATAGTGTGATAATCTGGAGCCGCGTGTCGGGGCAATCAGAACCCGTCACTGTGCTATGGGAAGTCTCACAAGATCGAGATTTCACGAACACTACTCAATCTGGTGAGACAACGACTTCAGAAGACAAAGACTTTACAGTCAAAGCCGACCCGAATGAGTTGGTTGCAGGTGAAACATATTTTTACCGCTTTAAATTGGGCGACAATTATTCTCCAATTGGTCGCATGAAAACTTTGCCAGAGGACGAGCTTGATAAATTAGGTATCGCACTCGCGTCTTGTTCTAATTATGCATTTGGCTTTTTCAACGCATATGACGCTATTGCAAAAGATGATGCGATTGATGTCGTTCTCCATACGGGAGACTACATTTATGAATATGGAGGTGAAGATGGATGGGGACATGAGACAGCCAAAACCATTGGCCGTGTGCACGCCCCTAAACACGAGATAATTTCGCTAGATGATTATAGAAAGCGTCATGCACAATATAAGACAGATGCAGGTTCAATGGCGATGCACGCTGCACATCCGCTAATCTGTATTTGGGACGATCATGAAAGCGCAAATAACCCATGGAAAGATGGCGCTCAAAATCATACCGATGCAACAGAGGGCACATGGGATGCGCGTCGCGAAGCTTCCGTGCGAGCCTATTATGAGTGGATGCCTATTCGTGAGCCAGAAGGGGACCAAAGCCGAGAAGAAGCATGGCGGACTTATGTGTTTGGTGATCTGGCAAGTTTGATCACGATGGAATGTCGTCATACGGGACGTGATCAGCAGGTTGATTATCTAAAACATGTAGCCAGTATTACATCTGATGAAGCCCGCAATAAATTCATGGCTGAAGTCATAAACGATCCAAGTCGTGAAATGATTTCAGCACGCATGAAAGATGTCCTGAAATCTAGCCTTGGCCAATCCGTTGAAAACGGCGAACCATGGCGCTTGATTGGAAATACGTCTCCAATCGCACGTATGCCAGTTCCGGATGTGTCTAAGCATGGCATCACACCTGATATGAATAAAGATCCTGCTGGTATTTGGACGCAAGCATTATTCTGGAAAGGGAAGTGGAACTTACCGTTCTATACCGATACGTGGGATGGTTATCCGGCCGCGAGAGAAAATTTATACGCGCTCTCAAAGGAAGTAGGCGCGAACGATCTTTTATTCCTGACAGGCGACAGTCACTCATTCTGGGCGAACGACCTGAATGATGAAGATGGAAACGCAATGGGAATTGAGATTGGTACAGCGGGTATCTCTTCTCCGGGTGATTTCGTCGAAAGCGGCTGGCCAGATGATGTCGCTGAGAAGTTAGACCGCATTTTCGAGAAAGAGCTAGACGAAGTGAAATGGACTGACAATCTACACCAAGGCTATGTCAGAGTTGTTTTGACAAAAACTCAAGCTGTTTCAGATTTTGTGACAGTCGATACAGTTCTGTCGACTGATTATAAGACCAAAATTGTTCACTCAGAAACTGTCCAGAGACATTCAGATTCAATTGCGTTTCTAGAAACTTAGAAGCGGCATCAAAACTGACATAACATACTGCTAGCCTCAGATGATTGTTCATTTGGGGCTGACAGTGTTTTATCCTTTTTCTTACATCATGAAAATTCGAGCCAATTCGCTATTCTTCGTATGTGTTGCGGGGCTTGCGTCTTTCTCAGCCTATTTTTCGATGTACGCTTTTCGTAAGCCCATTACCGTCGCCACATTTGAAGGTGTCGCTCAGGTATGGGGATCCTTAGATTATAAGGTCGCTGTTATTTTGTTCCAGCTGCTGGGATATGCGCTGTCTAAATGGATCGGGGTGAGGGTGATTTCCTCTCATCAACCCCATCAGCGTGGCTGGATGATTATTTGTTTGATTTTCATTTCCTGGCTCGCTCTTTTGGGTTTTGCTGTCATCCCGGCACCTTGGAATTTGACGATGGTGTTTATCAACAGTCTACCACTGGGCATGATTTGGGGATTTGTCTTTGCGTGGGTTGAGGGCAGGCGAACAACTGAAATTCTAAGCGCCATATTGTGCGCTAGTTTTATCTTTGCATCAGGTGCGGTAAAGTCCGTTGGGGCTTGGCTGATGCATGTTCACAACGTATCCGAAATATGGATGCCAGCCGTCACTGCTGCAATTTTTACATTACCACTTCTTGTTTCAATTGCCGCGTTATCCCATTTGCCGCCTCCATCCTCTCAAGATGTTTCGGAAAGACGCGCGCGTGTCGCCATGACTGGCAAGGATAGACAAAAAAGCATCAAAATGATTGGCATCCCAATGCTCTTGCTCATTGTGTCATACATTTTGTTGACGGCTTTTAGAGACTTTAGAGCAAGCTTTGCTGCAGAAATCTAGACTGATCTTGGCTATGATAAAGCTATTGCTGCCTTCACTTATAGTGAAATTCCAACGACAATTGGCATATTGATATTGCTCGCCTTTCTAACTTTTGTGCGGAGTAATAAACGGGCCTATAAACTCATCAACATATTCATTGTGCTGGGATTTTGTATCATTGGCTTATCTACGTTTGCGTTCCAAAAACATATGATCTCACCCATGCTGTGGGTTACCCTAACCGGAACAGGACTATATCTGGCCTATGTGCCGTTTGGGACAATCCTGTTTGATCGCTTGATTGCCGAAACGGGGGCTGCCGGAAACGCCGGATTTCTTATCTATTTAGCAGATGCCTTTGGATATACGACAAGCTTGGCCGCCCTACTTATCCGTCAATTTGCAGTCCCCGATATCAATTGGGCGACTTTTTTCATGGGACAAGCCTATTTCACATCTGTGATAGGAGTCGTTTTTGCAATTGCTTCTGTTATCGTGCTGTCTTGGCGAAATGGATCCGATAGACATCCAATGACGATTATGAATTAAGGCAGAGGGAGTTAGTACCAACTCTTGCCCATTTAAGTCCTATTGAAAAGTGGGACACTTTGAAACAAAACAATGCGGTTTTATGCGGTATTTCAATAGTCCCACTTTGTGTAGTGATTTGAATGTATTAATTTTTGTGTATCCCTCCGGGCCTACCAAAAGAGAATTTCAAGGGTATCAAAATGATATCAAATTACCCTAAAAATTACAGAAGCATTTGATGAAGCTGAAATAACTCCGCTTGGCTTAAAGTTTGGGAATTATGCTTAGAGCTAAGAAAGTGTTTTCAGAGAAAGTTGAAGATTGACTCTTTCTGCTAAATAGAACAAAAAGAGAACAAATGTCTATTTTGTCCTTGATACCTGACCAATATGCGTCATCCAAAGTTTCACTTGTCAAGGTGAGAGAAGAAGCTGCTTTTCCATTTGGATTAGCAGAAAAAGGGCTGCATGAGTGCGTTGAAAACAAGTTTGGCGATATGAGCGCTTTAGCGGGCTTTGTGCTTGCGAATGTGAAGTCTAAAGGCGCAATACTCTGGGTAAAGCAATACAAGCTAACACAAGAGCACGGCGCTCTTTTGCCGAGTGGGACCAGAACTTTCCAAAATACCAACTCTCCTTGTTTACATGTGAAAACGTCCAAACGGATGGATGTTCTTTGGACGGTTGAAGAGGGCATTAAATCGGGCGGAGTTAGTCTTGTCATTGGTGAGGTCGATGAAGCTGACTTTACAGCGACGCGGCGGTTGAAGCTGGCAAGTGAACGCTATGGTGTCCCTGTGGTTCTGCTTATGCCTCATACACGCGAAGGTATTAGCGCATGCGAGACACGTTGGCGGATTAGCAGCAAGCCATCTAAGCCCAATCCATATGATGTAAAGGCACCAGGATTTTCATGCTGGCAGGCCAAGCTGGAGCGTTGTCGACCAGCCCCGGCACGCGTTGGGGACGTGTTTGATCTGGAGTATGATGATGAAGCGTTATCTTTACGCGTGGTTTCCGGAATGGCCGCTAGACAGGCTAAGACGCACAAAACGTCAGCAGATGCAGATAAGGCCATCAAAATCAGCAAAACCGCCTAAGCCCATTCCATTTGTATTGGTCGAAAAAGGGCCGCATGGCGTGAGGGTGGCGGCGGTAAACCGTACAGCACGGAAGTTTAATATACATCGTGAGCTTGCCTTCACAGATGCGCGGGCACGTGCACCTGATTTGATGTTTGAAGAGGTTGATCGAGCAGCTGATAGAGCAGCATTGCAAAAACTAGCCGATTGGATGGTTCGTTTCTCTCCTCGTGTCAGTATGGATGGTGATGATGCGATTGTTATGGAGACAACGGGGCTTGATCATCTATTTGATGGGGAGATCAAGCTGATTGATCAAGTGAAGGCGCGTCTGAAGCGGAATGGTTATAACGCGCAAATTGCCATTGCAGGTACGCTTGGTGCAGCTAATGCGTTGGCGCGTTTTGGTGTCTATTCTGAAGGTGTATTTATCAGTCAGCCTACGCAGGAAAAACAGGACTTAGCTCAATTACCTGTTCAGGCATTACGTTTGTCAGATAAGACTGTTCAGCTTTTGCGTCGCTTTGGTTTGACACGTATTGAGCAGCTTTATGGATTAGACCGCAAAGCATTAGCGCGGCGTTTTACATCCCGGGAAGCAATTGATGCTGTTGTCTTGCGGCTCGATCAGGCTTTGGGCGTCAGGCATGAACCTATCAAGCCCCTTATCCCAGAACCTGAATGGGCGGTGCGTTTGCCATGTCCTGAACCTGTGGCGGCACAAGAAGGTGTTGAGTATGCATTAGACCAGCTTTTACCGCAGCTATGTCAAAAGCTGGATACGCATGGTTTAGGCGCTCGTGATTTTTATTTTCATAGTTTTGGTGTTGATGGAAAACACTCTTATATCAATATCTCATCTGCGAGTGCGGTTCGCGATGCCAAACATATCAGGAGACTACTCAAAGAGCATATTGAGGAGATTAATCCGGGCTTTGGTATTGATCTGTTTATGCTCTGCGCAGCACGTACAGAACGTATTGATCAGGATGTGCAGCCTTTATCAGCGGATATGACAGGCGGTTTTGATGAAGAGGCTTTTATACGTTTAGCCGACCGTCTGGCTGTTCGTCTGGGCGATAAAGCTGTCCAGATGCCGATATATAATGAGAGCCATATTCCAGAGCGTGCTGAAGGTTATGCAAAGTTTGAAACGCATTTGATGAAAGAAGCGAGTGCGTCACAAATTATGGGGCCGCGTCCTTTGCGTTTATTTGATGTACCTGAACAGGTTGAGGTCGTTGCAGAAGTGCCAGATGGACCACCTGCGCGGCTGATATGGCGGCGCGTCATGCGCAAAATAGTGCGCGCGGATGGGCCAGAGCGTATCGCGCCGGAATGGTGGAAGCTTACAGAAAAAGGAGCACGAGCACGCGACTATTATCGTGTGGAAGATGAAGAAGGCTATCGTTACTGGATTTATCGTGATGGCCTCTATGATGATAATCGCGGCGGACCACCTCAATGGTATGTGCATGGGCTGTTTGCGTGAATATATCTTATGCTGAACTCGCCGTTACGACGAATTTCTCTTTTCTGCGCGGTGCCAGCCGTGCTGAGGAGCTTGTTGTGCAGGCTAAAGCGTTAGGCTTGTGTGCGATTGGTATTGCTGATCGTAATACATTAGCTGGCGTGGTGCGTGCGCATATGGCTGCTAAAGAGCATGGCGTACGGTTGCTGATTGGCGCACGGTTGGACCTTACCGATGATATAAGCTTGTTGTGCTATCCGACGGACCGCGCTGCTTATGGGCGTTTGTCGCATTTATTGTCGGATGGAAAAATGTGCGCGCCCAAAGGTGAATGTCATATCTCACTTGATGATGTTGCAGCCAAAGCTGAAGGGCAGATTTTTATAGTCATCCCACCGCTAAATTTGGATGATGATTTTGAAGATAAACTGACCAAGATAATAGAGATTCTAGGGCATAATCTGTATCTAGCCGCATCTTACCGTCATGGCGGTAAAAACTGTGAAAGCCTCGCGCGATTAAGCGCTATGGGAGCAAAGCATGGCGTACCGCTGATTGCGACGAATGATGTGCTTTATCATCTACCTAATAGACGGCCTTTACAGGATATTCTCACCTGTATTCGAGAGCATGTTTCATTAGATCAAGCAGGTTATTTGCTTGAAGCTAATGCCGAACGACACCTTAAACCGGCGGCTGAGATGGAACGTTTATTTCGTGGTTTTGAGGACGCGATTGCGAATACGAAAAAAGTCGTTGATGCGTGCCAGTTTTCGCTTGATGAATTGCGATATGAATATCCTGATGAGCCTGTGCCAAGCCATAAAACACCTCAACAGCATTTGTTTGATCTGACATGGCAAGGTGCGAAATGGCGCTATCCTGAAGGTGTACCAGATAAGGTGCGTGCATCATTGGAGTATGAGCTTGATCTTATTGAAGAGCTTAATGTAGCACCGTATTTTTTGACTGTGCACGATATTGTGAAATGGGCGCGCGAGCAGGAAATATTATGTCAGGGGCGCGGATCGGCTGCAAATTCAGCGGTGTGTTTTTGTCTGGGAATTACTAGTGTTGACCCATCAATTCATAATCTTCTTTTTGATCGTTTCTTATCTCGCGAACGTAAGGAGCCACCCGATATTGATGTCGATTTTGAGCATGAGCGACGCGAAGAAGTCATCCAGTATATTTATGCGCGCTATGGTCGCCATCGTGCGGGCCTAACCGCGACTGTGATTAGCTATCGTCCAAGGTCCGCTGTGCGGGAGGTCTGTAAAGCTTTTGGATTGAGTGAGGATGTCGCAACAGCGCTCGCTAAAACAAATTGGGGCGCTTACGGCAAAACTATTTCAGATAAGCAGGCAGGTGAAAGCGGCTTGGACCCGCACAATGAAACCATTCGCCGCGTTCTATTCTTTACGCGTCAGATTATCGGTTTTCCGAGGCATTTATCCCAGCATGTTGGCGGCTTTGTTTTAACGCAAGGGCCTTTGGTTGAAACTGTGCCTATTGGCAACGCCGCTATGGAGGATCGCACCTTTATTGAGTGGGACAAGGACGATATCGACGCGCTGGGTATTATGAAGGTGGATGTGCTGGCTCTAGGCATGCTCAGCTGTATTCGTAAATGCTTTGATATGCTCCGACTGTATAAGGGGCAAGACTATAATCTAGCGACATTACCTCAAGAAGATCCCGTCGTTTATGACATGCTATGTGAAGCCGATAGTGTCGGTGTGTTTCAGGTTGAAAGCCGTGCGCAAATGACCATGTTGCCACGGTTAAGGCCGCGCACATTCTATGATCTTGTCATTGAAGTTGCGATTGTGCGACCTGGGCCCATTCAGGGCGATATGGTGCATCCCTATTTGCGGCGCAGGAAGGGGATTGAGCAGGTTAGCTATCCATCGCCATCGCCTGAGCATGGTCCGGCCGATGAACTTGAAAACATATTAAGTCGTACCTTAGGTGTGCCGCTTTTTCAGGAACAAGCCATGCAGGTGGCGATTGATGCAGCTAAATTTACGGCTGATGAGGCAAATGGTTTACGCAAAGCAATGGCGACGTTTCGGCGTAATGGAACAATGGGGCTGTACGAAGACAAATTTATAAACGGGCTGGTGAACCGTGGGTATGAGCCAGACTTTGCTCAGGCCTGTTTTAATCAGGTAAAAGGGTTTGGAGATTATGGTTTTCCTGAAAGTCATGCGGCCAGTTTTGCGTTATTGGTTTATGTGTCGTCATGGCTGAAATGCCATCATCCAGAAGTGTTTTGTGCAGCCATTTTAAATTCTCAGCCCATGGGGTTTTATGCGCCAGCTCAGCTGGTACGCGATGCGCGAGAGCATAATGTAGAAGTACGTTCTGCAGATGTGAATTACTCTAATTGGGATAGTATTTTAGAGCCCAGAGAGGATGGACATTTTGCTGTACGTTTGGGGCTAAGGCAGATTGAAGGCTTGAGCGAAACACAGATACAAATTCTGGAGGAGCTAAGAGCTGGAGGATATGAAACACCTGAAGAGTTACGCCAGCGGACTGGGTTGCCGCGCGGAGTATTAGAGCGATTGGCTGCGGCAGATGCGTTTCGATCGATGGGATTAGATAGGCGCGAAGCTTTGTGGGCTATTCGCGGGCAGGCCCAAGAAGCTCCCGCAGAATTATTTGCTGTATCAGAAGTCAAAGAACAGGGGCTGGAGCCTGAAGTTGAGCTTCCTCAAATGCCTATGTCTGAGCATGTCATGCAAGATTATCATGCCACACGATTGTCTTTAAAGGCGCATCCGCTTTCCTTCTTGCGTGAACGGTATGCCAAGATGGGGATGTGCTCGGCAAAAGACATATATGACTTCCGCAGTGGGACGCGTGTGATTGTGGCGGGACTTGTTCTCGTGCGACAACGTCCGGGTACGGCGTCTGGAGTTGTATTTGTGACTTTGGAAGATGAGACCGGCGTGGCCAATCTTATTGTGTGGCCAAAAGTGATGGAACGTTTCCGACCTGTGGTGATGGGCGCGTACCTCATTGCTGTAAGAGGGCGGGTTCAAACAGCAGACAATGTCACGCACATCCTAGCGGAAGAGGTGATTGATCGTACACTGGATCTAGAAACCCTCACAGAAGATGCGCAATACGTGCAGGCAAAAGGAAAAGAGGGCAAAAACTGGCCAGCTTATGGGCACAGATCACAAACGGCCAAGCACCCTAGGAATGTGAGAGCTATACCAAGCAGTAGAGATTTTCATTGAAGTCTCTAGATACGGATATTGATGTTTCTTCTTCCGAACTTTGGAGTTCAATCAGTTTAGCAGATGGTAAAAGATGCTTTTCCTAGTCTTTTGCCATTTTGACTTCGAGGACTGATCCGGGCTGGATGAGGATTTCTTCTTGTCTGAGCGGGATATCAATTCCGGCTTCCTTGAATAGATCCCAGACTGATAGCATGACCGCCGAACCGACATTATTGATGCCGTTTTGAGGGTCTTCTATCCAGAAACGACATTCGAGTTCTACGGCTTCATCTCCAAATTCCATGACAAGACAATTAGGCGCAGGGTCTTGCAGAACGCGGTCAACTTTAGCTGCACCGTCCATGACTAGTTTGGTCGCCATACGAAGGTCAGTCTCGTACTCAACGCGCAAACGGCGTTTGACCCGCACGCGGTTGTCTGAATAGCTCCAATTGACCACTTTATTGGTGACGAGTTCCTCGTTTGGAATCAGGTGTTCTTTGCCGTCACGGGTTATGACAGAGGCATATCGAAGCCCTAATGAGTTCACCACACCGTAAGTTTCATCAACTTCAATAACGTCGTCTGGTTTGATGGATCGGTCCGTTAGCAAAATGATGCCAGACACAAAATTGGCCACGATTTGCTGCATACCAAATCCAAGACCAACACCTAACGCACCCCCTAAAACAGCCAAGCCACCAAGGGGAATATTTAGGGATGTCAGTGCAAGGATGACCGCGCCGAAGAATAGACCAACGTGCGTTGCATTGGATATCAGCACGCGAATAGATGGTTCAACGCGTGGCAAAGTATCTATGCGAGATCGAAGCTTTTTGGAAAGCCAGTTTGCGCCATAGAGGAATAGAGCTGAGAAAAGGATGGCTCGCACAACAAAAGGGATAGTGATTTGTTGATCGCCAAATGGGATGCCGTGCGTATCAAGCCATGTCATTGTTGGAGACAGCAGGCCAAACACATTCAGCCCAGCAACTATCCACGCAAGCCACGTGACGGGCTTTCTATATTCGGCGGGAATGACAAACGTTGCAGCGCGAATAATGACCCACGCCAAGGCGAGAGAACTGGCCAACCTCACAAATGTTGTCGGATATCCCATGCCTTCTAGAACTGGGAGACCTATAAACATTCCCGCTAACCAAATGAGTGGGCGGACGATTTGGAGGGCTGGAGATGCAAATTTACGCGTGATGTTTTCGGGTAGTTTGGAGAGGCCCGCTCTTAGCCAACTTCTAAATATCGGAGAGATAACAATGCCGAGGAATAAAACCCCCAATATGGCTCCAAATTGAATGAGCGTTGAAGGCTGAAGAAGTTCTGCCTGTACCCAGTCTAGAACGTTTTCGCCTATTTCTATGCCGCGCTTTTTTAGATCATCTACATTTAATCCGGAAACCGCTTCGGTATCCGATTTTTGAATTTTTGCAAGGAAAGAAGATAAAAGCGACACGAAACATGTCCTCCAGAATAGTTGCTGGAATTCTGTTTAAACTGATTTGTGCAGTAAGGAAGGGGGTAGTGTATATGACAATTGCAAAAGAGTTTTTGACAAGTCGCTTTTTTTTATTTATTCGAGCTGCACAAATTTGACACGGAATTACTATGAAACAGCGACGAAGAAAATCTAGCTAAAATGAACGGCAAGCGTGTGACCTCTATACGTCTAGCTCTGCCAAACCGTGATTTTCTTTGAAAGTATTGCTGTATGTCCGTTTCTTCTCGGATTGTTGATCCATCATTCCCATCCTTTTCCATTTGCTCTGAACGAGCTGAGCACGCCGTCGGTATTGAACAACTTTATGATCGTTGTTTCGGTCCGGGTCGGTACGCAAAAACAGCTGAACGTTTGCGGGAAGGTAATCAGTCTCTAATCGATATGTGCAAAGTCGCTGTTGATGATGATGGAATTGTCGTAGGTGCAGTCAGATTGTGGCCGTTGCAGGTGGGACAAACAGGTCGGGCTGTTTTTGTTGGCCCTGTAGCCGTCGATAATAAATATCGTGGTAGTCGGCTTGGGCTTATTTTAACGCAGGAATGCTTGGCATTGGCGACACAAGCAGGCTGGCCGATGGCGCTTCTTATTGGAGATGAGCCATATTTTGGAAAGCTGGGTTTCTCAAGTATTGCGACTTCAGATTATATCCCGCCGGGATATGTTCCCCCAAACCGTCTTTTGGCTCTGGAGTTGGAAAAGGGTGCGCTAGAGAAAAGCAAAGGGATAATTAGCGTCCCTCGCGTCTCCATACCCAAAGCATAAGTGCAATAAGCAATCCCATTCCTAGAACACCGGGAATAAGAGCAGTCGCTTGAGATGATCTGACAGCGTAGGCTGAATTGCGCTTTAGTCCTGCCCAATTTGATCCAGTTATATCCCCTTTGGAGGATACGCGTCTGAGTTCAGGAAGGTCTGGCGTTGCTGACTCACCAATACGGAATAGTCCTCCTTTCGTCGCGTCAGCAACAGGGGCAAGAACGCGCGTTGTGGAGTCTACATTCATATATTCACGTGGGTTTGCAGGACCATTTAAAGCGACTGTCTCGACATTTCCGGAGGTTGCTTTGTACATGCCTAGATCAGAGGTTTCGACGAATGCTTCAAACAGGCCAGTTTCAGTTGCTGTCCACTGAGCTGTTAAAGTTTCACCAGAAGGCGTTGTTACTTCCAATTGGGCCGGATTGTCCGATAAGGACCTTAGGCTGGCGACCATTTGATCTCCATTGGATGCCAATGTCAGAAGCTCTTCTTCAAGTTCAGGCTCTTTCATGAGCCAGTGAGCTGTTCGTCTGAGAAGTTCTGAATAGGGGCCGCCGCCATCATGACCACGCGCCCACATCCAAAGTTGATCAGACAATAAGACTGCGACGCGACCATCACCTACACGGTCTAACACAAGTAATGGGTCATCATTATCTGCTTTTAGAACGGTTTCACCGGAAGCAGCCTTGGCTTCCACATAACGTTCCCAACGGCCCCAGTCTTTCTCATCAGATAGCGTAGAGGTGACGGTATGGCGCTCTCCTAATTCTGTACGTAAAACATTGAAACTACGTTCAATTATACGTCCAGTGGGTTGGGCTGGTAGTATGGCTGCAAGCGGTGTTCGGTAAATAGATGACGGCAATGCATAGGGTGGTCCAGTCGCAACGAGTAGAGCACCACCATCGGCGACAAATCTTGCAACGCCATCAAAATAAATCATCGGTAGAACATTGATGCGCTTATACTGATCAAAAATTATCAGATCAAAATCATTCAGTTTTTCAACGAATAATTCGCGTGTGGGGAATGAAATCAACGCCAATTCATTTAACGGTGTTGGGTCCATTTTGTGCGGCGGACGCAAGATGGTGAAGTGCACAAGATCGACGGCTGGATCTGTCTTGAGCAGGTCACGCCATACACGAGCCCCTGAGTGTGGTTCCCCTGTGACGAGTAGGACGCGTAGTCTATCCCTGACGCCTGATATGTTGGTGGCCGTTCGGTTATTGGCGAGCGTGAGTTCGTTTTGTCCTTCTGGAACTTCAGCGACGACCAAATTGGAACCACGTCTGGGAATTTCCAATGTGATTTTGCGATTTACGCCTGTGCGAACATTTTGGATCGATACGGTTTCACCATTGATAGATATATTGACGTTGACGGATGGAGATGAAGAATCCTCGACCCGAATTGTCAATTCAACGGCTGTTCCGACTATGCCAAAATTGGGACTAGATACAATTTCGACATGCCTATCTTGTTCGCCCTTTTCACCAACGATGAGGGAGTGAACAGGGCCTAGTGATTTCATCTCGTCTTTTGAGGCAGGTAAATCGTGGATTTGACCGTCTGTTATGAGGAAAGAACCTGCAATGCGCTCGCGTGGTGCATCAGATAGCGCTGAATTTAGCGCTTTATAGACATTGGTTGTGTCACTTTCTTCAGACGTTTTCGCGATACGTAATTCTAAATCTTCAGACGCTTCTATTTGCTGTTTTAGATCGTCGAATGCGGCTTGCGCGGTTTCACTTCGAGATCCAAAGCCCATGCTTTCTGATTGGTCCAACACGATTGCGACGATGTCTTTTAGGCTTTCCCTTTGTTCCTTCACCCATAGCGGGTTGGAAAGGGCAATCGTGAGAAATGCAAATCCGAGCGCGCGGGTAAGCCATGCGCGCCCTCTGAGAAAAACATATAGCCCCCATATTAAAACCGAAACAGCTACAAATCCCCATAACCAAGGCGAAGGGATGAAAGGATCAAATCCAAGACGTGAGGCTTCAATCATTGTGGATCTTGTGCCTCCTGTTGATCGCGTTGTTTGCGCATCGATTCAAAAAAGTCATCTAAGTCTTGTGGGTTTCCTGAATCGGGTGAAGGCAGAATTGTTTTTCTACGGTTTGAATTGTTTTTCGGCTCGAAAGAGTTTTCTTGATCCAGCCTTTGTAAAAGCGCCGGAACGTGCACTTGGTCTTCTTTGTAATTTCCGGTGAGCACACACATAACCAGATTGATACCAAATCTGTAGGCGCGCTCTCTGTTTGTTTCCTGCCCATCCATAAGGTTGAGGGGACGTTTGTTTTCGTCAATCGCCCAAGCACCAATCCAGTCTGATGCGCCAATGTACACACGAGAGACTCGATCTCCAAGTGAGTTTGCACCCTCTGAGTGGTTGGCTTCGATCCATAATTGACCGCTTGCTATCCGGCCGGGAAATTCATTCAAAAGATAAAAGCTGCGTGAGAGAACATGGTCAGGTGGTGTCGGTTGCAGCGGCGGGACGTCTAACCCTTTCAATACATCCTTCAATCGGCTGCTAACTTTCTGTCCGGGAATCGCGTCTCGTGTGTCGATCACGAGCGAGCCGCCATTTCGAAGATATGAGTTTAATGCCTCGATTTCCTCTGGGCTAAGCGCGGCAGCATTGCGGGGTGGTGCGTAATAAATCATCGGATATAAATCCAACGGATCAACACCTAGCTTAACCGCGTGCGGAGCAGCTGGCTCTACGGATGTGCGTCTGTAGAGCTCTAAGTTCAGGCCAGTCAATCCAGCCTTGAGCTGGAGGTTGAGAGAAGGGGTATCTGTTTCAACATACGCAAAGCGCATTTGGAGAGCGGCTTCTCTTTGCTTGGCAGAAATGTCTTGTTGTTTAGCGCTTTGTGCGACAGCTGGGTCGACTGCAAAAATATAGCTCCCGAACATAACAACCATAACCGTAAGTGCATGTCTGGAGAATTTTCTGAAACGTCCTGTCACCAGTAATGAAATAATGACGTCCACAAGAAGGAGTGCAAATGCCAACATCAAGAATATCCCCTCCAAACCTCTTCTTGTTTGGCTTAGCGCCTCTTCAAATACAAGTGCGTTTGATGGCCATTCGACTTGATTTACAGGCGCGAAATTACCGACATTTAGTGCGCGACTACCTTGTGGGCCTTGGTATAATCCGGGGGGAGTAGCTTGCGATGGAATTGAAGTCGCGAAATTTTCTGTCGACACAGGTTTGGTATCACCTGATGGAGCATTGAGAGCACCAAAAGCATCTAAAACGCGGTGTGGCGCTAGGTTTCCTTCATTGGAAGGCGTTTCCTGTCGTTTCCCATTTCCAGACGCTGCTGAACGTCTCAACATGGAAACAAATGCACCATCATATGGAAGGTCTGACCAAAGCGGTGTGGCTGTTACATGAAACAATATGATTGTGCCACGTCCCAGAGTTCTAGCGGTGACTAGAGGGGTGCCATCTGACAGCTTCGCCCAAGTTTTTGCTGCCAAGTCGGAAGAAGGTTGAGCGAGGACCTGTTTGCGCACCAATATAGATTCTTCAGGTGTTTTTATGCTGGCAAACGCTTTGGTTTCAGGAAATGTAGCAATTGTTTGAGGCTTTTCCCACGCCAATGCACCACCTAGTGCACGCGTTGCTGGCCGAAGTTGGGTCGGTGTTAAAATTTGCGTATTAGCAGCGGCCAGTTTGGGGCCTGCAAACCGAATAAGTGCTCCGCCGTCTTTGACCCAATCTTCAAGTTGTTTTGCTAACGGGTGATCAATGAGAGATCTGTCGCCAAGAATTATTGCATCGGGTGAACGCGCAAGCATATCTCCCAGATCGCCTTCCATTAATTGCGCATGGGGAGCGAGTGCTTTGCGCACATAATAATATTCTTCGAGCAATGGCTGATCGCTAATTGAAGGATCAGCAATTGCGACAGAAGGCGTATTAGACGTGTCATCCCACAACCAAACTTGCCCAGCAGAAGAAGAACCAAGAACTCGAAACCGAGAGACTTGGTTGAGTATCGCTGCGGGAATAGAAAATTCAGCTGTCGCCAAATCTTGGTCTGTTTCAAAAACGGCAGTCGTCGTTGCGAGGCTAAGTCCGGCGTTGTTTTCGGCAACCACTCTTGCTTCTTGACGGTCTGCGCTGGCAATTCTTTTTAATTCTACCAAAGCGCCATTGGGGACAGTTTGTGCGCTTGTGATGGCATAGCTTGCTTTGGGAGCAAAACTATAGATTTCAACATTTCCGATGTCGGACAGGTATTCTGTTAGGCCGTTGGTTCCTGTATGCTCAAAGCCATCACTCATCCACAGAATATGAGACGGTTCAAAATCTGCTTCTTGGATGAGAGATAGTGTTTCTGTGTGATTGGGAGACCAAGGCGATGGCGCTGTCAATTGCAGCCGTTTACGTAAATCTTCAGCACCTAAAGCAGTGTCCAATTCTCGTTTTAAAGACGCTGAAAATATAATCCGAATATCGCCGCCTGTATCGGTCACCTGATCTGTAGCTGAAGAAATTGTTTTCGTGATGTCGGACCATTGATTTGCACTTGTCCATCCATCATCAACAATAACAAGTGTTGATGTATTGCTGGCCACCGCGTTTTGCGGAACGGGTTGGAAGACAGGTTGAGAAAATCCAATTATGGCTGCTGCGGCGGCGGTAAATCGCAATGCTATAATCCACCAAGGTGTATTTGCCGGTGTTTCTTCATCTGGATTTAGTCCATCCAAAAGAGCGAGCGACGGCAGTGTAGCACGCTGAGGTGCGGGAGGTGTCGCGCGCATGAGCCAGAATATAATAGGCAGAGCGATAAGGCCTATTAGAGCCCAAGGCTGTGCGAAAAACAGAGGACCTATATTCATCTTGCGGACCCTCGATTTTCTAATGGCACACTCAACCAGTGCGCAATATGGGCGAGTGTTGGTCCAGCATTGTCTTCTGTTGAATGGAACGCAGAGTACCAGCCGATAGAGTTGGCTAATTCTTTGATTTTAGTCTGTCTTTCAGAAAAACGCGCAAGGTAATCTTGTTTGAGGTTTTCCGCGCGTCCGACTAAGCGCTCTCGTTTGTTGTTTGGAGAGAAGAAATTAATCCGGCCCTTGAAGGGGTAGTTTGCTTCAATGGGGTCATAAACCATCAGTAGGATACCGGTTTGATTATTTGAAGCGAGTTGTTGGATCCAATTCTTTGTTTCTTCCAATGGACGATAAAAATCTGATGCGATGACAATGGTCGCAGGCGTTTTGTTGACTGCTGGCAAAGCAGATGACGCGTCATTATTCCATAAATCTTCTGCGATGTTGATTGCAGCCTTAGACCCTATATTTGGCTTACGCTTGCTCCCTAAGGCACCGCAACGATCGCCTGTATTCGCTATTGTATGAGAAAGCGCCGTCAGAATTGTGAGTGCGCGACTGGCTTTAGTTGGAACATCAGGACTGCCTTTCCAATCAAAGCCATTGGATGGATCAACCCAGAAAAGAAAATTTCGTGCAGTTTCCAGCTCGGTTTCGCGAACAAAGAGTTCATCACCACGTGCAGATCTGCGCCAATCAACTCGGTCTGCGCTGTCTTCATGACTAAATTTTCTATATTGCCAGAAGTCTTCACCCTGACCAGATTGGCGGCGGCTTGCTGCCCCTAGATGAGATGCCGAAGAGGGAGCTACTTTCATGAGTAGGTTTGGAAGCTCTTTTGCGAGAGCTTCAGCATCTGATTTTATCTGATTTAAAGGCGTTTTCATCAGCTGGATTAGGATGCTTTTCTAGCCAGATCTGCAATTAGGTCGGAAATAGATTCACCTTGACCGGTTGGATCAAAGTTTAAGGACATTCTGTGCGCCAAAGCAGGTTCAGCGAGTGCTTCTACATCATCAATAGAAGGTGCAAAACGGCCGCGCAGTAATGCACGTGCGCGGGTTGTCAGCATGAGAGATTGTCCAGCCCTTGGCGATGGTCCCCATTCTACGCGGTTTTGAATACGAGGATCATCTGATTGTTCTGGGCGAGCCGATCTAGTGAGTTCTAAAATAGAATTAACTACTTTTTCAGGCACTGGCATATCGCGCACAAGCTGCTGGATCATCATAAGGCGTTTAGGATCAAGCGCGGCATTGATGGTTTTGTCTGCTCCGCTCGTTGTTTCAATCAGAATTCGACGTTCGGTTTCGGCATCTGGATATCCAACATCTATTTTTAGGAGGAAACGGTCTAGCTGAGCTTCAGGAAGTGGATATGTGCCTTCCTGTTCAACAGGGTTTTGGGTGGCCAAAACATGGAATGGCGCGGGAAGGTCGTGACGAACGCCTGCGATAGTAACGTGATGTTCCTGCATGGCCTGCAAAAGAGCAGATTGTGTTCTTGGGCTGGCGCGGTTGATTTCATCAGCCATGAGCAAGCTGGTAAAAACAGGACCTTTAATAAAACGGAATGAACGTTGTCCGTCTGCTGATTCGTCCAGAACCTCAGACCCCAGAATGTCCGAAGGCATCAAATCTGGTGTAAATTGAACGCGTCCCCAGTCTAATCCCAGTGCTTTTGCTGTTGCATCTACGAGACTTGTTTTTGCAAGGCCCGGAGCACCCACTAGCAGTGCATGGCCACCTGCAAGTACGGCGGATAAAACAAGTTCGACAACATGGTCTTGCCCGAAAACGGCTTTGCCAATTTCTGTTTTGACATCTCCCAAAGCAGCGATCACTGCATCTGTATCTGCGACAATATTAGAGTTTGTATCTGTCATGTTGCGGGCTTCATATTATGTTAAAAGAATGTTTTAGCTAATATAGTCGGGCAAAACCAAGGCGAAGAAGGTCTCTATGAAAAAAATAGATGAAGAAAGTTCAAAAGAGACGATTTCCGATCCATTACAAGCTGTTTTGGCAGCTTTGAAAACAGAGATAGGTGCAGATGGCAAAAAAAAATTACCGCCTGTGCATTTATGGAACCCGGAAAATTGCGGCGATATTGGTATGGAAATACGCCGAGACGGCAGTTGGTGGCACGATGGCGGCATAATTGGCCGCAAGAAAATCGTGGAATTATTCTCGACTATTCTGCGTAAGGATGATGACGGAATTTTTCTTGTCACGCCGTATGAAAAAGTGGTCGTTCACGTCGAAGATGCGCCTTTTATCGCAACCCGCATTGATAAAAAACAGATTGAGGGTGAGCAAAACCTAATCGTTACAACCAATGTTGGTGATGTTTTCGTCATCGATAAAGAACATCCACTGCGAGTGGCAACAGATGTTGAGACCGGCGAACCAGCTCCCTATGTTGAAGTAAGGCACGGTTTAGAAGCAAAAATCGCCAGAGCGCCATTTTATGACCTTGTTGAATGGGCAGAACCTTTGACGGACAATAAAATTGGTGTGTCTTCCGCTGGAAGCATATTCGAATTGGGATCGATTGAAGATTGAATGAGTTTTACGAATAAAGAAGATTTCCTATCTCGCGCTCGCCGTCATTTAGCAGACCCATTTGATCGGCTCTATGCGAATTTAGAGCCATTGGAGCCAGAAAACCCGTTTGTTCCAGGGGATGGCAGCGGATTACCCATTCAACGGCTAAGACCTGCTGCAGTCCTATTTGGTTTGATAGATCAAGGAGATGACTTTGGTGTCGTCTTCACTCAACGCCCTCAAACGATGAAAGCTCACGCCGGACAGATAGCACTGCCGGGCGGGAAGCTCGAGAATGAAGAAAGTGTCGCTGAAGCTGCATTGCGTGAGGCGGAAGAAGAAATTGGCGCAGATCGAAATCAAGTTGAATTGATTGGGCAAGCTGAGCCCTACCGAACTAATTCTGGTTTTTGTGTATCCTTGGTCGTCGGTCTTTTACCACAGAATTTTGAACCTGTTCCTTGCCCGCGTGAAGTGGATGAGGTGTTTGAAACGCCTTTGTCG
This sequence comes from uncultured Hyphomonadaceae bacterium, assembly GCA_964352025.1. Lineage (GTDB taxonomy): Bacteria > Pseudomonadota > Alphaproteobacteria > Caulobacterales > Hyphomonadaceae > Hirschia. Next base: position 73,136 of record CAYGPZ010000009.1, read on the forward strand.
TTTTTGATGTCACCTGAAAACCATGAAGAGCATGTCAAAGAGTGGGGCGGAACATCGCGGCGTTACTATGCAATGCCCCATAATGGTCGATTTATATGGGGCGTAACGGCTGGAATGATCAAATCTCTGTATGAACGCCTTTACGAAACGCCATAAATTGGGGCACATATTACATTATATTTAGTCAATATTTGGCATATAGATTGAATGTCTTAGGCCAACAGACAAGGAATTTTGTATGACGCGCCGTATATTGATCGAACTTGCACTTTTCATGATACCGTTTCTGGTCTTCTTCATGTATCGTGCAGCATCAAAAAATATGAGTGTTAAAGATAGGTGGCCATTAATGTGGCTGGTTATCGCTGGTGGTGCCATTGCTGGTGGCGGTTTGATTATTAAAGCGCTCAGTCATCCCTCCGATAAAGGCTTATGTCTTCAGGCTGCGAGATATGAAAATCGGGTATTTATTCCGGCTCAAAAAGTTCCTTGTGATGAAGTTATTACGCCAAAAAGCAGTGGTGCAACATCTGCAGCTGGCGCTGATAGTGAAGGTGGTGAGGCTTTAAAATCGACCGCTCGAAAATTACCAACCGTTATGGAGCCGGAAACGTCTAGCTCTGAAGATGCTGAAGAGACTGGACCAGATGGCAATTGAATTAATGAACAGATTGCCTGTTCAGCCTTGGATGCAAGCCGATGGCGCACGCCGTGTTATGCGCGCATTGAACGCGAATGCGCCGGATAGTGCGCGTTTTGTAGGGGGCTGTGTTCGCAATGCTTTATTGGGTGTTCCTGTTTCTGACATCGACATTGCCACCAAGTGGGAGCCTGAAGAAGTTGTTCGTCGGTTGAGGGCCTCGGATATTGCAGTTCACCCAACTGGGATAGAGCATGGGACTGTGACGGCAGTTGCAAACCACCAGATATATGAAGTGACAACTCTTAGGCGTGATGTGTCTACGGACGGCAGGCGTGCGACTGTGGCGTTCACTCAAGATTGGGCAGAAGATGCGCAACGCCGTGATTTCCACGTCAATGCACTTTATTGCGATATGATGGGGGATCTTTTAGATCCTACCGGACAAGGCATATCCGATCTTCGTCATCAGAAAATTGTATTCATTGGCAATGCTGACCGTCGTCTGGAAGAAGACTATTTACGAATATTGAGATTTTTCCGTTTCAATGCCTGGTATGGTTCTGGACGTATAGATACTGACGGGTTGAGTGCCTGTATGCGGCAAAGGGCTGGGCTGGACAGCATTTCGGTTGAACGCGTTTGGTCCGAGATTAAAAAAATTCTCTCAGCAAAAGACCCACGTATTGTTGTAGAAGCCATGTCTCAGACAGGTGTTCTTCAATTTGTTTTGCCCGAAGCGAGTGGATTGGATTTGTTAAATTCTTTGGTCGCGTTGGAATTGGAAGAAAACCTAGAACCAGACCCTTTCTTAAGGCTGCTCTCTCTTTATCCAAAAGATTACAATATCATAGCGGCTGATGTGCGCCGTTTGAAAATGTCGAATAAAGAGAAAAAACGTCTTCTGGATACGGCATCTGATGCGACGGATTTTTCAAAAGAGTTTTCAGCAAGAGAATTTCGCAAAGCAATTTATGCTGCCGGTAGAGATGTCTTTTATGGGCGCGCATGCTTAGCTTGGGCGGTGCGTGGTAAGGACACGAACCATCGCTATTGGCGAGTATTGTTGGATGCCGTCAATAAATATGAACGCCCAATATTTCCTATAAGTGGAGAGCATATTATTGCTGTTGGTGTTCCCGAAGGAAGGCCTGTGGGCGAAGTGCTTCTACGTGTGAAGCAGTGGTGGATTGATTCTGATTTTCCTTTGGATATCGCGCTCATCGCACGTCAGATGCGAATATATGCTGATGAAATAAAGCAAAGAGAAAACTCTCAATAATAGGTGAGTTGCGTTCTAAAAGTCTGGATTGTCGAATAGGCCAGTCCAGCGAGCACCTTTTTGAAGGCCGAAAATACCACCCAAAATAGCAGAACCACCAATGCACATAAATGCGATCGCTTTTGCGACTATTTGGTGGTTTTCTTCCATGGCGAGCAATTGTTCATTCAGCCCGCCGTAAATGATGACGCCCAAAACGAGTCCGACCATGCCCATAAAGAAGGACACGACAAAGGTCGCGATTGCTTTTAAAAACGTGAACAATCAATCTTCTCCGACAGTCCAGATTTCTCTACATTGGACATTTAAGGCTGCTATAATTTCTATGATGGCGAATAAGTTGGAAATTGCCAAGCTTCATTGAAGCTTTGACTAGGGCCATTTTACAACTGGTGGCATTGAAGAAAGAATAGATTTGACGTTTCCGCCTGTCTTTAGGCCGAAAGTTGTTCCACGGTCATAAAGTAGATTGAATTCAACATAGCGTCCGCGTTGAATAAGTTGTTCATCCCGATCAGCCGCATTCCAGCTCTGATTCATCCGGTTGCGGACTATCTCTGGGTAGCTGTCTTTAAAGGCAAGTCCGACATCTTTGGTGAATGCAAGGTCTGCATCCCAGTCGCCGCTATCGTGTCTATCGTAGAAAATACCACCAATGCCGCGTGGTTCATCACGGTGTGCAAGATGAAAATATTCATCGCACCAGTCTTTGAAACGCGGATAATCGGCGGCTTCATGCTTGTCACATGCGGTTTTCATTGATTCGTGAAATGCGATGGCGTCAGGGTTTTCCTGATTGCGTTGATTATGCATGAGCGGTGTGAGGTCCGCGCCGCCACCAAACCATGACTTAGATGTACATATCATACGTGTATTCATATGAACGGCGGGAACATGCGGATTGTGCAGGTGCGCAATGAGAGAAATTCCGGATGCCCAGAATTTACCATCATTTTCTTCAGCGCCTGGAATTTGTTTGCGAAAATCTTCCGAAAATTCACCGAAGACTGTGGAAGTGTGGACGCCGACTTTTTCAAACAAGCGACCTTTCATCATTCCCATTGTTCCGCCACCAAGGTCTTCGTTGTCGTCGCCCCGTTTCCAAGGCGTCATCTCGAATTTGCCTGCTTCGCCTTTGTAAAGTGGTGGAGCAGCCTCTAATTCCAACGCTTCGAATGAGGCAATAATGTCTTTTTGCAATTGCTCGAACCATGCTCGGGCAGTGGATTTGCGTATTTCCATTTGTTCTGGAGATATATCTGACATGGTAAAAGCCTAACTAAACTTGGATTATTCAACGAAAGCTGACGGATGGATGATATATTTTTCCAATTTGTCTTAGCGTCGATAATCTTTTTGTCTATGAGTGGTGTCGAGATTCATAGGGAAGGTAATGAGACATGCACATGAAGAATATTCAGCTGACTATAATATCGGCTATCGCGATAGCTCTTTCAGCATGTGGCAAAGAAGAAGCCTCATTTATCGAGAAGGCCTGTATTAGCGAAGGCACGGACGTTGCTGAATGTGCGTGTATGGCTGAGGCGCTTCAAAATAATATTTCTGACGAACTTTATGCTGAACTTGAAGGCGTTGCTAAAGACTCAGGTGCGCAAGCTGTAGCATTGAAAATGATGGATTTTTCTGAACAAGAAAAACACGAAATAGGGGCGGCGGTCGCAAATGGATGTGCAGAAGCCTTTCAAGATTCAAGCGAACCTGAAGAACCTGTCTCAACTGATTTAAGTTCAATGACTCCAGATGAAGCCATGATTGCGGCATGTCAGGTAGATGGCAACACATCCCAAATGTGTGGATGCTGGGCAGCGCATGTCAAACAAAATGTTTCATCATCTAAGTATGAACTTATGGCGCAAGGCGCGAAAAGGTCTGGCAATGATGGGCTAACCTCTGCCGTAAGAGGCATGAGCGATGAAGAACAAATGTCTGTTGGGGTTGTTCTTATGGAAGCTGGTACAATCTGCGGCGAAGCAAATTAGTATAATAAGCAGGCCAATATCCTTGCGAAATACTGGCCTGCTTAAACTTATTTAGGCAATTGGCCAGTTTGTCTGAGTGCTTCGTGTAGTGCAATTGCTGCACTCACGGACACATTCAGAGAGCGTGCTTCGGGATTTAAGGGAATCACACACCTCACATCGGCCGAATCATGGACGTCATCTGGGACGCCAGCGCTCTCTCTGCCGAACAAAAGTGTGTCACCTGATTCGAATTTTGTCTCTAAAAGTGGCGTTGCACCCTTTGTTGTAAATAAAACAAGACGTCCTTTCTTGCGATCAGGCGAATTTTTAAAGGCTGTCCAGCTATCATGGTGTTCAACGTCCACCATAGGCCCATAATCCATTGCAGAACGCCGTAACGCCTTGGATGTTAGGGGGAAGCCACAAGGGCCGATTATATCCACTTTTGTCGAAAAACATGCCGCAATTCGGAAATTAGAGCCAAGATTTTGTGGAATGTCAGGTTGATAGAATGCGATCTGCAATGTAGGTGCTTCTCCTAATATATTTTCTGGGGCTGTTGCGACATCGCGTCACCGTGCGCTTTTCGTAGCTATCTATAGAAGTTCTTGCAATAACTCCAATTGCGCTAGGGGTCTGTACGTTGTCTGACGCACACACATCAAATACCAAAGAAGATGGCGAAACTCGCCGTGACTTTATACACATTGCCGCTGGTACGGCATTCGCTGGTGGTGCCGCCGCCGTTGCATGGCCTTTCGTCATGCAACTGGGGCCTGCTGCTGATACTAGAGCTGCATCAAGTGCAGAAGTTGATACATCGAAAATTCCCGTAGGTGGCGAAATTCGTGTGTTGATTGGTGGTAAACCTTTCTTCGTACGTCGCCGCACAGACGCTGAAATAGCGGCTGCGGAAGCTGTAGATGTGAACAAACTTCCTGATCCGGAAACGGATTCGGATCGTTTGGTTCCAATGCAGAATGGTGAACTTAACAAAGCTATTCTTGTGACATCAGGTGCTTGTACGCACCTTGGTTGTGTGCCTGTAGGGCCAGCACAAGGTAGCACGGGTGATTTTGGCGGTTGGTACTGTCCATGTCACGGTTCGCACTATGACACGTCTGGACGTATTCGTAAGGGACCGGCACCGACCAACTTGCCAGTGCCAACTTACGCATATTTGTCTGACTCTCTCATCAAAATTTCGTTGTAAGGGGACCTATCGCATGAGTGGACCGTCTACATACGAACCAAAAACCGGCTTTGAAAAATGGCTCGATACGCGCCTGCCGATTATTAGGTTTGCAAACGACACGGCGATTGATTTTCCAACGCCAAAAAACCTGAATTACTGGTGGACTTTCGGGGGTATCCTCGCAATCTGTCTCATTATTCAGATCGTTACAGGTATTGTTCTGGCCATGCACTATGTGCCGGACACAACGAAAGCGTTTGCTTCGGTTGAGCGTATTATGCGCGATGTGGAATTTGGATGGTTGATCCGTTATATCCACGCAAACGGTGCATCCATGTTCTTCTTGGCCGTGTATATTCACATGTTCCGTGGTCTTTACTATGGATCATATAAAGCACCGCGTGAGGTCCTTTGGATCTTGGGTGTTGTGATTTACTTGATCATGATGGGAACAGCATTCCTTGGTTACGTGCTTCCATGGGGACAAATGTCTTACCATGGTGCAAGCGTGATCACATCTTTGATCGGTGCTATCCCGTTGGTTGGTGATACTGTGAAGACATTCCTTCAGGGTGGTCCAGCGATCGGTGACCCGACATTGAACCGCTTCTTCTCACTTCACTATCTATTGCCATTTATTATCTTTGGTATTGTTGTACTTCACGTATGGGCTTTGCACGTACCAGGAAACAACAACCCGACCGGTGTATCAGTTAAGGATGTTAAGAAGGACACTATTCCTTTCCACCCTTACTACACAGTGAAAGATGGTTTCGCGATCCTCGTTTTCTTGATGATCTTTGCATACTTCGTGTTCTACGCGCCGAATGCTCTTGGTCACACAGACAACTATATCGAAGCTAACCCGCTACAAACGCCTGCACACATTGTTCCTGAGTGGTATTTGCTACCATTCTACGCAATCTTGCGTGCTGTTACTTTTGACATCGGTCCAATCGATGCGAAACTAGGTGGTGTTATCGCCATGTTTGGTGCCATTGCGATTTTGTTCGTCCTTCCTTGGTTGGACACATCAAAAGTACGTTCAATGCGTTACCGTCCATTGGCGAAACAATTCTTTGTATTGTTTGTTGTTGCGGGTATCGGATTGGGCTTTGCGGGTGCAAACAACCCTGATGATCACTTTTTCCCTTTCCGCGAAGATAAACTAGTTGTGGCCTATACTGATGAAGCAGGTGAATCTGCTAAGTCTGAGTTGTTCTCAGATTATCACGATGCCGAGCACTTCATTGAAGGCCTTCCTGTGACAGCTAAACCAAGCTTGGAAATCTCTAAAGCTGGTTTCAAATGGTTATGGATCGCTCAAATTCTAGGGCTTTACTACTTCGCTTACTTCCTCGTTATCCTGCCAATCCTTGGTGTGACTGAAAAACCAAAACCGCGTCCAGCATCTATCGCTGACAGCGTTTTGGGTCACAAAAAGGCTTCAAAGGGTGGTACGCCAATCCCAGGTTCTGCGTCTGCTTCTGCAGCACGTGATGACGCTTAAGGAGATTTGACACTATGCGTATTTTCAAACTCCTCGCTATTGCCGCTGCATCAGTTGGCCTCGTGACATCTGCTCACGCGGCAGGTGGTGCAAAGCACGCACATCCTCCTGAAGAAGGTTGGACGTTCGAAGGTAATTTTGGTTATTTCGATCAAGCCCAGCTTCAACGTGGTTACAAGGTGTACAGACAAGTCTGTGCATCATGTCACTCAATGGATTTGCTGCGTTTCCGTAATCTTGGGCAAAAGGGTGGACCATTCTATGATCCAGCCTACCCAAACCCGAATGACAATCCGATTGTAAAACAGCTTGCAGCTGATGCTGCTGAAGTTGACATTATCAATCAGGAAGATGGTTCAGATGATGTACGTGTTCGTAACTCATCAGATCCTTTCCCGAACCCATATGCAAATGCTGCTCAAGGGCGTTACGCGAATAATGGTGCACTTCCACCTGACTTGTCTGTTATTACAAAAGCACGTCATGGCGGAGCGTCTTACCTTTACTCGTTGTTGACAGGTTATCCTTCCGAAAAAGATATGGCGACTAAGTATGCTAAGCTGACTGTTCCTGATGGTCAGTATTACAACCCATACTTCCCGGGCGATGTAACACCTAACTGGGATGGCGACCCGCGTCACCGTCACTATGATGGTTCAGAGCACGACAAAAACATGCTTCCATCAGGTGGTATGTTGGCTATGGCTCCACCATTGTTTGACGACATGATCGAATTTGATGATGGTACGCCAGCAACTGTGGATCAAATGGCTAAAGATGTGTCTGCATTCCTTGCATGGGCAGGTGAGCCTAAAGCAGAAGTACGTAAGAAGCTCGGCTTCAGCGTCATGATCTATCTCTTGATCCTGACAGTGCTAGTATTCCTATCTTACAAACAGCTTTGGCGGAATGTAGAACACTAACGTTCCTCTCCAATTCTGATGAAATTAGAAGGGCCGTAGTGTGGAAGCACTACGGCCTTTTTCTTTATTGGCCATCTAGAACAAAGGAGGTTGTATAATGGCACATTTGAACTCTGATTCAGCTATTCGTGATTTGACGGAGCGTTTGCTACAACAACAGCTTCCCAAAGATGAATGGACACATGAAGCCCACTTGGCGGCAGCAATCTGCCTGCACGTGGAGTATCCCAATTTTGATCTGAAAACGAATATGAAAGCAGTTATCTGTGCACATAATGAAAGTGTGGGAACTCCAAATTCAGACACTGACGGTTACCACCACACAATAACGTTATTCTATGCGTATTTAGTTGAAGTCGTGTGTCTAAAAAATTCTGCTACATCTTCTTTGAGCGAAATTCTTGGAACGGTGATGAATTCTCCAATGGGAGATCGAAAATACACGTTAAAGTTTTATTCTAGTGAGGTTTTGTTTTCTGTGCTAGCGAGAAAACAATGGGTTGAACCAGATGTGAAATCATTGGATTTTATCAGCGAAGATATAGAGAAAAGTATCCTAGCAATGTCAGTTGATCGGAGCGAAATGAAATGAGTGAATGGACTCTTGGTGTAATCGGTGGCTCTGGTCTTTATGAGATTGATGGTGTTGAAAATGGTCGCTGGGAACGCGTAGAATCACCTTGGGGTGAAGCATCTGATGAAGTTTATCGCGGTAGCCTGAACGGTATTGATGTCGTCTTTCTGCCGCGTCATGGTCGAGGGCACAGTATCTCGCCATCTCATTTGAACTATCGCGCGAATATTGATGTTCTAAAACGCTGTGGTGTGACGGATATATTGTCTCTATCTGCTGTTGGATCTTTGCGCGAGGATTATAAACCGGGCGATTTTGTCATGGTCGATCAGTTTATTGATCGCACATTTGCCCGTGAAAAAAGCTTTTTTGGCGATGGCGTCGTTGCGCATGTATCTATGGCGCATCCAGTGTGTGAACGATTAGCCAATATGGCGGCCGATGCAGCCGATATTGAGGACGTCACTGTGCACCGTGGCGGGACTTATCTGGTGATGGAAGGACCGCAATTTTCTTCATTGGCAGAGTCCACATTATATCGCCAATGGGGCTGTGATGTGATCGGCATGACCAATATGCCTGAAGCAAAACTCGCGCGGGAAGCCGAGATGTCTTATGCCACGCTAGCAATGGTGACGGACTATGATTGCTGGCATGAAGAAGAGGACAATGTCTCTGTGACGAATGTGTTGGAAGTCCTAAAAGGAAATGCAGATTTGGGGCGGGCGACAGTCAAAAACCTGATTGCTGCAATGTCCAAACAAGATCGTTCATTGACCAAGCAGGGTATAGAAACCGGACTTGATTTTGCGTTGATAACACCACCTCATGCACGTGATCCAGAAACGTTGAAGAAGCTGGATGCAGTTGCTGGAAGAGTCCTTAAATGAGCGTGAAACTTTATATCGGAAACAAGAATTACTCGTCTTGGTCAATGCGGCCATGGCTGTGTCTGAAAAAGGCTGGTATCGCCTTTGAGGAAGAGGTTATTCCTCTGGATGCGCCAGGTTTTAAAGAGAAAATTCTTTCTATTTCAGCAGCGGGTACGGTCCCGATTCTGGTTGTTGATGGTGTTGTGGTAACTGAGAGCCTCGCAATCGCAGAATGGGCAGCAGAGCAAAATTCCACGCTGTGGCCTAGTGATAGTCTAGTGCGCGCTGCAGCGAGTTTGATGCATGCTGGGTTTAGCGAATTGCGCAAGCATTGCTCAATGAATATACGGGCTAAATCGACGAGAGAAGTACCTGCTTCAGCAATGGAAGATGCGGCACGGATTGACGCATTTTGGAATGTGTGGCTGGAGAAATATTCCAGTCCAGAAAAACCATTTTTGTTTGGAGAATGGTCTATTGCTGACGCGTTTTATGCGCCAGTTGTGACACGGTTTCAAACATTTAGTATACCTAGGTCCCAGCGCGCTCAAAGTTATATTGAGGCAATGGAAGCTGAAACAAACTTTAAGATATGGTCGCAGGCGGCTGCGAAGGAAGAATGGAAAATTGAATGGGCTGACGCAGATTTAAGTTAGCCTGAGCATTTTTGTGAAGGTGTCATGTGGCGTTAGAACGTGTTCGATTTGATATTGGGGAATATGAGTTAATCCCGTTGGAGGAAGCTGATCCGACTGCGATTGCGGATTTTCATATGCGCAATAAAGAACGTTTTGCACCATATAGCCCATTAAGGTCGAAATTTTATTTTACAAAACCTCATTGGAAAAAAGCGTGCACACGATCAAGACGGGAACGCAAAGCCGAAACAGCACTAAGGTGGGTTTTGGTTTTGAAGGAAGATGTTATCGGGCAAGTGAGTCTGGATCAGATTTTTAAAGGTGTTCGCCAGTCTGGTTCGTTGAGCTATTTGTTGGACGAAGCCCATGAAGGCAGAGGTTTGATGACGCAAAGCTTAGATCGTGTTTTAAAGTTTGCGTTTGAAACATTGAACCTTCACCGTGTGACGGCAAACCATATTCCTGAAAATGAGAAATCAGCTTCTGTTCTTGAACGACTTGGTTTTGAAAAAGAAGGTTACGCAAAATCTTTTCTGAAGTTAAATGGCCAGTGGAAAGATCATGTTTTAAATGCACGTATTAATCCCGACCATGTTGGATAAGACAAATACAAAGTTTAGGTAGTTTTATGGATATTAGATCATTAATTCGCACAATTCCTGATTACCCAAAGCCGGGAATTATGTTTCGTGATGTCACGACATTAATGGGGCACCCTCAGGGGTTTCGTCGGGCCGTAGATGAATTGGTTCAGCCATTTGCTGGTTTGAAAATTGATAAAGTTGCGGGAATCGAAGCGCGTGGATTTATTCTAGGTGGCGCTTGTGCACATCAATTATCTGCTGGGTTTGTACCTTTGCGAAAAAAAGGCAAGCTTCCATATGATGCGATTTCCCAGTCTTATGAATTAGAATATGGGACAGATGAATTGGAAATGCATGTTGATGCGGTTGCTGAAGGCGAACGCGTTTTGATTGTAGATGACCTAATTGCGACAGGTGGAACAGCGGAAGCGGGTATCAAATTACTCCAAAAAGCGGGTGCAAAAGTGGAAGCTGCGATTTTTCTTGTAGACCTTCCAGAATTGGGCGGAAGTCAAAAAATTCAAGATTTAGGCGTCCCAACACAGTCTTTGATGGCTTTTGATGGACATTAATCGTGTTTTGCCAAGGTTTCAGAAAGGATTAGTGCGTGATAAACGCATATGAAACGTGTTTGACCCATTGACCCGAGGGCCAATGCATCACACCTAATGTGTACAACTATTTTTCCCGAAAGCTCTGGGAGCACTATACGATAATGACTATTAGACTCGACGACGAACAAAACGAAAAGCCACTTGGCGAACCAAATGCGTTTCTTGAGGAAGCGCTATTTAAAGCACGGACTATCTTGCTGACTGGTGGTATTGACGACAATCAGGCGCGTCGTGTCTGTGAACGTCTTTTAGCACTTTCTTCTGAAAGCACAGATCCGATCCTGTTAGTGTTGTCTTCACCCGGCGGTCACGTTGAATCAGGTGACATGATCCACGACATGATCAAGTTCGTGCCCGCAACCGTTAAGGTATTGGGTACGGGATGGGTTGCTTCTGCTGGTGCTCTTATTTATTCGGCAGCGCAAAAAGAAAACCGCTTTGCTTCACCTAATACTCGCTTCCTTCTTCACGAGCCGCGTGGTGGAGTCGGTGGACAAGCTTCTGATGTTGAGATTCAGGCACGTGAAATTATTCGCATGCGTGAGCGTTTGAACAATATTTTCGCTGATGCGACAGGTAAGCCTCTTAAGAAAATCAAGGAAGATACAGATCGTGATTTCTGGATGAGTGCTGAAGAAGCTGTGAAATATGGTCTTGTTGGCAAGATCGTCACATCACAAAAAGAGATTATGGGTTAAATTCTAAGACCCAAGATAGATTGAAAAAGCCGCTCCTATTTGGGGCGGCTTTTTTTATTCCTAGCGCGTTAGCTTTGCGCTTGTGTTTTAGAGAATGTTTTTCGGTTCAATCCTTTGAAAAAGCCAATGGGCACCGAGATGAGTGCGCAAAATGGGAAAAGCACAAGGAATCCGATGAGCGGCGTATAAAAGGCAATGTCACCCGCAGCCATCGCATCTGTGCCGTCAAACTCAGTTGAGCCAGCCCAAGCAAATAGGGCCGTCACGACAAGCGTTATGCCCATGACCCAGCGTGTTGGTGAATCAAAGTAGAAAGTTGACTTTCGTTTCGCCAAACGTCGCCCAGCAACAATAAGGGATCGACCAATTACCAATCCCAATCCTGTAAACAAGAATGCGAGTATTGTGTTCAGCACTAGGTTTTCTACATCTCCGAGCGTTTCGTCATACATGTCTGAGAAGTGCGCCAGTGCACCTAGGATAACTGCCGCTACGCCTGATATGATGAAGGAGGTAATCCAGAACGTACTTAAAAAGCTACGTTGTTTCTTTTCTTCCTTTAGAATTTGCGCGACCGACTTATTATTGGGTTGCGCATTGATACCTGCAGCGATGGTGCTGCGCTTGATATCAGCAGCAGCTTCCAATGGTGCGCCAAATGGGTTGGTTTCACCTTCGATTGGGGCATCCTCTTCGACGTGACCTGAAGCCGTGCGTCCAACGAGACCTTCTAGACCAAGCCAGATATCTTCAAGCACACCTTTGTCTTTTCCATCCCATCCCTTCAAAGCGACAGTATGGATTTGACGAAATCCCAAAGGCGGAAGTGAACCATCAATTGAAATAGGTAAAAGTCTGTTTCTGTCACGTCCAACCGCTGCTTCATCTCTTACCCAGTGAGATGCGCGAGATTTGCCGGACCAAAGCACGATCACGGCTTTGGCACTGTCGAGCAGTTCTTCGATCATGGTTGTGTAATCATCGCCGGCGATGAGGTCTTTGTCCCACCAAACGTCATAGCCTTCTTCGATTAAATGTTCGGCTATGATTTTAGCCGCGCCTTTATCGACATGAGAGTAGGATATAAAAACATCCGCCATTGGCGTATCTCCGTGTGGTTCCAACGCATTAACCTTAGCTTCGCGACGTTATTTTGCAAATAAAACTATTATGGCAATCGCCTCGCGCTCTTGCTACGCGCGCCAATAGGTTTTAGGCAGCACAGATGAATTATAGACACGCATTTCACGTCGGCAATTTTGCAGACATTCTCAAACACCTTGTCCTAACCTTATGCATTGAGCATTTGAAGAAAAAGGATAAGCCGTTTCGTTATATCGATTCTCACGCTGGTATTGGTCGTTACGATCTAACTGGCGATGAAGCGAGACGTAGTCCTGAATGGCAAGAAGGTATTGCGCGTTTATGGGCAGCGTACAAAGCAGACGAAATTCCGGCCGATGTCTTGGAAGTGCTGAAACCGTATTTGGAAGCTGTGTCCGAAATTAATTACGATGCTGACTTAGATGCTTATCCGGGGTCTCCCGATCTTGCTGCAACTTTGATGCGTGAACAGGATGCATTGCGTCTGACTGAATTGCACCCTGAGGATAAAGAAACGCTCTCAGATCATTTCTTCCGGGACAAACGCGTCAAGATCGAGAACCGTAATGGGTATGAAGCGCTTAAAGCTTATATGCCGCCACCAGAGCGCCGCGGTGTCGTGCTTGTCGACCCGCCGTTTGAACACCGCGATGAGCTCGCTCATATGGCGAAGGGCGCAATGGGCGGTATATCGCGCTGGCCAACAGGATGTTTCATTTTCTGGCGTCCCTTAAAGGATATGGAAAATACAGAGAAATTCGATGATGGTCTCGCAGAGTGGCTGTTGGACGACATGAATTTCTCACCCGAAAAAGTCTTGCTTGCGGATTTATGGGTCAAAGAAATCGTCGAGCCGGGACCTTTGTGCGGAGCCGGTGTCGTTGTTGTAAATCCACCTTATGGATTGCAGGAAGCGCTCTTGAAAGTGCTGCCGTGGCTTACAGAGCTATTGCAACAGGATGACGGTGCCGGATGGCGGATAAATGCACCAGAAATCGAACCTGACTATGTCGATGAAGAACGACTTCAGGACGAAGAAGAACCATCATCTGAATATAATCCAGATGATGGCGATTTTGAATTGGAATCAGAAGACCTTAAAGACTTGGGGCTGTCTGAAGACAATTAGCTGTTAATTGCCTTATTGCGATTGCGAACCTATTTGGAAAAGTCGTCCTTTTTCCGTGTAGAAGACCAAGCCTAATCCGATAGCAATAGAGATCGTGTTACCGATATATATTGGTGCGAGTGTTCCATCATACCTACTCGCGATCCAGCCACCAAACAGAGCGGCTAAGAATGCACCGGAAAATCCGTAAAGTGCAGACGCTGTACCGGCAATGTGACCAACAGGTTCCATCCCGATTGCTGAAAAATTGGGCCCGATAAAGCCAAGACACAGGAATGACAAGAATACGAATATGTAGAACAATATGAAGCTCTCATTGCCTGAAGATGCAATGACTGCATATGTCGCGTTCACGCCCAACATCAATATGAGGGAAGCATGAGACAGGCGCCTCATTCCGTACTTTCCAACCAGTTTGGAATTTAGCAAATTGGCAATTGCCATGCCGAGTGCAGTTCCTGCAAACCAAAGTGGAAAATTGTCTCCCTTGTGGAATGTTTCGCTATAAATTTGTTCCGATGCGCTGATATAACTAAACAGAGCACCAAAGATAAATGCTGACGAGACTGAGTAACCTACGGCGAGTTTATTTGTGAAAAACTCGTGATACGACTTAGCTATTCTCTTTGGCTGAAGAGGGGTTTTGTATTTCGGGTTCAAAGTTTCTGGAAGTCTGAAATAAGACCAGACAGTCATGATGCCGCTATAGATGACAAGAGCCCAGAAAATTGTTCGCCAATCACCAAATAGTAGAATGCCTTGACCGATGCTCGGAGCAAGTATCGGAGCCGCCATAAATATGAGCATGACAATAGACATTATTTCTGCCATCGCGCGACCACTATAGCAGTCTCTAGCAACAGCAGCGGCAACGACGCGAATTGCTCCAGCTGAAGCCCCTTGCGCTATTCTAGCCCATATCAGCATTTCAAAAGATGGGGCCATAAGACAGGCAATGCTAGCGAGCATGTATACGCTTAAGGAAATGATGAGAATTGGCCGACGTCCAAATCGATCAATAAGCGGGCCATAGAATATTTGCGATATTCCCATTCCCATAAGATAAACAATCACCACTTGCTGGCGCAGATTGTCATCTTCAAACTTGAACACATTCTGGATGTCACCAAGGGCAGGCAACATAATATCTACAGCAGTCGCATTTAGCGCCATTAGACTTGCAATAATACAAACAAATTCCCAAACAGGTAGTCGTTTGAAGTGTAATTCAGGTTCTTGCTTACCTGATTGCTGTTTTGAATTCGCGTTCAAATTGCTCATATAGTTCCTAGTATTGTAAGGTGCCGGGGAACGTAGCCCCGAATTTGAGGCGATAATACATATCGTAGTGAATTTTACGATGCATAAAGGAAATAGATACTGCTTATGACACGTTTGAATTGTGCATGTATTCAGGTTTGTGCTTCGGAAAATATCGATGAAAATATTCGATCGGTTACATCCCTCATTAAAGATGCTGCAGCGAATGGTGCTCAGTTTATTCTGACACCAGAGAATACCAGTTTTATGGACATGCGCTCAGGCGCGACACGTAAAATTGCGGTTCGGCAAGAGGATGATAAATGCCTCAAAGTGCTAATGCAGCTAGCTAG
Source organism: uncultured Hyphomonadaceae bacterium (assembly GCA_964352025.1). Lineage (GTDB taxonomy): Bacteria > Pseudomonadota > Alphaproteobacteria > Caulobacterales > Hyphomonadaceae > Hirschia. The sequence goes on from CAYGPZ010000009.1 coordinate 88,494, forward strand.
CGAATTGGAAATCTGGCTGCAGATAGGGTCTTTAGCTGTCTTATCTGAAAGTGGCGAGAAGCTCGCAAACAGATCGTTTTTGATATCCCCCCAAGGAAAGATCGTCGCTCAATATGATAAAATACATATGTTCGACGTCGATGTCGGAGATGGCCAATCCTATAGAGAGTCCAAAAGCTTCCAAGCTGGCCAAAATCTAGTTCTTGCGAAAACGGAAATTGCAAATATCGGAATGAGTATTTGCTATGACTTGCGGTTTCCTCACATGTTTCGCGAATTAGCTCAAGCGGGTGCGGAATTGATGACGTTGCCTGCTGCTTTTACGAAGATAACAGGACAAGCGCATTGGCATTCGCTGATCCGAGCGCGCGCTATAGAGAATGGCGTATTTATCTTAGCTGCAGGACAAGGGGGCACACATGCCGATGGTCGGGAAACGTTTGGGCATTCTATGATTGTATCTCCATGGGGAGAGGTTCTGGCTGAGGCAGATACCGAGCCGTGTTTCATAAATGCTGAAATCGATCTGGATATGGTATCCAGCGTACGCAAAAGCCTGCCATCGCTAAAGCATGACCGTGAGTTTGAGTTGACCGTCAAAGACGTTAACTAGCGATACACCACAGGCCTGTGCATATTCCTGTTGCGAGTTGAAAAACAACATCTAGTGCACCGCCAATCAATAAAATTGGAAGGCCAACCCAGAGAAATGCCAGCCATATCGCCATAGGGGTTATGCGTGGCTCTTTAAGTGTATAGCCGGAGATCGTTTTTACTTTCGGTTTGGCCATATGTAATATTGCCTTTCATCGCAGAACAGTAGAGTGTAAGCGGGTTCACTGTTAACCATAACTGACTAATAATTTGTTTCATGAATGATGTCCTCCAGGTTCGTTGGAACCAAATTGAACGAACTCAATGGGATTTAGCGCACGCCAATGCATGCGCTGCCTATCAGCAGGATTGGGCGTATGGCGACGTTCTTGAAAAGCAAGGCGCGAAAGTCTGGCGCGCATCTGTTTCCGGTGAGGATGATTCACTTATCGCGTTAGCGCAGATTATTTCTCGGCCATTCGCTGTTTTAGGACAGTTTGCATTGTGCACGCATGGGCCAATTTGGCTGGAAGATGTCAACGCGGAAAGCAAGCGTTTTGTTTATAGAGCCTTGAGCAATGCTATCCCCGTAAAGTGGCCGAGGCTTGTGGTGTTTACACCTGATGAGCCTCATGACGCCGTTAAGCCCATTTCCAAAATTAACAGAGTTATGACTGGCGAGGCAACTGTCCGTATAAATTTAGAGCAGGATACTGAATCTTTGCGTCTAGCAATGGATCAAAAATGGCGAAACCGCCTGGTTGCCGCTGAAAAGTCTGATCTGAAGTTTGTGAAGGGTGGCTCAAAACCTGCTCAATATCGTTGGCTCTTGGATTTGGAAGAAACGCAGAGAGAAAAACGTGGATATAAAGCCTTACCTGCAGCGCTGACTTTGGATTGGCAAATGTCTAAGTCGACAGGTTCAAAGGTCAATGAAATGCAGGGTGTTTCGGTCTATCGAGCAGATAAAGGTAAGGATTGTGCCGGTGCGATGCTCGTCTTGGAGCATGGGGCAATGGCAACATATCATATAGGCTGGTCGTCCGAAGATGGACGCAAGCAAGGAGCACACAATCTATGCTTATGGAATGCATGTTTGGATTTAAAAGCGCGTGGTTTTAAGCGTTTTGACCTTGGTGGTGTGAATACACAATCAGGTGCGGGTATTGCTCGTTTTAAAATAGGCACAGGCGGTGAAGTATTTCAGCGCGCCGGTGCCTTCGTTTAAGTGATTAAACGTTGAATTTAAAGAGCATGACATCACCATCTTGGACGATGTATTCTTTACCTTCTTGGCGAACCTTACCGGCTTCTTTTGCGCCTTGCTCACCATTGTATTTTACGTAGTCTTCATACGCAGTGGTTTCAGCGCGGATAAAGCCTTTTTCAAAGTCACCGTGGATTACACCAGCAGCTTTGGGAGCTGTGCAACCTTCAGGGATTGTCCAAGCACGTGTTTCTTGCGGGCCACATGTGAAATAGGTTTGAAGGTTTAGAAGTTTGTAACCAGCGTGGATGACGCGGTTTAGGCCTGGCTCTTCCAGACCAAGTGTTTCTAAAAATTCGTCAGCTTCTTCATCATCTAGAACAGCAATTTCACTTTCGATTTTCGCCGAAATAGCAACAGCTTGTGCGCCTTCTTTTTCTGCATGAGCGAACACTTTAGCAGAGAAATCATTTCCGTCTGCCGCACTGTCTTCATCTACATTGGCAATGTAGAAAACAGGCTTAGATGTGAGCAGTTGAAGCATACGCCATGCTTTTTGCGTATCAGCATCATCTGGGATGTCAGCCGCACGTGCCGGTTTACCATCCTCAAGCTGCGCCATTGCGAGATCTATAAGTTCTAAAGTGAGCTTTGCGTCTTTATCGCTTCCGCGAGCTTTCTTCTCAAGCGCAGGCTTACGCTTTTCAAGGCTTTCCATGTCGGCGATCATCAGCTCTGTTTCGACAACTTCATAATCCGCCATCGGGTCGATAGTATCTGACACGTGCGTGACATCATCATCTTCAAAACAACGCAGAACGTATGCGATTGCGTCAGTTTCACGGATGTTGGCAAGGAACTGGTTTCCAAGACCCTCACCTTGGCTTGCGCCCTTTACTAGACCAGCAATATCCACAAAGTTCATACGCGCCGGAATGATTTCCTTTGAGCTTGCAATATCAGCCAGCGCTTTTAGGCGCTTTTCGGGAACCGCGACTTCACCTTCATTCGGGTCGATCGTACAGAAAGGGTAGTTCGCCGCTTGCGCATCCGCTGTTTTTGTCAGCGCATTGAACAAAGTTGATTTACCAACGTTGGGAAGACCAACAATACCACATTTAAAACCCATGAGAGGAGGCTCCGAAGTCTAGCTTGCCTGCGTTTGAATATGCGCTTCTGGGCATATTTTCAGGCATTGAATGATTTACCATCGGATAAACCCGTATTTTATCCGAAAGGCAATGGGAGAAGTGAATTCTTATGATTAGGTCTTGTTTTGCCGCCTTGATTGATCCTCTTTGGGAGCAGGGGCGAGGCGCATGACTTCAGCTTGGAAACGCTCATCATCACCAGCAGCAAGGAAGTGGATAGCGCGGGCACATGCATCTAACATATCATCCAGCCATTTTGCTTCTGATTTTGCGAAATCAGAAAGCACATGACCTTGGACACGTGATTTGTCACCGGGATGTCCGACACCAAGGCGGGTGCGACGGACGTCCTTGCTGGCTTGGGCCATAATCGAGCGCATACCGTTATTGCCAGAGTGACCGCCACCGACTTTCATACGGACACGACCCGGAGCGAGATCTATTTCATCGTGAAAAATGACTGTCTGGTCCGGCGGTATTTTGAAAAAATTCATCGCTTCGCCAACAGAACGTCCACTGTCATTGTAGAATGTTTGCGGCTTCAACAGTAGAGTCTTGATGCGTTTGCCATTCGCGTCTGTGATAAAACCATCGGATATTTTACCCTGAAACTTTGATTTCCAAGGCCCGAACCCATGCATGCTGGCGATGGCATCAATCGCCATGAAGCCGATATTGTGGCGGTTGCCTTTGTATTGATCGCCGGGATTGCCCAGTCCAACGAGTAATAACATGAAAGGCTCCGTATCTTTGTCGGCAGTAGATATAAAAGGTAGTAGCGCGAAGAGTTTGGAAAGCAAACCAGACATACTTTATTTATTCCTTTGCGCCGGACAGAAAAACGGCGCTGAATCTCTTCAACGCCGCTTTGTTCTAATTCAGTTAGATGAAGCGAGCAATTAAGCTTCTGCTGCGCCTTCTGCTTCAGCTTCTTCAGCAGCTGCATCGTCTTCAGCATCGTCAGCTTTTGCAGACGCTGTACGTCCAACGATTGTTGCGATTGTGAAGTCACGATCTGTAATTGTTGGTGCAGCACCTTCAGGAAGTGCAATTCCTGAGATCTTCACGTTGTCACCAATATCAAGTGTAGATACATCTGCAGTCAATGATTCTGGGATCTTGCCAGCTGGAACTTCTAGCTCAATAGTGTGGCGAACAATGTTCAAAGAACCACCGCGTTTGATACCAGGTGAAACACCTTCACCAGTGAAGTGTACAGGAACCTCAACTTTAACAAGCTGGTCTTCTTTCACGCGGTATAGGTCAACGTGTAGAGCGATTTCTGAAACTGGGTGGAATTGAACATCCTGAGGAATAACAAATTGCTTCTTACCTTTGATGTCGATTTCAACAAGGTTAGAAAGGAATTTACCTGTGTTCAGTGCTTTTAGAACTTCGATACGGTCAAGGCTGATTGATGATGGAGCTTCTTTTCCACCGTAAAGAACAGCTGGTACGCGGTTTTCGCGACGTGCTTGGCGTGAGCCACCTTTACCAATGCGTTCACGAAGTTCAACATTCATTGTAAGTGTCTTAGACATTTTATTTCCTTCCGTCCTGAGGCCTACGCTGCACCATGCTGCGCGCCCCCAAACATCACAGGGCGATATTGCCCTTGGAGTTGAAGCGGCGCTTATAAATGTCTCATCAGGCAAATGCAAGCTTTGAATCAATCAAAGGGTCATTGGAAATTAGGAATGGCGATACAAAGTTTTTGACAAAATGTGTTACATGTGTAGTGTGGTGGGTAAAATTGTCATGATTGTGGTGATTCAAGACGACCAGATAAGCGAGATAATCGATGAACAACCAGCCAAATAAATCCGAACTTACCGTCCTTAAGCATTTCTGGAGCAAAGGCGAGCAAAGTGCGCGTGAAGTGCATAATGGTGTTTCTGATGAAACAGGTTGGAGCTATTCGACAACGCGTACTGTCATCAACCGTATGACCGATAAGACATGGCTAACCCGCCGTGATGCGCATGGTATCACTGTCTTTGGTGCGGCACTTTCGAAAGTTGAAGTTTTTAGCGGCCTTGTGAAAGACCTGACACGAAAAGTTATGGATATCGAAGGTGATTTGCCTGTCTCGATGTTCGCAAAAAGCCCACATTTATCTTCAGATGAACTCGATGAATTAGATAGTTTGATCAACTCTTCAGTTGAGGAAACTGAAAAATGAACTTTGTCATGCTTTTGATTCTCTCCATTGTATGGGGAGGAGTTGTTGTGGTGGCGGCAGCTGGAATTCAACGGCTTGGATTGTCTGGTAGCGCCCGCCAAATGATGTGGCGTTGTGCAGCTCTAATGTTGTTGGCGCCTTTTCCAGTCGCTTGTTTATATGCTTTTGTCGGGCCAGTCTTTATTGAACCGGTTTGGAATTACGGGGATGGGCAAGCACCTCAAATACCTATTGTATTGGACCAAATGCCAGAGTTGAGCACCGTCTCGACTGTGCCTGCTCAACAGCCTTGGGTATATAATTTTGACCTAGGTGCCGCAGCTTTAGCGTTTTTAAGTGCTGGTTGGCTTTTCCGTGCTTTTCGTGCGCGCTGGGCGTCAAAAGAACTAGAGGCAAAGACGCGTAAATCTGCGCCAATTAAAAGTCAAAATGTCTTGAATGCAGCTTCTTTTTGGAACCAGAAACTAGGGGTGAGTCGCAAAAGCGAGTTTCGTCTTTTACCTGGCGATTATTCGCCCTTCACTCAAGGCATTGTAAAACCTGTTGTTTATCTGCCGAATGGGCTGGAAAGACAATTATGTCGTGAAGAGCTCGGTATGGTCGTTGGGCATGAGCTTATGCATGTGCGTCGTCTGGATGCATTATGGCGTCCATTGGAGCGTGTGACTGCGGATATTTTGTGGTTCAACCCATTTGCTTGGTTTGTGCGGGCAGAACTAGACCGTGCACGCGAAATAGCCTGCGATGAAGCTATGCTACGGTCAAAAGCGTCTCCAAAAATGTATGCAAGAGCTTTGGTGGCTGCTGCTCGGTTTGCTGAAGGTCTTTCTATGCAAGCACCTGCAGCCGCGATGTTTCCTTTCAATAAAGATAAGGAGCTTACTGAACGCGTCAAAAGAACCGTAGATCGTTCGAGCGGTAGTTCGTCTTACGCAGGCCTTGCGGCATTGGGTGTGTTTTTGTTGGCTGGATTACCACTAGCGGCAGCGCAGGGGGCTGGAGCTGAAAAAGTGCGGGCACCTATCCCTGATTTCTCTGCGACTGTCATTTTGTCCGAACAAGCGAAAATTTCATCAAGCTATGGAGAACGAAAAGATCCGAACACTGGCGAAATGCATTTTCATATCGGAGCCGATATTGCTGCAGCTAAGGGGACTCCAATTCATGCTCCGGCACATGGTTTGGTTACTTTTGCGGAACGCAAAGGTAAATATGGCAATGTTGTACAGTTAAAATTCAATGATGAATGGTTTGGCCGTTTTTCGCATATGAAAAAAATCAAAGTTGAAGTTGGTGACAAAGTGAATGCTGGCGATGTTATTGGTTGGGTTGGGTCGTCGGGATTATCAACAGGTCCACATTTGCATATGGAAATTCATGGACCAACTGTCGATTATCCAAAGACGGGTGAGCAGGAAACCTATGACCCAGAGCGAATGGGTATTGCACTTCTGCCAGCCTTGGAAATAAGGGCTCAGCAGATCCGAGAATTGGGCGTGGTCTTACCTAAAGCAATGAATGAACAGGCTAAAACCGAGGTTTCAAAATCGCCAGTTAAACTTGATCGTTGGGCAGCCTCCAAAAAAGAGAGACTTGAAGACATCGAATTGTCTTTGGACCTTGATATCGAAGATAAATTGGATGACTTGGTCGAACACGAAATTGAAAAAAAAGCAGACCAACTAGAGGCTTTGGCAGATCAGTTTGACGTTGAGATGGAAAATTGGGGAGAGCGACTTGGTGCTAGCATTGAAGCCAGAGCTGCGAAATTTGAGAGATCTGTTGAGCAGCAAGTTGAGAAGTTGGAATTATTATCAGATGTCGACAAAAATGCCCTTCGCGCAAAGGCACTAAAGATAAAGCTTAAACAAAAAGATCGGAAAAATAATATCCAATGGGCGACTGCTGAGCGAGAGAAGGCTCTGAAAGCGCAAATTGCTGCTCTTGAGCAAGCCCTACTTCAGATGGAAGGTGATATTGCTAGCATCTCCGCAGAGTATTATGAGGCTAAAAATAGCGCTTCCGCCAGTGCTAAATATGAATTGATGGCGCATGAAATGGCAAAGAAAGCCGTTGAGCAGGCGCGTGGCCAAATTGCAACGCAATTGATTGATGCACAGAAAAAACTAAAGGACATTCAATAATATAGACTCTAAATGCCGTCTGTATTGAATGACTGATTGTGACGTAGACAAATAAAAAGCAGTTCTAGTTCTAGAACTGCTTTTTTTGTTTGGGGAAAAATTAGAAAAGTCGTCAGATTAATAATCGAAGAGCTTAGAAACAGATTCTTCGTTAGCAACGCGGCGGATCGCTTCACCGATTAGGTGAGATATAGAGACGCGACGGATTTTCTTTGCAGCGGCCACTTCGTCGCTTGCGGCGATTGAGTCTGTGCAGACAAGCTCTTTTAAGCGTGATTTGTCTATGCGTGCAGCAGCACCGGGAGATAAAACACCGTGCGTGACATAGGCAGATACAGATTTTGCACCCGCATCGAGCATAGCATCTGCAGCGTTACAGAGTGTTCCACCACTGTCAGTCATGTCATCGACCATGATACAGGCGCGGTCTTTAACATCACCGATAATGTTCATGACTTCCGAGACACCAGCTTTTGGGCGACGTTTATCAACAATCGCTAGGTCACAGTTTAGGCGGTCGGCAAGGGCACGTGCACGAACAACACCACCAACGTCAGGCGAAACCACCATGACATCTTTGGAACCGTATTTTTCTTTGATGTCTTGAACAAATACAGGACCGGCGATCAAGTTGTCTGTTGGGATATCAAAGAAACCCTGGATTTGACCCGCGTGAAGGTCGACCGTGAGAACGCGGTCTGCACCTGCCTTGTGAATAAGGTTGGCAACAAGCTTGGCAGAAATGGGCGTACGACCATCTGTCTTACGATCCTGCCGTGCATATCCATAATATGGAATAACCGCAGTGATACGACTTGCAGAAGCGCGAACTAGAGCATCACAAGTAATGAGTAATTCCATCAAATGGTCATTGGCTGGTGCCGATGTTGATTGAATTAGAAATACATCATGTCCACGGACATTTTCATTGATCCGCACAAAGACTTCATTGTCTGCAAATGTTTGTACATCTGCTTCGGTTAATCGTGCATCAAGATATGATGCTACGTCTTTTGCCAATTCAGGATTGGAATTACATGTAATAAGTTTCATTTCGCCCATCGCCCAAAGGATCCACTCATTCAAATTCCTGCCCCTAATTGGAAATTAGTCCCCAGCAGGTTCGATTTGTAACGCTTTTGTATCAAAGTGTATGAGTAGGCAACCGCCAAAAGCGAAGTGCAGCTATTAAAATACGCTATCTTGTATCTTTGACACGTTTTTCTACTGATAATTATGGCTAGGCGACCAGCATTATTGAAGAAGCATTTCGTCCGTAGTCTGACTCATTTTTCGCTTTTGATCGTCTGTATGAGAAGTATTTATCTGGTAGAGTCATTGTGTCATCTCCCAGTGCTTCACATTTTCCAACGCCCGCACGCATAAGGCGAGATCGACAATAGAGTTTTAGATCAAATTTTAGGCGATCACCTTCGCCCTGATCAAACAAATTGGCGCACCAAGGTGAAATATCTAGAAAAGCTTTTTCAAAGTCAGGTCCAACTTCAAAACTATCACGACTAATGCATGGACCGACGGCGGCGACCATGTTTTCGGGAGATGCCCCGAGTGTTTCCATAGAAGAAATTGCAGCTTCAATGACGCCTGTAACCGCACCGCGCCAACCTGCATGAACTGCCGCAATAACATTGGCTTGGGGGTCACCTATAAGTATGGGCGCACAGTCAGCGGCTAGGGCTGTAATGACTAGGCCTGGTGTGGCCGTCACAATAGCGTCCGCTTCGGGAGCTTGAGCCACAGACATAGGACCATCCACGATAACGGCTTTGTTTGTGTGTGCTTGGCGTAGTGTGATCATGCGACCGGGGAGTGCGCCCAAAGTCACGCATATGCGGTCACGGTTTGCTTTAACGCGGTTTCCTTGGTCACTCGAGCCGGGGCCGGCATTCAGGCTTTTGTAAAGTCCGGTTGAAACTCCTCCTTCGCGGCCAAAAAATCCGTGACGCCAATTCATTGTGAACGGTGAGAGAGCTGGAGACTCAATATATGGGGCGCGCGATGTTGTCTGGGCCATGTAGCTTCCGTCTTGAGCGAAATTTATGAAAGTAACAAAGAGTCGAGTTTCATATTCTATATGGTGGAGGTCGTGACTGAAAATCAATCTGATTTTTGAAATAGTTATGTGGATTTTTTTATTGGGCGAATTACTGGCTCAATCCAATTCTTTTTTCCATTCAACAGAAACGCGTGCACCTGTTTCATCTCCAAAGACCGTGCCGATTTCGACATTATCAATGGCTTCCCATTCGATAGCTAAATCAGACTCGCCGCCAGATCGACTTCTTAGTTCAACATATACATCATCTGACAGGTATTTTCCCGTCTCTAGTTGAGGAGCATTGTTCGCATCTTGAGATATTGCCAGCCTATCTAGGCCAATTGCATTTTGTAGGTCTGCCAAGGGCGCAAACCCTTGTCCATCGCCTGTTATACTCGCCGCTGCCACAGCTAATTGTGCAGCTTCTACCGCACTAAGCCGAGACGGGGAGCGACCAAATAATAAGCGTGAGATGATTTCATCTTCTGGCAGGTCCGGTGAAGACGCAAAACTAATTTCGGGAGATCGAACTTGTCCTGAAACAATGATGGAAGAGGTTATGCCATCTGATGTGCGATTTGCTTTCATTTCAGTTGTTGCGTCCATTGGGTTTCCATCCAGACGGACAGACCCAGACGTAAATTCAAAGGGTTGCCCCAGCAATGAAAAATCACCACGAACAATGTTGGCACCGCCTCTGACATCGGGCGTCTTTAATGTTCCGCCGATTTTAGTATTGGCTGCCATTTCGATATTCACGCCACGTCCTGTCACGAATACGCGGCGGTCTGCTTTGACATTGATATCGAGCGCCATTCTAGAAGTCGGAGAAATTTTAGGTTCGAGCGCTTTGCCATTTTGCATTTCATCGACAAAGACGACATCAACGGTTTTAACGCCCGAGCTACCAAATTGGGCGATATTGATTTTCGCTTCATTGACGTTCAAGTCGCCTGAAATTTGGATACCGTCTTTGGCTCTGGCGACATCGAGGTCTCCGGTGAAGTTTGCACCAACACCATCAAATTTCAATGCGCCGAAATTCTTGAAACGCGTGCGTAAAGCAGATTGTTTTTCTGGGTCCCAGAATATGCTTCCGCTTCCTTCGACTGTTCCACCATCTAGTCCGGTTGCTGTAGCAGATATGAGCTCTAAGCTTGCTGTATCGAAATTCGCTTCAACATCGATATTGTGCATTCTGGAACCATAGCGGTCGTGTTCAAAAGAGGTATCTGAAACTGTGATTTTTCCTATCGGCCTTAGCTCAGCCAGCGGTGCCTCAGCTTCTGCATTTATGTCGAAAAAACCATTTAAATCAACACTATCAAGACCAATGATTGCCCAGACGGCTTCTAGCTTTCCAAGTGCGCCGATATCTAATCTCGAAACTTCATTTGAATTGAGGCTAGGAACTCCATTTGTCACTAATAGAGGCGTTGAGAAAACCGCATCCATATTCAAGTCGCTACCATTGTGCGCTTCTATGATGGACACAAAGCGGCCCTCTATAAACTGACCCACCGCACTCGCTTCTATGTGAGCTATAGAGTCACCCTTGCGACCCGCGCCCGTGATATCAAGTGAGTAGTCAGCCGCTCCCTCATTAGAGGTTCCATGCCAATTGGCATTTGCATTGATATTTCCTGTTAGGCCGTCGCGGCCAAATAGGCTGGAAATTAGGTTGATTGATACATCGCTAATTGATGTTTCAAGATTTAAGTCAGTGTCCGTTTTTTTGCCTTGAACATCTAGCAGACCGCCAAAACCGTTTAGTGTTGTTTTGAGCGTTGTTTCAGAATTCTGACTTTCAATAATCAAAGGCTTTTGCGTGGAGATTTTTGTCTCATCCAGCATCCCATCGAGGTTTGCTTTTATAGAGCGAATGTCGCTGGATAAATCTGCAATACCCTTGATGTTGATTTCTATCGGTGTGTCGGGATCGATAAATTGGGTGTTGCCTGACGAGGATATCGCAAAGTCTATCGCATCCATCGATCCTTTAATCGTCAGGTCCGAAGTCTCCAGTAAAGTCGTTCCGAATTTTACGTTTTGGGTCTGTCCCGATACATCGATCATCTGATCGTCGATGACACCTTCAATATCAACGCGACCGTCTATGCTTAAAGGTGTGAGGGGGCCTGCCAGTTTCAACTGTGCATTTAGCGGGTCTGAACCGCCTAGTTTTGCATTTGCATTCAGTTTTAAATCGGCCCAGTTCGCGTCGAGTTTTGTGATTTCGATTATGTCATTGCTTTTCAATTTAATGGCTGCGTTCAACGGAAATGTATCAACCATGCTGTCGATCAGCAGATTGCTAGTTACAGCGCCGTCTTGAAGTGTTCCATTCGCGACTATCTTGGCATTTGCGATATTGCGACCCGCAATGATAGCCGAAGCGAGAGAAACATTACTTGCGTAATCTAGTTTCGAAATTGGTCCATTTAGCTTGGCTGAAACATTCAAGGTTTCAATGCTTGTCTCATCCAATGAAAGCGTAGGAATGGCGAGATTTGCATTCGCAGTGAGGCGTTGATCTATAAGGCGACCAGTGAAAGCTGCGGTATTTTGATCTGCGCCCAAGCGGCCTTTAAATTGTATATCTCCATTTTCAGATACGCTGGCATTTGCAGAAAGTGTCGGAGAAGAATTGAGCAAGGCGGCCAATTCATCGTTTTGTATATCGATGCTATTCCTATCTGAAATTACGGCAATATTTAGAGGTTGATTTAGACCTTTGCGCTGTAAATTCGTATTTAGATAAACACTACCAGAGGCAAAATCTGTTATCTTCTCAATGTTTGAGACCGTGGTCTCTGCATCCAATGAAATTTCGCCATTTGGATCAATTTTTCCCACGGCATTTGCGCCAAGAAATGCGGACTTTAATTTCAGAGCGTGAATGTCGATGACTTGGGTATCTGGAAACAATGATGCGCGTGTATTTATGTGCAGCGTATCACCCAACAATTTGTCGGCGGCTTCAATATTTGTGAATGGTGAGCGAAGGGTGATGTCGCTTTCAATGGAAAGATCAGTCTCGTCTAACGCGGCGTTTATCTCAGCTTCGAGTTCTTTAATTCGTTGCTCGCCATATGAAATGTTTTGCGCGGTAATATTACCGTTTACCGAGGCGTTCTCCTCAGAATACATCCAGTCACCAGCAAACGAGACTGCATCTGCGTTTAAGTCGTCTTGGCCTGTTAATTGAGCAAGAGATTCAGCATCTGCCTCTATTTTCCAAGGCTCTAGCATTTTTAGCTGGCGCAGATTTATGGGGCCAGTCGTTGAGATGTCCATCACGCGCGAATCTAGATGAGCCGCAAGATTTGCGTTCTTTAGTGATGATAAGTCGCCTTCAAGGTCTAGGCGCATAGTGGTGCCTAGGCGCTTGGTCAGTGGAGCAGCGAGTTCAAAACCCTCCAGGTCTGAAATGATATTCATGCGTGTTTGTGATTTGACGCTTTGACCATCAATCGAGGCGAGCGTTTTGTCACCTGACAGGATTTTCCCATTGCTTTGCCAGTCCTTGAGGTTGCCGTTACCATCAAAGGTTATGCGCAGATCGTTTTCCAATGGTTTGGGAAGAAGACTTGATACAAATCCGTTTTGAGGAATTTGTATTTGCACTGACCCTGTCAGAAGTTTCTGTAAGCTCCATTCAAGGTCGACAGTCGCTGTATCTTTAATCTGAGTTTGGGTTTTTCCCACATCAGCACTTGTCGAAATTAGTTTGAAGTTATTTTGGGATCCACCAATGTCGAGGCTTGCTGATAATCCGATATCAGATGCAGGCAGGCCCAATCCTTCTTTTACCTGAATGAAGGGCAGATTCACGTCATCAACAATAAAGCGTTTTATGAATGGAGGAGAGTTATCTTTGCTCTCTGTGTCGGCGTTTTCAGTTTCGAATTCTGGGCGCTTAGACAGAGTTATCGCAATGATATCAGTTGATACGATGTGAAGTGTTTTGCTTGCTAGCGAGAAGGGCTTCCATTCTATCTGCCCATTTTGAGCCGTCAGCCATTGGCCAGTGTCATCGGATATGGAGAGCGTTTCAAAACGAAATTTGCCGAGAATATCGCCTTTTAGACCTTCGATTTGAATGGTCTGACCAGCAATAACTCTATTTTCAATTTGAGATTCTAGAATATTGCTTCCAACCGGACTTGCGATCAGCAGTCTTAGGATTAGCAAAATTGCGAAAACAGCCGCGAAAATCCACAAGGATATTCTGACCCAATTTTTTGGCTTTTCGGGCGTCTGGGGCACTTGAGGCGTTATATCTAAATCAGGGTGTTTCATTAGAATGCCTGCCCGATACTTAGATAGATAAGCAGGTTCTGATCACCCGGACGCGGATCAATCGGTGTGGCGACATCCAACCTTAAAGGGCCAAAATTCGTATAATACCTAAACCCAAGTCCTGCACCCATTCGAAGGTCAGAGAAGGCTGGTAATTCTTGTTCGCCGACTTCACCAGCGTCGATGAAAGCAGCCATGCCGAAATTGTTTTTGAGACGAATGCGCGCCTCTAAGCTCATCTCCAGAAGACTGCGCCCACCAATCGGGTTATTGTCGACATCGCGCGGTCCGATACTCTGGAACTCATACCCGCGAACTGAGCCACCACCACCTGCGTAGAAGCGTCGACTGGACGGAATATCCGCAAATGAGCTGCCCGCGATAGCACCCAGCTTAACGCGACCGGCAATAACATATTTGTCGCTTTGGAAGCTTGTATATCCGCGAGCGTTTATCTCAGTAGTAAGAAATTGGCCTTCAGCATCACCAATTGCATAGGCTGGCTCTGCTGAGGCTAGAATTCTTAAGCCGTGAGTAGGGTCAAGTGCATCATCTGTATTATCAAATCGCGCACCACCGCGCCCAGAGATGATCTGAAAGTCTATATCACCGCTTGTGCCGCTTTCTTCACCAATTTCCGCACCGATACCTCCGAAGATATCGATATTTTTACGCCACGGACGTTCATATAATGCATTGAGCGTGAAAGCATTTCTATCGAATGCGTCGGTTTCCTCGTGCGCAATGCCAGCTCCTAATGTCAGGCTGTGGCGATATCCGCCATTTAGCGGTTGTTTCCACCGTCCACTTAAGGATTGTTCTAGATTGTTGAGTTGAAGGTCGATGTTGACCGTGTCTGCGCGGCCTGAATAGTTGCGCATTTCATAGCCGGCCTGAACACCAAAACCTTCGGCTTCAGAATAGCTTGCCCCTGCAGATACGGTACGGCGAGAGGCATCCTCTAATGAGACGAGGACATCGCGTGTTTCGCACAATTCTTCGTCACCAATAGGTGTGGATAGCGGTGTAAGTTCTACTTTGGTGTATTTGTAGAGTTGGGTTTGTGAGAGGCGTTTCTTGAATTCAGCCAATGTGTCAGGCGTGTAGATTTCGCCTTCTTCAAAAGGAGCAAGCTTTTGAATGATACTCTGGCGCGTTCTTCCTTGGTTGTTTGAGAGTAGTTTTCCCAAGCAGACTTTAGGGCCTGATCTGAAGTTATAAGTGAGCTCTACACTTCCTGCTTCTCTGTCGCCGATGAGTGTTCTGGGAATTGTTTGCGCATCTGCGTATCCAGATGTTTCTAGGCTGGACAATAATCTCTTTTCTTCATCGATGATGGTATCAGCGCTGGCTGGTATTCCAGAAGACAAAAACGTCTTGGGAATATCATTGCTTGCGATTTCGTCGTCTTCAAATTCAATTGCTATGTCTTCTATCGAGAATAGCTTTCCTCGAGACAGTTTGACCAAAGGTTTTAGGGGAGGTCCTGCTTCGACGGCTATTTCAGCATCTGCTGCCAGCCATCCTTTGGAGTGCAATAAGTCTAAGGAAATTTTCGCCGCGCGTTTTGCATGTCGACGGGCAGTGAACTTTGATTTTGGCTCTTCCAAGTCACCTAAATAGGAGGCGACCTCATCACGAAAGCTATTGTTTATTCCATCGCCTTCAATGCGCACTGTTTGGGCAAGGCAAGTCGATATGCCTAGCTGTCCAAGGGCAATTAAAAGTATGAGGCGAATGGCGATCTGCATAAATAATAACTTGCTAGAGTTTCCTATCTTAAATTTAGTGCAAAAAATTGGCCAATATAGACTAGCCTGTTCTTATTGAATATTAGTGGAATATGGTACGAATATATGACGTATTTTAGAATATTTGAGTAAGACTTTGCTCAGTTGGCCGCGAATATTTCACAATGAATTGGCGAATACACGTAAAGGGGGAATTGCGTGAGTAGATTGATCGTTCGACGCGATTTTCTTTTGGGTTTGCCGGTTCTTGCAGGCATAGCGGGTTGTCGCCAAGACACTTCACGACCAGATGGTATGATCGCGGGTGAAGTTGGAAATATAAGCCGAGTGAATGATGGAGATTCGATAAGTCTGGATACCGGACTGACAGTTCGGTTGGCGGGCATCGAAGCGCCTAGAAAAGCATGGCGAGATAGGCAGGCTGAGCCTTTTGCCGACGAGGCATCCGATATGCTCGTATTGGCCGCATTGGGCCGAAAATGTCAGCTCTATTATGGTGGATTAACGCGGGACAGGTATGACCGCGCATTAGCCCATGTCATTGTCGAAGATGAAACAGGCAATGAAATCTGGCTTAATGGGATGATGGTTGAGCAAGGGGGCGCACGAGTCCGAACGTGGGCAGACAATTCTACGAGAGTGGATGAAATGCTCGCATTTGAACGCAATGCTAGATCAGAGAAAAAGGGGATTTGGTCCCATGAATTCTACCACGTTCTAAATCCCGGAGAATTGCCACGTGCTGATCGCGGATTGGCGATTGTTGAAGGGCAAATTTCTCAGCTTAGTGAAGTTTTAGAAGCCGATAGCAAATGTGAGCCGGATGTAGATGGCCGTTTGCGGATAAGTCTAGGTTTGGCGTTGGCGCGTTCAAAGGCACGTAAAGAGTTGGAAGTTGGCCAAATCATTCGTGTGCGCTCTGGTGTAAGGCGTACCAAGAATGAAGCAGGTGAATATGCAGGGGATGCCTATTTATCACCGGATCACTGGGCTCAATTTGAGACGAATATATCCAAGATATAAAAAAGCGCTCCTTGAACGAACAAGGAACGCTTTTAAAAATCAGTTATCTAAGAAACTTAAGCTGCGCGTTGAGCAAGTGACTCAGAAAGACGTGCAACAGCTTCGCCGTGCTCGATGTTTTCAACAACAGCAAGTTCACGCGCCATACGGTCCAATGCAGATTCGTACAATTGACGTTCTGAGTAAGACTGGTCAGGCTGGTCTTCAGCACGGTGAAGGTCACGAACAACTTCAGCAATTGAAATCAAGTCACCTGAGTTGATTTTTGCTTCATATTCTTGCGCGCGGCGAGACCACATTGTGCGCTTGATGCGTGCACGACCACCAAGTGTTTTGATTGCGTCGCCAACAACTTTTGTTGAAGCAAGTGAGCGCATGCCTGAAGATTCGGCTTTGGCGGTAGGGACACGAAGGATTAGTTTGTCTTGTTCAAACGCAACGACATAAACTTCTAGTTTCATGTCTGCGACTTCTTGAACTTCTATTGCAGTAACGCGGCCTACGCCGTGTGCTGGATAAACAATGTGTTGTTCTATTTCAAACATCGACTTCGTATCAGTTTGATTCGCCATTCCGCAATATTCCTCTTATACTCAACCAGAAGGCCAAAAAGACCGTGGTCGTTAACGCTAGGGAGGCGTTACGATTAGGACGTTTTGGCACGTTATTTTTTATGATCTACCCGTCAGCAGAAGCAGCAATATAGCAAAATTTAGGGTTTTGTTCAAGTCTTGGTCACAAAGTGGTAATATTTGTTACCAATTGTCCACAAAACATTAAGAGAAACAGGCCATTGATACTAAATTAATTTAGTCGCCTGTACCTGGTTTTTCAGAAAAATGTTTCTCAAACTTGTCTTTTACTTGTGACCATTCATCAGCATCTGCTGGTGCATCTTTGCGCACAGTAATGTTCGGCCATTTAGCAGCAAAGTCTGTATTGATCTTCAACCATTTACCGTCTTTGTCGTCCTCTGTATCAGGAACGATTGCTTCGGCAGGGCATTCTGGCTCACATACACCACAGTCGATACATTCTTCTGGATCGATGACCAGCATGTTTTCACCTTCGTAAAAACAATCGACAGGACACACTTCGACACAGTCTGTGTATTTACATTTGATACAGGCGTCGAGGACGATATAGGTCAAGGCGGGTAACTCCAGGTATTTTGTTCAGATGGTGACATCCAAAATTTCTGCGTAACTGTCAATTGAGGAAAGCTAGATTGCGCGTTTAGTCTCGCTGTTGTGAACTAATCTATATGCAATTCATAGCATTCCTGTGCTTCGCTCGCTGGCCCACGACGTGTGGGCAGGCTGAGGACATTTAGGGTGACTATTTCCTTATTGCAATTAAAGCTTACGATATCTCCAATAAAAATAGATGCTGCAGGCTTATCAGTCCTGCGGGTTTCCCCATTGCGGGAAATGCGAGCACCTTTTTTTGATATTTGAGTTGTTGCTAATCCGCGTGTCTTAAAAAAACGAACCCGGTGTAGGTATAAATCTAACCGCATACGATCTGATACAGCTTCAATCGCTTCTTCTTTAGACAATTAAGCCTCGCATTAAGCTCTTATATCTTTCGTTTCAGATTCTTGTGTTTGCGTTTCGTTAGATTCCGGAATTGCATCTGCCACGACTTCATTGGAAACGTCTTCTGCCAACGTTTCAGTTTGCACCGGATCAGTTGTCACGACTTCCGCAACGACTTCTGTTTCAGCATTTTCTGCAGTCTCAGGTGCTTTTGCGCCGGTAACCTCAGCAGGAACTGTTTTTTTCTTTTTGTTGCGTTTTTTCTTTGGTTTTGCGCGTTCTGGCTCTGGTTTAGGTGTTGCCAGCGCAGCAAGAGCAGCAAACGGGCTATCTTCAATTGCTCTAATTTCTTTGGCAGATTGCTTAGGAGAAGATTGTTTTTTCTTCTCATTTTGTCTTTGTTTTGAAGCAAATCGCCAGAGCGTTATCGCGCCAGTTTCTTTGTCTTTTTGCGCAGGCATAAGGCCCATGGCTTTTAGAATTTCAACAAAGTCATCAGCAGGAGATCCAACCAAAGCGGCGTGCTCTGGTGGTATCGCGAAAGTCGATGTTTCCGATTTCTTACGCTCTTGTCCTAATGTCCAAGAGAGCCGCTCAGCCATATCTGCACGCACTGCGCGTGGGCCAAGGCGAATATATCCTGCGGCTTCAAGATTAGCTCTGTTCCAACCTTTTTCAGTTTTGAAAGACGCTGAAGAAGGGGGCTTCATTGGCGCATATTCAGTGCCCAGTGCGCGCAGTTTCAAGCACAAATCTGCTTGAGCAGGCTTTAAGAGGCCCGGCATGTAGGCAGCGATGCGACCAGTACGAACACCAATTTCTTTAAGAGCAGCACGATCATCGCGTGTTAGAGATGAAGCAACTTCATCTTTGCGGCGGTCTATTGCTGCACCAGCATCAACAAGCTGGTGAGCCACTCCGCGAGCAAGACCCGTTAGGCGGCCAGATTTTAGCGTAACTTGAAGATCAAAAAGAGGTTTTAAAACTTCTTTTGTGTGATCCAGCAACCATTTGCGAATACGCGCTTCAGCTTGTGCACGGACAGCAGTTTCTGCATCAGGCGCACCAATAAGTTCAGCGCTCGGTGATAACCAGTGGCCATCTTGTACGGCGCGACCGATTGTTTGGCCTTGATATGCAATGCGATATTCATCCACGAGTGAGAAATTGCCATCCTCAGCCGCGCTAATCGCATTTAGTTTGTCTTCAATGACAGATTTAAGTGCTTTGAAAGCGGCGTTGCGCACTGCGCGGCCTTCTAGCGTTTGGCTAGTGACTGCGGGAGTAAATGTAAGTCCATCTAAACGACCAACATTGTGACCTTCCACAACAACTTCACCATCTAGGCCAACGCCAGTTTCCATAGCTTCCTCCGAATTTAGACTCTTTAAAAGCGCGGATGTGCGCCGGTCTACAAATCTCTGTATCAGACGCTCGTGTAGCGCATCTGATAGCTTGTCTTCAACATCTCTTGTGCGTGCTTGCCAAACTTTTGTGTGTTGTACCCAGTCTGGACGATTGGCTGCATAGGTCCATGTACGGATAGATGCAAGCCTTGACTGCAATGTGTCGATATCACCTTCGACGTTATCAATGCGCTCTAACTGCTTGTTTATCCACGTATCTTGTAGTCTTGAGTTCGGGTTGATTAATTTTTCTGCAAATGACTGAACAAGGCGAACATGAGCATCTGGCCCGTGTTTTCTAAAGTCAGGTAGTGTGCATAAATCCCAAAAACGACGGACGTGCGCTTGTGACGTAACTTGGTCTTTTAAGTCACTATCATTGCGTAAGGACTGAAATGTGATCTCGTCAAGCGCATCAGGACAGCGTTTTAAACTGCGATGAGAAGAGGGTTTGTGCAGGCTATCTGATAATGCTTCCAGCGAGGAATAATTGAGCCTTGAATTGCGCCATGACAAAAAATCGACCGGATCAAATGTGTGGTTTTCGACGCGTTGAACATCTTCTTCTTCAAAGAGAAGACAATCGCTCGTCTCGCCAAAAGTGCCATCATCTCTAAAGCGTCCAGCGCGACCTGCTATTTGTGCGGTTTCATCGGCGCGTAAAAAACGTGTTCTGTGCCCATCAAATTTTCGGCGGCTGGCAAAGGCAATATGGGTAACATCCAGATTAAGCCCCATACCAATGGCATCCGTTGCCACAAGATAATCAACCTCACCGGACTGGTAGAGCTCGACTTGAGCATTGCGGGTGCGTGGCGATAGCGCACCCATGACCACAGCAGCACCACCGCGCTGGCGTTTGAGCAATTCAGCAATGGAATAGACTTCTTCCGTTGAGAACGCCACGATTGCCGAGCGTTTGGGGAGCTTGGTAATTTTGATCGGACCCGTATAGGTCAATTCTGAAAAACGCTCGCGGTGTTCTGTGTCGACATGCAGGTCCAAAGCATGGAGAACAGGGCGCATTGTATCAGAGCCCAGCAGCATTGTTTCATCCATGCCACGTGCATTTAATATGCGGTCGGTAAAAACATGACCTCTGTCGGGGTCTCTTGCGATTTGGATCTCATCAATCGCAAGAAATGAAACGGGTATGCTCAGGGGCATCGCCTCGACGGTGCAGGCATAGTAGCGCGCTTTGGGCGGAATGATGCGCTCTTCACCCGTGACAAGCGCCACGAGACGCTCACCTTTGATTTTGACAAGGCGGTCGTATACTTCGCGCGCAAGCAGTCTTAGTGGCAAACCAATCATACCGCTTTCATGGGCAACCATGCGTTCAACAGCGAGGTGGGTTTTACCTGTGTTTGTTGGCCCTAAAATCGCGCGCACATTGCTTTTGCCAAAGGCCATAGCTGGTTCCATAGTCGAGAGAAGGCGCGAGTTAGTCTGCCCACATTCCAAGCATCACAAGCTAGTCTTTGCCTGTATGGAATTGCAAGTGAAAATAGGGCTTAAGGTACGTTTTAATTAACCTTGATCAGATGCGCTGGTGTTTGAAGCATCAGCACGATCGGTTTCGATCGTTTTATAGGTAATTTTACGCGCTGCGACGGTGATTTTTCCGCGTTTTTCCGAGCGCGCTTCGATTTGGATAGGAACTCGCAACTCACCAGGACCCATGTCTGCAAGCACCATTGATATCCAGCGAATGTCTTTGGCTTCTTTCGCTTTTTGCTCAGGCGTCTTTTTCTTATATCCAGCTAATTCTTCATAGCGAACTTCACAGATATACGCCGGACCTTGCCAGCCCTTAATGTTGATTGCTTCAACATGGCGACCTTTTTCAAGGTGGATATTGTAACGGCCTTTGCCGTCAAAGACGGGTGCAACACCACTACATGGTTTGTCAGGTGCTGCTTTGGGGGCGAGTGCAAGCTGTAAAAGACCAGAAATAGGGTCCATAGCTTCCATTTTTTGTTCGAGCGTCGCTGCTGGGTCACCTAAGTTTCCGTGAGCAGGAATAACTTCGACTTCAACAGTATCTTCTAAGTGTTTGATCTCGGTTGACCGGTTTTTACGTCCTTCATCATCTTTTGCGAAATAATGACGAGGTTGAAGTCCCGCATCGTTGATTTCACCTTTAGAGATAAGTGTTGAAGAGTAATCTATAAACCAGTCGATTATGCCGGCCACACTTGCACGCGTATGTATGTCATATTTATCAGGATAAACTGTCGCTTTTATTGTCGCCTTGCCGCCTTTGATCTGAGGCAACCAATTTGCCGGCGGAACAAACGCTTCCATTTCTATAATGAATTGACGCGCTTTACCTTGCTGGATCGTATCGAGAGGGCGGACAAATTCTTGAGGGGCGTTCTGCGGGGAATTATTGCTAGGAGGTGTGGCGAGAGCTGCACCTGCTGATAAAGCCAAAAGGCTCGTTGAAATCGCACCTATGCGTATTAATGATTTTAATGCGGGCATGAGATTTGATTCTCCACTTGAACTTTACTCTGTTCCTGCTTTAGGCATTAACATAATGGCGAATTGCTGTCTAAATAACCATTTTGTGGCGCCAATCACGTAAATTGGTTCAAATACCTGTTATATTCTGAAATAACTCTTGGGTTTGGTGAATGAAAGCTAAAAATGCAGAGAGTTGAATAGTATTTCGCGCCTAATTGAGTATTTATTGAATATTCCAGCTGGAACCACGAAGTTGGGTGTTGACGGATGCTCTATGGGCGTGTAATTCCCGCCCTTCGATTTTTTAATACGCCGAGCGCGCGCACTGGACTTGAAGCAGCAGCGCCTCGCTAACATAAGAGACTGAGCATATGTCACGCGAATGCGAGCTTACAGGCAAGAAGCCGATCACAGGCAACAACGTTAGTCACTCTAACTTGAGAACTAAGCGTCGTTTTTTGCCAAACTTGGTAAAAGTTACTTTGCGTTCGGAAACTCTTGGACAAGAGTATAAATTGCGTATTGCTGCATCAGCACTTCGTACAGTTGATAAGCGCGGCGGCTTGGATGCTTTCCTTGCTAAAGAGCCAGAAGCAAACCTAAGCGCAAAAGCTGCTAAGATTAAGCGCGACATCGCGAAAAAAGCGACTGAAGAAGCTGCTGCTTAATTTGCTGAATTAGCAAATTTAAAGAATTGAACGCGTTCTGAGATTTCAGAGCGCGTTTTTTATTGTCGCATTCCAATTTTTGCTTTCTGCAAGTAAATCTGAATTGATTGGAAAACATAGGATTCTATCATGATGTTTCGGCAGTTATTTACATTGTTCGCTGGGCTGATTTTCTTGTCAGCATGTGGCGCAGATAAACGTCCTGATACGATTTATCTTGGCGGCAAGATTTATACGGGCAATCCTGAAATGCCGGTTGTTGAAGCTGTCGGAACGATTGATTCGCGCATTGTCTATGTGGGCGATGCGAATGGTGTCGTGAAAGATACACGGCCCACCACGAAACTCGTCGATTTAACCGGAGAGGTTATGTATCCGGGTTTTATCAATACATATGCAGGTTCACTTGCGAATGGTGTGGATGATGCCGCGGGATCACAAATTGAAGCTTCTGCAATAGAGTATGCGAAGCAAGGTTGGACAACAATCCATGCAATGAATGTCGAACCTGACAATGTAAGGATTATGGAAGACCTTGCTATGCAAGGAAAATTGCCTGTCCGCGTTTACAATGTGCTCAACGAAACAGGGTTTGAAAGCCTATCCACATATGGTCCGGGTGTGTCGCCAGGTGGATTGGTTGAAACACGTGCTGTTTGGTTGGACACGACAAAGCCTTTTACGCCGTTTAAGCAAACGGGTGATATTCCAAGCTTGGACGAGGTTTTAGAATCAGCACTGAAGAACCACGTCCAATTGGTGATTAAATCTCCCGATGCCGAGTTGGATGCGTTGCTGGATAAAATAAATGATGCGTTTTCTGATGCGGCTCCGGATGCTGATCCGCGTTGGGTGTTGTTAGCTGAATTTGGAAAATTGTCAGAAGGGCAGATGGATCGCGTGGTGGAATTGGGAATACGCCTTGAATTTGGTGATTCTATTCAAAGAGATCATGAGTTCGATCGGAGTTTTCCATCCATCAGTTCGAATGCTGCTTACGCGGGTTTCCGTGAAAGTATGATTGGTTCCATTGAAGTTGGAAAAATGGCTGATTTCACGATTTTGTCTGGCGACTTGTATGCAGAAACTTCTGATGATGACGAGGCAATTGAGCCAGTTATGACAATTATTGGCGGCGCGCAGGCTTGGCCGCGGCCAGAAAGGAAACTGCCTGTTTTTGGGCAATAACTAATCGAAAATAGTCACCATCTGACGGCCTAGAAATACACATTCTCTATTCGTATTCCAGATAGTCATATTCTGGCTTGTATACCCGCCATCTGCGCTGTCAGCTGTTGAGCGCAGCAACCACCATCCATCTTCTGTTTGTGGATTGTCGGTGAGCATGTTGATCATCCAATTCATGCTGGACATGGGTGCCCAGTCATTCATCTTCGTTCCATATGCCGGTATCATGGCGTCACCAATCGCAAGTAATCCCTCCATGCTTTGATGGTGAGCTGGGTCGATATGGCGTATCCACCAATAGATATCTGGTGTTTCAGCTTGCTGGAAAGGCAATCCGAAAACAGGAACCACTTCAAACTGTTTGTAAAATGTTGGAAATGGCGGCCGAAAAGCTTCCATACTTGGATCAGAAATAGGTGAATGTTCAGCTGGAGATTTGGGAGGTTCAAACTCCAAGTTTGAATCTTTGCGTAATTCTGCAAACGTGAACAAGGCTTCTGTGGCGCTGACGCCATTTGCTTTGATGGATGAACGGATACTACCACTCGTGCGGCCACTTCTTAAAGGCGTTACATCAATCGTAACGTTATCAGATGTTGGCCCCACAAAAGAAATCATTGCCCCGCGTAGAGGGCGCTTTTCTTCCGTCAGTTCGCGCACGCCATGATACGCCAATGCTGCTGCAAGCCCGCCAAAGGCAGAGCGCCCCTGCGTCCATTCGCTTGGAATTGGCGCATCTAGAATGTCGCCATTGCGTTTTGTTGAAGATAGAATCTCAGAAAAATTCACTGAAAGTGTCCAATTGGCAGCTAAATAACTTAGAATTTGGCGTGCACATTGGTAGAATTAGATTGGATTGAAAACCCGTAACGTCGGGTCAACTTAACCAGCTTTTGCCATTGGATGAGCGTTTTCTAACAGCTTCTGCAATTCATCTGTCATGACATGCGTATAAATCTGAGTTGTTGAAATATCTGCATGGCCAAGTAACATTTGTACTGCCCGTAAATCTGCGCCACCCGAAAGAAGGTGTGTCGCAAAAGCGTGCCTTAGTGCGTGAGGCGTGACACGCTTAGGAGAGATACCAGCTTTGATCGCAAGTGCTTCAAGGACCTGCGCAAGACGGCGGCGTGTGAAGTGACCAGTTTTGCCGCGTGAAGGAAAAACAAACTTCTCGGCAGCTTTTCGATTGGCATTTTTAGGTAGGAATTGTTCCCGCACATCAAGCCATTCTACAAGCGCGTCTCGGGCTGGTTTTCCTAGTGGCGTGACGCGGTCTTTATCACCTTTACCGCGTATGATGAGTGCCGTGTCTTTGCCTTTTGGTAGTGAGGATATTGGCAGTTCGCATGCTTCGGATGCACGTAGACCTGCGCTGTATAGAAGTTCCAATATGCAACGGTCGCGGATATCGGTTGGTTCTTCTCCATCAGCAGCAGCAATAAGCTTAGATACTTCGTCACTAGAGAGTACGTCTGGGACTGTGCGCTTTAATTGAGGACCATCTAGACGCGATGTCGGATCATCTTCTCTCTCTCCTTCTTCAAGCTCGAACTTATAGAAGGACTTTAAAGATGAAAGGCGACGAGCAGCAGTCGATTTTGCCATACCACGTTCGTTTAAGTCTCTCATATAAGATGAAAGAGTTTCTGAGTTTGCTGACAGCAGGCCGCCTTTGTTCGATAGAAATTCGGATGCATCGAACAAATCCCTGCGATAGGCATCGAGCGTATGTTGAGATGCACCGCGAGATGCACTCATCATTTCGAGGAATGCATCTATTCTGCGAAAATCCATACGCACTGACATAGGCGGTGTCTCTCTAAACGGCGTTACAGGCGAGTAACTCCGTTTTTAAGAGTTACCCTTTGGGTTTGCCCCATGGTGCAATGGCTTCATAAGCAATGGCTTTGGCATTCTTGCGAAGACCGTTTTTGACCAATGCGTTCAAGCTATTTGCGTAGGCTATTAGAGAACCACTATGAGGTTGATTGTCTCTTAATATCAGCAATGATCTAAGAGAAGCTTCTCCAATTGCACCAACATTTTGCGCTGCGTTGCGCTGATAATCTGCGAGGATGACATCCATGGCCGGAATGGTTTGCTGATATTCCGCCATAACTCTTCGCGCTTCCGGTGGGATCGCATATCCCAATCCCGAAAGAATTGAGAGGTATTGATTGACCTCTATTGGGAAGCGGTCAGCTTGGCCAATAAGTGTATTTGCAACAGTGATAGATTGCTGTTTTCTTGTGTTCTCAGATGCGAGAAGGATCAAGAAATCAAAACGAGCCTTGTCCCATTCCGAGTGCAAAATAGCGGGCAAGCGTGGCTGCGGTGGGAGTGCCTCAAGCGCTTGAGGTTGGCCGTCTTGCGCCGCAATTTGAGGGGCATTGGTGGCATTTAAAGCCTGTAATTGCGCATCTAACGTAGGTGCTGCGTTACTAGGTGTCGGTGCAAGTTGCACTGGTCCTGAGCTTATCGGTTTTCCGGTCGCAGGATCCAACTGAATTGGTTGAGGCTGTTGGACGAGGCCGGCTATTTCTTGTTGCGGACGTGGCGGCGGTTCGTCGAATGGATTGTCCATTGCATCGCGCCAGCGTTGAGCCAGTGCAACATCACCTGCTGCGAGTGCTGCTTCGACAAAGGCGGGACTTAGCTGCGCTGTTTCACGAAGTTGAGGAATTGATTTTAGCTCGGGCAAAAGGATACTCGCTTGGAGAGAGTATTCTTCTAAATTCCCATGCGAAGACACAAGTGCAGCCATGAGTTTGACCGCTTTGTCGTGCATACTGACGTCTGGATCTGTCACACTATCGACCGCACGTTCCAACGGGTTACGCAATATGTCGGAACTTGCAGGAGGCTGTTGGTCTGCGGGGAGTGTGGGGTCGGGTTCGACTGGTGCTGGTTTGGGTGTGACCATAGCACGCCGCGCGGTTGGGGCATCAATGACACCTGCACGCGCCGCATGTAACATGGCTTGCATACGCAGCTCGTCAGAAGCGTCTGGACGTTCAGATAAAAGAGCCGCGTAGTGGACAGGAATAACAGTTGCCGCGTCAGGGCTAGCGGGGAAATCTCCTGTGAGAGAGAGTGCCATTGCTGCACCTGAAGAATAATTTGCTGGCGGCAGTTTCACTTTTTCATTGCCTGATTGAATTTCTGCAAGAGCATTCACGGCTTCAAAAAACCATGGGTCTTCTTCGCCTGAAGATACGGCCATTTCAGCGGCAAGGTTCGCTGCTGGGGCATTTCCGGCAAGCGCAAAACAGGTCGCGCGTAATGTTTGCCAGAATGGATCTTCGCCGGAGGCTAATTCAACTGCAGCACAGGCGCGTTTATTGTCACCGGTAGCTAAATCTAGATCGGCTTCATATTTATGAGGATCTTCAGACCATTCTTCATTTGGGAAGCGTTGCAGCAGATTAGATGCACGTGCGTTTTCACCTAATTCTCTAAGTAATCTTAGTCTTTCAGATGTTGCATATGTAATATCGCCACTTGGCGCTTTACCACCTGACAAAATGATGGCGCGCAAAAGGTCTGCTTGAGCGGACGTTAAAGCCTGAGCCTCAATAGAGCCAAGCAATTCATTGACGGTGTCTGCACTTGTCGCTGACCACAAGCTTGATGATAAGCCGCCAGTGTTATTATTCTTCCAGCCAACACCCCAAGGGTCCACATCATTTAAGGAACCTGAAGCCACAATTTGTGCATTTGCAGGTGCGGATAAAACAGAAGCGAGGACTAAAATAGATACGGAAATACGCTTAGCGGATTTTAACATTGGTTGCCTCCATACGAATCTCTTGAGGTGTAGGTGCATTTTTTTCTGCTTGATTTGCGAAGAAAAAGACGCCACCAACGGCACCGGCCGCCAAAATTAATAGCAAAATGAACTTTGGCATAAGAGATTTTTCTTTTTTTCCGGCCATTCTTTTGTTTCGCATGATTTGCTCCCATCTAACGGGTTGTATAAGCGTATATTGAGTCTATCGGCAAAGAGCTATTTAGTGACACACGGTTTATCGATTGAAAACGACCAAAAAGCGGCAAATATGCAGATAAATGCACACGACCCGCAGAAACAGACAATTGTGCTTGTGGGAATCATGGGGGCTGGCAAGTCTTCTGTGGGGCGAAGACTGGCACAAGAATTAAAGATTCCTTTTTGCGATAGTGATGACGAAGTCGTCAAAGCAGCTGGGATGTCTATTCCGGAAATATTCTCGACCCATGGTGAAGAAGAGTTTCGCCGCGTGGAAGCAAAAGTGATTGAGCGTTTGCTAGAAGAGCCACGTATGGTGCTTGCTACAGGCGGCGGGGCGTTCATGAATGCAGAGACGCGCCAGCTTATAAAAGAGAAGGCGGTTACGGTCTGGTTACAGGCAGACCTTGAGACCCTATGGCAGCGCGTGAGCAAAAAGGGCGGTCGTCCATTGCTTAAACAAAAAAATCCGAAACAAGTTTTAGCAGACCTTATAGAAGTAAGAGAGCCGATTTATGCATTGGCGGATTACAAAGTTCAGTCTATCGATGGCCCACATAAAATAACGGTTGATGCTGTTCGGTCAGCTTTGAATATTTAAGTGAGAATAAAATGAGCCAGAATTTGGTAAAACGCGTCAATGTGGATTTGGGTGACCGAAGCTATGACATTCACATTGCCAGTGGACTACTTTCTCAGATTGGTAAGCTGATCAAGCCGATTTTAAAGCAACAACGTGTTTATGTTGTTACTGATGAAAACGTTAAAAAAACGCATTTAGACACATTGAAAACAGGTCTGGCAGCAGAAGGTATAGACGCTTTTGTCGAGGTTTTGCCAGCTGGTGAAGCCACTAAATGTTTTGCGGTTTTGGAAAGCACTATTGATAGCTTGATGCAGCTAGGGGCTGACAGGAATGATGTTGTCATTGCTTTTGGCGGCGGTGTCATTGGTGATTTGACTGGGTTAGTCGCAGGTCTTCTAAAGCGCGGTATGCGTTTTGTGCAGGTCCCGACAACTTTGCTGGCACAGGTCGATTCTTCTGTTGGTGGTAAAACAGCGATCAATTCCAAGATTGGTAAAAACCTTGTCGGATTGTTCAATCAGCCCGAAATGGTGATTGCGGACCAAGATGTGTTGCAAACTCTGCCAATTCGTGAATTGCGTGCTGGTCTCGCTGAAGTCATCAAATATGGTTTGATTGATGATCCTGACTTCTTTGAATTCATTGAACAAAACGCAGACAAGTTAAATGCTGCTGACCCCGAAGCGTTAGCCGAGGCTGTCAAAGTTTCGTGTGAAGCGAAGGCGAGAATTGTATCTGAAGATGAAACAGAACGCGGGAAGCGCGCTCTTTTGAATTTGGGCCACACATTCGCGCATGCGCTTGAGCGGGCTAATGGATTTGGTTCGGCTCTATTGCATGGTGAGGCAGTCGGAGCGGGAATGGCAATGGCCTATCGTTACTCGCAAACGCTTGGATTGTGTTCGGGACAAGAAACCGTACGTGCGGAAAAAGGCATTCTTGCGCTTGGGCTTGAAACAGATGTACGTAAATTATCTGGTGGCCCATATCAGGCCAATGCATTACTAGAACATATGATGCATGACAAAAAAACAGAACTGGGCAAGCTCACACTTATTCTCGCGAAGGGAATTGGGCAGTCCTATATTGAAAAACAGGTTGATGCTGATCAGTTATTGGCATTTTTGAAAACAGAAACGGCGGACTAGATAAAGCGATATGAATATTGATTTGGGATTGGTGTGGCCACCCTGTGTCGTTTTCATTTTATTGTTGATGTCAGGTTTTTTCTCTGGCTCTGAAACAGCTCTTACGGCAGCGTCTCGTGCGCGCATGCATAGCCTTGAAAAAGAAGGTAAAAAGGGCGCTCAGCGGGTCAATAAACTGATTGCCAATCAAGAAGGCCTTATCGGGTCTATTCTGTTGGGTAATAATCTGGTCAATATTCTTGCGACATCTTTAGCGACGTCATATTTGCTAAAAGTTGTCGGACAGAGCGGTGTTGCAATTGCAACGGCTGTTATGACTATTCTTGTTTTGGTGTTTTCAGAAGTTCTACCAAAGACTTATGCGCTGAATAATGCCGATAAGTTTGCAATGACTGTATCAGGACCAATAGGCATATTGGTGAAAATCCTTCGTCCTGTGGTGCGTCTGGTACAGCTAATTGTGCGCGGTGCTCTGGCTCTCTTTGGTGTGAAAGCTGAGACAGATTCACTCGCTCCTGTGGATGAGATTCGTGGTGCAATCAACATGCACGCTGAGGATGGAAATGTGGAAGTTGAGGACAAGCATCGTCTAGGCGGTGTTTTGGACCTTAAAGAGCTGACTGTTGAAGATGTGATGGTCCACCGTAAATCAATTCGTATGATTGATGCAGACCTTCCACCTGATGATATTGTTCGCCAAGCATTGGAAAGCCCGCATACACGATTGCCTTTATATCGCGGTGATAAGGAAGAAATCGTCGGTATTCTCCACGCCAAAGATTTACTGCGTGCAATAATGGATGCTGACGGAGACTTTTCGAGCCTGGATGTTGATTCAATTAGTCGTAAGGCAATTTTTGCACCTGAAACGACGACCTTGCAGGATCAGCTCGACCGTTTCCAAAGAGATCAAACCCACTTTGCCATCGTTGTTGATGAATATGGGGCAATCATGGGCTTGGTGACGCTTGAAGATATTCTGGAAGAAATCGTTGGTGAAATCCGAGACGAGCACGATCTTGAAGTTGAAGGCGTGCGTCCACAGCCTGACGGATCTGTATTTGTTGACGGATGGGCACCAATTCGCGATTTGAACCGCGCTATGGATTGGGATTTACCGGATGATGAAGCTGTCACGGTTGCAGGTTTGGTTATTCATGAAACGCAGACCATTCCTGATCCGGGGCGACGCTTTGTTTTTCATGGATATCAGTTTGAAATTCTAAGAAAACATCGCAATCAAATTACTGGATTGCGGGTAAGAAAAGACGAAAACCTGTAGTTTAAAAACTGCAACCTGAAATCTATTCTGTGTACGTATCAAATGTGCAAGAAGTATTCTGTCCCGTGTCTGGGTTGGGAATATAATATGTCTGATGTTGTCTCTAAGAAGACCTTAGAATTTGCGATCAATGCTCGTAAATGTATAACTATTAAAGAGTTAGGTGAGTGTTTTCAGGCACTGCTTGCGCCTTATGGAGTAACGGCAAGTTCTGCTTGGGCTGTTATCGGCGGTGATTCTAAAATAGGGCGCGGATTTGGTGAGTGGCCAGCGGAATGGGCGCGTCACTACGCAGATAATAAGTATTTCGATGTCGACCCTATTTTTGCGTCTCTCCTGAAGGGAAATGATGCAGGTTATTGGGATGAACAGCTTGCTGGTTACCCATTAAGCGCTGAAGGTAAGAAAGTCATGGAAGATGCCAGTCAGCATGGATATTCTGACGGGTATAGTCGATTGATACCAACATTGAACGGGTCATATTATCTTGTCTCTTTATACGGTAAAAGACTTGATAGAGACCCTTATGTGCGAGCAATGTTTGATCTGGCGAGTACGAAATTTGTTCACGAAGGTGTCTTGTTGCTCAATAGACGTGTTGGGTCTCCGATTCGCGGATTTGATCTCACCCAGAGACAATTGGAAGTCTTGCAATTAAAAGCCGCAGGAAAAACAGATAAAGAAGCAGCGGACGCGTTAGGTGTGAGCATAAAAGCCATTGAAGGGCATTTAACGAAAATCCGTAAACTGCTCAAAGCGCGATCTACGTCACAAGCCATTAGTATTGCTCGAGGCAAGGGGCTTATCAAAAATTCCCTTACTACTAAGTGATTTCTTCTTTAGGTTGCTAGGGTATACCCTAGTTGCGTGTAGGGTATAAGTGTATAATATAACATTATGAATTGCATGGGTGGGACGCAGGTTCATTATTTGCTGTTTGTAATACCAATATAGCAGATAGAAATTATATAAAGAATTGGGCCTCGTATTTGAAATGCGGGGCCCAATTTTTTGACGAGAAGCCAGGTTTTTAATTTGGCTGGGGCTTAATGACCTTAATTGAAAGTGCGTGAAGGCCGTTCTTGAATTCTGAATCCAGAATTTCATTGATAATTCTGTGAATTTCTACACGGTTTTTGCCTTCAAAGCTTTTGGACCAGACTTTAATGCTGTAGTGTGTCTCGCCAGCTGGGCTAGCGCCTGCATGACCTGCATGAAGTGCGGATTCGTCTTTCACTTCTAAAAGGTCCGGTGTTAAACTGGCTGAAAGTGCAGTGCGGATACGGTTTTGTCGATTTGTCAATTCTTGATCCTTTAGCGAAG
>CAYGPZ010000010.1:0-114238 GCA_964352025.1 uncultured Hyphomonadaceae bacterium
TCACGATAAAGAAGATCAAAAGAATGAACACAACGTCCAACATTGGCGTCAAGTCAACTTCTGCGTCTTCCTCAGGTGCGATACGACTTTCTCTAGACATTAGATAATCCTCCTATCACTGCTCTGAACCGATGAACGCAACGTTCTGAATATTGGCAAGTCTTGCCTCATCAACAACTTTTAGCGCGTAAAGGTTTTTCGCATTTGGGTGCACCTGAACAACAACACTGATGTCCGGAAACTCAGCTTTCTTACGTTCGATATTCGCACGAACAGCAGAAAGGTCGGTAATACGACCATCTACCTGAATGAAGTTAGTCTCATCCACATAAATGTTCACAGCTTTCTGTGTTATCTTGTTTTCTTGAGGCGGAGATGGTGGAGGTGGCGTTAAATCCATCCCCTCTTCGCTAAGAAATGTTGACGTCACAATGAAGAAGATCAGAAGAATAAACACAACATCCAACATTGGTGTCATGTCGACTTCAGCTTCGTCGACGGGCTTTTTACGTCTACGCATCTTTGTGAATCTCCATTTGGTCATCGACCTTAGCAACTTCACGGCGCACCTTGCGATCAAGGTCCATAGTAAAGAGCAAGCCCGAGATAGAAATCACCATACCAGCCATCGTTGGTATTGTCGCACGCGACACACCAGCTGACATAGCACGCGCATCAGACGAACCAGTAATAGCCATCAAATCGAAAACATTGACCATACCAGTCACTGTTCCCAAAAGGCCAAGCATTGGAGCCAAAGCCACCACAGCTTTAAGCAACGTTACATTTGCTTGAGCTTGCTGACGTACTTCAGACACAATCTGGTCTTTCACCCAGTGTGCATATTTAGACGAATGGTCCTTACGACTATCCCATTTATCAAGTGCGTTAGCTACGACGTCTTTATGTGAAAGACGGAAATAGAAAACACGCTCTAGGATGAGGGCCCACATAACGAAGGCCGCCGCCATAATAATGAAAAGAACCGGTCCACCTCTGTCCAAGAAGCCGTTTAGGCTGTCCGGAAAAAATGGCATTTTAGCCTCCCTTTTCTAAAAAAAGGGGTAGAGCCCGGGATTGCCCGGGCACCGCCCTTTTACTATGCGCGTTTTTGCTCTGCGCGCTCTGCAACCATTCCAGCAGCTTGCTCTTCGAGCACTTGCTGAACACTTCTTGCCTTAGCAGACACGAAAGCGTGGAGGAGAATTAGAGGGATAGCAGCAACAAGACCTTCAACAGTCGTTACAAGTGCTTGCGAAATACCATCGGCCATCGTTTTCGGGTCACCAGTACCAACCAGAGTAATCTGAGTAAATGTACGGATCATACCAACAACTGTACCCAAAAGACCCATCATCGGAGAAACAGCTGCGAGAACTTTGATCAAGTTCACAAAGCTATCAATCTTCGGTGTTTCTTTAAGGATGGCTTCGTCCAAACGCAGCTCAAGAGCTTCAACGTCATCCTGACGAGCATCTTCATAAGCTTGGAAGATACGTGCCAATGGGTTGCCGTTACCAGCACGTTTTGTTTGAGCTGTTTTCTTAACAGCAGCACCAATCATTGTAAGTGTCACTAGCTTGTAGATACCGATAACCAAACCGATAGCTAGAAGACTTAGAACCACATAACCAGGTAGACCACCTTGTTTAATACGATCACCAAGTTTTGGCATATTGGCCAAAAGACCAAGTAGGTCACCTTGAGACGGGTCAACAGGAGCTGCAACTAGTTTGCCTTCGCCAGCCTTGCGGATGTCGTTAGCACCAGTCATGATTGCGCCACCCGGTTGAGCTGCAAATGCGATTAATTTACCGCCATCCAAATCAAGGAATTTAGGTGAACCTTCATCAGTGAAAGTTGTAAATGGACCAATACGGAATACGTTGATTGGCTCATTGTTGTTTTCGTTAGCAACAACTGCACTGAAAGACTTAACTTCCCCTTGGCCTACCATTTCCTGCAACATTGCACGCCATAGAAGGTCGAGCTGTTGACGTGTTGGAAGTGTACGTGCCTGAGAAATTTCAGAAAGTGCATCTGCACGACCTGTGTATTCCTGAGAGATGATTGAACGACGTAGTAGCGGGTCAATCTCACCAGCAGCAGTACGGAACTGACCTAGTAGCTCAGAGAAATCACCAGCTTTTTCTTGTAGTTCACCTTGAAGGCCAACAAGAACGTCTTCGTTTTCAGCAAATTTCACTGCGAGAGCCTGACCAGCAGCCTCTTCAGCACGTACTTCTGAGCGTGCGGAAGCCAACTGAGTAGCTTGCTCGTCACGTGCAGATTTAAATTCACTTAGACGACGGTTGTTTTCGGCGTTAAGTGCGCTTGAGTCTTTTTTCAGAGCTGCAACAACATCACTCAAAGATTGAGCAGAAGCGGCACCAGCTGACGATGTCATAAGAATGGCTGCGGCAGCCATAGCTTTGATCGAAAATTTAATCGGTTTCATATCAGTAAATCTCACTTTCGACGTTACTGAGCAGACAATTTGACGACCGGAGCCATCATGATTGCTGGAGTTGCAACTTTGTCAGCGATGCGAATGCCCTTAAGGACTTCTGACTTGTAGCTAGAAGGAAGTTCTACCCACTGGCGTGTTTCGCGATCCCAACGTCCTAGCTCATTACGGTCTTTCGTAATGTAAACCAAAGAAACGCGTCCGTAACGGAACACGTCAACAGTTTTCACTGAACCATCTGGAAGTGTGATGTCATCTTGGTATGCATCAATTGTGCGACCATATTCCATTTCACTTTGGAAAGCTTGAATGATCAAACGGTAGCGCTCAGCTGGTGAAACATCACCGCGGCCCATAACTTCATCAAGTTTCGTGTAACGGTCTGCACGAACATCGATTTTACCATCGTCTGTCATGTCTTTGAATGGAAGGTCCGCAGCACGGAAAGTTTTAATAGCTGCGATCATGTCTTCCATCATAGGCACCATTTGCGCCTTGATTTCTTCCACGCGACCCAGTTGCTCTTGCAAGCTGACCATTTCGTTTTCTTGAGACGCAACAACGCGCTCTTGCTGACGCTTATATAGTGCAGCGGCATCTTTTTGCTGCAATAGCGTACGGAATTCGCGAACCATGTCAGAACGCTCATCATCCAATTGGTTGATGCGTTCTTGTGTCTGCTCAGCTTTACGCGTCGCTTTTTCACTAACGCTAATTGCGCCAGATAGATCTGCTTGTGCAAAAGCCGGTGCTGCAACGGACGCCAAAACGGTCGCCATAAACGCTGCACTTACCGGTTTGATAAACCGTTTCATGTCTTGCCTCTCAACTCCCCGACGCGACGATGCATTATGCCCTCACCGCTCGAAAACTTCACTCTGTTTCGCAAGGGGGCAATCAAAGTCCCCTCGATTCTTGCTCGAAAACGCTTGCTGTTACGCATTTCGACCAACAAATTCAATATCAGTTTTTGAAAGTCTCAATAAATTTACCAAGACCCCAATAACGGAGCGCATTAAATCTGTACGCTCTTCTAATTTCTTCTGAACAACCATCCCCTAGGGATAATTGTAAACTATAAAGTCCATATGCGACAACTTTTGCGGTTACGCAACATAACGCTAACAACAAGTAAACGTTCCAATCAATATTTCTTTCGCAGTTGGAACTGTTTTTTCTCAATATCAGCGCCAATTCTAGACATTTTGCCTAAAAATAAGCATTTTAGTGTATGATTTTGGTTCAATTTGCGAAAAACAGCAGCGAATATGAAAAATATTGTACGGAATAAAAAAAAGAGATTTTTTTTACATATCCGCCCATTTTTAGCATTTAACTACCACAAACCTCCCAAACAAAGCTCTTAAATCAATTAAACTCATCTTCGTCTTGCATATTTACTTCTCTCATAAGTCATTTCTGCGACACTTAAGACAATAATTCTCAGCCAATTGATTGAATTGATAAAGAATGCCGACTCAAATTTGCAATGATCGTGCTTTTGACCGCATGTGATTGGAACGATTTTCTCTTGTTGGACGATATACTTTTCGAATCAGGTAGGATTTAAACAGTCACCGATTATCAGCCCTGAACTAAAGCAGATGAGGCCAAATTGATTCCTTTTGACGACGCAATAAGCAAAATTTATGAAATCGCGAAACCACTCCCAGCAATCAATTGCGAGTTCGCTGCGTGTCACGGACAAACGCTGGCTAGAGATCTGAATGCACGTTCGAACGCTCCATATAGTGATGTGTCTGCAATGGATGGATATGGCGTAAGGGATTCCCAACTAAAATCTCTACCTGCGCACCTCCCTATTTTGAAGGAGAGCTTTGCGGGAAGTCCGCCTAACCAGACGGCCCCTGAAGATGGATGTGTTCGCATTTTTACAGGCGCTCCGGTACCTGCAGGCATTGATCGAGTCATTATTCAAGAAAATGTCGAGCGAGATGGCGACACAGCTATTTTCAACTCACCGCCAACAGGTAATACCAACATAAGAAAACTAGGCTCAGACTTTAAAGCCGGTGACACTCTTCTAAAGGTCGGAACTCTCTTAAACTGGCGGGCAATGACGACTGCAGCCGCTGCAGACCAAAGTCAGCTCTATGTCACACCAACACCTAATATCGTCATTCTAGCGACTGGTGATGAACTCATGCCCCCCGGTCAGGCTCACAAGAAAGCCGGCGCTATTCCTGAAAGTGTCTCTTACGGCGTTTCAAGTTTTGCCACAGAAGTAGGAGCAAATATCGTCCGTTCCGAAAGCCTTCGCGACGCTCTCGATGAATTAAAGGTGGCTGCAGAAAAAGCACTTAAGGATGCCGACATTATTGTTGTGACAGGCGGCGCTTCTGTTGGGGAGCGTGATTATGCAAAATCAATGTTTGAAGAATTTGGTTTGGATATCGTTTTTTCAAAAGTTGCTATGAAACCCGGAAAACCTGTTTGGTGTGCTAAAGCGAAGAATACCATCATATTGGGTTTACCAGGTAACCCATCTTCAGCACTCGTAACCGCTCGGTTGTTCTTAAAACCTCTTATACTTGGGCTTTCAGGACGTGATGCAAAGGTCGGCTCTGAGCCAAACAAGCTCCCTCTCGCAAAGGACCTCCCCTCAAACGGTAGTCGCGAAAATTTTATTCGAGGCTATTTAAATGATGGCAAAGTCCACACATTTTCCAGTCAGGACTCTAGTCTTCAATCGACCCTAGCGAACGCCGACCTCTTAATTCGTCGGCCTCCTAATGCTCCCGCAGCTGCAATTGGCGACCTTGTTCCAGCGTATGATTTTTAAGGCAATGGATACACTCGCAATCATAATCCTAGCTGGAGGTATGGGAAGCCGAATCGGAGGAGACAAGGCCAATAAAACTCTGAGCGGCCAACGCCTCATTGATATTGCCTTTAAAAAAGCTTTCAGCTCTCATAAGACAATCGCCATTCAGGTCGCGGACAAATCTCAAATTCAAGCCCCCCCTGCCCAGATGGTGTTTGATGACAAACAGATTGATGGTCCACTTGGAGGCATTATTGGCGCTCTAAACTGGGCCAAATTTAATGGCTTTGAACACATCATAACAATACCATGCGATAGTCCATTTTTCCCTGACGACCTTTTCTCTCGTTTAGAAGCAAGCTCAAAAACAAACAACACAATCGCGGTGGCAAGTAGTGGAGGAACGCTGCACCCCGTCTTTGCGTGCTGGCCTGTGAACATTCTTGATGATTTACGAAATAGCGCCTTAGCTGGAAATCTAAGCTTAAAATGGAATGCAAAAAATATTGGAATGTCAGTAGTGGATTGGCAGATGGTTCCATTTGATCCTTTCTTCAACATAAATACGATTGAAGACATGGAGATTGCTGCAAAGGTCATAAGAGATCACCCCCACATAATGTGAGAGAGTGATTCTATTTTCAATGAAATGAAATTCCCTGGCTGGGGCACCAGGATTCGAACCTGGGAATACCGCTACCAAAAAGCGGTGCCTTACCACTTGGCGATGCCCCAACAAGGGAAGCGCTGTAACTAACCAAGACTAAAATGGAATGCAATAGATTTTTTATAAGATTCCGGAAAAACTTCATCTTAAATCCAATTCTCAGCCGTTTCTCAAAGTTCTCCACAAGCCTTCACGCCCTAAATGGCTACAAAATGTGCCTGTTTGCCATGCAAAAATTTGAAAAATTAGCCATCACCCACAAAATCACAGCCCGCCCCTTCCTTTTTAAAGGCATCGCACCTATATTTATCGATAATCGCTATAGACCAATTTGTTGACACGGGCTCCAACTCAACAACAAACGCTTAAAGAAACATAGAATTGGACGAATATGAAAACGCTTCTCTTGTCATTTGCTGGTGGGTTTCTCGCTCTCATTCTTTTCTTTGTAGCTTTGCCTATCTTTGTTATCACAATGGCGAGCAGTGGTTCAAAATCCGAATCTCCTTCTGGGCCAATCGTAATATCTATCGACATGCGGTATGAGTACCCAGACCAGAAACCAACGGATGGTCTTGCATCCTTATTTGGTCAGACAAGTTTTATTGATATTTTGGAAAAACTCGATCGCGCGGCAAGCGATGACAATGTCAAAGGCGTT
The DNA here is from genome assembly GCA_964352025.1 of uncultured Hyphomonadaceae bacterium. Classification (GTDB taxonomy): domain Bacteria; phylum Pseudomonadota; class Alphaproteobacteria; order Caulobacterales; family Hyphomonadaceae; genus Hirschia. The sequence goes on from CAYGPZ010000010.1 coordinate 6,581, forward strand.
TTTTTTCGCGCAAGTGAAATGGGATTTGGGTCTTCTCGCGCAGAAGAAATGCGTAATGCCATCCTAAAACTGAAAGAAAACGGCAAATTCGTCGTTACTCATTCTCAAGGATTTTTTGTTGGTGGGCCTTCCGCTTATCGCGCAATATCAGCAAGTGATGAAATCTGGTTGCAGGATGGAACCGACCTTTCCGTGCCCGGTTTCTCTATTGAGACGCTTTTTCTAAAAGGTCTATTTGATAAGTTGGGGATCACAGCTGAAATCGAAGCATTCCACGAATTCAAAAACTCGCCTAACGTATATAAGGAGACTGACTTCACAGAATCGCACGCTAAAGCCATGCGCGAACTAGCCGAAAGCCTTTGGCAAGTCAGCATTGTCGACATCGCAAATGACCGCGCAGATAAACTGCCTGATGATTCTGTTGTTAGAACGGTCTTAGAAAACAGCCCTTATTCCGCACAACAAGCTGTAGAGATCGGACTCGTCGATAAATTAGGCTGGCCTGAGGATGTCGCACGTCACGCAAAAGAAATGGCCGATGATGGCGATATAATCGACATTGCCAACTATTACCCCCCTAAACTTCCAGAGAAATCACCCAATATTGCTCTAATAGGCGGTGAAGGACCTATTATGCCGGGCGCGTCAGGTGGAGATGTGTTTAATCCAAATGCAGAAACAATTATCGCATCTGATACAATATCAAGTCAGATTTACGATGCAGGTGAACGTGAAGATATAAAAGCTATTGTATTCCGTGTTGATAGCCCCGGAGGATCTCCGAGTGCATCTGATCAAATTTGGAATGCGATTGAATATGTCCAGAAAACATATGAAAAGCCTGTCGTCATTTCCATGGGATCAGTCGCTGCATCGGGTGGCTATTATATCTCTATGGGTGCCGATAAAATCTACGCAAATCGCGCAACTATTACCGGATCAATTGGTGTATATGGCGGTAAATTTGCCATTGCAGAAGGAATGCGAAAAATTGGGGTGAACCCCGCGCGCATCGATGTCGGTGGTGAATACGCCTCTATTTATACATCAACAGAAAAGCTTTCAGATCTACAGCGCGCGACAATGCGCCAAAGTCTAGAGCGCACATATGACCGTTTCACAAAACTAGCTGCTGATGGGCGTGACATGTCGCAAGAAGAATTGCACGAAGTAGCTAAAGGTCGTGTTTGGACAGGTGAAGATGCACTAAACAAAGGCTTAGTCGACGAGCTAGGTGGCCTAATAGACGCTATTGAAGGTGCTAAAGAACTTGCCGAAATAGATGCAGATACAGCAGTAAACCTCGTATCAATGGTCCCTCAACAAGATCCGCTTGAAGCAATTGGTGGAATGCTAGGTGCTTCAGCTCAAAGCATTCAAACGCTAAACCGTGTCGCTAAAATAGTGGGTGATGAACGCGTAAACTCAACGCTAATGCAAATACAGGCGATGGAATCCAATCCAAACCAAATGGCAATTCCGGTCATAAAAGAGCACTAGATACGGTCATATTCGTGATTGGATAGATTTTCACGAAAAGATCAAATAGAATAACTCCATGGTGTTTACTTGCTTAATCCGTTTTCTAGGATTATCGCTTGCGTAATTCCAATATAAGCTTCCTTTCAGATAAGGAAGTCTGGTGATTAGTTTAGAGGTTTGAAATGGCTGAGATCCGTCGCGTAACTGAAAAATTTTCCGTCGCCCCACAAATCGACATTGATGATTTCAAACAAATCAAAAATGCGGGTTATGCTCTTGTCGTGAACAACAGACCTGACGGCGAATCTTTTGGCCAGATGACCAGCATGACCGCACAGGAAAAAGCGATTGAACACGGATTAGATTACCAATACCTACCAATAGCTAGCCCAGCGGATATGCTGAATAGAGCAGACGCTTTGGTCAAAGCAGTTATAAATGCAAAAGGCCCTGTTCTAGCCTATTGTAGATCGGGAACACGGTCCGTTTCCTTGTGGTCTCTAGCAAGCGTAAAGTCAGGCGCAGAAACACCTGAATCAGCAATTCATAAGGCTAAACATGCTGGCTATGATCTGTCCCACATGATGCCTCTTTACACTCAGATCACATCTAGTTGAAAAATAGACACATAAAATTCACTTGGCTGAGTCTGATAAATGTCGCATTCCCTGTCATTAAATATGAATGAAGTATTGAAGCGTGACTTTCAGAGTAAAATAAGTCAGAAACACGCTCGATGTTCAAACAGTAGAAAATAAACATTGGTTGGTTGCGTATGAAAAAGAGTATCTGGACATCTGACTTTATCGTCGAAGGACCTAACTCTATTCTTGTCAAAAAAACAGGACATAGGATTCGTCTAGATTTCCATTTGATCCAAGACATTTTCACTTGGTTTACCTTTTTCTTTTTTGCTCAGATATGGCGCATTCAACGTGCTTTAACAGGACATAAACGTCCCAAAATAGCTTTTGCCCCAGATCAACCCCGTCCATGGTATCTAATCTGGCCTGTTCTTCATGTGGCAGGTGCTCGCATTGTAAAAAATGTGGAAGAAGCAGATATCGTCATGCAATTTGATGATTCAACAGAAACATCCATACCAACGGCACTTGCACATTCCCCCAACGCAAAAACAGTCAATTTCGAGTGTACGGATATTTCCAAATCCCGCGTTGCAGAAGCTTTTGAAATAGCTGCCGGATATGGATTAGGTGTAGATCCTGAAACATATAATGGGATGATTGTTGATAAATCCGAAATCAACGCAGCGCATGATGGGCGTATTGTGGCGGGTCCATTTCCAAAGGAAGAAGGCCGCGCATACCAACGCCTCGTTGATAATGAAATCCCTGGTGGTTTAGTTGAGGATTTACGTACCTGCACGGTCAATGGCGAGCCAGCGATAGTTTTCATTAAACGCCGTCCATTATCCAGACGCTTCCACAACTACAATACCGAAGTCTTCATTAAAAAACCTCAAGATGTGTTCTCAGCAGATGAACTTGACGTGATCAGAGCGTTTTCTATGGAAATCAAGCTTGACTGGGGCGGCGTTGACGTGTTGCGTGATGCAAAAGATGGTCGCATTTACATTGTTGATGCAAACAAGACAGATATGGGTCCGCCCGTTGCTTTACCTCTGGGTGAAAAATTACGCGCAACTCGTCGTCTGGCTCGTGCATTCGCCGATGAATTTGCGCCTTAAAGCAAACGGTATTCTTTCAACGAAGAATATAAGACGACACTAATAATATAGCGGACTAGATACATGGCCGGCATTCCATTCGTGAGTGACATAAAATTTGAGTATGAAAAAGTTACGCAAGTATCTCCGCTCATACAAAGAGTGATTGCGAATAACCCTGGTGCTTTCACATACACAGGAACAGGCGTTTACATCATCGGTGGCGATGAATGTGCCGTCCTAGACCCTGGCCCGCATACAGAAGCTCACTTCGATGCACTTAAAAAGGTTCTAGAAGGCCGCAAGGTCAAATACGTGCTGGTAACCCACTCACATATGGACCATTCACCGCTTGCTCACCCTTTAGCTGAATGGGCAGGATGTGAAGTTCTTGCCGGTGGACCAGCAATCCCAACAGAATCAGATGTACGCATGGAAGCTGGCGATGATTTATCGTTCCAACCTCATGAGACGATTCAAGACGGCCAATTATTTTCAGGTGATGGCTGGACGATAGAAGCAGTTGCCACCCCCGGCCATACATCGAACCATTTCTGCTATGCACTAAAAGAAGAAAACGCCCTCTTCTCCGGTGATCATATTATGGGATGGTCCACGACAGTTATTTCTCCGCCAGATGGGAATATGGGTGACTATTTTGATAGCCTCGAAAAAGTTCATGCGCGTGGTTACTCGACAATTTGGCCAACTCATGGCCCTCCAATCACAGATGTAAAACCTTTTGTACAGGCCTATATAGACCACCGCCGCAAACGTGAGAGCGCGATTATTGAGCGCCTTAAAGCTGGCGACACTAAAATTCCAACGATGGTAAAATCTATATACAAGGACGTTGATAAGCGCCTTCACCCTGCAGCGTGTCACTCTGTTCTCGCGCATATCGTACATTTGGTTGATACAGGCCGTGCGCAAGCATCCTCGCCTGTCCTAAACCTAAAAACAGAATACACACTTTCTGAAGCGGTTTCCGCTTAGTTTTTAGTGTACTGAAACATTAAAAAGGCCCGTCAGGATAATTCTTGACGGGCCTTTTTTGTATCGATTTTTAGCTTCAAACAATTAGCCGTTAAGAGCCAAATTCAAATCATCAATATAGTTTTTAATCCGGTTGGCATTCGCTCCCATATCGGAGAACCCAATACGGCTGACTGATCTAAGATTGACCTTAGATCCGACAGTACCTTGAGGCTCGATACGAATGATCACATCATCAACAAACCCGTACCAGAAGGTTGTGGCTGTTGCATGGATATAACCTGCTTCTGAATCCATGGTTACAATTTCCCAACCCTGCTTTTCCGCAATTTCGGCAGCTGCTTCAAAAGCAATATCAGGTTTCATGGAAAACAATTGAGGACGAAGATTAAACTTGGAATATTTCTCTTCCTGAAGCTGTTTATTTGTCTTTCCAACTGCATCTGGCCAGATGCCTTTAGCACCTTCTGGAACACGAGGCTCATCTTTCACTTCATTCCAATTATTCGCAGCACGTTCAGCAATTAAAGCTTCTGGGAAAATAATCGGGTTATCCCAATCCGTCTGAATGTCATGAATTGGAGGTAGATTTGCGACCAATTGTTTGGTGCCTATCAGACGCGTCCCCATAAATATTGGAATAAATAACAATATTACAGTGATGATCGCGCCACGCTTGGGTGACTTAACAAGCTGAATTATCGTTGCAATAATGATAGCCAGAATAGACACACCCACGACTATTGGAGCGACTTCACGGGTCATAAAACCTAAACTCGTGCCAAGCCCCCACCAGCCCATTCTATATCCAATCGGTGCCAACATAAGCCAGAGTGGAGTAGCCAGTGCGGCAATACATGCTACCCAAATAGCCCGAACTTTCAGCTCACTCATTGGTTCTCTCGGCGGCGGCGGCGGGTCATCTGCCAGCACAGTCACTGACTCCTTCTTTGCCCGCGCCGTTTCACGTGCTTCAGCCTCAAGTTTTGCCACTTCTTCTGGTGTCAGTTCGGACATGTATCCCTCCAGCCTATTTTTCTTTTTTAAGACTACTAACACCAGACTAAAGCAATGGCGATATCAATCAGTCGGCAATTTATGGGTTTTGTAGATTTCTCTTAACTCCAACTTGTTGATCTTTCCTGTGGCTCCAAGTGGAATTTGATCCATAAACACGACGTCGTCTGGCAACCACCATTTTGCAATCTTACCTTGGAAAAACGCTAGAACTTCTTCTTTTCCAATCTCTTCACCATCCACTTTTTGAACGATCAATAGTGGACGTTCATCCCATTTGGGGTGAGGTAAACCAATAGCTCCGGCAATAGCGATTTTCGGATGACTCGCAGCAATGTTTTCAAGCGCTATGGACGATATCCATTCACCGCCAGATTTAATAACGTCTTTAGATCTATCGGTAATCTGCATCTGGGAATATTCGTCAAGATTGCCAACATCTCCAGTATCAAAGAACCCATTGCTATCAAGAACGTCGCTGTCACTGTTAAGATAAGCGCTTGCAACAGCTGGTCCTTTTACAACTAAATGACCGGCAGTTTGTCCGTCCCTTGGCAAACTTTTTCCGTCTTTATCGACAACATCTAATTCCATTCCAAATGCAGGACGGCCTTGCTTCAATTTCTGAACTATCTTCTCATCAGGGCTTAACCCTTCTAGAGCTTGTGGCAGCTTGGACATTGTTCCCAGTGGACTGGTTTCAGTCATACCCCACGCCGGATAGACCTCCACATCAAAATCTTCCTCAAAAGCGCGTAACAATCCTTCTGGTGTTGCAGCCCCTCCAATGACAACACATTTCAAATGAGGCAGCTTTTTATTTTCCTTGACCAAGTATTGATGCAACATTTGCCATATCGTTGGCACAGCAGCTGACATGGTGACTTTTTCACTATCTAAAAGTTCGTAAATTGCTTCGCCATCCATGCGCGCCCCCGGCATAACTAACGTCGCACCACTTGCCGGCCCAGTAAATGTAAGTCCCCATGTATTTGCGTGAAACATTGGGACGACCGGCAAGACAGTCATATCTTCCGACATACCCAAAGAACCAGCTTGCATCGTCATCATTGTGTGGAGGAAGTTGGACCGGTGTGAATACAGCACACCTTTTGGGTTGCCTGTCGTACCCGAAGTATAACACAATCCACATGCTGTTCGTTCGTCAAATCCACCCCATTCAACGCCAGATCCCGTGCAACCAGATAGAAAGCCCTCATAAGATTTCAGATTAGGAATTGCTGTTTTTTCCGGCAGCACACTGTCATCACCATAAATAACAAACAGTTTGATATTTGGCAGATGTGACGCAATCGCCTCTACGAGTGGAAGAAAGGTTACATCAAAAAATAGCGCCTTATCTTCGGCATGGTTTGCTATCCAAGCGATCTGTTGAGGAAACAGACGCGGATTAAGAGTGTGCAGGATCATTCCTAATCCCATAGCACCATACCAAGTTTCCATGTGTAGGTCAGTATTCCATGCGAGGGTCGCAACCACATCTCCGGGCTCGATACCATGTACGATTAAAGCCTCAGATACCCGTCTGGATTCAGCTGCAATCTGACGATAGGTCTTCCGCGTAATTGGTCCGGCTAGGGATCGCGTCACGACTTCTTTATCGCCATGAACTGCAACTGCATGATCAAGTATTTTATCAACCGTCAGCGGCCAATCCTGCATTAGTCCAAATGGTAGCTTTCTGTCCGACGCATTTACGTGATCTTGCATGCTGAAATTCCTCTCCCAATAGAGTATTATTTTTTTGTTCAATGTACTAAACGACATAAAACCAGCAAAAAAAAGTCTGTACGTAACGTCAACTATTTTACATATGAGCAATTAAATGCGATTTTTTTCGTCAATTCTCTGCACATCTCTACTTATGATCGTATCATGTTCGGAAGCTTCCGATAATGGCACTCCTGCGATAGACGACTCAAAATCCAATTTTTCAGACACGAAAAGTACCAGCTTGCAGTCAAAATTTGATTGTATCCGTCAGCATGGCGGATTGGCTGCTGCGCATCGTGGTGGGCCGCGGCGCGGATACCCTGAAAATGCTCTGGAGACTTTGCAACAATCCTACAATAACGGCGCACGTGTATTTGAAATAGACATTGCTGAATCAAAAGATGGTCAGCTATTTTTAATGCATGACACAAGCCTTGACCGCACAACGGAAAGCGCAGGACCAGCGAGAGAGTTGGAATGGAAAGATTTAAAATCGATACGCCTGAAAGCGAATGGCAATGTCACGAATTATACAATCCCATCTCTTCAAGAAACGCTGAAATGGGCAAAAGCAAACAACGCCATTCTAGAACTCGATAAAAAACGCTCTAGCAGGTTTGAAACAATCATTTCTGAAGTACGCAAAGCCGGTGCGACCGACAATGTCGTTTTGATTACTTATACCTATGATCAAGCAACAGAAGTCGCACGTCTTGCGCCCAATATGATGATGACTGCAACAATTTCGGATCCATCGGATGTCAAAAGACTTGAAGGTAAAGGCGTGAAACGCGAAAACCTGATTGCATGGACGGGAACGGAAAACCTAAACCCTGGCCTATGGTCTGATCTAAACGATATGGGGGTTGAAGTCGCATTTGGAACTTTAGGGCGGCGCGGACAACGTTTTGATGATGAGTTCTGGGCTGATCGTGACGGCTCTGAATATGATGAATTGATCAATGAAGGTGTCACTCTCATTGCCACGGATTATTCTGACCGTGTCAGCAAGCACCTGAATGTTGATGACATCGCTATTGAAAAGTGTGGATTGTAAAACGTGCTCCCATTTCAACGTATAGGAACACCGGAATCACCGAACAAAGTCATATTCCTGCACGGAATAGGTTTGGGTGGCTGGATGTGGCAGAGGATATTGCCATATTTCGAGCAATACGATTGCTATGTATTTGATCTACCAGGTCACAGCAGTGCAAAGTCTTTGCAGTGGATTTCGATTGAAGAAATATCCGAACAGATACTGGAAATCATTGGCCAGCCGAAAGATGACGAAAACTATCATATTGTCGGCCACTCCATCGGTGCGACTATCGGCCTAGGCCTAATGGCGTACAATCCAGATAGCTTTGCGTCTGCCAGCCTCATGTCCATTGTGATGGGGCAAGATAAAGAAAGCGAACCAGCCGTTCGTTGGATCACAAACTTTGTAAAGCCATTTACGTCAATGAGCTGGGTACAAAACCTGATGATGAATGGCGCGGGCGTGCCTCGATCAGACTTTCAATATGTGCGATCCCAGCTCAATGATTGTGATGCAGACGCGATTATTGATATATTCATCACCAATATGTTTCGTCACTATCCTGCGCGTTTATATGGCAATGAGACGCGCAGCTTGATCTTGACTGTGAAGGGTGATGATTCAGAATTTCTGGCATACACCAAGAAATTGGAAACCTATCTCCCCCACTCCAAACATCTGATTTTAAACAATCAAAAAGAGTTCTGGTTCTGGAATAAACCTGAATTATTTGCGCAGACTATTCTGGCATGTATTCAGAACACGCCCGTGCCAAAAATCTAGGGAAATAAGCGACCAGTAGACCAACCACCATTTTCAGCACGCTCAAACACCAACCGGTCGTGCAAACGAAAAGGTCTATCGCGCCAGAATTCGATATGCTCGGGCGCGATACGATACCCTGTCCAATGCGGCGGGCGCGGCGTCTTGGACAACGCATATTTCGTACCATATTTGGCGATATTCTTCTCTAGTTCGAAACGTCCATCCATGCGTGAAGACTGATCGGATGCCCATGCACCAATCTGACTATCTTTATGACGAGACGCGAAATACGCATCTGCTTCTTCATCGCTAACACGCGTTACATTCCCACGCACACGCACCTGACGTCGCAATGATTTCCAGTGGAAGCAAATAGCTGCTTTCATAATGCTATCTATCTGGCGTCCCTTGGCACTTGTTGTATTTGTATAAAAGACAAACCCATCCTCATCAAAATCCTTGAGCAGCACCATACGCACATCCGGCATGCCATCGGCATCTACTGTCGCCAGCGACATTGCATTAGCATCATTTATCTCTTTGTCCTTGGCGTCAGATAACCAATTTGCAAACATTTCAAATGGCTCTGACGTCCCAAACCAGTTCTCATCATCAGGCAATGGCTTACCGTCAGCCTTCGCCTTAGCGTAGACTTCTGCATATTCCTCATCCTGATAATCAGGACTGGCAGGGATGATTTTTGATTTGTCAGTCATAGGACTCGTACCCAAATTAGCTTGCTAGTCAGTATATATGTCGACTTTCCTTCCTCCCAAAGGAAAAACAACAATTAGTCTCCACCTTCAATGAAGTCATTTCATCCGCACACTGCGCTTTTTTTCTTTTTGAGCCTTGCATTTTTTCAATACGCATATACAAAGCAATGCTATGTATATTTATAGTATATACAAAAAAACACTGAGGGAGCATTACAATGGCCAAGAAGAAAATCAAAGCAATTAAAAGCGAAATCAAATCCCGCAAAAAAACAATTGCAAAGCAAGAAGTGAAACTAAAGAAAGCTAAAAAAGCGCTCAAAAAAGCTGCTTAATAAGCCTCTTGAAAGACTATCCCCTGAAAAGCTGCTCTCTCCAGAGCAGCTTTTTTGTTGGGAAAGTCGACAAATCTAACCGCTAGAAATTCAGCGCTGCCTATCGTAAGCTTTCTCCATAGAATGTTCAGACTATAGGGGATTGCTATGGCGAAGAGTGAGTATTCGCAGAGATATCGCGCATTCATATCTTATTCTCAAAAGGATAAGGCCTTTGCCAAACGTCTCCATAAGGCACTTGAATCCTTTAAACTCCCAAACGGCAAACGATTTGGCCGTGTCTTCAGGGACGATGATGAATTAGGTGGTGCCGCTAGCCTCAGCAATGCTCTTGAAAGCGCGATCGGAGCGAGTGAAGACCTGATAGCGATTGCGAGCCCAAACGCTGTTAAGTCAGCGTGGGTCAACCAAGAAGTCATCCAGTATAAAAAACTAGCTGATCCCAAGAAACAGGTCTTCGCTGTTATCATTGATGGTACACCTCACGCTGCCAATCCCGATGACGAATGTTTGGTCCCTGCCCTAAAATATAAGGTTCAGCCAGATGGAATTGTCACAGACATCCCCGACGAACCACTAGCGCCTGATGCGCGAAAAGATTCCTTTTCCAAATTGGTAACGCGCATAGTCGCTGGATTAGAGGGCGTCCCCTTTGATTCACTATGGCAAAGACAGAAACGCCGCGCCAGAAATCAAAAGCTCCTTTTAGGTGCAGCCGCCATTGCGATTGCTGCGCCTCTGATTGCATGGGGATTGACCACGACAAATGCTTTGGGTCGCACAACAACCCAATTGGCCAGCCTTGATCCTGAAACGCAAAAAGAAAATTTCTTAAACGGCTATTATGAAAAGCTCGTCGCGGATCAACGCGCCTATGATACACCTGAGGAGTATATTCTGTCCCGTGCAGACTATGATGGTGCGATATCTATCCTTAGCTCACCTGACCTAAATGGAGATGGATACCAAGACTATTTCGTTAAACTCGAACATATTGAATATTGTGGATCATCGGGCTGTCGCCATGATCTCCTTCTGACCAATCCAGAAGGATATGAGGCTATTCACAGCTCTGTTGGTGGCGACCTACAAGTTCTCAATACCAGCCAGAATGGAATGCAGGATTTCGCGCTAGGTTTTGGCGGCCTTCAAGGAGGTGCCAATGTTTACAACATGATGCGTTTTGAAGACGGCAAATACACACAAGTCGCAACATCAATATGTTCAGGCGCGGTCACGTATTGTGGCCTAAACTCCATTTTCACGAATGAACCAGTCGGTGAAGTCCTAGATATGGTGTTTTATACAGACACTAAACTCTATCGTGCATTCGTTGAACAGTCTGAAATACAGATGGCCGGCCCCGTCTTTAAAAGCGTCATCGGTGCTCAAAACACATTGAACGAGGATTTATCATCAGACATATATGATGAGGTTGTCGGAACAGATACAAGCGGTCAATTTAGCCTCGTCCACATATGGAAGGGAACTTATGGTGTTCGCAAAAATTCAGACGAGATCATAAGACAAAGCCAGTAAACTCCCATTTTGCACGTGTTTTATTCCTATTTATCAAACCCCAGCAGCAAGAAAGACTTTCCTTAAAGTCCAAATTGCGCTTGAAAGAACCACATGTCACATAATTCATTCGGTCATCTTTTTCGCGTCACCACTTGGGGTGAGAGTCACGGTCCTGCGCTTGGTTGCGTTGTTGATGGTTGCCCTGCTGGCATCCCAATCACAGCAGAAGAAATTCAGCGCTGGTTGGATCTACGTAAGCCAGGCACAAGCAAGCTAGTCACGCAGCGCAAAGAACCAGATGCCGTCAAAATTCTCTCAGGTGTTTTTGAAGATGATCGCACGAATGGGCAGGTCACAACCGGTACACCTATCTCTTTGATGATCGAGAACACCGATCAGCGCTCCAAAGACTATGGCGATATCCGCGACAAATACCGTCCGGGTCACGCTGACTATGCGTATGATGCCAAATATGGCGTACGCGACTATCGCGGCGGCGGTCGTTCTTCTGCCCGTGAAACGGCGGCGCGGGTTGCTGCAGGCGGTATTGCGCGCAAAGTCCTTGGCAACGATATTACAATTCGCGGAGCACTCGTTCAGATTGGTGATAAGAAAATTGATCGTACCAATTGGGATTGGAATGAAACAACCAATAACCCGCTATGGTGCCCAAATGCCGAAACTGCTGCTGAATGGGCCGAATATCTTGATGGTATACGCAAAGCCGGGTCTTCTGTTGGAGCCGTGATTGAGGTTGTAGCGTCCGGCGTACCCGCTGGATGGGGTGCGCCTGTCTATTCCAAACTTGATTCAGACCTACTCATGGCAATGGGAACGATCAACGCCGTCAAAGGCGTTGAAATTGGTGCTGGTTTTGAATCTGCTGCTCTTACTGGTGAGACTAATGCTGACCAGATGCGCATGGGTAAAGATGGTCCTGAATTTCTGTCCAACAATAACGGCGGTGTTTTAGGCGGTATATCGACCGGACAGGATGTTGTAGTCCGGATGGCGCTTAAACCAACCTCATCTATTCTGACTGAACGCAAATCCGTCGATAAAAACGGAAACAACGTTGATATACGCACAAAGGGACGTCATGACCCTTGTGTCGCTATTCGCGGTGTACCAGTTGCTGAAGCGATGATGGCGTGTGTCCTCGCTGATCATAAATTACGTCATAGAGGGCAGATGGGCGAAACACTTTTCAATAACGCACCGGGCTGAATTGTAAGATGAAAGACAAGGTCTTCTCCACAGTCTACGACACAGATTTGGCAGGACCATATGTTTGGTTGCCTTTAGTTTTCGGTGCAGTTCTGGGGATGTTAGGCCTTTTTCTCGATCAATTATTATTCACGCTCTCATCCGCAATTTTCACAACGATTGCGATATGGCATTGGCCTTATATAGATTCCGGCCGTGTCATCATACAGCTCTCTGACAAAGGGGCTGATATTGATGGTATTGGACGTATTCCATGGGATAAGATTGATCATGTCGAACTCGTCGAAAAACGAAAGAAAAACCAATCTCCGTCTGAAAATAGCAATTTGCGGATTTGCTTGAAGGCCCCAGCAGAAGAATGTGCTGAACATTTCCTTCCTATGACGCGTCCAAATTGGCAGAAAAAACTCGTCACGCCGGACGATGCAAAACAACTCATTATTCAAACCGGATATCTACTAGATAGTCCAGTCGATCTGGCTAATGCATTCGCATGGTTTCTAAAACCGTCTAAGTCCTAAACCAGCTTCATATCTCATTCATATTCAGTCATGCAAAGTTCGCCAGCTGGTGCATGCGGGGACAATATGCAGGCACCTTCTTTTATTGTTTTTTTAAATACTGATTCGAAAATTCAATAAAAGAAGGATGGGACCAAGAAAAAAACTATGTAATATTCAAGTTTAAGTCGACGAAAACCTTATATTCCTCAGTAGAATAAAAATATACATTCAAATATGTAATTGAAATCCTCTACTAAGCATTGTTGCGGCCCCTTTTAGCGTCCGCTTAATTGTGATAAAACTTGTATTTATATGATTGCCAATAGCTCTAAATTTACTACAAGTATCTACGAATTGTAATTCGTGTGCGTTTTGAATTTGGCGTAGCTACATTTCAAAAAACGTATCACACACAAGCTATAAGCCCGTCCCCCCAACCCAGGGCTTATGGGGTCCGAGGTACCATGGAAACGCAAGTTAACATGGTGCTTCGGTGCCCGGGTTTTCTTCAAAATCAACCTATGGCGTCCACCCCTGCTTAACACGTCGGGCATGGATTAAATATTCTCTATTACCGTCGCCGCCGGATATTGGGCTGGCACAAGATTTTTCAATCTGCCATTCAACACCATCTAGCCAGCGATCAAATTGTTCACGGGCTTTTGAAACGGCACCTTTATTTGAAACAATGCCGCCCTTCCCGATGTTTTCTTTTCCGACCTCAAATTGAGGTTTAAACAACACTATCAAATCAGCTTTTGGAGTTGCCAATTTAAGCGGTGTACGAAGAAGCTTGGTCAAGCTAATAAAACTCGCATCGCAAACGATAATATCCGGCGCTTCCTGTATGATACTCCCATCAAGTTTTCGCGCATCCATTCCTTCATACGAAATAACGCGCGTGTCGCCTGTCAGGCTGGAATGCAACTGATCTTTACCGACATCAACAGCATATACTTTGCGGGCACCAGACCGCAGCAATACATCGGTAAACCCACCAGTGGAGGCACCAATATCCAATGCTATTTTGTTTTTTGCATCTATTTTAAAAACATCCAGAGCATGAGCTAACTTCAGCCCGCCACGAGAAACATACGGATGCGCTTTTTCCGCAGTAATCTCTTGTCCCGCCTCGACCTTGAAAGATGGTTTTGAAATAGCATTTCCATCTACAATAACTTTGCCTGCCTTTATCGCGGCCTGTGCTTGGGCACGCGTTTCCATTAATCCACGCGATACCAAAGCAAGATCAAGGCGCATACTATCCTCACTAGTCGGGATAGCTTCATTTTTCGATGTCATTGTCTTACTTATCTTTCGAGATACGGCGAAATAGAACGCTAAAATTGTTTGCTGGCATATCAAACACATCCATCAACTCAAAACCAGCATTTCGAGCTGCGGGGATGACCTCAGATTCAAGATCCCGAATGCCCCAATTCTGATCTCGACCTCTCAAACTGACATCAAAATCCTCGTTCGACTTAGATACTTGCTCACCTTTGCGCTTAAACGGCCCATATAGAAATATTAGTCCATCTTGGCTCAAATACTTATCTGCACCAGCAAACAATCCCTCTGCGACCTCCCAAGGCGCGATATGGATCATGTTACATGAAAACAAAACGTCTATTTGTTTTGAAATTTTCCAATCGGTCTGGCTCGCATCAAGATAGACAAACCCATCATATTGTGCCTCTAGCCCTTCATATTTTGCCCAACTTTGCGCACTTTGAAGAGCATCATCACTCACATCACTTGATATCCAACGCATCTTAGGTGCTTTTTGCAGCATATGAACGCTATGCTGTCCCGACCCACACGCCAATTCCAACACTCGCGCATCATCTGCGACATGTTTATAAAATAAATCGCGAATAACATCTCGATTGCGTTCAGTAGCCGGCGCGTACAATCGTCCATCTTGATCCTGATCCCAAGAATATGGTGTCGATTTACTCTCATCTGCCATGAAACAGCCCAATCAATTAAAGTAATTATTATTTTGAATGCAAAGCCGTGATTAAGCTCTATGCAGATTCCTGCCTCAACATGTGACACCTCTTCACAAACTTGCAAATCAATTTTTGATGAGCAAGACATGTTCTAGTACTGGAGAATAAGCCATGAAAATTGTGAATGCAGCAGAACCTCATATTCCGGCAATTCTCGACATATTCAATGCCGAAGTACGTACAAGCTTTTCTATATGGACGGAAAGAGAAGACACGTTAAATGATCGCCGTGCTTGGGTGGTTCAACTTCAATCTCTCAATTACGCCTGTATCGTTGCATTGGATGAAAATAACGACGTTCTTGGCTATGGTGGTTATGCACCTTTTAAAGGCCGCCCCGGATACGATATTTCAGTGGAACATTCCGTTTATGTGGCCAACCACGCTCAAGGCAAAGGTGTTGGAAAAGCTCTTATGGCCGAACTCATTAATCGTGCAACTAAAGACCCAAGACTAGAAAAGATGATTGCCGCAATTGATTCAGGCAATCCAGCCTCCATAGGCATTCATGAACATTTCGGGTTCGAACAAGAAGGCCTTTTGCGCAAGGTTGCCAAAAAATTTGGAGAGCACCGTGATTTGCTGCTTATGGCAAAAGACGTCAGCAATCCAACCACTTAGCTTTGCAGTTTGCCACCAATAATCAATTTAAGCTTGGCAGCGTCACCGCGCCCTAGAGCAGAGATAGCTTGTGTAGCAATTGATTTGGCTGAAAGACCAGCTTGCTCATACATATTCTCTGGCTTGTCTTGATCTTGGAATACATCCGGTAATGTCATTGGACGAATACGCAGCCCCGTATCCAAAGCGCCTACCTTAGCCAAGTGCTCAAGTACAAAGCCACCAAAGCCACCACGTGCGCCCTCTTCTACAGTAATAAGGACTTCGTGCTCTTTCGCGAGACGTTCAATCAGATCGGTATCCAATGGCTTTGCAAAGCGAGCATCTGCAACAGTCGTGGACAATCCTTGAGAGTCCAACATCTCAGCAGCTTGCAATGCTTCTTGCAAACGTCCACCCAATGCTAGAATCGCAATCGTCGTACCTTCTTTAACGATACGGCCTTTCCCGATTTCTAATGGCTCTGCACGATCCCAAAGATCGACACCGACACCTTCACCACGCGGGAATCGGAATGCACTTGGGCGATCATCAATCATATGCGCAGTCGCCACCATGCGCTGAAGTTCAGCTTCATCGGATGCCGCCATCAATACGAAATCAGGCAATGCACCTAGAAATCCGATATCAAATGATCCGGCATGAGTCGCACCATCCGCACCAACAAGACCTGCACGATCAATCGCAAAACGAACTGGCAATTTCTGGATTGCTACATCATGCACAACGCTGTCATAAGCACGCTGCAAAAACGTCGAATAGATCGCACAGAATGGTTTCATTCCATCAGCAGCCATACCAGCAGCAAATGTTACCCCGTGTTGCTCGGCAATTCCGACATCAAACATACGATCTGGAAAAGCATCGCCAAACTTATCCATACCAGTACCAGAAGGCATTGCAGCGGTGATACCAACGATACGGTCATCATCCTTGGCTAACTTGATTAGCTCTTGTGCAAAGACACCTGTATAGCTTGGCGCGTTCGGTTTTGATTTTGCCTGCTCACCCGTAATGACGTTAAACCGTGAAACACCGTGATATTTATCTGCTGATTGTTCGGCAGGTTCGAACCCCTTACCTTTTTCAGTCACAACATGCACAAGGACCGGACCATTTTGCATATCACGGACGTTTTCTAAAACCGGGATGAGCGTATCCAGATCATGCCCGTCAATTGGACCGACATAATAAAAGCCAAGCGCATCAAACATTGCGCCACCCAGAGCAAAATCACGCGCGTAATGTTCGGCTTTCTTCGCAGGCTTTTCTAGTCCAACAGTCTTAGCAACCATTTTCCCGGCTTTCCGCAATTGACGGTAGCCTTTGGAAGACACAGTTTTGGATAAATAATGGCTGATCGCGCCCACTGGTGGCGCAATCGACATGTCATTATCATTCAAGATAACGACCATACGTTTGTGAAGCCCACCCATGTGGTTCATCGCTTCATAAGCCATTCCAGCTGTCAACGAACCATCACCAATCACACATACAACGTTACGGTCTTCATCTTTTAGGTCACGAGCCGTCGCAAAACCTGCCCCAGCAGATATCGACGTTCCGGCATGAGCAGCACCAAACGGATCAAATTCACTCTCAGATCTCTTTGTAAAACCAGATAAACCGCCACCCTGCCTCAACGAACGGATTTCGTCCCGCCGCCCAGTTAGGATTTTATGCGGATAACATTGATGCCCAACATCCCACACAAGCTTGTCATTTGGCGTATCAAAAACATTGTGAATAGCGACAGTCAGCTCAACGACACCTAAAGCAGACCCTAAATGTCCGCCAGTTGTCGACACAACATCAATGGTTTCTGCTCGCAATTCACTAGCTATTTCTAGCAACTCGTCTTTAGTTTTACCTTTAAGATCTGCCGGTGATGCGATGGCATCAAGATGTGGTGTTTTTTTATTCATATTATTATTCAGACTATACGAGTAATCGCCCTAATGGCAGCGATCCAATACAAAATCCACTGTTTTTAACAATGAATCAGCCCGACTTCCAAATACTGACAAATGCTGTTTAGCCTGATTGGCCAGCATTTCGACCCGGGACGTTGCACTTTCTACCCCTAAAAGTGAGACGAAATTTTGTTTACCCGCATCTTTGTCTTTGGAAACGGCTTTTCCCAGAACAGCCTCATCTCCCTGAACATCTAATAGATCATCTTTTATTTGATACGCTAATCCCAAATCATGCGTATACCCAGCTAAAGCTTGATGTTCACTTTCACTGGCTCCACCGACAATCGCTCCAAACTCAGCTGCACACGTTATGAGTGCACCTGTTTTCATCCTTTGCATACGTGCCAAAATATTCAATGCGTCATCTTCGTCAAAAGAAGGCATCATATCAATCATCTGTCCACCGACCATGCCTCGTGCACCCGATGATAAGGCAAGAACTTCAATCAACTTACAGCGCACAACAGCATCGCTATGTGTTTCGGAGTTCGATAATATTTCAAATGCCAATGTCAAAAGAGCATCACCCGCCAATACGGCTGTCGCTTCGTCAAATGCTTTATGAACCGTCGGCTGCCCTCTGCGCAAATCATCATCATCCATGCATGGCAGATCATCGTGAACCAATGAATAGGCATGAACGCATTCAAGCGCACTCGCCGCACGTAGAAGCGACTTTTCAGGCGCATCAAACATGCGTCCAACTTCAATAACGATAAAAGGACGTAATCGCTTACCGCCTGCCAAAGCGCCATGACGCATTGCGCGCATTAGCTGAGCTTCAGGGCCAACTGCAGGCGCTATGAGCTTATCAATAACAACTGTTAATTTGTCAGCACACTCGGACAAATTTTGTTCGAAATTTGAGAAAGAATTGTCGTCGCTCATGAAATTTCGCTTGGCTCAACACCGGTGGCACTCGCACCGTCTGTACCAACGATAATCTTTTCTACTTTTGTTTCTGCTGCTTGGAGTTTTTTCTCACAATGAGATTTCAATGCTTCGCCGCGCTCATAAATAAGAATTGAATCTTCTAGAGGTACGTCCCCACTTTCCAATTGTTGAACAATGCGTTCCAGCTCTGCTAGCGCATCTTCAAAATTCATCTTTGGAATATCTTTGTTGGACGAAGGAGCGGCCATAAATTTTCTCCGAATAAATTAAGTATCGAACCATACGATTCACAACGCTATGAAACAAGCGTGGAAAACAGAAAATTATCTATGTTTTTCATAAATTCGATGAGACCAATAAGCGTCTCCACCATCATACACGCATTTCCATCCCTGACGTTTCAGTTCTGGACGCATCATCCGGTTAAACCACCCATGTGCAGCCAGCACGCTATCGCTTCCGCTTGCTGCCTGTTCAATGAGTTTTTCCACTGCAGAAGCGGCGCGCATACGTGCCTCAACCTGACTTTCCTGTCCGCCTGAATTTCCAAAGCACCAGGAAACACGAGAAATCACATTCCATCGTTTGGGCAGGAATTTTATGAGATCAGGCAAATTAGGCGGCGGCAATGGAGCTTCAATAAAGATCGGGTCCTGTCGAACTTCGCGCCCATTCGCGATGGCATGAGCCGTTTCGATTGCGCGGGGACGAATGCTTGTATTTATAAAGGGCGCATTCTCGGTTGCAGCCAACAATTTTGTCGAAGGACCTTGTCCATCATCTTTAAGAGACGCTTTTTCATATGAGGCCCACCAATCCAGATATTCAGAGGCCGTCAGACTTGGACCTATTTCTCTATCCTTATTTGGCTTTCCATGACGGGCGATAATGATTCGACCATACTTATCCGATGACTGCCCTGTAGACGAAGCAATCCCTTTAGATACATCAGTATGGTTTATCGTTTGCGGCACAGGCGTAACACATCCCCATTCGATGATCCGTCAATTTTCATATTGAGCGGACACTATTGTCGAGCAGAGGGTGTACTCGTCTCTCAATCGATGAGCAAGCCTGACTTTCAGAACTATCTAATTTTCCCTAAAAATCTCTATTTTTGATAGAAGTAATCAAGAGCAATGCTCAGCATACAGACAGAAATTCATTCCCTCAAAATGCTGATTTAAGTTTTCTTGAAAGCTTGGATAACACCATTCTTGCGTGCAGAAAAACCTTGTTCAACAGCGAATATGACATCCAGTCTACGTCTCAATTTACCTGCGAATTTAGAAATTGGGCCTAAAGGCGCATTTTCTAATTGATGCCAAACTTCCCCGCCAATTCCGCGAAGTGCACCAGCAGAATTTGTTGCTGGTATTATCCCGCTGCATACGAGATCAAAACGGCTTGCATAGTATTTTTTGTAATGCTCTGCCCCAACACCTAGATCAGCCGTCAGAATACCGTTTTCTGCAGCAGCTTCGAGCAACCTCGTTTGCAATAACATACCAGGGGAATACTGGTGAAAGTCAGCATTATATCCTGAGATCCAACCGTGCAGGAGCGTTCCAGACCTCAAACCAAATTCTGCCGCGATCAGCTCACCGTCGCATCTTAATGTTGTGAGCACACCTGCAAATTCAGATGATTGTGCATCCAAACATTTCTTGAGCATGTTCTGCGACCAATCTGGCGCCAACACATCATGCAAACCAGTGCGAAGAAATTGTTCCTGCTTCCAATGAATAAGCTGTTCTAAGGCTTCAATCGATGCCTCATGAAAAGCAAGCTCTAACTTACCAGCTTCTTTTTCGGCCTGTCTCCACAGGCGTCGAGATTTTTTAAAGTGCTTTGGAAATGCGGACCTTTGCGCCTCTAAATAAGCGTCATACCCTGAAGAGAGATCAGCGACAAAAGCATTGGCCTTTCCCCGCACACTCAGGCCCATCTTTGAAAAAACTGGAAATTCCAATCGAATGTCATCAATTTCAGTTTTATCGCTTGGCAATTCGGAAATCGCATCAATAACCTGAATACCGGTCAAGCTATAAACAGCTGCACCACATTCAGATAGCATTTGCGAAGCTAAGTCTTCGTATCCAAGCTCTAATATAGGGCCATTATAATCAGAGAAAGGCGCTCCGATTGGACGCGCTAGCTTCAGTCCTACACCCGAAACTTGAACCGGAAAGAAACCGACAGCATTGTCATTATTGTCTTTCGCAACAATCACTTTCACATCATCGCGAACTTTTGACACAATCTGAAAGAAATCCGGCGTAAAATACGGACTTTGATATGCAGGATTCCCAGCACAAATGGCTCGCCAGGCACTTATTTCAGACGCTGACAGTTTTTCAGATTTCAAAACAGAAATATTCATCAGCTAATCCGAAAATCCCACAATTAAACAGTTACGTAGTTGCTTTCATAATTCAGGCCATTTGCTGAACAATGATACAGGCCCTGCTATAGGCCTTTCCACACTCTTGATTTCGGACATTTCGATTCCGGTGCTTTTTTACACCCAGACAAGGTAAAGAATACAGTCTCACCACGTCCCATTAGGTGATCAAATGGCACGAATCCAATTGTCTCAGCGCGATTACCCACAGGGAATCTACGTCCACCCCAAGCTGTCGGATTTTCTTTGTACAAATCAAGATGACCATAGGGAGCGCGAGAGTCTTCTGAGTTATCGCGATTATCACCCATCATAAATACGTGCGCCTCTGGAACGACGAACTCCGGCGTATTGTCATAAGAACGATCGCCTGCAAATTTGTGCGTTAGATAAGAAGTCCCGTTAGGTAGAGTTTCTCTATATTCTATCGTGTTTTCAGACATTGCTCGTCCAGAAGGCATATATCTAAAGCGACGGACAACTTCTCTTTCAACCGCTTCGCCATTTATGTGCAAATGACCATCGATTATTTGAATACGATCTCCAGGTAGTCCGATAAGACGTTTAATCATCACCTTGTTATCATATGGATGACGAAAAACGACGACTTCTCCACGCTCTGGAGTCGACGCAAAAACGCGCTGATCTGGCTTGGATGTATCTTCTTTGGAGAACCAAGTACCTATACCCAATGCTGGCGAATACCTGTCGAATCCATAAGCATATTTAGCCACAGCCACACGGTCGCCAATCTGAAGGTTCGGGACCATGCTTTCAGAAGGAATAGACCGCAATTCAAAAACAAAAGAGCTTATAAGCAACCAAATTGGGAAAAATACAGCGACAGTAAGCCCTGTCTCTTTGACTTCGTGAATCCACCAATCAAGTCCGGTCAATTTTTCCGTATCATGATCAGATTTGGAATTTGCAGCATCGTTCTCAGTGCTTGAATCTACAGTCATTTTAAACGTACCGCCGTTCCATATACTAATATTTCTGCAGCGCCCTGCATAATCGTTGATGTCGTTATTCTCATGGAAACAACTGCATCTGCGCCAAGGCTTTTAGCATGTTCCTCCATTCGGTCCATCGCTTGTTCTCTGGCAGCTGACATTAATTTTGTATATTCCGAAACTTCACCACCAACAACTAGGCGCAGGACAGCCACAAGATCCAAACCGATATTGCGTGCTCTCACAACATTTCCTTGAACAGTACCAAGCACTTCGGATATTTCACGATCAGGTATAGTTTCTGTCATGGTTACAATAACTGACATTTTCACACTTTCATGCTGCGCATCTATCAAACCTATCAATTGGATAAATTGAAAAGGTTGTCTACAAACAAGTCATTCTATTTGTCGACAGCAATCACAGCTAAATTATGTCTGTTCTCGTCAAATTTCACGATTGGTACATTTCTGCAGTAGTTTACTTATTTTTCAATTGCTTGATAGATATATTTTCCATCTACAACTTTTCTAGAAGCACGGCCACGGTGAAGTAGATAATTCAAATGCGCAATTGCTTCTCCTGTTGCGGTGAAGTAATCGCCGCGTCCGACTTTTCGAAAAAACAAAGTTCCAAAAACATCAACTGCGGTAGCTGGTTCCTGAATGCGTCCCCAAAGACGCTCAATTTGGCGCAAATGCCCTTGAATGAGTGCTCTCAACCTCGGATGAGCACCTTTAAATGGCAGATTATGCGCTGGAAGAACGAGTACGTCTTCAGGTACTTCACCAATCAATTTTTCACAGCTTTCCAACCAATCTGAAAGTGAGTCTGCCTCAGGCTCTGTCGGGTAGACAGATACGTTGGAGGAAATACGCGGCAATAGCTGATCTCCGGAGATCAGGACATTTAGCTCTTCGCAGTACAAACAAGCATGCTCGGGACTGTGACCTGTACCTTCAATAATACGCCAGTCTCTTCCACCTATGGATATAATATCACCATCTCGAATACGCCTGTAAGACTCTGGCATTGGAGAAACCGCTCTTCCAAAACCGCCAAATTTCTCTTTGTAATAAGCGATCATTTCCTCTGACCAGCCAGCTTTTGTATAGAAAGTGACACCTTCTGGGGGAGCTTCACGGCCAGTATCCGCAACCAACATTCGACATTGCGTGTACTCAGTGCGGGTCATCCATAGTTCACACTCAAACTTGCGCGTAATCCATCCCGCCAATCCAATATGGTCTGGATGCAAATGCGTTCCAACCACTCTTTGAATTGGCTTACCATTTAAATGATTGGCAAATATGGTTTCCCAATGATCGCGGGTATCCTCCATGGACATGCCGGTATCAACCAATGTCCACCCATCTTCTTCTTCAATAAGCCAAAGATTGATCCAATCCAGACCTTTAATCGGAAGCGGCATAGCAACCCAAAGAATACCTGGCGCGACTAATTTCACCTCACCCGGGTTTGGCTTTTCATCAAACGGGTAATCGAGCCTTACGCGTCCAGTTTTTCCAAAAAACTCTTCTTTGCGAGCATCATCAGCGGCCTTTTCTGGCGTCGCAGGCGTAGGAGGAGTTCCAGATCCGGATTTCGTCATTCTAATAGGCCTCCGAGTATACAAATCATTATAAATATGAAGCGACTCAAATCACTTTAAATCGAAAAAGCAAGAGTGACGTCGAGTAAACGAGTAAAGTTAAACACCCGTTAGATCAGACAATACCCGTGAGAATAACGCGATAAAACTTTGCCCAAGAATTGGCGAATAAGTCGTATCGTCATCATGAAGTGGCTTATTGGAATTAATTCCGGTTACAACAACACCATCTCGCGTTTTAGACAGCCATGGACCACCTGAAGAGCCTTCGGACAGTTGGTTTTCTGTTTCCCATACGCCCAACGCTGCTGACTTCGTTTTTCCAGTCGACGCATAAAGGTATTTTCCATCAAAGGCGTACTGTGATGTCGGGTTCAACGGATATCCTAAACTGACCGTCGCATCTGGAGAATCAGGATTGGCGACCCTTACACCCAATGCTCCCGTTTTTTGGACAATTGGTTTATCGAGCACGACAAAAGCAAAATCATGCGGACTGGTTGGTGCGCCCTCCTTTGGAGACACCCAATCCTTTAAAACATACCCGCGAACTCCAGCCCACTTTTCGGTATTTCCGCCAGCATGATAGGCAGGTTCGAAAATTGCCCAATCTGCAAACCCCTTCGAGTCAGATACCTCGAGAATTGTATTGCCCGCACCAACGCCAGTTTCCCGTTTTTTAGACACAGATCTTGAGAACACACAATGGCCCGCCGTGACGACGACACGCTCGGAAACAACCCACGCTGTGCAATAGCGCACACGTCCTTCAATGCTGTAACTTAGACGTCCAATAGCGGTATATGGGTATTTCGACTGATCAATAATTGCTTCAGTCATTTTGCCGGAATATTCGACCTCGTCCAACCGACGTTGAAGGTGCGGCGTTGGCACACCATGAATTTCTGGCCGCCCGATATAGCTAGCTGATGCGGGCGGAGTTGCAACAAGGACCTGTCCATTCGAGGATAAATCACTCAATTCTTCTGACAACGCTTCTTGGTCATCAGCCAATTGGTTGGGAGGGACAGAAGGCCCATAAACTCTTTCGGGTAGTTGAGCTGGAATAGACGCACGCCCCAAAAGGTCCTCACCAGAACGCGAATATCCAGATGGCGGGATCATATCAAAAACAACCGCGTCTAATGTCGCCACATCATCCATAAATGAACCACCTTATCGAAGCACTTTACGCATACTAGAATAGAATTCTGAACACACGTTGAAGCATCGAGAAATCTAACGTCCTACCCCTTTAAACACTATTCAATAAACGCCAGCGAGACACACCCTCCGATTTGTCGCCGGTAAGCCATTGCCACTGCAATCGCATTTCTATTCCGCCGTCCGATTGAGGTAGAAATGTCATTGTCGCACGCCCAGCAGATAATTCATCTTCGATACTCATGGCATGATAAAGCATTTGGTCACCCGAAACGATTACATGCCCACTTTTGATATTTGGCCCTGAATACGTTGCCTGACAGCTTTCAGAATTCTGGCCAAAAACCATGACTGTTGCACTTGAGGCCAGCCCACTATCGTTTTCTATCAACTCAAAAGATTTGCCTGCTAATTCCATTTTAATACCCTTGTAAATCCAGACTTTGCTTCACAATAAGGCGCAATAATAAACAAAATCATGCTCCAGAGACATTCCGCCTCTTCCTGTTTGGTGCACGATAGGCCATAACCCGTCTCAAAATTAGAAAAAACATGCTTAAGAAAGTGTCTTCTCTATGGTTGATAAGTCAAAATTACCTTCACGCCACGTTACGATTGGTCCAAAGAAAGCCCCGCAACGTTCTTACTATTACGCTATGGGCCTTGGAACGAAGGAAATTGAACAACCATTCGTGGGTGTCGCCTCTGCTTGGAACGAAGCAGCGCCTTGTAACATCGCGCTTCAACGTCAAGCACACGCTGTTTCCGAAGGTGTAAAAAAAGCCAACGGAACACCGCGCGAATTCTGTACAATTACAGTGACAGACGGGATCGCAATGGGAACAGAGGCTATGCGCTCTTCCCTTGTGTCTCGTGATGTTATCGCAGACTCAGTCGAGCTAACAATCCGCGGTCACTTCTATGATGCGCTTGTTGGTATTGCGGGCTGTGACAAGTCTCTACCCGGCATGATGATGGCGATGCTTCGCCTAAACGTGCCAGCTGCATTCCTATATGGTGGTTCTATTCTTCCGGGTCGTTTTGAAGATAAAGACGTGACGGTTCTGGACGTGTTTGAAGCTGTGGGTGAATTCGCAGTTGGCGCAAACAACATGGACGAAGCCAAGCTAAACAAGCTTGAGAAAGTGGCTTGTCCGGGTGCTGGTGCCTGTGGTGGTCAGTTCACGGCCAACACTATGGCATGTGTGTCCGAAGCTATTGGTCTAGCCTTGCCGCTATCCTCCGCCCTGCCTGCACCCTATGAGAACCGTGACCAGTACGCTGTCGCAACGGGTGAAGCTGTAATGGCGCTGATTGAGCGCAATTTACGTCCACGTGATATCTGTACACTTGAAGCATTCGAGAATGCTGCGGCGGTTGTTGCGGCGACAGGTGGATCAACAAATGCTGGTCTTCACTTGCCGGCTATGGCGAATGAAGCAGGCATTGATTTCCCGCTAGAGCGCGTGGCTGAAATCTTCAAGAAAACACCTTACCTCGCCGACCTGAAACCAGGTGGCCGTTATGTCGCCAAAGACATGGGTGAAGCTGGTGGTATGCCAATGCTGATGCGCACCATGCTTGATGGTGGATATCTACACGGTGATTGTATCACTGTGACGGGTAAAACACTGGCTGAAAACATCGAAAACGTTAAATTCGACGACACGCAAAAAGTTATCTATCCAGTGACAAACCCGATCACACCAACAGGTGGTGTTGTGGGTCTTAAAGGTTCACTTGCGCCAGACGGTGCGATAGTGAAAGTGGCTGGCCTTGCACACCAACAATTTAGCGGCCCTGCCCGTGTTTTTGAATCTGAAGATGATTGTTTTGAAGCCGTTCGCGACAAAACATATAAAGAAGGCGAAGTTCTGGTTATCCGCTATGAAGGTCCTAAAGGTGGTCCGGGTATGCGCGAAATGCTTGCCACAACAGCGGCGCTCTACGGCCAAGGCATGGGCGACAAGGTTGCGCTCATCACAGATGGTCGTTTCTCAGGTGCGACACGTGGTTTCTGTATTGGGCACGTCACACCAGAAGCTTATGATGGTGGTCCAATTGGTCTGGTCAAAGATGGTGACATCATTTCGATCGATGCTGAAAAAGGCACAATCGAGCTGGAAGTTGCTGATGAAGAGCTTGCAAAGCGCAAAGCAGACTTCACACCACGTCCAAACCAGTATGCGACAGGTGCACTCTACAAATACGCCAAGACAGTTGGTCCAGCTCACCTCGGTGCCTGTACCCACCCCGGCGCAAAAGAAGAAAAGCACATGTATGCAGACCTCTAAGGTCTAAAGACAAACAAGACACAAGAAAGCCCGCGAGAGAAATCTGGCGGGCTTTTTGAAAATTTTGTCGAGCAATATAATAAATTTAAGCTTCTCGCCTAAACATCTACAATTACACACTTTCCACTTAGCCGTGCATCTGCTTTATTACAATCGCTACACAAATTTACTAGGGGCTAGTGGGCAATGGCTGATGGATCAAGTCAGGAAAACACTTCTGATGTTTCAGAGATAGAAATCGATCAAGAGCAAACTAAATCAGTGCCGATAGCATTCCTGCACTGGCTTTTTAACACTAGTTCTGGATTTTTAACAATATGGGCTACACTTACTTTTATGACCTTAGTCGGGGTCATGGTGTTCCATATATTTAGCAGTCCAATAATCTCACCTGGAACTCCGCGGACGTTGTTCCTCAGCTCAACAACTCTGTTTTGGTTGCCGCTATTATTGTTATTAATGGATTCTCCAGAAAATTTGGCTTCAGGCCCAAAATTGAGACTTCCATTAGTTAGCCTTTTTATACTTATTATCATGACTGCTTTTGCAGTATTTGACAGTATACTTGGGTGGAATTACCTCGGTTCAAAAGAAATAAATGAACCTAACATTTATGCCAACAGAATAGCATTTGTTAGCTTTACCGCTTTGGCGTTCATCCCCCTGCTCTGCAATGCAACCCGAACCGCTATTCATGAACATTCCAATAGAAAAAACAATACGCATTCAAACAATAAGCTAAAGAAGGAGAGCCATGACAAAGATACTGAAGCAATAAGCGCATTGGTGGCTACATTAGTAGTTCTAGGAGTTGGTTCTTTGGCATTTTTTGCGGGTGATCTAGGAGCAGACCTAAAGTTCCCCAATAGTTTTGGGCTAATTTTATGTGGGCTAGTTATTGGGATTTTCGCTATTGTTGTTTTTTTAGAAACTCTTGCAGAGATGCCTCCAATCAAATTTATGGCGCAGGTTCTGCAAAAATTAGCCAAAATCACACGTCCTCTCGCTACTTTTTACGACTTTATAGATGCATCGCTAGCACGTGTAGGAGCAGGCATCGTGGGTATGAATCACCGCAACGGCGTAAGTCGGTATTTTATTTTATCTGGAATTTTAACATGCTTTTCTATTATGGGGTGGTGGCTACCTGCTCCACTTGGATTGTTGCCGGTGTCGATTGCATTTGTGCTGGCCTTGTCAGTCTCACGTTTATGGAGCTGGGTTGAAGAAGATCGTGCCTTGGCAGCCATGACAGAGCACAAAGAAAATGCTCCATACAGAGTTGGCTTTCGAGAAGATTTTCGGGATGAAACATTATTAGGGTTCATTTTTGTATTTGCGCTGGTTCCAATAGCAATGATGCAAGCTCATGATGGCGAAGTGTTTGGAAAAGAACTATTTCAAAATGCCGATGGAAAAGGTTTTTTATCTTGGTTTGGGTATTTTGGAGTTGAACTTGCAAAAGCCGTCCCCATAGTCGATTGGGCGGAAATATATAATGTCTACCCTGGCGATGACCTCATCAAAATGAATGAGGCTCCATCTAGGCATGCAGTATTCTTAGCACGAGTTATGGTTGATCTAGTTCTGATCGCGTCATTGCTACAGGCGCTTGCAATTTCAACAAGAAATCGGCAGCAAAAGCGTCTATATCGAGCTAAGTATATTAACCGTCTCGACCGTTTCGTGGAACGTACTGAAATGCAACGAGCAATTTTTCACACTTTAAAGAAAGAACATGCAGATACCGCACACACCGCCCTTGAACCTTGGGACGCGATCAAATGTTTTGACCTTAAAAAATTGAATGATCTAAATTTTGTGGATTTTAGAGTATATGATGAAAATCGATTACGCCGCATATTTGGTTTAGATAAAAATTATGACTCAGGTAAAAATCAACTTACACTAAATTTCATTCGTGCCATTTCACATCAAGGAAACATTCCACTTGCAAATGCAATTGATTTAGTAATTGAAATAGCTGAAGGCGAGAAGAATGAACTAGATATGTTTGCAGCGTACCAACGAGCCATTCATGAACACGAAGAAAACACAAACCGTATGACTTTGGGTGATATATACCGTATTCTCACCGCATTGCGTCATACTTCAGGCCTCCGAGATTTTAAATACAATTTAATGGAAAAACTCGTAGCTATCGGTCCCAAAGAAGAAGTTATAGATATCCTATCTGGGATTCAAAATGGTAACGACAAAGACCGCTTTGTCTACACTCGCAAAAAGGCAGAGTCTTTATTGCAATCTATTTCAAGCAATAACTACGAAGAAAAACTATTTTCATAAATTCAGCTCACCAGCCCGGACAAAACATTCAGTAGGCAATTAAATCTCGGGCGTAACTTCCCTCCTGAACGTTATTCGGGCTAAGCATGTGAGATGACTCACCCAAATGCTCAACAAGACAAGCCAGTTGCTGGCTTAGCTATCCGCCTGTTTGCGATAATTGTTCTGTCCTGCATGTTCGCTTTGGTGAAATATGCGGGTGAGCAAGGCGTGCACGTCATCGAGATATTGTTTTATCGCTATCTATTTGGCGCAGTCATGACCGGCGCGTGGATGTTAAGCCGTACAGGTATTTCCGGTCTAAAAACAACGCGTTTGGGCAGTCATGCGGCACGTGCGACTTTGGGCATTGTCGCAATGGGAATGAATTTCTGGGCCGTCATGCTGTTACCCATGGCAGAGGCCGCTACAATCGGCTTTACCGTGCCATTAATCGCCACAATATTTTCAGTTATTTTCCTATCCGAATTTGTCGGTATTCGTCGTTGGTTGGCCGTTATTATTGGATTTTTAGGCATACTCATCGCAATACAACCTTGGCATAATGGCATCCCGATATTTGGAGCGAGTGTCGCCATGACGGGTGCCGTCATAGGCGCATCCACTATGATATTAATCCGCAAACTTTCCACGACTGAGAGTTCAACAAGCATTGTATTTTACTACACTGTGATGGCCGTTCCTATCACTGGTATAGCCATGTTCTGGGTCGCCAAAATTCACTCTTGGGAAGTCTTCGGCATTCTATTGGCGATCGGCTTTCTTGGCACGATAGGACAATTGGCATTGTCCGAATCTCTTCGGTTGGCCAATGTCGCCATCGTCATGCCGATGGACTATTCAAACCTGATATTTGCAACGGCATTGGGCTTTATATTCTGGCAACAATTGCCTGCCCCCACGCTATGGTTGGGTGCGCCTCTCATCATTGGGTCAGGTATTTATATCGCCATGAGAGAACGCAAACTCGCGGCGGAACGCCATGCGAAAACAGCTGTAGAAAAAACGGTTTCTACAACACTAGAATAACGCCCTACTACTCAATCTTGAAAGCATAAGCCATTTGCTCTGGCGCATCTGGCGTCAGAGCAATCTGCAAAACATCAGCATTTTGAGACCATGATTCAACATAGGCACCATTCAAAGTGGTGACCGATGTAATATCCTCCGTCCGCAATTTTGAATCCTTGCCTAGCGCAGATATCGAAAATCCATTTCTCGGTGTCCCCAACGCTATTGCGAAAAGAGTATCACCCTGTGTCGTAAACCTGACATCCTCAGCAGTGTAATCAACATGTTTGGCAAAATGCCCGCCATCCATCATCTGAGTTGGACCTTCACCATAAATTTTCCAAGGGCGCGTATTGTATATTGCATCTCCATTTGTCTTTAACCAGCTCCCCATTTTAGTAAGAACATCACGTTGATTCAGAGGAATGGTGCCATCAGCTTTGGGGGATATATTTAAGAGCAATTGGCCGTTTTTTGAGACAATATCTATGAAGTCATGCAGCACCCAATGCGCAGGTTTTATTTCTAACTCGGTAGTGTATGACCAACTACCTTTGCTCAAAGTATCATCAGTCAACCAGACGTCCTGGGTGAGTTTGTCACGTCGCCCCTGTTCATAGTCAGGAATGGACAGGCTTGCCGGCATATCTTCATGTTTATGAATTAGAGCAACTTCCTTACCCCAGCTTTGCGCTGCATTGAGGTAATAGGCAGCAAATTCATATCGTTTGTCTTCTGGGATCTTATCTAGCCATACATCAAACCAGACGAGGTCAGGTTCATAAAGATCGACAACTTCCTTTAGTTTGCCAAGCCAGACTGTATCAATCCATTCTTCTTCAGGAATATTTCCATACAACAAACGTAATTCAGGATCGTCCGAAGTCGGTGGTTGCCCTTCTATCCAAGGATAGTGCGAGTCATAGTGCGTCACTAGATTACCAGAAAGCGGATTGACTGACTTACCTTCTTCGAGGGATTTCCCTTTGTAGCGCTGCAAATTTCTAGCGTGGTGAAAAGTCGTAATCGTCTTCAATCCACGCACCTTTAGCGCAGTCGTCAATTCACCTGTAATATCCTTTTTAGGACCGGTATCAGCTGCATTCCACGGTGTGATTTCACTATCCCACATCGCGTAACCATCATGATGCTCAGCGACTAGGCCTGCAAACTTTGCACCTGCTTGTTCAAACAAATCAGCCCATGCATTCGCATCAAAATGTTCACCTGTGAACTGAGGGATAAAGTCATGATATCCAAATTCAGATAGATCACCGAAATTGTCTTCATGCCAGTTTTTAAGGTCGATGTGATATCCACGTCTTCCTTCTGCCCAAAACTCTTCAGGAACGTCAAAATGCATCCAGCGTGGATACCATTCGTTGACTTTCTCTGCGACAGTGTATGGTCCCCAGTGGAAATAAATCCCAAGCTTTGCATCACGAAACCAGTCAGGAACCTCATTGTGGTTTTCTAGAGATTTCAAATTTGGTTCAAATACAATCTGATCGGCTGCTGTGGCTGATTCTAATAATTTTTGAGGCGTTTTTTCTGCGCACGATGATGTTTGACAAAGCATAAGCCCTATCAAAACCACCGGAATGAATTTTTGTCGCAAAGCGCCTCTCCCCAAATTGTATATTGTTTTCAATTATAACTTTTATGTAATATTCTTAACAAAGGCAAGCTCCTGCGCCCCCATAATACAACCCATAGATGCCCCATCAGTTTGACAACATGCTATATCAACCACATAGTGAAATTTAATATTACTAGAAGTTCACATAACTCGTACTATTAAAGGGGGAGACAGCAATGTCCGCAGCAAGTTTAAATCCAAATACAATTCAATTCCTGTCGCCTAGCCGGACCGCTTTATCGGCCAAGCGCGGAATGAATTTTCTACTCGCAGTCGCCACGGCGGTTGGAATGACATTCTTACTGTTTGTAACGATGGAGTACATTATAAGGATTGAGAAAATAGAACTCGCGAAAGCAACAGATATTACCATAGGCCCAATTACAGTTGATACAATTGAACCCGAGCCAATTATCGATGATTGGCTTGAAGTAAAAATCGAAGCGCCTATCCCACCTGCCGCACCACCAATGAAAAATGTTCAAACTGACACGTCAGTGCCTCCGGTAATTTTACCTTCCATCGAACCGTTATTAGTAAATGACCTTCCAATATTTGAAACGACCCCGCACTCTGGCCCTTCAACCGCCATCGCGATCCGCCAGCCTATTCCTAATTACCCCCGCAAAGCAGCTGCGCAAGGACTGTCAGGCAGTTGTAGCGTTGCATTTTCCTTAGATGCTAGAGGTACACCTTTTAACGTGGCCGCAAATTGTACGGATGCAGTCTTTGTAAAATCGGCTGAACGCGCCGTTGCTAAAGCAGCATTCTCTCCAACCAAGAATGCTCAAGGCCTGCCGATTGTTACGCACAATATGGTCTTCCCGCTTGAATATAAAATGAATTAATCCTCCGCATTAGCAATCCACTAGGCTTTCAGAGTTAGCGCTTTGAAAGCCTTTTCTTTGCTTCGTTTTAGATTTTTTCAGAAAACAAATACATCACCGTTTGGTCACTACGTATTTGCATTTACCATACAAACGGCTACAACTATCCATGTCGTAACTAACGCTTAATGTGCATTGGAAATCGCCATGGATCAGATGATAAACACGGAAAGCCTGTTACAAATCCATGAACTGTTAGGACAGCATAGAGAGCTGATTTCTAACACTTGGCAATTTTTCGTAAGTGTTCATATCGCGATTTTTGGTTTGCTGTTCATGATCAATCCAGACCGTGTGAACTTTGCGTCCCGTATTGTGTTGTTCCTTGCTTATTGCGGATTTATGTATCTGAACTTCAATGCGCAAATCGACAATTACACATATAGCCGTGAACTGTTGAACCTCGCCAAAGAATTGGAAGTCGGATTACCAAGGTCACAAACCATTATGACGAACGTGTTTGGTGAACCTGGCTGGGTATTGAAATACCTTATCTATATATTCGGTGTTGCGATGAGCATTGGCTGTACACTTATTCTTGTTCCAAACCGCCCTAGACGTGTTCGCAGAGACCTTGATGAAACGCTGTTTGATAACTAACTAATCCATCATCAATAGACGTAAATCAGGTGACAACTTGCGATCATTTATTCTTACCAGCATCGCAATGTTGGCATTTGCAGCAAACTCTTTATTGGCTCGACTCGCGCTTGGGCAAGATTTTTCAGATCAACCATTTATAGATCCGGGCAATTACTCTCTGATCAGGCTTGTATCAGGCGCAGTCATCCTGTTTTTGCTGGCAAGCCTCCAGAATGGTTTCAAATTTTCCATTGTAAAAGCAGGCAACTGGATATCGGCACTCGCACTGTTCACTTATGCGGCCGCTTTCTCATTCTCATATGTACAGATTGATGCTGGATTAGGGGCCTTGGTATTATTTGCGTGCGTCCAACTCACAATGATTGGATGGTCAGCAATCAAAGGGGAAGCATTAAACCTTCAAGAGATCGCAGGAAGTGTCATCGCTTTATGCGCCCTTTTATGGCTGGTTTCTCCCGGACTTGAAGCGCCACCACTTAACGCCTCAATCCTCATGATAATGTCGGGTATAGCGTGGGGAATTTACTCTATTCGAGGCAAGGGCAATACATCCCCACTGCTTGAGACGGCGGGAAATTTCATACTCACAATTCCCATTGCTTTATTACTTATCCGGTTTGAGAACATTCATGCATATGGCATCGGCCTCGCGATTATATCTGGAGCTATCACGTCAGGACTTGGCTATGCTCTCTGGTATGTTGTGCTGCCCCGCCTTTCAACAACGAAGGCAGCTGTATCTCAACTAACCGTACCGGTATTGGCTGGTATTGGCGGCACCCTTTTGCTTCAGGAAGATTGGACTTTGCGCTTTTCGATAGCGTCAGCTTTCATCCTTGGAGGCGTCGCTCTGACAATATTTGCACGCGGTAAAAAGACCAGCTGATTACCCTCATGTATCGTTTCAAAAGTCGGGCTACCTAAATTCTAGAACTTACCGTTATTGTTTTTCCATTCACTCGTTGGAGCAATGGTCTCTAACGTGTCCCAATGTTCAACAATTTCACCCGACGAAATGCGATATAAATCATAAAAAGAAGTATGCTTACCTTCAAAATGCCCTTCACTAACGCTGAGCACAAAATCACCTTCAGCAAGGACACGATGCAAGACTTGGTAATCTACACAACTTACACCTTCATTTTCTTGCTCCAGCAGCGCACGAAGCGCATTAACGCCGTCTTGGCTTCGAGGGTTATGCTCGGTGAATGTATGCGGATTTATGAAGTCATCTAATTTATCATAGTCTTTAGCTATCAACACGTCATTTACAAAACGCTTTACCAAACTTCTATTAACTTCCGTAAGCTCCAGATCACTAGACACTACCTCCCCGCCAACCATGGACTGACCGCTCTCATTTGGGGCTTCACGCTTTTGAATATTATCCCAGTGCTCTACTGCAAACCCGTCCTCAAATCGAAAAATTTCAAATCCAATATTACGACGTGAAAAATCATATTCCGTATGAGCAAATACATAATCACCGTCTTCAAATGCTCTTACGATATTCACGCGTGTAGATGTTTCAGACAGCCTTTTAAACAGAACTGCTAAGCCCTCACTACCTTCATGTGTTTGAGGGTTATGCTGAATATATTTAGCTTCGTTGACCACTGAAACTGCAGCAGAATCGCCGGTCTCCAGGCTTTTTAACATCGCTCGAATTCGATCTTTGTTAGATGCTATCAACATCTATCTCCCGTTAATGACCCTTAACATGTCGATAGTGGCAGAAACCCTGAATAGAAAACAACACATATATTAACCAGAAAGATGAAGTTAAACCTTAAAATCAACGATAACGAAAGAGGAAGATGATAGACTACCAGCTATCAAATTTTTAAAATTGTTGGAACAGTCATGCCAATCGTCTTTGAAAAATCTGTATTTTCTTCCGTTTTGGAAAAAGCGCTCAGTGCCCTGATTGCTATGATTGTCGGATGTATCTTCACGCTTCCTTTTATATTGGTAGAAGAACTCCCTATGCTCGTCAGCATATTCTCTGGTGGTGCCATTATAATTGCTTTGGTGCTCACGGTAGTGATCATTAAAGAAGCTATACAAATAGCGCGAGCTAACACTCCATGGCGTGTCGTCATCTCTGAAAAATCTATGGCGTGGGAATCTCCAGTGCAAAAGCAAATGGAATCCTTTTTTGTCAGCCTAAATGATATTCAAGCTGTACGTAGAAATTATCACCGCTATCCAAACTCAAAACGCTCCCCTGATATCAAGTTTTTCATTGAATTCAAAAATGGAAACAGACAAGAAATCAAAGCTCAGATGAGTGGCATTAATCCGATGAAGGTATTTGAAGCTTTGGAGAAAAAGGGCATCTCATTCTTTAAATCAAATACCCTTGCTGACTCCGGCAAAAGGTCAAATGTGGAGTTCGGCTAAGTTAGCATTCGCCTTAACGCCACTGCTTTTTCAGCTCACCCCAGAAATCAAAACAAAAAAAGGGCGGTGAGTGCTTTGCTCACCGCCTTATCAGGGTCTTATAAGAACGTTTCCTCCCCGAAACGCACCGCATTGCGGTTATGCATACTTTATTGTTCAAAAATGCATGACCGTCAACACATTCTCGCCCAAATTATTACAAAAAATTCGGAAAGATTATTAACTTTAAGTAATGTCGGCTAGAAACCTATCAAAAACAGTGTTCTCGGCTTCAAAAACATATTCAAGTTTTTGGACACTTACGGGAGCACCACCCGCTTGGGCAAGTTTGCGCGACACAGTTTGAACATCATTGACCGGACAGAATGCTTCGCCGTTTTCAAATACACGCGCATTTTCCATATCGAATATGTTTTTCAATGCAGATTTGCTGACACTGCTTTGAAATTTTATTTGGCAAAGCTGTTTGGCACGCTGCCTCGCCTCGATATTATCCAAAAGCGCACGCAGCGTTTCCAACGCTTCTTTGTCCCAGTTCGCTTTTTTACTTGCAGCCAACTGTGCTTCAGAAGCGAGAATTTGACCATCAGAGATGATTTTCAAGCCATTGGCCACCAGCGTTGAGCCCGTCGATGTAATATCAACAATCAATTCAGCCGTACCCGCCGCAGGAGCGCCCTCGGTCGCGCCAGCACTATCGACAACGCGGTAGTGCCCAACGCCCTTTTGAGCGAAGAACTCTCGCGCTAAGCGCAGATATTTCGTGGCAACACGCATACGTCTGCCATTTTTTTCCTGATAGGCCGCACCGACTTCATCAAGGTCCGCCATGCTTTCCACATCAATCCAGCTTTTAGGCGCAGCCACAATCAGTTTCGCGTGGCCAAACCCTAGAGGCTTTAAGAGGTGTACATCATCTTCCAATTCAGTTGGCGCTTTTTCACGGAGGAGATCTTCACCCGTCACACCAAGGTGAATGTCACCATTGAGCACACCACGCGCAATCTCACTGGCTGACATGAGGCGCATCTCTACACCATCAACGCCCTTGAGTTCAGCCGTGTAAGCACGGTCTCCACCGATTTGCTTTAGCTTAAAGCCAGCCTCAGAGAGATATTTATCCGTTTGATCTTTTAAACGCCCCTTAGACGGGATGGCCAGGATTAGCTTGCTCATTTGCAGCCCTCCTTGTTGAGTACGCAGCAAATGCGGTCAGCCCTCAGGGCAACTCCAAATGCGTTGGTTGAAACTTTTCCGCCCGATAAAGCAGAAACCAACCCGTCATAACGACCACCAGTCGCCAGTGGCATCGCTGAGCCAAGCTCGGAATGTGTCACCTTAAATACAAGACCATCATAATAATCGAAACGACGACCAAATTCAGTATCGAATACTGCACCTGACACCATAGGTGCCCCAAGACCTTCTAGCGCGTCTAGACGTGTAGAATATTCACTCAACGCTTTGTCGAGTTTTACACCCGCAGTTTTGGCAATCTTGGCAATTTCATCAACAGCTTTGCGAGCTGGCGCTTTGACATCCAAGAATGATTGAATAGCGGCTTGCGCTTTAGCTGAAGGCCCCTGCCCATTGTTTTGCGACAAAGCACGTAGGCGCTTTGCGATATCATCAGCATCACGTCCGCCAACGGCGGAAATTCCCGAGACAGCGAACACTTCTTCAACTGCCGCTCTCGCGTCATCTTCATTCAGTTCACAAAGAGCAGATGCTAAAGGTGAACGCTGGGCAGTATCAGCTGCGGCCGCCATTAATTCACGTGGACCACGCTTGCGGTTAAACGCTTTACGAAGACGTTGTGGCCAAGGAGCATCTAGTTTCAATGCGTCGATCAGCGCAAAAAACAATGCGCTGTCACCAAAACGCAATTCAGCATTATCGACACCTTGCGATGCCAATGTATCCAAAGTTAGCGCCAGACCTTCGGCATCCTCTTGTGGGCCACCCGAATTGCCAAACCACTCAAATCCAGTTTGATCAAACTCTATGGAGTCGCCAGATCCAGCTTGAGGAAAACGATAAACAGTCCCAGAATATAAATAGCGTTTTACGGCCAGATTTTCGCGAGCGACTTCAAGCGCGATAGGCGCTGTCATGTCAGGCCGCATACAGAATTCTTCACCATTTGGTGCTGGAAAACTGCACAAACGTCCGCGTACGCTCTCACCTGTTAATTCGAGCAAAACAGACGCCGGCAACACGCTTGCAGGATGAATAAGCTGCGCACTTTTGTTAGAAGATGCCTTTTCAAGGCTCTCTGCTAAAGCGACCGACATATCGGCTAATTGTTTCATACTCATGCGTTATTGGCCTCCACAACGGCCTTAATCTTCATCGCAAAATCATCACGGGTTGCTTCAAACTGCCCGGGGCGAGATCCGCGCCATTCAGCATTGTCCGAAATGCTTTTTGCAGCTTTCGCGCCAGCTACCAAATCCTTGACTGTAACCTTACCGCTTTCACGTTCTTGATTACCCACAATCACCACAGCAGGCGCGCGACGACGGTTTGCATATTTCATCTGGGCTTTCATACCCGATGTACCTAGATAAACCTCGGCTTTTACGCCAATAGCGCGCAGCTGAGCAGCCAAAGAACAATAATCAGCCATATGCTCTCGCTGAAGCGCTAGCACGACCACAGGACCGTCCGATTTAGGCTCTCCCTCGTCTTCAGCAGCAAGCACAGCCGCTAAACGAGAGATTCCAACAGAAAACCCTGTCGCAGGAACAAGTTCACCCGTAAAGCGCGCGATCAAGTCATCATAACGACCACCGCCGCCAACAGATCCAAACCGCATTAAGCGGCCTTTTTCGTCTTTGAACTCTTTTAGCAATTCAGCTTCAAATACGGGACCTGTGTAATATTCAAGGCCACGTACAATTGCTGGATCTAATGTCGCCATTTGGTCTGTGACGCCTAGCCCGTTCAAGATGGCATCAATAGCGGCTAAATCTTCTAGACCTTTTGTACCAACTTCATTCTGGTTTGCGATTTCAGCAAGCGCATTTAGCGTTTCAGATCGCGTGTCACGTCCCGCTTGAGCAAACTGCAGCAAGGTATCAATAGACACCGCATTAAGACCAGCGCCTTCAGTGAAGTCACCACTCTCGTCTTTACGACCTGAGCCAAGAAGTTCAGTCACACCGTCAGCACCGAGGCGATCCATTTTATCAAGCGCGCGCAATACGATGAGACGCTTGTTTGGATCTTTCACATCCGCAGCCAGCATGACACCATCAAGCAATTGACGTGTATTCACGCGGATCGCGTAATCTCCAACCGCAGCGCCACATGCTTGCATAGCTTCAGAAGCAATCGCAATCATCTCAGCATCTGCTGCTGGTCCAGAAGCACCGACTGCATCAGCATCACACTGGATAAACTCACGGAAGCGAAATGGTCCCGGCTTTTCATTGCGATAGACAGGCCCCGCAGAATAACGGCGGAATGGCTTTGGAATATTATTCCAGTTCTCTGCAACAAAACGTGCCAATGGCGCAGTGTGATCATAGCGCAGCGCCATCCACTGATCATCATCGTCTTCTAACGCAAAGACACCTTCATTAGGCCTGTCAGTATCGGGCAGGAATTTTCCAAGCGCATCAACATATTCAAATGGGCCAGTATCTAGCCCTTCAAATCCCCATTGGGCATATACCGATGTCACCTGTTCCACCAGATGGCGCTCAGCTGCAATCAAATGAGCACGTTTATCTTGAAAGCCGCGCGGTTTGCGAGCCTCTGGACGAACGGTTTCTGTTGATGCACTTGCGACGTTTTCTGGTGTATTTTCTTTAGTGGACATAGGTTTCTAATAGCCAATTAAGTTGAACGCAGATTCCCTTATGAAAAAAGCGTGTGCGTGGCCTAACCTAATGAATGCTGCAGAGCAACTCAACACGTAGGAATCCTGCACAATTGCCTCATATTCATGTTCTTGATGGTACAATGTTTGCGGTCCTTTAATTTATCATTGCTATCGAGACAATTATGATAAAATCAAACAAATATTCTGCGCGCCTTAAACCGATAGCAATTGCGGTGGGAATGACGCTGTTTTCCCTGCCGGCTTTAGCGGACGCACATGACGCGCGAATATTTGGTGTCGCTGCGCAAGATTTATTGCAAAAGGCCCGCACTGCTGAACAAAGTGCACAGACATATCCATCATTGGATGCACCAGAAATTTCATCTGACTTTGTGAGCAATGTTCAACGCTTGGGAATTAGCGCAGCAAGACTATCACGTGAGATGACAGAGATTGATGGGCCTGAAGATTTTCAATGCATATTTCGTGGCATGGCAAAAGAAACGGGTGATCAACTTTCAGCAATGGAACTCGCCCAGACCGGTGCCGATCAAGCTGATGCGTTAAAAAGATTGATTACCATGCTTGATGACGCTGTCATGGTGTCAGAGGCTGCTGCACTCACCTTTGAAGGCAAAGCACCGCCTATCACTGAAAAAACGACGATTGGGTCTTGCTCAATCGAGTAATTCTATCAGGCAATGCCTAATCCTGTGCATATCGCACCTATCGTGAGCGAAGACGCTACGAAGACGCCGACCCAACGGTTTATTCCTACTGTTAATGCATCCAACATTTTAATACTCATACTCGAAATTCAATCGAGACTTAGAACTCAATCCATACTCGCAGGCTAACGCAAATGCATGGAAATAATCTGAGTTCTAACTATCAATTTTTATTCAATTTATTGAGTGACCGTTTTTACCACAAACCCTGCAGAAAGGATCTGCGGCAAAATCTCAACATCACCCTCAGGCGGATAATAGAGATATAACGGAACTCCGGCACGATTATGACGTGCGAGCTCATTCGCGATCAATTCGTTACGATTTGTCCAATCAGCGGTCAGAAAAACCACACCCTGCTCTGCAAATGCGCTTTTCACTTTATCGGTATTTA
Source organism: uncultured Hyphomonadaceae bacterium (assembly GCA_964352025.1). Lineage (GTDB taxonomy): Bacteria > Pseudomonadota > Alphaproteobacteria > Caulobacterales > Hyphomonadaceae > Hirschia. The sequence continues at coordinate 47,343 of CAYGPZ010000010.1, forward strand.
AAGCCGTACGTTTATTTACTTGGCATGTCACACACCAACGCGCTGTAAAGTCTACGAATATTGGCGTTCCAGCCGCTCGCAATTCTGCGACATATTCGGGTGACCACTCTCCGGTTTTTACTTCAGCACCTGATTTTGTCGTTACTTTTTCAGACGATGCGTAATCAGTAACCGACGCTTGCCCAGTCATAACAAATGGCGCGACGAATGCGGCTAGCAAGAATACGCCGCTGACTGCTTTGACCGCGGAATTGGCGTTTGGACGCGCGAACATCCACAGGGCAAACCCAATAAACACAGCTGCCGTTAGAACAATAATCGCTGCATCTATACCTTTTTGCCCAGCAAACACCCATAACAACCAAATCGCCGTGAGGAACATCGGGAAAGCAAGTACCTGCTTCACGATATCCATCCAGCCACCTGGTTTAGGCATGGCTTTGGCTAATCCCGGTACAAAAGATAACAATACAAATGGAGCCGCTAAACCACCGCCCATAACGATCAAGAATAGAATAACCACCCAAGCAGGCTGACTTACAACAGCACCAAGCGATGCTGCGAGTAATGGCCCTACACAAGGCGCACCAACTATTGCCGCCAATAGTCCTGTAAAAAACGCCCCTGCAGTCCCTGATTTATTTGCGAGGTTTGATCCCACGCCCATAACAGATGAACCAACCTCAAACACACCCAATAAATTTAAACCGACAATGTATATGAGCAGCGCTAATCCAAGCACCATTGGTGGATATTGAAGCTGAAAGCCCAATCCAACTTGCTCTCCGGCTGCCCGCAATACCAGCAAGACAACACCTATCGCGATGAAACAAACCAACACACCTGCAAGATAAGCAATGCCGTGAGCTTTTAGATGACTTTCGCCTCGCTGAGCTGCATGTGCAAGACCATTTGCCTTGATTGAAAGAACTGGCAAAACACATGGCATAAGGTTCAAAATCAGACCGCCGACAAAAGCAAAACCAAGCCAAGTGAGAATTTGAACAAATCCTGCTGCATTTCCAGAAGACGTTATTTTGTGACCATTTGTATTTACTGGCTCACTATCTGTACCCGCCAAGACATTACCAGCCTCAGCTGCCACTTTCATGACAAAGCGCGCGCCGTCTTTTTTATCGACGACAACAATCCCCTCAATTGGCATCGGCTCAAACGGTGTTTGTGGTGATAACGTCAGATCGAGAGTTCCGCCATTGGCCCCAATGGTTAGAGGCTGTTCTGGGAAATGTTCAATTTCGTGCCCATAGGGATAAAAACGTATGTGATCAACGTCCAAGAGCGCGTCTCTATAAGCGTCATCGGAGATTGAAAGCCTTAGAACATTCTCTCCTGATAAAGAGGTCTTCGCCTCTCCAGTCATTTCAACCGGACTGACTTCTAGTGCCGAAGCTATCAGCGCACCATTTTCTAGGTTTGGTTCTGGTATTTCTGTAACAGGAATTATCAGATCAATATCCGCATCTTCCCAGATACAGACATCAAGACAGATTTGATATTCTGCTTTTCCGGTAAGGATCAGATTATCACCAATATTCAACGTCGTTGGCGCGATGATTTCAAATGGCAGAACCAATTGATCTTCATAGCCGTAATTCATCAATGTTTCTAAAGGAATTGGATGAGGCGCTGGCCAATAAAACTCACCTATCTGGGTATCACTTTTTAGGTCCCAGGAAATTTCAGGCGCTATTCCTGCATCACCGGCATTGCGCCAATAGACGTGCCAGCCTTCATCAATGTCGAGTTTTAATGCAGCTAAAAACCTATCGCCCGGTGCGATAGACTGGCGTTCAGAGATCACCTCAACGACTGCATTTCCAGCATCTACGGGATCAGCTTTTGCGACTGCTCCAAAAAGCAAACTCACTATTACTGAAAAGACAACCAAAATCGCGCGCATATAAATTTTCCAAAATCCGTAAGCCTCGTACAATCACAATGCTTATCATCAGATGGTTTAGATATGCCAAACAACACACGACGACTAGTGCGCTAACAAAGACGTGATAATCTTGTCGGCTTCGTGAGGTTATACAAATAAAAAAGGCTGGACGATCAACATCCAGCCTTCTCAATCTACATTCTAATTCAATTAAGAAACAGGTGTTTGTGTTGCTTGAGCCTGTGCAGACTGCAAACGGCGCATTGCGCGCTGAATGATACGTGGCCAGTTCAGCAAAGACACCATGTGTGCGTAGATAGCTGGCAAAGCACCAGCTTCTTTAAGTTCATTGAACTTAGCTGGGTCTAGTGCTTGAAGCTTTTCCTCAGAAACTGCGTAATAGTCAGCAATTTTCTGTGGCTGAGATTCTTGTCCATTTGCATCACGTGGTGTGAATGAAACAGTTTTCTGCTCTAGAAGGTCTGCTTCGTCCAACATTTTCATGAATTCAGCTGTAGAACGACGCTGACGTTCGAACTCTTTACAGAATTCCATCGCATCTTGAGTGAATTTTGACGGTTGGTCACCTTCAAAGAAAGCAACTTCTGGCTGGTCTGAAACCATTGGTGCTGTTGTGTCTACACAAAGCAACAAACGGTCAGCATCTTGATCCGCAGCAAATACGAACGGGTAACGACGCGCAAAAGCCGGTACGTAGTGGTCTGGATCAGGAACACCTTGATCGTCAACAAACTCGTTCTCACCCTGACGTACACCTGTTACAGCGACTGGCGTCTTTTCTTCACCCACAAAAATAATCGGGTATGAAGTAGATGCAATTCCAAATTCACTCACAGTGACAGGAATAGCGTGAGCCGCACGCAAAAATGCGAAAGGATTTGGAACTTGCTTCACACCAAGGTTTTTGTGCGCTTCAAGTGTCAAAGGGGTTGGGTTATTGTAAAATAGAACCTTACCCGTTAGCTCAGGTTGTTGGGGCTGACCGCCACCTTCGTTGCTGTCCATAATTTGTAGCTCCTGCCTTGATGATTAGTCGCTATTAACGGAAAAGTGTTTTGTTCACAACCAAAGTTTGGTGTTCGAATGGCAGGAAATTGAAAGAAATGAGAAAACTTAAGTCACTTATGGCTGTTTCATGTTTGATTAGCTTGTCTGTCATCTCAGCATGTCAGCCAAAACACTCGACTGAAATATCTGTATTCGAAGACCTAATAAACAATATTGTCTTTGAAGAACTTAAACATTCACCCGAGCTAAAAGAACGCTTGGGAGACCAGATTAATGAGGCGGATTACTTCTCAAATCATCTGCTCGACGATAGATCTACTGCGGCAGCAAGCCAAATTTTGGTTACTCGACTAGATAAACTACAATCACTTCTTTCTATTCGAAGCGAAAATCTATCTCCTTCACAGCAAACGACATATTACGCCGTCAAAAAAATGCTGGAAACGTCCACTTCTTTCAGTACTTATGCGTTTGGCGAAACATACCTCACTTCCGCTCGCCCTTATGTGATAAACCACCTAGATGGTGCCTATCTCCAGCTTCCCGATTTCTTTAAAAATTATCACACGATTGATAGTTTAAGAGACGCGCAGGAATATATTGAGCGTTTATCACACGTTGCGGGCGCTTTAGACGATGAACTTAACCAGCTGCACAACGAGCATAAGCTCAATATCACCCCCCCTAAATTCATTCTGGAACAGGTCGCTGAATCTGCCCAACAAACGCGCAATACACCTATTGATGAAAACAAATACGTCACGCCACTCTTGTACGGTTTAGAATATCTTGAAGACCTTGATTTACAAACGGGACAAGCTCTGCTCGATCAGGCAAAAGACATTGTTTCAAATGAAATAAACCCAGCATATGAACGTCTCATCACTTCCATTCAAGAAATGGAACATAGTGAGGATACTGCTGTTGGCATTGGACGTTTTGAGGATGGCAATGCTTACTATTTGTCCGCCCTGGACTATTACGCATCGACACAGCTTAGCCCTGATGACATTCACCAAATTGGCCTTGATGAAGTTGAACAAATTTCGGCTGAACTCGACCTTATGCTGCATTCAATTGAATTTATCGAAGGTTCGGTTGGTGAACGCCTCTCTCAAATGAGCCAGAATCCGGAACATTTATTTGAAGACTCTGATGAGGGCCGTCGCGAATTAGTCGGGGCAGTAGAGCAATACGTGCAGGGTATGAAAGGTTTGCTTTTTAAAATTGTAAACGATGCACCTTCAACCCCTGTAAACATTGTCCGCATTTCAGCCCTTCAAGACGATAATATTTCGACTGATCATTTCCAATCGTCGGCGTTTAACACGGCAGAGGCAGGCCTCTATCGTATCAATCAGCGCGATATCCAAGATCGTCCACGATGGGCGATCCCCACTCTAAGTTACAATGAAACATTACCTGGACACCATTTACAGGCGTCAATTCAACAAAAAGCTCAACTTCCCCTTATTCGTCAGTTGAATCGCTTCCCTGCGTTTGAAGAAGGATGGGCGCTATATGCAGAAGACCTTGCCGATGAATTAGGGCTTTACGCTGATGACCCGTTGGGCCGCATAGGATATTTGCAATCCCTTCTTCTAAGAGCAGCAAGTTTAGTCGTTGATACAGGCATCCATTCTCAAGACTGGAGCCGTGAACAGGCGACACAATATCTGGTCGATAAAACAGGCTATTCTTATGCTTCGATGCAAACTTTAGTCGATAAATATATCGTCTGGCCCGGTCATGCTTGCTCAGACATGTTGGGTAGAAACGCGATTAGAAGCCTTCGCCTAAAAGCTGATCGTGCGCTTGGAAACCGTTTCGATATCAAAGAGTTTCATTCAATTATTCTAACGCAAGGGGCACGCCCATTGTCAGTGTTGGAAAACGATATCGAGAACTGGCTAAACGAGAAATTGGATGATCAGCCCTAAAGCCTGATCATTCTAGAAGCATAAGAACATCTTTTTACTGCCCTTAAACCGCCCTATTCAAAGCGTGAGATGAACGAAAGTTCACAACGCGTTTGTACATCTTAGATCTCTAGATGTTCAAATTCTAGAAATTCAGCGCCGTAATTTCGTGCTGCTTAAACCAAATATGGGGATGGATATGACAAATAGAGCGTCAATTTTTTTAGGAACAGTTTCTTTTATCGTGCTCGCTGCATGTAGCTCCACTATAGAGAGCGAAACAACAACTCCGCCTCCACCACCGCCAGAAGCTGAAGCGGCTATGGACCAAATTGTCGTATCCGGTGCTGCTCCAGTCAAACACTCCAAATTGAGAGCTTTTGCGTCCGAAGCGTCGCCACGCCCAATGCCTCGGCCCGCCCCCCAAGAAATCGATCGTGACAAATACGAAGACGTTGAAATCAATCCAGTTAAACTGACCAGCGAAGAGCCCGTTTCAACCTTCTCGATAGATGTCGATACCGCTTCATATTCAAACGTCAGATCATATCTAAATAATGGCAATTTGCCGCCTAAAGATGCCGTACGCCTTGAAGAGCTCATCAATTATTTTGACTATGATTACCCTCTACCGACTTCTAAGGACGTCCCTTTCTCAACGCATATCAATGTTGCGCCTTCCCCTTGGGCAGAAGGTAAGCAGCTCATGCATATTGGGATTAAGGGCTATGACATTGCGCGAGATGAACAGCCTCCACTGAACTTGACGCTATTGGTTGATGTATCCGGCTCGATGAATGCATCTAATAAACTGCCATTAGCCAAAAAAGCACTCAAAATGCTGATTGAAGAGATGGACGAAAATGATCACATCTCTCTGGTCGTTTATGCAGGTGCTGCCGGAACGGTCCTAGAACCCACTAACGGCAGTGAAAAATCAAAGATATATGCAGCTTTAGACAATCTCTCTGCTGGCGGTTCCACAGCTGGTGGTGAAGGATTACGGCTCGCATACTCACTGGCAGAACAAAACTATGACGAAGATGCCGTCAATCGTGTGATGCTTCTGACTGATGGTGACTTTAATGTCGGCGTAACTTCCGATGAACGCCTCGAAGACTTTGTGTCTCGCAAGCGCGATTCAGGTGTTTACCTATCTGTTCTAGGCTTTGGGCGCGGTAATTATAATGACGCCATGATGCAGAAAGTCGCTCAAGCCGGAAATGGAATGGCATCTTACATCGACACGTTGAATGAAGCACGCAAAGTGTTAAGTGACGATCTATCTGGTTCTTTGTTCACTATTGCGAATGACGTCAAAATTCAGATCGAATTCAACCCCGCACAAATTCAGGAATATCGACTCATTGGGTATGAAACGCGCATGTTGAACCGAGAAGACTTCAACAATGATAAAGTTGATGCAGGAGATATTGGCGCTGGGCACACAGTGACTGCGATTTACGAGCTCACACCGACCGGATCAGATGCAGTGTTGATTGACGAAAGTCGTTACGCCCCTAAAGACTCCAATGAAGAAGCCTCAAGTGAACTCGCTTTCCTGAAGCTGCGCTATAAACAACCAGACAGCGACACCTCTACCCTTATCCAAATGCCTGTTACACCAGATAAAATTGCTGGTTCAATTGATCAAACGCCAAACTATGTAAGGTTTGCAACAGCTGTTGCTGGATTTGGTCAAATGCTTCGCCAAGATCCATATATCTCGGATAGTTTCGACTATGATTCCATCATCGAGCTGGCAAATGGTGCTAAAGGCGAGGACGAATTTGGATATAGAGCTGAGTTTATCCAGCTTGCACGCGGTGCAAAATCCGCTGCTGCGCAAGAGACATTAGCCTCTCAGTCTAACTCAGGCGAATAACCCCAAAAAAGACACCCGCAGCGTAGGCGAAACACTGCGGGTGTTATCAATATGCAGGTCCGAGGGTAGTCGGAAAGTATTTTGGGTGATGGGGCGAAAATACCCAGCAGCAATCAAGGCCGAAACGTAAACCTCAAATTTGCCACTAGCTGCACAATGATATTCAAACAGCCAGAGAATAAACGCCTAAGCCGCCAATGGCATCACGATACGTGCTGTTTCTGAACCAGATTCATATGCAGATTCCTGTGTATCACACACTGGGTTTAACCCTGCTCTCAAATCATCCATCTCGGCGACACGCACAGCCTGATCTTTTTGAGCTCGAATATACATGTGAGTTGCTCCATAACGTTGGGCCTCTCTCCAGCGCCATATCGCGCTGATGTCTTCAACTTTGCCAAACTGTTCGGAAAGCTTGATCACACGGCCATCCGCTGTTGTGAATAATACTATTCCCGCTTGAGAGGTCCATGACTCATCTCTTAGTTTAATAGGTTCAAATTTATAAGATTGACCGCTAACACCGCAAAAGTTGACTGACTGAAACATGTTCTCTCTCCGTTCTGTTGAGATACATATATTCCTTTTATGTTCTCATTCAAGCCCTTTTTGTTCTACTTCTGTTAACGATGAATTTACATTTTGGAGTCCGCTCAGCTCCGCGAATATTCGTACTCACGGAAATATCTAAGAGATTCAAGACGCCAGAACTAAAAGAGAACAAACAGTCAGAAGAATCATCTCGCTTAAAGTTTTCTGATATTTTTTCAAAAAAATTTTCGCGCCAGCCAATTCTCGGACAAATTACGATTTCAGGCCCAAGTAAACTTTCGTTTCTGGAATAGAATCAACTCAAACGTCGTCACTTTCAACGGCTCCCTTCCATGCGACAGCCCGTCACGCGTCAACTCGCCATATATCCCTTATTTATTTAGGGGTTATATATCCTTATATTATTTATGGATATAACGTGAGGATAGTCACGCAATGGCCAGTCACTCCCATATGAAAAAGGGCAACAAATGAACCGCCAAATTAAATCCATCGCAGCCGCGACAATCCTGAGCTTAGGAATTGGAACAGGCATCGCGAATGCCGAGACCGATAATCCCTGGATGGTTCGCGCGCGTATCCTAAACGTTATACCAGATGAAAGCGGAGATCCTTCTGTTGGGGGCACAACCCTTGTCGGTGATGTCGACATCGATGATAGCTTTGTGCCAGAGCTCGCCATCTCCTATTTCTTCAATGACAACTTCGCCATGGAGTTGATACTGGCTGTCACACCGCACGATGTCAGTACAAAAGGTTTGGAAGTACCAACTGTTGGTACATTAGGTTCCGTTGACCTTGGAGATGTGTGGCTCCTGCCTCCAACTCTGACTGCACAATACCACTTCACTCAAATGGGAGCTTTCAAACCATATGTTGGGGCAGGCATTAATTACACACTTTTCTTCAACGAAGATGAAGGAGCCGTTGCTGACTCAATCGATTATGATCCCAGTTTTGGTCCCGCTCTACAAGCTGGTTTCGACTACGACCTAGATGGCGAAAAAGGCGGCTGGGCATTGAATGTTGATGTCAAGAAAGTCTGGATCAACACCGATGTTAAAGTAGATCTAACGACAGCCCTTGGTCCTGCATTGAGCGCAGAATCCGTCATTGTGGATGCAGATGTCGATATTAACCCGCTCATCGTTGGCGTCGGCTTAGGATATAAATTCTAGGTCAACTTATCAAAATCATTTTGATCAAATCTCGAATTTTACGCCAACTGAAATTTTGCGGTTTGATCGATACCCAGAATTCATGCTTCCTCGCGTGAAGGACCTGCAACTAGGCGCTAACTCTTCCTCACACTAGGAGTTAGCGCCATTTTTTATCAGCGTTACTCTTCAAGAATATATATTATTCAGGGCCTTTGGCCGCCTTTTCATATTCATTGATTACCTGAACACCGACCGGTCCCGACAGAATATCATCAAATATGCCAGCAATGAATTTCACGTGCGGAGTTTCGCGGTGGAAATCCAAGGCTGCTTCATCTTTATAGACTTCATAATTATAGAATACATTTGAATCTTCGCTAGAACGATAAGTACGATAAACTAGAACGCCTTCTTCTTTGCGACTTTCCTCAACATTGTACTTCATGATTTCCATAAACCTGTCTGCGCTACCTTCTTTAACAGGAAATGTCACAAAGATAGTGTGTCCTGCCTGATCTATTATAGCTTCAGCGCCTGCTTTGGTCGGCTCGCTATCGCTTGGATTACATGCCCCTAACACAAATGCTACGACAGCCACAGCCACACCCTTTTGAATGTTGTTCCACATTTTCAGATCTCCCCATTTTATATGCTGGCAGCATCTTGACCAATAAGTTAGCTGAGACAAGTCGTGAGATAAGAAAACATTTTTGTGGCGACTTTAGAAACGCACAAAAAAATAATATGGTTTGCACCTTGTCGTTCTGACACAAAATCATAAAGTCGAAATCATGACTGCGACTCACCTTTCTTGCTCCAACGCCAATGTTGAAGATGCACTTAATCAGGCAGAAATGATCTGTCGGGAAAATAGTGCTAAACTCACGCCGATTAGAAGACGCGTGTTGGAACTTCTGCTAAAAGCTGATGCGCCTTCAAAAGCATATGATTTACTGGCTGATCTGAATGATGACTCTGCACCAGCTAAACCACCCACAGTTTACCGCGCTCTGGATTTCTTATTGGAACTTGGGTTAGCGCATAAAATTGAAAGCCTGAATGCTTATGTCGCGTGTGGGCATACTGGACACGGGCATTCAGCAGCCTTTCTTATTTGCGAAAAATGCGAGAACGCGGATGAGCTGCACGCCGATACAACTTTCTCTACTCTGAATAAAGAAACTGAAAACGTATCGTTCAAGCTAAATAGCGCGGTCATAGAAGTTCGTGGCGTTTGTAAAAATTGCCAATAAAATGCTTAGTTCTAAATAACTAGAACGCCCACTTGATCAAAAAGGGATTCCACATGATTGAAGTATACCGCGGAACCCCAAACGCCTGGGAATGTGACGAGATGGGTCACATGAATGTGCGCTTCTATCTCGCCAAACTTATGGAAGGTGTGGGCGTATTTTGCTACCATGCGGTAATGCCGAATGCATTTCGCACGAACGCGCCATCTACAGTACAGCTAAAAGATCTTCACATTCGGTTTGTAAAAGAAGCACATGCTGGTGCTCCTGTTTATATGACAGCCGGTGCGCTAGAGGTCGCTGAAAGTTCGGCCTTGATTTATGTTCAAGTCAATCACCTTGATGGAGAGCCATGTGCTGCTTTCAGGTTCCGTATGGATCATATCGATATCCATACGAGGCAACCATTTTTATGGTCTCCTAAAACCATAGAAGCTCTTAAATCTCTGACAGCTGAGACAATTGAAGTCACTGCGCCAAGGTCAATAGATTTCAACGCTACATCTAACCCTCCGCCGACAATGGAAACGGCATCTGAGATGGGATGTTTACAAATCGGAACTGGTTTAGTCTTACCGGAACAATGTGATGTGTTTGGGAACATGAAAACCGACTTCTTTATTGGTCGTGTTTCTGATTCAGCACCGCATTTGATAGATTCTACTGGCAAAGGATTGTCCCGCAGCCCTTCTCCCGATCAGGAAGGACAAAGAATAGGTACCGCAGCGCTGGAATACCGGTTCATCTTTCACAACAGGCCAATTGCTGGGGATACCTTTGTCGTGTATGGCGGTTTGGGAGAGATTGCGAGCAAGACATTCGGACTGTTTTATTGGCTAATGGACCCGCACACCAATACTGCATATGCAACAGTTCAGGCCACTCTCGTTCAGTTTGATTTAGATACACGCAAAGCTGTTCCATTACCTTCCGAAGCTGTGACTGCACTGAAAAAGAACGTTCCCGGCGGTATGTGGTTATAAAATTTCCAAATACCTATACCGCCAGCCCCATCCAATTGCCGGCTTAATATATTTGGCCAATTGAATCATTTATGGTGCGCTTAACAGCGCCCATAAAGTCAGTGCCGTCATTCAGTCCCGCTGCTGTTTCCAGCAAGATTTTTATTGCATCACGCACAACGTATGGACGTTCCATCGTCAAAAAATGCGTCGTGCCCGGAATACGTGTTACAGCTGCATCAGGCCTAATTGAGTGAATACGCTCATCAATATCCGATATACAGGTTGAGTGTTTCTCTGCCTGCAACAAAATGAATGGATACCGATTTTTTCTAATTGACCCAATGGCAGACCACGGCCTGATCCTTTGAGCTTTAAAACAAGCTGCTTCCCATTTCGGCTCGCACGCTAAACGGCATGCTACACCTTCAGTCGGAACAAGCCCATCACTCAAATAATCATTTAAAAATGGCGTGCGCCAAGTCGCAAACGCCCCGCGTCCAGTCAGATTACTTTCAGCATCTTCAACGCTAGAGAAGTCTGTTTTGCGCCTTAAACTACCTTTTGCTTGAGGTATTTGAGACGTCATCATTGAAGATATAAGAGGAATATGAAGCCCCATATACGTCAAAGGAGTACGAATAACCGGATCGGCTAAAACGATACCCTTAATCAGATCAGGACGCTTCCCGGCCACGAGCAGCGCAATCGTTGCGCCCAAAGAATGGCCCGCGAGAACCAATCCTTCAGGTGCTATTTTTTCGATAATTTGAATGACGTCATCTCGAAACACGTTCCAGCTTTTTAACTTACTGGGGTCTGCTTCTAATGTTGATCGACCATGTCCTCGCAAATCTACGGCAGCCACGTGCCACATATTGCCTAACGGAGCCAATACGGACTGATACGTCATCGCATTAAAGCCATTCGCATGCAGGAAAAGCGCTTGCACCGGTTGCGTCGGTTCACCAAAAGCAATTCCGGCAGCCTCACCGCCGTCTAAATCTACTCGAAATCTGCGTAGCAAGAGAAACTAGCCTCCAAATACTCTTTTTAAGAGTTTTGATGTCTGCTTGACCGGATCATTCCGGATCGCTTGCTCTTCTTTAGCAAGATAAAAGAACAATCCGTCAAGTGCCCCGTCCACAGCATGATTGACTAATTCGCCTCGAACACTCGTTACCATATCTGATGGCACGTATTTTCCGACCACAGATTCCATCTGCGTTAAAGCACCGACCTGCCCCATAGCGGTGACAACATATGGCTTAAACTCTTGACGTAATTGCATTTCTGTTTTGCTACGTAAAAATTCGGTTGCTGCAGTATCACCACCATTGAATAGCGACATAGCATCATCAATCGTCATCGACGTCACGGCGGAAACAAAAAGTTTTTTTGCTTTTGGTGCAGCTTCTTCGGCGGCGCGGTTCATTTTAAGCTCTAGTTCATTCAACGCGCCGTCCATACCGACACGCCCCAATGATTTTTGAACTTTGCCCAAATCACCCGGTAATTTAATCTTGATGCTAGAGTCATTAAAATAGCCATCGCGCGCTGCGAGGTTATCAACAACCCGCTCTGATCCTACTTTCAGGGCTTCTTTTAGACCTGCACTGACTTCAGCGGTTGTGACGGGGCCAGCGGCCTCAGAAATACCACCCAAAATTCGAGATAGGTCCGGATTACCATCAGTAACACATCCTGTTGTTGAAGCAGCTACCAAAGTCGACAGCGCTATAAACACGTTCCTCAAATGACTTCCCCTTTATATAAAACCGCCTTGTCAGCCCCAACCAACACGCTTTGTTTTACAATAGCTCACTACAACATTATCACGATTGCAGATTTTATTCAGCAATCCTATTTCACATCTTGCAGCAATTAATTGTCTTTTACCAAATATTTTTAGCATTTTTCGTGAATTATACTTGGCTTTAACGCAATTTGCTTAATCAACTTCTTATGAAAAAACGACAGCATCATAGCCTAAAGTTTGTAGCGGTAAGTGTATGTTTCCTTGCCCTCATGACAAATAATACACTAGCTGTAAGTGAACCTTCTGCAACGCAAAATGAACAGACCATAAAGCACGCAAGAGTTACTGATATAATCGCACAAGCTAGCGGGCATAAATTACAGATTCTTGTATCTATGGATGCTCAACCTAAAACAGCTGCTACGATTATAACGGATGAAGGCTGCAAACTATCGATCAAAGGTGTGCAGCTTACGCACAAAAACGTTATTCCTTTGACCAACATGGCAGTCAGCCAAGCTATTATAGCCCCGACTCCCAATTCCCAATCTACCGAAATCAATTTTACAACGTCAGATATTGATAAGGTCGAAACCCAAATCTACAAAAATGCGATATTAGTTTCAGCCAACCTTGTGAATGCTGTTCCAATAGCAAACAATCACAAGCAAGTTTTGCATAAAACAAATACAACAACTAACTTCAAAGGCACTTTTGGTCTTTCCCAAAACGTTTGCGAAAAAGCTGATGCCGCCATTAAACTTGATAGTTGGAACCTTGATGCCCTCGCTGATCAGGCACTTTGTCTGATCGCTGCGAATGACCTGGATCGCGCTGAACCAATAATCGCGCAATTGAAAAACTTTGCTGCAGACAATTGGAAACTTCACCTCGCCAATGGCGAATTACTTCGCTTGAGCGGGAATACAAGTGAAGCTCAAATCAGTTTTCAATATGCCATCCAACACGCCCAAGCTGAGAAAGATCGCGCCGCCATACGATCTTGGATGCAACGCTAATTTTATGTACGCTAAGACATCAATTATCACGCAGGTCTTTGCGAAGAACTTTACCAACTGGCGATTTGGGTAGCTCATCGATGAATTCGATATGTTTGGGCCGCTTGTAGCCAGTTAGCTCTTCTTCACAGTGCGCAAGAATTTTTTCTTTGGTTAGAGTATCTGATCCACGTACCACAAATATTTTAACCGCCTCTCCTGAACGCTCATCAGGAACACCAATAGCTGCGACTTCGGCAACGCCTTCACAAGCCGAAACAACATTTTCAATCTCATTGCTAAAAACATTGAAACCAGACACAAGGATCATATCTTTCTTGCGATCAACAATAGTGACATAGCCTTTTTCATCCATTAGCCCAATATCGCCAGTGGCGAGATAGCCATCATCGTCAAAGCTATTCTTAGTGGCTTCTTCGTTCTGCCAATATCCAACCATGACGTTTGGACCTTTAATCCAGATCTCCCCGGTTTCACAAGGATCTAAGTCATTTCCTTCGTCATCACGGATCGCGATCAGAATAGACGGCATAGGCAAACCGATTGTGCCGTTAAACTTCTCCAATGGATATGGATTACACGTTCCAGCACCAGTCGTTTCAGTCATACCCCATCCTTCAAGAATAGGTTTCTTAGTCAGGTCTCGCCAACCGTCAGCCACACTTTGATGCGTTGCGGTACCGCCCGCAATAAACACACGTGCGTGAGAAAAATCGATACTTCCAACATTCTCATTATTAAGTATCGCCTGATAAAGTGTGTTCAATCCAATCATAAGATTGAAAGGCGTTTTCCTCATGGTTTTGATCAAACCATTAATGTCACGCGGATTAGGTATCAACACACATTTAGCACCGCTGAATAACCCCATAGCGCTGATATACAATGTAAAAATATGATATAGCGGTAGAGGCAGCAAAAAGATCGGATCTTCAATCTCTGGCGACGCATTCATAGCAGGCTTATTCCATGCTGTTGATGCCATGCCTGCCGCTAGGACGTTGCGCTGCGTCAGCATAGCGCCTTTGGACACACCTGTTGTACCGCCGGTATATTGAAGCACTGCGATGTCTTCTGGCTTATGATCCTGTGGCGTATACGCTTTACCTTTACCGCTCTCGAGAAAATCAGAAAAATGCAAATAATCATCGATTTTCCAAGCCGGAATTTCTCGACGGACACGCTTAAGCAAAAAGTTAGCAACGGCACCTTTGGCCCCACCGAATATATCGCCGATATGCGTAACAACGACATGTTTTACATTCGTGTGCGGGAGTGCTTCCTCTAATGTTGATGCGAAATTTTCAAGGATAAAAACCACATCAGCACCACTATCATTCAGCTGATGTTCCAACTCACGTGGTGTATAGAGTGGATTGACGCCAACAGGTATAAATCCACCACGCATAGCCCCAATTAATGTGATGAGGTATTGAGGGATAGTCGGCATCATAATCGCAATGCGCGCGCCTTTCTCTAGCCCCATATCCTGAAGCGCAGACGCCATTTTCGCTGAATCATCATCAAGCCGTTTATAAGTCCACTCTACCCCTAAACATTCAAGAGCAGGTTTTTCAGCAAACTTCTCCAAACAATCATTTATATTCTCAATGTATGTGTTTTCCCCAAGGTCCAATGTCGCTGGAACGCCTTGCGAATAATTTTTAGTCCAAAAAGGTGCTGATTGAGACTTATCTTCTGCCATCTGGGAAATCCTCCTCAATCAGGCGGGTGACATCGAAATACTGCAGTGTCAACTTCACTTAGGGTGAGCTAAAAAAATACTTTTTTGAGTGTATCGGATGTCAATTAACTTTTGATATATGCGTTTTAGAATAGCAGATCGCTAAGCTATATTTCTAACAAATCATCTAGCAAAATTCGCGCAGAATCTTCCCATTTCATATTTGCAGTTTGCGCTTTTCCCTGTGCACCATATTGCGATCGTAAATTAGCGTCACACGCAAACTTTTTAATTGCATTCATCCAGCTATCGGATTCATCAGCTTCAGCATAAACCGCCGCCTCACCGCACACTTCTGACATAGAAGAATTGTCGCTAACAATCGTTGGGCACCCCAACCTCATTGCCTCTGCTGGCGGCAATCCAAATCCATCATGCTTTGACGGATAGGCAAAACAAAGCGCGTTTTCATATAATGCACGACGCTTTGCATCGCTTATGCGCCCCGTAAACACGACGCGACTAGACGCGTCTATTCCTTCATCCTTGAAAGTATCTTTCATATCTGGACCAAAGAGTACGAGTGGAAGCTTTAGCGATTTCTCTTGCCTGACAGATGGATCAAATACATCCATCAATACCCGCATATTTTTGTGCTTATAGGAGTTAGACAGTCCGAGCACATAGCCATTCTTCTTCAATCCATATTTAGCCAATATCGAAGTATCAGCCTTCATTCGATCGACATGGTCCAACCCATGCGGAAGAACACGTACCTTCTCTTTATTTACGATACCTTTTTTCACCAATTGATCGGCAGTATATCTAGATGGCGTATAAATGCGTTTGTAATTCTGTCCCATCATCAAGTTCAAAAGCTTGGCGTAAATTACATATCCTTTTGAAAATGAAACAGGTGAATTGTAGACGTTCACATCATGGATGAAGGCAACTGAATTTGAAGAGAATACAGGACCTATATTACAAAAATTGAGTAATAATTTTCCGCCGGCCATGCGAGGCAAGGTCCATTGTTGCCATAGAGGGCGTGGCAGAGTGCCCTCCTGCTGGTACCTAGCAGATACGCCATCGACCTCATCAAAATGATCTTCGGTTAGAAAGACATCCAGATCACCCAGAAAGTCGCGATAGCGCTCCTCATTTTTAAGATTTTTGAATGCTCGTAGATATTCTGACGCCACGCGTCCTTCAGCGTAGGGTTCACGGTGTAAAAACGCACCATTAATGGCAATAGTCTTGCGAATGCTCATTGCGGTTCGCCCCCATAAAATACGCTACACTTCGTCCAAATCGAAATCGAAAATTTCAAACTCAGCATTCAATTCAGATCGAATAAGATATGTTGTGCAATTGCAGGATAGTTTCAAGTGACATTTACATATGAAAGCCCTAAGAACTGTTCATAACAATTTTGGCAAAATCAAACTAAGGGGCCAATTGTGAAGACGCTCATAGTCATACCCTCACGTTATGCATCCAAACGCTTTCCCGGCAAGCCGTTGCATATTATTGCAGGTCATTCCATGCTGGCGCGTGTCGTCGATATTGCTCGCAAAGTTTGCGTGGAAAATTCCGACGTGTCTTTTGTTGTGGCGACCGACAATGAAGAAATAGAAGCGCACGCAAACAGCATTAATGCACCTGTCGTCATGACCGATCCAGACCTCGCCTCAGGATCAGATCGCGCTTTAGCTGCAGCAAATATCTTCGCACCCGATGCCGATTTTATCGTCAATCTTCAAGGCGATGCCCCCTTTACACCATCTGCACATGTGCAAGCCATTATTAAAGCGGGTGAAACATCAGATTGTGATGTCGTTACCCCCGTCCTTAACATGAGCTGGGATGCATTAGATGTCATGCGCGTCCAGAAAAAGAGCCAACCATTCTCTGGTACAAGCTGCGTAAGACGCGCAGATGGCGAAGCTATGTGGTTTTCCAAATCAGAAATGCCAGCCAATCGCAAAGAAGCAGACCTTCGTAAAGCATCAGATATGTCTCCTGTTTGGCGCCATATCGGTCTTTATGGCTATAAGCGCGATGCGTTGGAAAGCTTTACCCAATTACCCGAAGGCCATTACGAGCGCCTTGAAGGGTTAGAGCAGCTACGTTTCCTTGAAAATGGTATGCGCATTATGACTGTGCCTGTTGAAACGACAGACGCCGCTATGTGGGGTGTGGATACGCCGGAAGACGCCGCCTTTGCAGAACAACTTATCGCCGAGCAAGGCGACCCGATGAAAGCCTAATTCATGTATCGTGATATCTATATTGTTCGCCACGGCAACACATTTGACAAAGGCGATGTGGTCACACGCGTGGGTGCAAATACCGATCTGGATTTATCTAATTCTGGTCAAGCTCAAGCTGATGCACTCGCTCGCCACAATGATTTGCAATCCACCGTATTTGCACGCGCTCTTTGCAGCCCGCTCAAACGCACCACGCAAACTGCGCGCACAATACTCGCATCCAATACGCAGCCTCCCGAATTAGAGTTTGTCGATTTCCTGAGAGAGATTGATTATGGCCCTGATGAGAACCAGCCAGAAGAAGACGTCATTGCCCGTATTGGTCAAAATGCGCTGGATGCTTGGGAGAACAGCGCCATTGCTCCTGATGGATGGCTAGTTGATACAGATTCGCTGATGACTGCTTGGATCGCCCTATTCGAGCAAGCAACAGCATCTCTGTCTGAAGACAATACTGCACCCTATCTTGTGGTCACATCCAATGGAGTAGCGCGCTTTGCCCTCAAGGCCATTAAAGACCAATCAGGCGCAGACCTAAAGCTAAAAACAGGTGCTTATGGCGTTATTCGAGCATTCAGCGACGGCGCATTCGCAGTCCAAGAATGGAATGTGAGACCCGCTAAGTAAGTGCTAGATTACACCATCTGATAGACAATCATGCACGTGCAAAATACCAACTGGCTTAGTCCCTTCAACAACAAATAGCGCCGTAATACGGCTGGAACTTAACATTTCCAGCGCCCGTGCAGCCAGCATATCATTGGTAATTGTCTTAGGTGATTTCGTCATAATGTCTTGAACATTCACGGTATTCAAATCGGTGCCAAAATGGCGACGCAAATCACCGTCGGTAATCATACCAGTTAGGTTCCCACCCGCATCGACGACACCCACACACCCAAAACCACCTTTGGAAATCATTGGCACTGCATCACCTGCGATACTGCCCTCTTGAACCAATGGTAGAACAGCGTGATCCTTTACCAAGTCCTCAACACGGCGAAACGCTGCGCCTAGCTTTCCGCCAGGATGGTAGGTCTTAAAGTCACTCTCACCAAAGCCCTTATCGGTAAGCAAAGTCACAGCCAGAGCATCCCCCACTGCAAGCGTCATGGTTGTACTCGTTGTAGGTGCCCTCGTTGCTCCACATGCTTCTTGCGCCGGTGGTAATAGCAAAAGACAGTCAGCCGCTTTTCCTAGGCTTGATTTTTCACCAGACGTGATCGCGATAAGCGGAATTTTAAATCGTCGCGTATAGGCAATCATATCCGCTAATTCTTTTGTCTCACCAGAATTAGACAGCGCCAGTACAACATCTTTCTGGCTGATCATTCCCAAATCACCATGGCTGGCTTCGCCCGGATGTACAAAGCTGGCTGGGGCACCAGTAGAAGCCAAAGTTGCGGCAATCTTGTTTCCGATATGCCCCGACTTACCCATGCCGGAAACGATGATACGTCCCTCGACATTTTTCATCAGCTGAATCGCACGCGGAAAGGCTTCTGCTAGAATTGATGAGCTATCTGCCTGTAACGCATTTACAAGCGCATCAAGCCCTTTGATTTCGCATTGAAGCACATCACGCGCATTCGCCAGATAATCCATACTACACCCTACTCGCTAACTGATTTGATTTGCAGAACAAATCCTCAATTCGCGAGTAAACCTTATGGTTAGCAACGTCAACTTTTAGGGACAAAGACTAACGCCAACACCTTGGAAAGTCTCAATAAGTGTATTGGAAGGAGTTGGCCCTCGTTAGCTTTTCACCAAGATAATAGTTCGCTCTGTGACCAGAATGGGCAAACGACTGGTCGATGCCCCTCTCTCTACTACGGTTAAACTTCGTCCTTCCAAGTGATAACTTCCGAAAAGAGCCGATATGATCGATTCCCAAAAAGTCACCACTATTCCAACCTCCATCAAACTTGCTTGGGGAAGTGGAGCTTTGGGTGTCGCGATATTAATGAATGTCGTTGCGGGGTTTGCGCTTTTTTACATGGTTAGCGTTTTAAAGATTAATCCCGCAATTGCTGGATTAATCGTTTCAATTACAAAGATTTTTGACCTTTTCACCGATCCGATAGTCGGCTCATGGAGTGATCAGTTCAAATCCAAGCGAGGCCGTCGTAGACCATTCCTTGTCTATGGAGCTCTTTTATCGGCAATCTCATTCATTGCGATTTTCACTACTCCGGTTTTTGATAACCCAAATCTATCTGCCGCTTACATTTTTGTTGCAATGATCATCTACACTTTGGGTTATACACTCTTCAATGTGCCGTATCTCTCCATGCCCGCTGAAATGACCGATGATTATCATGAACGCACTTCGATACATGGGTATAGGGTTGTGTTTGTCTCTGTTGCTGGGTTCATTGGTGCCTTCAAATTCATAATTCTAGAAGCTTTTGGGGAAACCAGCTGGTTCTCATTTGCGATCATTGGTGTCGCAGGTGGAATCATCATTTTTGGATCAATGATGACAACCTATTTCGGAACAGGTGCAGCTCGGTTCACAGTTGCAGAGACAGAACGACCTAAAATATTGAACGAAGTCCGAATTGTATTCGCCAACAAGCATTTTGTGCGTCTAATTGCAGTTAAAGCCGTACAGTTATTCGGGGTCGCGGCAACAATCGCCTCAATGATGTTCTTCATCACACATACATTGCAACTGGGAGCTGGTGTCCTGTTATACTATGGCCTGCTCATCAGTATCGTATCGATCATCGTCACACCGCTTCTGGTCAAGCTTTCAAAAATTATCGGCAAACGCGAAACATACATCGTTGCCGCTGTTTTCTATATCTTGAATGTTTCCAGCTGGATTTTTGCAGAGCCCGGCGAACCACTTTGGGCACTACTATTGCGAGGCGGTTTAATCGGCATCGCGTCAGTCGGAAATGTAGTTATGGCCATGTCGATGTTGACCGACATTATCAATCTGGATGCTAAAAAATCTGGTGTAAGACGAGAAGGTATTTATACGTCATTCTATAGCTTTGTTGAGAAATTCACCTTTGCATGCGGACCATTGATCGTTGGTTTGGCGTTAGCGTTTGCAGGGTTTGACGCGAACCTTCCAAGTGAACAGCTTCAGACAGAGCCCATTCGTCAATCACTGCTGTTAGGCATGTCCTACATTCCTGCGGCGATGGGTATTCTGAGCATTATCCTTTTGGCTGGATATAAACTCAAAGCTGAAGATGTTTCCGACACACAGGATGACAGCGAGGCGTTGGTCAGCAAATGAGCGCTAAAAACTCTTTGCTTCTTTCAGGCATGTGGAAGGGAAACATAGAACTACCGTGCGGCATAGATGTTCCATTTTCCTTCGAGGTCAGTCAGGCCGGACAAGAATTACAAATCCATTACATAAACGGCGTAGAGCGCGTGCGTGTCGAAAAAGTAGAGATCGAAAACGAGCAAACAATTCAATTTGCATTCCCATCTTACGAAGCTTCAATCAAAGCGCAGATAATCGGCAACCAAATGAAGGGACATGCTGAATGGCGCAAGCCAGATCAAATCCACAGCCTGCCCTTTAGAGCAGAATTTAAAGCCAGTTCTCAAATCCCTCAAGCTAGCACAGATGAGTCGATCGATTTAGCAGGTCAATGGGCCGTAGAATTAGATTATGGTCAGGGAGGAGAGTTTCAGCCTGGCATAATGGAATTCGTGCAGACCGGCTCTAAATTACAAGGAACAGTGGAAACGGCATTTGGTGATTTTCGGTATCTAAGCGGCAAGGTCTACAAGAATGAATTCTTTGTTTCTACGTTTGATGGTGGTCATGTTATGGCCGTGTCAGGTCAGATCAATGAAAGCGGAACACTACACGCAAAGATCGCAACGCTTGCGCCTCAGCCCTTCACATTGACGGGTGTGCGGTCCGAAGAAACCATTTTACCCGATCTTTGCGCGCGTGCTCGTCTGAAGGAAGGTGAGCGGACATTGGACTTTTCACTTCCGACCCTGGACGGAACTCTATTGTCACCGTCTGACGTGAAATTCAAAAACAAAGCGACGATCGTAATCCTTGCTGGATCTTGGTGCCCGACCTGTCATGATTATGCTAACTTTTTCGTCCCGCTCTACAATCAGTTTCATGAAACAGGTCTCGAAGCGATCGCGGTGATGTTCGAACTTTCAGAGGATTTTTCGGACGTTCAAGATCGCCTTGAGGCGTACAAGAAGCGCTACAAAATTCCCTTTGAAATGGTCTTTGCTGGGCACTGCGCGCCTGATCAGCGAGGCAAATACCTTCCTCAGTTAAATGAAATTACTGCTTTTCCTACCGCGATCATTATTGATCGCGGTGGTTTGGTGCAAGACATTATTCCATCCTTCAAAGGACCAGCTACTGGCGCAAAACACGATGCTTTCGCAAAATATTTTCGAAACCTCGTCGTCAAACATTTGAAGAACTGATGTTATCCGTATGCACTAAAGAATGGTTTTAATTTCAAAGCCCCAACAACCACTCTATATTGTGTTTAGATCCTTTAACTAAGTTTTTTCACAAAACTCTTTGGAGCCCCCTCATACTTAGTTGTAGAATTGATCACGGTCACGATGGAACAAAACTATTGTCTTTTCCAATTGATTTGACCAATGCACGATTCCCAGTCTCCGTATCAACAAAGAAGGGTATTTTTTCGACTTTTTGGCCAAACTCAATCGCTATTGCCACCCCCCATACAATCGCACCGGTAATTAGAATATTTTTCCGCATAAGAATCGCCCTATTTTAAAGTGATTAGACGGCTACTTTCTCGGCGCATAAATGCTGCGTGTTCATTCATGGTTATTAGGACCGGACCATCACGCCTTATTGCTGCTTGCGTGACCCCACAATTCACCAGATCCTTATTAATCTGGAGCATTTTATTTTTTGGAATACCCAATAAATTCAAAATTATAATCGAAATCACGCCCCCTGAGGTGAAGACTAGCGTATCTTCTCCTCGTTGGGTCAGCTCTACAATTTCATGTAATCCTTCAAGCGCTCGCGCCTCAAATATATGGTAGGCTTCAGGATAAATTTCACCTTTTTCATCATGGATCCATTTATCCATCGCACTTGCGAATATACGCATAAACTCTTTATCGGGCGAAGGATGACGAGCCAATAAATTCCGTATACCAATTGGCTCAGCTAACCTTGGATCATAAGCGCCCAACACACTTTGCGGATCAAACTCGTTTAATTGTGGTAGCCTATGAGAGGATGTGTTTTCCAATGTAACATCTGGCATTTGCGAAATGACATGATGTTGTGTTTGCTTATGCCGTTTCATCTCTCCTGAGATTATATTTGATGGCTTTACCCCCAAACTGGATAAATGCTCACCCATCACTCTGGCCTGCTCTTCACCGAGGGCTGAAAGACAATCATAATCATCCGCCCCAAAACTTGCTTGACCATGCCGAATGAAAAATATCCTGCTCATTATCGACCTTGGTTTCGAATGGCTTTTTCACATCTCCATAAGAGATAGTGCGAGAACAACCACATGTTTTTAAAGGCTGGATTACGAGTCTGTTTATGATGGTAGCGATAGTAGATTTGCTGAATAATACCCGCCAACCTAAACAAACCATAGACTTCATAAAATGTGAAATCATCCACTTCAAAGCCTGTTTTCTCTAGATAATAACTCACAACCTCTTTGCGTGTGAACATCCCCTCAAGGTGAGTTGGCTGTCTTCTCGACATTTGAGCAAGATACCCATCGCCAGCCTCAATCCAATAAGCAAGGGTATTTCCCAAATCCATGAGAGGGTCACCCAGAGTGGCTAACTCCCAATCGAGAACCCCAATAACTTCTGATGGGTCTGATGCATTCAATACGACATTATCAAAACGAAAATCATTGTGCGTAATACAAATGACTTCCTTTTGAGGAATATGGTATTCTAGCCATTGAATAACTTTTTTTCCGCTTGGCACATTCCAAGTCCGCGCCTGCGTATATCTTTTTGACCAACCGCTTATCTGGCGCTCAGTATATCCCGCGCCCTTCCCCAGATGCGATAAATTGGCCGCTTCATGATCCACTTTGTGCAACTCAATCATGCAATCTAGGACGTTCCGACAAATTTGATTTGTTTGCACCGGAGTCAATTTCAGAGCCGGCGGAAAATTCTTTCTTGGAATAATGCCGTTTAGCTTTTCCATGATATAGAATTCGGTACCAAGTATAGACTTGTCTTCACATACACCCAGCATTTCGGGAACATAGTGGTAAGCAGGCTTTAAAGCTGCCTGTAACCTATGTTCACGTATCATATCATGGGCCCCCTTGGCCTTCGTGCCTTCCGGTGCGCGGCGCAAAATTATTTCACGTTCAGCGTACTTTAGACAGTATGTCCAATTAGAAGCTCCACCAGAATACTGAGTGACGTCTGGTGTACCTGTTAATCCCGGCACACTCGCTTTAATCCAAGGATCTACAGAAGCTAAATCTAGCTCTTCACCACGTCGTACTTCCTTAGCGCTATCCAGCAATTGATCCGTCATAGTGAATTCACTTTATCTCTAAATTTTTGTGTCTGCTTACCCACCATTTTCAAATATGAATTCATTGGGAGCATTCTCTTGAAACGAAATGCCTGCCGACCTGCTTTATGGCTAAGAATTAAAAACTTATCTCGTTCAACACCTTGATAGGCGATCTTCGCAACTTGCTCAGCAGTCACATCTGATTTTTCAAATATTCTTTCCGTAATGGCTTTAAGGCCTGGAAGAGATGACTTCATATTCGCTGCAAGATTTGTCTTGAAAAATCCGGGACATAAAACACTTACGCCAATGCCATTATCCGCCATTTCCAGTCGCATGGTTTCTGATAAACCAACAACTGCAGACTTGGTTGCATTATAACTCGACATGAAAGGAATTGGCGTTATCCCGGCCTGAGAAGACACATTCAAAAAATAGCCTTGCTTCTGCTTTTTGAAAGTTGGAGTGAACGCCTGACTAACGCGTACGATAGACAATAAATTTAATTCAATTGCCCACTGCCATTGCTCTAGTGTTTCTGCCTCAAACCTGTCTGCGGTGGCGACGCCAGCATTATTGATAACCAGATCAACCTTGCCCCAATTGGACAATAATTCATCATGCATATTTTTGATAGATTCAGATTTGGTCACATCACATCTAATGGCAATTGCATTCCCGCCACTCTTACGAATAGCGTCACACACCTCTTTAGCGGCCGTGTCATTGATATCGGCTATGCAGACTTTTGCGCCTTTTTCTGCCCATGCAATTGCCATTGCACGTCCCAGCCCCGATCCTCCGCCAGTAATTATAACGTGCTTGAACATTGTCATGTCACGCTCCTGATTGATGTTTTCTAAGCTCCAGTTTGGAAACCATTCCAAGGTGAACTTCATCAGGTCCATCGGCTAAACGCAGTGTTCTTGCTTGTACAAAGAAGCCATAAATCGGAAAGTCTTCACTTACGCCGGCCCCTCCAAACATTTGGATCGCAATGTCTGTTACATATTGCAGCATATTTGGAACGGCGACTTTAATAGCAGATATCTCAGTCATCGCTTTTTTGACACCCAAATTGTCGATTTTCCAAGCCGCGTGAAGAGTGAGTAGTCTTGCTTGCTCAATAAGAATGCGTGCATGAGCGATTTTTTCTAAGTTGCCACCCAACTGTATTATGGGTTTGCCAAATGCAACACGCGATTGTCCACGCTTGACCATAAGCTCCATTGTACGTTCTGCAGCACCAATTGCGCGCATACAGTGATGAATACGACCTGGCCCTAAACGCCCCTGAGCTATGGCAAACCCCATACCCAAGCCTTTAACAACATTACTTTTTGGAACACGCACATTTTCAAAGACCATCTCACCGTGACCCAAGGGTGCATCTAAATCCCCACACGCGGTCAGCATCCGCTTAATCGTCAATCCTTCGCTATCCAATGGCACCAACACCATTGAATGACGACTGTGCCGTTGCGCGTCAGGGTCGGTTAATCCCATAACAATAGCGATGCGGGCATTGGGGTGACCTAAGCCTGTCGTCCACCACTTACTTCCGTTGACAACAACATCGTCTCCATCCTCAACAATGCTCACTTCGATATTCGTCGCATCTGATGAGGCCACACTTGGTTCAGTCATACCAAATACTGAACGAATCTCCCCTGCCAGAAGAGGTGTCAGCCACTCTTCTTTTTGAGCATCCGAGCCGAAATGATAGAGAACTTCCATATTGCCAGTGTCAGGTGCATTGCAATTGAAAATCTCTGGAGCAATCAAAGACCGTCCTGTTTCTTCAGCAAGCGGCGCATATTCGACGACGGACAATCCTTTACCCAATTTTTCGTCTGGCAAAAACAAATTCCACAAGCCTTGGGCTTTTGCTTTTTCTTTCAATACTGGGATTTGTGACGGAACCTTCCAAGTCGTCCAATCCTCTGAAGAGTTTAGCCTTTTATTTTCTTCTTTAATTTCGGCTTCTAAGGGAAGCACCTCATTGTCCATAAAATCACGCATCTTGGACAAATATGATTGACATTTTTCACTGTGCTTAAAGTGCATAACTTTTAACTCCCTTATTTCAGGCCCATACTAACACCTTCACAAAATGAATGAAGTGAAGTATTTTCTGTTCAGTAATTGAATATCATTCATAGGGATGAATATGGCTGACCATAAAAAGATACAGCAACTCGATCTAAATCTGCTCAAAGTATTTGAAGCCCTCTATGCAGAGCAAAACATGACACGAGCTGCTCAAAGCCTCTTCATCACCCCCTCAGCTGTGAGCCACGCCATTAAAAGACTAAGAGGCACTCTGGACGATCTGCTTTTTGAACGCAAAGGTCAGCTAATGCTGCCCACCCCTAAATGCGAGCGGATGGCCCCGAGACTTATAGAAACACTGCATCAGTTGCAGCATATTCTACAACAATGTGGAGAGTTTGATCCTCAGGAAACGACGCAATCATTTTCTATCGCAGTACCGACAAGTCTGGAATCCCTGTTCGTTCCCAAAATATACTTTAAGATCGCCCCCTTAATTCCTAAAGCGACCGTTTCTTTTATAAACTTGAAACGAGATCACATTTCACGGCAATTAGCATTTGGTGAAGTTGATGTCGCGATCGATGTCTCCCGCCCCGTCAAAGCGCCGGTCTTGCATCGCAAGCTATCAGGTGACCCACTTGTTGTATTAGCATCCAATGCCTTCCACCCTCAAAAACTGACGCAGCAGGCTTACTTAGATGGAGACCATGTCACTGTATCCAACCGCCCTGTCGGACGCGTTCTGGAAGACTTTGGATTGCTCGAAAAAGGACTGAATAGAAACATAAAAATGCGGTGTCAAAATTATCAAACCGCGAGCGATATTGTGGCATCTACCAATCTATTGCTCACTCTTCCAAGCGTTTATGCTGCACGCCTCATAAATCCCGAAACACATATTCTACCTGTCCCATTTGAAATTCCAACAATCGAAACCCACCTATACTGGCACGAAACGAATGGGCGCGATGAAGCAATGATGTGGCTGCGGGAACAGATTATGGATGCATTAAAACCCTAGTCCAAAGCTATGCCGTCTTTTGCTTGTGCAAATTCCATAAAATCAATGGAATAGCTCCCAAATACATGGCGACACCATACACGCCACCCGCTGTGGCAAACTCCGGTTTCCCTAAGAATGTAATCGCTATCAAAATCGCAAGCGAGGCGTTCTGAATTCCTACCTCAATGCCTAAAGTAGCAGTATCGGCTGGACGACATCTTCCGAAAATTCCCAATAGGAAGCCCGCACCAATAGCAATAAAGTTCAAGCAAATCACCGACAAGAAAACCTGAGAGAAAGAAGTCATCAAAGTATCGCGATCTTTGTAAACGATGAACGCAATCATAGTGACCAGGAAAAGCACTGATAGTTTTCTAAAAAATGGTTCAATACGCGCCGAGATTTTTGGCCAGATTTCATTGCAAACTAAACCCAATAAAACCGGCACCAATGTTATGAAAATCAGTCCTAAAACGGTGCTCCTCAATGAAAATTCTTGTGCACTTTGGTCGTCAAAATAATTGATCGAAAATTGGATAATTAATGGCGTCGTAATAACACATATGACGGTAGAAACAGCCGTTAAGCTAACCGATAAAGCCAAATTTGCACGCGCCAATTGACTTGCGACATTGGACATTGTTCCGCCAGGACATGCTGCGAGTATCATCAAACCAATCGCCAGATTGGAAGACAGTCCAAACAAATTCGCGACGCTAAACGCCAGAACCGGTAAAATAATAAATTGCCCTAGAACACCTAATAATATTGGTTTTGGAAATTTTATCAGCCTTGAAAAATCCCGCGTACTCAAAGACAAGCCCATCCCAAACATTATGAGAGCAAGAACAATCGGCAAAGCAATCTGGGCAATAACTGAATCCATGTTTGTTCTCTAAACTATGTTTTTTGGGATGTGTTGGCTTGCTCGATATTAATTGTCAGAGCAAAACCTTGTATAAGCGACTTAACCGTCTCGATATCAGCTTCAGGTGACAATTGTATGGTCGCCACTAGCCCTTTCGTTTTTGTCTGCTCGCAATCAACGTTAAAATCACCCAATATATCACTGTCTCTCAGTGTCTTTGTGAGTGTTTTCACGATCTCTAATCGGACTAATTCAGGTTTAAATATTTTACCAACCGTCGTAAGCGGTAATTCATCCATTACGACCACATCCTTGGGGATCGCAGCGCGCTCAGGAATTTCGCCCTTTAGGAATTCAAGTAGGTCTGCTCGTCTCACACCATCAGCTGTCTCGGAGGTCACATATAAAACTGGTAATTCGCCAGAATAAGCATCTGGACGCCCAACAGCTGCAGCAAGCTTCACGCCCGGAAATTTCAAAGCAGCTTCTTCAATCATACCCGGATCGATATTGTGCCCGCCTCGTATGATCAGCTCTTTACTGCGACCACTCAGTATTAAATATCCATTCTCGTCTTTTCTTCCTAAATCGCCTGTTCTGAAGTATCTTTTTCCGCCCTGCTCAATCCATATATTTTCATTGTGCTGATCTTCGACATAGCCCGAAAACACATTATTGCCTGAGATAACAACTTCACCGACTTCTCCCACGGCGGCAAATTTAAGAAAATTACCTTTGTCGTCATAGCTTGCTATTTCAAGGTCCATTGCTGGCAATGGCAATCCAACACTCTTTTCAGCGCACACAGAAACCGGTGGATTTAGCGTTGCAACCGAAGAAGTTTCTGTCGCTCCATATCCATCAAGTATCGGGATACCCGTTAACTCGGTAAAACGAATTTGCGTCTCTTCTGCCAGCGGCGCAGCACCGGCCACAGCATACTTCAATTTTGTCTTGGTATTTTTAGGTATATTGCCGCTTAACAGCCCGCTATAAACAGTAGGCACTGCCATAATAAATGTGACGTCATAATTATTTAGAATCTGAAACAAATTAGGAATTATGTTTCGTCCACGATACCCCGCAGGGCTTCCTAGCAATATTGTTGCGCCAGAAAGAAGCGGTGTAATACCTGTCGCAATAGCTGCATTCACATGAAAGATTGGCAGGCCCACAAACATGGTGTCATCTTCAGCCAATGGAAAGGTTGTTGAAACCTGCATCGAATTTGTAAGTAAGTTTTTGTGTGTGAGCTTGGCCAATTTCGGCCTACCGGTCGTTCCGCCCGTATGAAAATATGCACACACGTCTTCAATAGCAGGTAGTTCCCCTTTGAAAGCGCTCGCATCCTGTTTTGACAATAATTTTTCAAACCCAATAACAGGTACGTCGCCCTTAAACCGACTGGGCGCATCATCCCCGAACAGGCTAATAACTGCTTCCAAACCCGGAACTTCATTTTTTATCGATACAATTTTTTCCCAAATATCAGCACCAGGAACCGGCCCTAATGCGATCATAACTTTAGCTTTTGAAGATATCAAAATATCCCGAATATGATCAGGATCGAGCATGGGATTTATTGGGTTTGAAATTCCCGCCGTTTCTGCTGCCCGTATTGCAACATATGTTTCCGGAAAATTGGGTAGCACTAGCGCAGTTACGTCTTCACGGCGTACCCCTAAATCGTATAATGCATTCGCACACTGAGTAACTTTGCCGATAAACTCAGAGTATGTCATTTCACGATAAGGTTCGGCAAAATTTTTGCCTTTGATCAGCTTAACAAGCTTCCCCAACAATCTCTTCTTAAGCGGTATTTTTGACGGGGCGACACAGTCACCATCCAATATAAATTTGAGAGCTATATGGTCTGGATGAGCTTGCGCGGCTTTTGCAATAGCTTTGTAGGTACTTTGGGGAAGGCAATCCAAAGCAAGGTGAGAAGTATCAAGACGACGGATATCGGCTTCAGTCTGAATATTTGCGTTTTTCATTTTTCCTCCAGCACATAACCACACTTCCCAATTAAATTTGGATATATTTTGCAGTTATATGACGCACCTATACTGCGCCCCTACTTATCGTCCGTTTCAATATCTTCTTTGAAGAAAATAGACACCGGCGCTAAGTAGACACGGTATCTTCACAACATATTCTTATGAATACAAATGATGATTGTTTATACGCAACTATGAATAAAATTAATAGTTGGAGCGCTTGGACTACCTAAAACAGCGTCCCTCAAGTATTCTCAGTTCGACTAAATTTTCATAGACTCGGGGTTGAACCTAATATTGCCGTCAGCATTACTACTCAGGCGTGAAAGTCTGGATGGCGTCACAGGCTTCTTGATGGCCAAAATTGCAGGATTTTTGCAGCGCAGTTTTAGCTTCGGCTATTTGCCTTGATGACATATAATGAAGAGCTAATTCGGCACATTGTGCGCCATTGCCAGCGTCACATGCCTCTTGGACTTTCTCGATTGTTTTTGCTTCTTTTTGGCTGTTATTAGCTTGCGCGAATTTAGTCACACCAAACCAGATCAATGCAATCGAGATAATCGCAATCCATGGAAACAAAGGCGATGAGAGAAAGTCCAGATTTGGCTTTTCTGGTTCTTGAGGTTCTTCTGGCTTCTTCTGACGTCTATTTGGGTCAAACTTTATGACAGTCACGATAGTCCCCTAAAATCCAGCTACACATATGATTGGCACAAAGTGACAGAGACTCATAAGAAATACCTTAATCCGTCCCAAACAAATCTCGCGTGAAGACTTTGTCTTGCACATCTGCCAAATCTTCATTCTGACGGTTTGCAATAATAACATCACATTCTGACTTCAAACGATCCAAATCTGATGTCACTTCAGAGCCAAAGAAGTCATCTTCTTCAAAGCTTGGTTCATAAACCATCACTTTAATGCCTTTAGCTTTAATCCGCTTCATAATGCCTTGAATAGACGACGCACGAAAATTGTCAGAACCAGCCTTCATCACAAGGCGGTAAACACCAACAACTTCGGGATTTTTTTCTATAATGGCATCCGCGATAAAGTCCTTACGCGTCGAATTCGCATCGACAATCGCACGCACAAGATTTTGCGGAACAGAGCTATAATTGGCTAGCAATTGTTTTGTGTCTTTAGGTAAGCAATATCCGCCATACCCAAAAGATGGGTTGTTATAATGCGAGCCAATACGTGGGTCCAATCCAACACCGTCAACGATCTGACGCGTATCTAGTCCCAATGCCATCGCGTATGAATCTAGCTCGTTAAAATAGGCAACACGCATGGCTAGATAGGTGTTTGCAAACAGCTTGATTGATTCTGCTTCTGATGGATCCGTAAACAATACAGGCACATCAGTTTCCAGAGCACCTTCAAGTAAAAGGTCTGCGAATTTTTTTGCACGCTCTGACTTCTCACCGACTACAATACGGCTTGGGTGAAGGTTATCAAATAGTGCACGCCCTTCTCTAAGGAATTCTGGGCTGAATATCACATTCTGACTACCCGTCTTCTCGCGAACATCATCAACAAAGCCAACTGGAATCGTAGACTTAATAATCATGACGGCATCAGGGTTTATATCGCGAACGGTATCAATGACCTTTTCTACTGTCGATGTATCAAAGGCATTCGTGTCGACATCATAATTTGTTGGTGTCGCGATGATTACAAAATCTGCGTCGCCGTAGGCTTCATCTGGGCTCGTCGTTGCCTTTAGATTAAGCGTTCCCTTAGCGAGGTATTCTGAACATTCAGCATCAACAATAGGAGATTTGCCTGCGTTAATCATGTCGACTTTTTCCTGAACGACGTCAAACGCGACAACTTCATGGTTTTGCGCCAACAAAATCGCGTTGGATAATCCCACATAACCTAAGCCAGCAATACCAATTTTCATAAAACGACCCTTACCTGAATCTACTGTCGTACATATTCACATACCTATTCAGCACAACTAAATCTATGGGGTCGATTAAGAAACAATACAAATTGTCCTCATCGACAAATTCCTCCGCAAACTTCCCGAAAGAATGCCCTTAAATATCGCTAGGTATTTTTTTAATTCAATTTTCCGTCACGCCTAAAACTTTGACGACTGTTTTAATGACCCAATCTTTCCAAGGCCCTAGATCAACGCCGTGAACGGCTTTGATTTTCTCACAGTTCAATCGAGAATTTGCGGGTCTTGGTGCAGGTAATGGATATTCAAGCGTCGTTAGCGGTTTTACTGCAGGTTTTGGACCACCTGCCAATTCTGATGCTTCAAAGATAGCTTCTGCAAAACCATGCCATGAAGTGTGGCCGCGACACGTCATATGAAAAACGCCGTACAGATCAGTATTATCGGGCTGTTCCACGAGATTACGGGCAATTTGAACAATGCCTTTTGCTATTGCATCTGCATGTGTTGGTGCACCGAACTGATCACTGACTACGCCTAACTCGTCGCGATCGGCACCGACACGAAGCATGGTTTTTAGAAAATTCTTGCCTGTCTCGCAATACACCCAAGACGTCCGCAAAATGACATGACGTGGATTAACATAGGCAACCAGTTTTTCGCCATCCAGCTTCGTTTGACCATAAATTGATTTTGGTCCCGTTAAGTCAGTTTCAATATAGGAGCCATCACTCAAATTCTCTTTAATCTCTTGCAGGTCTTCCTCGTCATACCCCTCATATTCAGGATTATTCGGATCGAACTCTTCAGCCTGCTTATCGCCAGCGAATACATAATCAGTAGATATCTGAATGATTGGTAGCCCAAGCTTTGTTGCCGCCATGGCAACGGCACCTGCACCTGTTTCATTCACAGCAGCGGCTTCTTCTGGCTCTTCCTGGGCTTTATCTACATTTGTATAAGCGGCTGCGTTAATGACGACATCGGGTCCGATGTCCTTAATCATCTTCTCAAGATGTTCGCATTTATCATCATCAGTTAGCGCGGAAAGGTCCAACCAAGGACGCCCTGCCGTGTAGACATCCAAAGTATCCTGATCTGCTAATTTGATGAGGGCTTTGACAACTTGCCCATTTTCACCTGTAACGAAAATTTTCATGACCTAGACCGTGCTATTATTCATTATCCAAAGTCTGGTAATCATCTCCACGCATTTGGCAAGTGTTTGCAACGAGATGCAACCAAAATAGGACCAATAAAGCGTTCATAAATTTGAATATTGTTGTAAATAAAAGTCAAAACAAATAAAAAATAGAACCCATTCAATATCGCTTTCTTTTAAACTTAATAAATACAGAGAGAAATTTAATATAATTCAAAATTAACACTTGCATGTAAAATCTGAACAATACATTGGCAATTTATAAAGTATTGAGGACAAATTGGAAAAGCGATATCCACTAGTTTTCCAGGTTTTTCATTGGGCGATATCTGTGCTGATTATCGCGCAGCTAAGCTTCATTTTTCTATTTAAAATGTTCAAGTCCATTGAATTTGGTGGACTTATCCTAGATTTCCACCGCTCCGCTGGTTTCATTATTTTATTGGTATTGGTCGCGAGGCTACTGCTCGCGCCGTTTGTTAAAGTACCCAAAAGTGTTGATGGAACGCCTGGCTGGCAAAAATTTGCCGCTCACACAGTGCACGGATTAATGTTCCTTGTACTCGTTGCTCAGCCAATATTAGGAATTGTTCTTGCCTCATATCGAGGTGATTCAATTTCATTTTTGGGTATAGCTGATATCCCGCCGTTGATGGAATATAACCCTGAGAAAGCGGATCAATATTTTGGACTTCATGCAGGTCTCGGAATAGCGCTCATTGGTCTTATAGGCGTGCATTTGGGTGCTGTTGCATTTCACGCGGTCTTTCAGAAACGCAATATTGTGAATCGGATGTTGCCAGCAAAGAAGCAAACCAAATTCATCAATAAAATTCCGATTTGGACGCAAATTTTCATCGCCAGCACAATATTAGTCAGCTTCACAATTCTGACTGGACTGGTTTCGACTTCCAAAGCGCGCGAGGCCATTCGCTTGCAGGATGCTGCTTTTCAACAATCTCTAACCATAAATTCAATGGTCGAGACGTTGGGAAGTGACCTTGGTCGAATAGATGGCATGCTTAAAAATGGTGAAGATGCAGAGCTTGTCGCAGAAGAACTAGGATATCTGGACTACACGTTCAGTTCCATTGCAGAAAAATCAAATTCGACAAATGTTGTTGATGCGGTCAAACAAATTCAAGCAAGCGTAAGAGAGGCATTTATTGCTATCGATTATGCAGACAACGCGGCAATCAGTAACTCATTTGAACAGATCCTGTCAGATTTTGAAAACATAAAACAAGCTCAAATCGGTGCAGCATTTTATGCAAAGAATGATGCAGTTAAAGCGGCCGCTGAGGGGCATGACTTTATGCTCGCGGCTCTTGTCCCTGCCGTTTTAGTCGGTGTGCTTGTCGTGTTTTTCTTGGTCCAATCTATTGGAAGTTATTTTAAAGAAATCACGGCTTTTGCAAACAAAATTTCGAACGGTGAATTGGAAGAGCATCCTGTCGTTATTGGGCAGGGAGAAGCTGCAATTGCGCTAAATAATCTAATTGAAATGCAAACAGAACTGCGTCTTGCACACAAGCGGACCAGAGAAGTTGCAGAAAATGCTCAACGAGAAGCTAGTGACGCCAAAGCTTCCCGTGTTACTATAGTTGATCAAATGACAAAAGAATTTGAGAAGAATGTCTTTAGTCAGATAAAATTACTGCAAGCATCTGCAAAATCAGTAAATGAGCAATCTGAGCTGGTTGTGACAAGTACTGAAAATTCACAAAAATTCACGTCAGAAGTTACGCTGGAAGTTCAAAACTCAGCTGCCTCCATAAATGATATTGCATTGGCGTCTGATCAGCTTTCAAATTCCATTTCGACCGTCCAATCGCTTGTGTCAAACGCCTCATTGAAAGCCACTGAAAGCGCTAACTCTGCTAATGAAGCAAGTCGCGTGACGCAGGAATTGGCAGAAATCAGCACCAACATTGAGAATGTGATCGCACTTATTAGTGAGATAGCTGAAAACACAAACTTACTTGCATTAAACGCAACAATAGAAGCAGCTCGCGCCGGTGAAATGGGTAAGGGTTTTTCTGTTGTTGCATCAGAAGTAAAAGAATTGGCGACTCAAACCTCTAATGCGACTACCGATATTTCGCAAAAGATCGGCCAAATTAAGAGTGCTTCAGCGGCGGCAGTTAAATCTGTTGAGATTATCAACGGCCTAAATTCTGATGTTGATAAAATCGCACACGATGTCGATGACTCCATTAACGAACAAATGGGTGCCACAACTGATATCGCAACGCGTGTTGAAACAGCTGCGGGAGGAGCGAAATCAATCGCAGACCGCATTGAGCAGATTAATGGAATTGGCCTTGAAGTTGGAAGTACGGCTGAAAAAATGAGAAGCGCGACGAGTGAAATGGCTGAAAAAGCTGAGCTATTAGAAGTTCAGGCGAGAGAATTTATCAATTCATTGAGAGCGGCGTCATAGCTAAGTATCGAGGATTATCATGACAGGTAAAAGAATACTTCAGAACACCTTTATAGCGGCGGCGATAGCGTTTGCAGGGGTGCCAGCGGTTTTCGCTGACGATAAAACTGAGGAAATAGACGTACAGGAAATTAAAGCAGAATATGTGCGTCCATTTGGAATACCGTTTCCCGAGGACAACCCATATACGGAAAAGAAATATGAGTTGGGTCACCAACTCTTTTTTGATCCACGTATATCCGGATCAGGAGCAATTTCTTGTGCGACCTGCCACAATCCTGGGCTCGGTTGGGAAGATGGCCTTGATTTAGGTGTGGGACATCATGGCGCAAAGCTGGGCCGTCATACACCAACAATTTTAAACCTTGCCTGGGGTATGTTCTTTTTCTGGGATGGGCGTGCTGCAACCTTGGAAGATCAAGCTCTTGGTCCAATTGAATCAGCGGTTGAGATGAACATGTCTCACGGCGATGCAATTGTACGCCTCAACGAAATAAACGCGTATGTAAAAGGTTTTGAAGAAGTCTTCCCTGAAGATGGTCTGACCATAGAAAATGTCGGTAAGGCGATTGCAACGTTTGAGCGTACAATTGTTTCAGCTGAGGCTCCATTTGATCGTTGGATTAATGGTGCAGAAGATGCCATTAGCGAATCCGCTAAGAGAGGCTTTGTGACGTTCAACACGAAAGCAAACTGTGCGATATGTCATGCTGGATGGCGTTTTACGGATGACGGGTTTCACGATATCGGCGTTGATTCCGATGATATAGGGCGCGCGGAAATACTGCCAATCCCTGCCCTACAACACGCATTTAAAACGCCGACATTGAGAAATGTTGAAGAGCGTTCGCCATACCTTCATGACGGCTCTGAAGAAACTCTTATGGATGTCGTGAATTTCTACAATGATGGTTTTGTAAAAAGAGAATCCCTTTCTTCGACAATCAAGCCTTTGGGCCTGACGGAAGAAGAGAAAACGGACCTCGTTGAATTTATGAAAACTCTAACGAGTGAAGATGAACAAATACAAGTTCCAAACCTTCCAAAATAAGGCTTTTAAAATGATCAATTTCAAGAAAAAAAGACTTCTGCTTATTGGTGTTGCTACGATCTCTTTGGTTGGTGTCACAGCTTTTGCTGGAACCAGAATGACCCACGTCGTCGACCAGAGCAAACTACAGTTTAGCGAAAAATCTATCACTGTCTCTCGAGGCGATGTGATTAAGTTCACCAATTCTGACAGAACAGCCCACAATATTCTTGTTCAAGAAGGTGGTATGTTTGTGGATAGCGGCCTGCAGCAGCCGGGTGAGCCGACTGAAGTCCCATTTACGCGTCCAGGTGATTACAAAATCATGTGTGCAATCCATCCCAAAATGCAGTTGGACGTTACGGTTGAGAAGTAAGCCCCAACTAGGAATTTGAACAAATATAGCAAAGGCAAAGAGAGACGCAGTCGGTTTTCCAATTCTCTCTCTTGCCTTTGCTAAATCTAAATCAAACCCCAAACAAAAAAACGGCCTCTTGATTGATCAAGAAGCCGTTTCTTTTGGAGAAATTATAATCGCTGTTAAATTTAAGCGACTTGTACTTTTTCTACTGCTTCTCCAGCACCCAAGAAGTCACCAATGTGACCTACGCCTTCATAGCCTAATTCTTCTCTCGCAAAATCTGCAATTGATGGCATGAGTTTGGAAATTTGCTCATTGCCCAAACCCGCATCTTGCAGATCACGCACCATCTGAAATGCGACTGCTGAACGTCCGCCCGGTGTCTGCTCTATCAAACGAGCAATAATACCGGTCGCCGCTCCAACATCCACACCTGCTGTCGCAGAGAGTGTGCGTGCGCCTGGAATGCTTTCAAATACCAAAGAAGCAAATTGCGAACCTTGGCGATCTGCAGCATTCAAAACAACCCCAAGAGCTGTACGCGCAATGTCTGCATCTAGTTCAGTTTCACCGGCGATGTGGTTCACGAATTTCTTCAACATATTCAGCTCTCCTGGCGTTTTTTATGTAACGAAAGCCCCTTGTGCCCTGGCTTGGATCACCCACCGCTCTCGTTTCTATTTTGCCAATACTGAATGTTGTGAGTTAACAAAAAACGAATCACTTAAAGATTCTCAAAAATTCCTTGGGAATTATTTTCTCTTTGAATACAAACCATTAATAGAGGAATTTTCTACCCATTTAGTAAGAAACTCTTGCCTAGTATAGGGAAAATATTGCCGTTAGTTACACTGATATGTAACTCAAACCTTAACGTAATCGATCAAATTTTACGCATCACACCCTCAAACGATGGGGTATGATTAATTTACGGCTCCACCCCGCCATAAATGGCCGCATCGTGTTTTTTTAGCCGCGCCCACATTTGATCTCCGTAAGAAAAATGCCACCACTCAGTTGGGTTATTTGCAAACCCCATCGCATCCATCAACCAGTATAATAGCCGCCGATTAGCACGCGCTTCACGGTCTGACATAGACACGGGCTCTGCTCGCTCAAACCAATCAGTGTGCGCATTATCAGTGAGGTCATCAAAAATACCGCCCATATAGAGTGGTTGTTTTGTATCCTTATAACGCAATGTCAGGTCCGTCGCTCCACCCGTTGAATGCGGCGAAGGAGATGCTTCACCTTCACTTGGCGGCGACCAGTAACGTTCAACTTCTTCCATGATCTGGTTTTCAGGAATATCCGGTCTGTTATCTCTCAGCCATTGGGGAAACCAGACTCCATGAAAATGGCGCTGAATGGCCTGAGGTCGCCACCCGTCAAAAATATAAAATTCTAGTCCTTGCGACTGAAGTTGCGCATTCGCCTGCCTCAATCGGTCAACGACACTTTCTCGTAGGTATAATTCCTCAATCGCACCCGGAACTTTCTCAAAATATGGTGGATTTGATGCCGTGAAGTAGTGATTAGCACCCGCAATACCTTCATTGCGCACATCTTTCATGCGCTCATCAAAGGCTTCATTCGCCATATCGATAGAGACGCCTTCCCGATATCCCTGCTTTAGCGCGTTGACTGGCCCAAAATCTGGAACCGGACGAGACTTAAGCTCTGCGATATTAAATTCGCTCATAAATGAAACCTGTATTGGGAATGTCGAAAAATCATATGCTAAGAAACCAAACTATTCTTCGAGTTTGAGAACTTCATATCCAGCAATAGGAAAATGGCAAATTAAAGGACCTGTATCATCTGTTTCACGTCCTAAAATGATCTGATCCGGAGATAGAGCCAATAACTCGCCCTGCACAGACACATATCCAAAATCGACTGGCGTCACCTTGACCCAATCTCCTATTTGCAAGCCGGGTAACATCAATGTCGTCACATAGGGAAGCTCGGGATATGTATCAAAAGCATGATCAAGTGCTGCTTGCTCATCAGACTCTTCATATAAGCCGTGCCCCATTGCGTGCATCCTCTCCATCCAGTCACAGACATTGGAATAGGGATAAAGCAGTGGAGAGTTGAGTGGACTTTGTGCAAGTGACCACAAGCAATGATACACCGAAAAATCAGCTATGGATGGCGTCGTACCAAACATGAAATCGTGATCAAACCAGCTATTGAGCTGAGTGAGATAGCTTGTCAAAAAACTCAACGCCGCTTCCGGACTTAACTTGGTTTTTGCTGACCCTTTGAAAAGTGCTGCCCTGTCCTTCTTAAAGGCAGCGGCTTTACCCGGACTAATACGTTCGATCGTATCAACGATAGCTTCTGGCCGCATATTAAGTGTGCGACAAACATCAATGAGTTGATTGTCGGCCCATTCGGATACGCGCTCGGCAATAAACCCATGCGCGAACAAGGTCTCATCAAAAGCCAAGTCCGCTAATGTGCGCGCGATTAAATGCGTATCACAATAGATATTTGAATCGACTTGCAGAACAGGCGTGCGCCGATATCCACCGGTCAGCAAATCTAAATTTGGGCGAGGCGCGATGGGCTCGATTGGCACTGATTGCCAATCAATCTCTAGGTAACCCATTAAAATCCGTACCTTTTCCGCAAAGGAAGAAGCCGGATAATGATGAAGAAATATGGCCATAGCCATCCCTTCGGCCTAGTGATTCCATAGAGAACTTCACGTCCGCAACTCTATTCTTGAGCACACGAATCTCTCTCAATAATAACAATGCTGCACACAAAATATAGAAACGTCCAGATTGAACGAAAAAAGCTTGGCGAACAGAATTATTGTGATGACCACTATAAGATTTGTAATTCTGCCATAGAAAAGCAATAATGATGGGCTCTACACATGGAAAAGATTAGTTAGGCTGAGGGTGAATAACATGAAATATTTGAGCTTTTTCTTCCGTGAAGGTTCTTCCATTATGTTCTCACTTTATCTCGTCGTTTTCGCTTTGACTGATTTTGTGATCATCAATTTGGGAGAAGGCGCCGCCGGCATGTTTTCTGTCGCAATGGTTTGCCTGCTTTACCTATCGCTGCAAAGTGGAATGGCAGCCTATTCCAAGGTTGGGAATGACAGGCCAATATTCGACTTTTTCTTCTCGCTAACTCCTCTTTTTGCATTGCTGATGATTGCCGTTTTATCGATTGTGAAGGTCGTGTCTCTTAATATGTTTGAGTCGCTTGGAATGTGGCTCGCTTTTGCGATCACAATGATAGATGTCGTATTTAACACACAGGTGATATTTAAAATGAACCGTCTGGCGACAGACATGGTTCAGATGAAGTAATATAGATCCTTATACTAACCTACAGCGATGAAATTTGAGCCACTGACAATGCATTTCAAAAAGACGATATTGACTGTCAGCTTCGCTGCCTTGGCTCTTTCAAGCTGTGATGATAAATCTGCTCAAATAAAAACAGCACCTCCTTCACCGCCTCAGGTCAAAATTGAGAAACCAACACTAGAGACAAAGGCGCGTGCTATCATTTCTGCACCAAAGGCAACAATATCCAGCGCTGGTGTGTCAGGACTTGCAGGACAAACACCTTTTGACTTGTGGGCAGTCAAACAAGCTTTTGATGGGTACGACGTTTTTTCAGGTCGAATGGAAATGGCCGACCGGACAATTCCAACATTCGAAGTTCATGGCGAGGTTGGTCTTGTGATGCGCATCGAACCGGATGGATCTGGTGATTGGGTTGGCAAGGCCACTGCAACAACCCATGAATTCAAAGGTCCATTGGGAGAAACAATTGGTGTTTCATTATTGGGTGAAATACCAGTTGATATTCTCGGCATGTGCCAAAATGATCAAATTGAAGATGCCAATATACTAACCTGTAAATCCGATTCAATTGCGCGGTTTATTCGTGTTTTCCAATTGCCCGATGATTATGCAGGTTTGTTATCTGATATTCCATCGGATGTTATCCGTTCATCAAAGCTGGTGGAAATGAGTTTTATTCCGGACAATCGCGGGCTTTAATCAACTGATTTCAGTGGCTGAATAAGCAACTTATCTAGACGTTGCTGAGATTTTTCCTGAAACCCCTCTTGCCCTATTACCGCATTTTCTCCAGCCGCGAAATTATGGGTGTAGAACCCGAATATACGATCCCAAATTGACAGAAAAAATCCATAGTTCGTATCTGACTCGCGTTGATCAACAGAATGATGAACGCGGTGCATATCTGGCGTTACTA
Organism: uncultured Hyphomonadaceae bacterium; assembly: GCA_964352025.1. Classification (GTDB taxonomy): domain Bacteria; phylum Pseudomonadota; class Alphaproteobacteria; order Caulobacterales; family Hyphomonadaceae; genus Hirschia. The sequence continues at coordinate 88,343 of CAYGPZ010000010.1, forward strand.
TAATCCACCGCAACCACGCATCTAATGTCGAATTCAATTTGATATTCGCATGATTAAATTGGGCACTGACATTCAACACGACCTGCGACCAGAACACGACTTCGGCGGGCGCACCCAGCATCAACACGCAGCTGATTTTCCAAAGCAATGATAGACATATTTCAACTGGGTGAAATCGAAATGCTGTCGTAACATCTACATCGGGATCTGAGTGATGCACTCGGTGCAATCGCCATAAAAAATCTATTTTGTGTGTCAAATAATGTTGAACCCAAATGGCCAGATCAAACAAAAAGAAACAGACAATATAGACGAGCCAATCATTCCCCAAGTGAAATACGTTGAAAATACCAATCGCATTTTCATTTGCCCAGATAGCCACAACAGCCAGCCCAACAGGCAGCATGAGTTTAGCAAAAACACCACTGACAAATATGAGCCCAAAAGCATTGGGCCATCTATCCAGACGTTTGAGTTTGCGTTGCCTGTCCGAGAATATAGTTTCCAGCACAGCAAAAACAGCGAACGCCCCTAAAAACGAGGCAAACCTGATATAAGATTGATAATCTTCCATAGCATTCTATGTATTTTGCTTCTTATCCACGTGCAATGAGCCTTTTAAGCACACCCTGTTTAGGACATGTTGGTCCGATGCAACTCATTGATTCGATCAAAAGATTAGATTTACCGCGTGTTCTAGAGTTTTTCGCTGGAGGCGGATTTGCCTGTCAGGGTCTAGAGGACAGCTTTCAATGCGTTTTTGCTAACGACAATGATCCACTTAAAGCACGCATATATACGCGGAACTTTGGTGATCGATACTTCAACAAGAAAGATGTTTGGGAATTATCCGCGTCTTCAATTCCTGACGCTGAATTAGCGTGGGCATCTTTTCCCTGTCAGGATATTTCCATCGCAGGCGCTCGCAAAGGTCTCAACGCGCCAAGATCCAGCGCTTTTTGGGGATTCTGGCGGATCATCGAAGCCATGAGCGATGATGATCGCGCACCTAACACACTCGCGCTTGAGAATGTCGCAGGTCTAATTTCCTCGAGACAAGGACGTGATTTTACAGCAGTAGTGGAAACACTCGCTGACGCTGGTTATCGCGTTGGTGCATTGGTGCTGGATGCGGCTTTGTTTAGCCCACAATCGCGCCAAAGATTGTTTATTATCGCCCACAAAGGTCGCATCCCTGAACAGCTGGAAAGTCATATACCCAATTCCCTCTACCATCCCAAAAACCTTCAACAAGTCGTCGCAAAAATGGATGCGAGTACACGAATGGCTTGGACATGGTGGAAGCTTCCGACACCCAATGATCGAAACATGAACCTTGAAGATGTTCTGGATCGAAATCCACCCCAGAATATCTGGCGTTCTGAAGAAGCGACACAAAAACTAATCGATCAAATGTCGCCTCAACACCGAACCAAATTTGATGCTGCCTTGAAACAAAAAACATGGCGCGCCGGAGCAGTATATCGCCGCATACGTACTGAAGAAGGTCGCAAAGTCCAACGCGCAGAAATTCGCTATGATGGATTAGCCGGATGCTTAAGAACACCTGCTGGCGGATCATCAAAACAACTATTGGTGATTACCGAAAATGGTAAAGCGAGACTTAGGGCATTAACAGCGATAGAAGCTGGTCGATTAATGGGTCTTGATGAGACTTATATATTGCCCGAAAAAGAAACACCTGCGCTGCAAATTATAGGTGACGCAGTCAGCATACCCGTCGTAAAATGGCTGTCAGACAATCTACTTAGCCAGCTAATTCAATACAGTCCAAAATAAGAAATTGCACTATTTTACACCAATTTAGGTTCATGGCCTTTTTTATGCATACATATTTTCGTCCATATACTGAGTTATTTTCAGTCGAAGGGCAAAATACAACACACAACACCTTTCAGCTTTCGCCTAACACGCTTATATCAATTCTGAACGACACCATTTAAGAGATTATTTTGACCATGCTTCACATCTCGACACAAAAACTCATCGAGAAACTCCTTGAACGTACTCAAAAAGGTACGATCGATTGGAAAGAACGTGAACCCGATGGTGTCATTCTAGAAACTGAGGGCTATACCGTTGAGCTCACAAAGGGTCCTGCTTCTGTGAGATTGTCTCAAGGTGACGGCCGTCTGCTTGAAGATGTATCAGAAGAGAATTTGAAAAGCGCAACAGATTCAGCTGGTCGTGACTATGCTGATATTGTGACTGAACTGACGATCGAAGCAGACCGTTTTGCCAAAGGCACGGAACAAGCCATTGCTTCTATTCTGGATGCCGTGGAAGCAAGTAGCACGCCTGTGCTAAAATCTGGTCCAGCTTTTCCTGGTCGGCCAAAAAACGCCATTGAAACACCTACGATAAGTGAGAGCGAAGAAGCTGATACAGATATAGCTGAATTGCCTCAAGTAGAAACATCCGACTTATCAGATACTGACCCATACACCGAAGCTGGTATGAGTGCCGCTGTTGGAAAAATGGTGGCTGAGATAAATGGTGAGCCGGCTGGTGATGAATTAGACGCGCTGCAGTCTGAAGAAGACAATACGCCTCAAGAAGTCGAAGCAACGACTGAGATCGAACAAGTTTCAGAGGTTGAAGAAGAACAGATCGTTTCAACAGAAGAAACACCCGTTGAAGCTGTAGTTGAAGAAGAAGCTGTTTCCGAATTTAAAACTCACATTGTTGAAACACCGCCGACTGTTTTAGAGACAGAGACTGTTGAAGCTCTAGAAACAACAGAATTTTCAGTTCCTGAAGAAATCGAAACTCCTGATGAAGCCGATACAGAATTAGTTACAGATATATCCCTCGATGATATTCCTGTGCTTGAGGATGCATCAGCTGACATTATGACAGACGCCCCTGAGGTGCTAGAGGTCAGCGAAGTACTCGCTTCTCCTCCTCCCGCGCTGGACCTTCCAGAAACACTGACTGAAGATGTGTTGGCAGATTCTGATATTATCCCGCCTCCAGTTATAGAGGTACAAGAGGCTGAACTACCAAGTGAAATGGAATTACCAGATGTTGCTGAGGCATTGGATATTCCGGATATAGAGCCACAGGAATTAGCTGAAACGATTGAAACAGCACCTGAGGCACCTGCTATAACTATACCTGAAGATGTAGCGGAACCAGAGCTTCCACCTGTTGTCGAGCCTGTTGAAGAGATTGAAGAAGCACCGAAATCTATTGGGTTTAGCTTCCACAATAAAGTCACTGCGACAGGTATGACTCTAGCTGGAAATATTGGAACACTTGTTCCTGGTGTGCCTGATGATATTCGCCAGCGCGCAGACGAACACGAGCGCAAAGTAAAACTTCAAAACGAAAAAATTGAAGCTGAGAAACGCGCGGAAGAAGCCCGCAAAGCTGCCGATGAAGCCGAGAAAAAGCGCAATGCGGTCGGATTCAAATCCTGGTCATAGCTCATAATCAGCTGTTCAAAAATTAGAATTAAGGCCTACAGCTTCGTGGCAATAGATAACCAGTCAATTGATTATCGACGATAACTGGCTTGGCATCTAGACATGCGCGTGGCGGCGGTCCGCTTTCAACACGCATAAAACGACCAGATGCATTCATCCAATCCTGCTTATTCTTTTTTTCCAGCGCTTCAAAAGACTCAATGCCACCAGTATCTTTTGCAAGACAGAGAAACTCATTGCGTCGCCCCGTCTCAACCACGAAAGTTGTTTGACCCGAAGCGCGCTGCATCGCGGTCACGACAGCCTTTTTAGACGCGTTTGCACTAAGCTTATCTAAAGCTCGCATACACGCATCAACCTCGATCGCAAATATTCCGATGTCTCTTGTCCAGTTAGATGAATTAGTATCTGAAGCAGCTTCAGAAGGGTCTTCTGATTGCGTCGCGCCCCTATAAACACATCCTTGATAACTCACCTCATCATGAACCAAGGTTATTGCTCCACGCACAGGCTCATTAGCTTGAGCATTGGAACAAGATCCTACTTTCATCGTAATGGTGACACCATCCAAATTGAACACATCACCTTCATCTGTTTTTTCGGGAGCGACTACCATCGCCTCGATTTCAGGTAATCCAAGGCGTTGAAAAATGAACCAACCGTCATTTAGCTCTAGTCGCCAGAACGGCTCCTGCCCTGCACCATAGAATGGTGGTTTGATCGCCCAGCTAGATGAATCAAGTTCGACATTCGTTTGCGATGGAGACACAAGCTCTATTTGGTCGGGAATGACGTATTGAGAAATCTCAGGAGCAATGTCTCCTTCTTCACTGTCATTATCTTTCTCGGCAGCTTGTTGAAGATCGCACGCAACCAACCCTAGCGCTAACGGCAAAGCAAGACCCAGACTGATAGTCCATTTCTTTAGTATGCGCTTCATGAACAGGTCCCGTTCCTCTGTTTGGCTGCATCCCATAGTCACACTTTGTATTAACCAACAAATCAAGAAGGTAAATGCAAATTCTATAAATTATCAGCTGATGCGAGTAACCACATTTGCCAATACACAGCTTCGTACACAAGAATCGTACAAAACAGGGATATTGTCATCGCACTTATGTACAGTTGTGAAGAGCAAATTGCCTTAAAAGGAGTTTAAGAAAGGGACGTTTGAAATATCTAATGTGCGATTGCGAGCGCTGGCCCATCTTCGGCACGTAGCAATGAACGACTTACGCCACCAAAAATCATTTCTTCAACGCGCGAATGTCCAAAAGCGCCAGCAACCAATATGCCCGCGCCTTCATCCTTTGTCAGCTTTAACAAACCATCTGCTACGCCACCTGAAAACTCTCTAATCGTCGTTGGGATGTTTCGAACTTCCAACCACTCCCTCACGATGGCTGTATTCTCAGAACCATGCTTATCTTGAGGGTCTATTTTGTCGGTGTTTTGCGCAATGATCACCCGGTCCGTACTCTTGATGACGCGCTCATGCAAGACGACTGCGCGTGCTGCCTCAGGGCTTCCATCCCAAGCAATGACTATGTTGGCAAGGTTCGGATTTGGATCTGTTCCCGCAATGATGACAGGCTGACGCCGCGACATCAAAATATACTCAAATGCATTTCCATATGGGCCAGCTGAACGCCCGCACTCGTGCGGAAATATCAAAGCGGCTGATAATATCGCAGCGGCTCCAAATTCTTGTTCGGGTAATCCTTCTAAATGCCGAATAGAGACCATATCTAAGTCTATCTTCTCTTCGGCACATATCGTGTTGAAATTGCACTCTAAAGTCTCGCGGGATTTGCCCTGTGCGTCTTGAACACTTCTTACGACCTGCACGCTGTTAGGCAAATAAAGCCCAGCCCCCGCCCCAGCTAGCAAAAGCGAATCTGTTGGATCGGGCATCGCAGAAATACCCTTCAATTTGGTTTTTAGTCTTTCCGCCAGTCGACAAGCTAGAATAGTCGCTTGTGACATTGAATCTGCGCCATCTACTAAAGTCAGAAAAACACTCATATCACCCTCTCCTAAACGAGAATTCAGTACGAATTGCATTAACCACTTTTATTATATGGATTAGACCACAAATCGCGACCTATGGATAGAGCAATCGGGAAGGACATAACCGTGCGACCAAAAATAAAGCCGAACAGACTGGCTGCTCGGCTCTATTCATCTGAATATTATATAGGTATTTACCCGATCAATTAATGGCCTGCTGGCGGGAAGCGCTGATAGAATGTCTGCCCTTTTTCAGCCATCTCACGCAGCATATCACCGGGACGGAAACGCTCACCATATGCATCTGCCAAACGATCAGCTTCAGCCACAAATGCTGCAACACCCCATTTCAAATCGATGTATGACACGGCTCCACCTGAGTATGGAGCAAAGCCCCAAGCTAGGATTGAACCCACATCACCATCGCGAGCATCCGTGATAACGCCCTCTTCAAAACAACGTGCAACCTCAATGCTTTGACGAACAAGTAGACGCTTGATCAGCTCATCACGTTCCGCAGGTGAAACTTCAGTTGTTTTAACCTCGATACGTTCAGATAGGCCTTTCCAAATTTCGGAAGGCTTACCTTTTTCGTTGTAATCGTAATAACCTTTTCCAGCTTTACGACCCACACGGCCTTTTTCTTCGACAATCCATGCAGTTAGAGCACCCAATGGATCGGCTTCATATTCAATACCTTCAGCCGCAGCCATCTGACGACCAATCTTAAGACCTGTATCAAGACCAACACTATCTGACACCTCTAGTGGCCCCATAGGCATGCCTGACTGGCGGCCAATGTTCTCGATGATTGCAGGCGCAATACCTTCACAGAGCATTGTAATGCCTTCGTGAGTATATGTACTGAAACAGCGTGAAGTGTAGAAACCACGGAAGTCATTTACGGCAACAGGCGTCTTCTTGATCTTCAGCACGTAATCAATTGATTTTGCCAAAGTCTCTTTAGATGTTTTGTCACCCATGATGATTTCAACAAGCCCCATTTTCTCAACTGGTGAGAAGAAGTGGATACCAATGAAATTGTCAGGACGGTCAGATGCTTCAGCAAGGCCAGTAATTGGCAATGTCGATGTGTTTGATCCCATCACCGCAGTATCAGCTATCTGAGCTTCACATTTCTTAGTGATTTCAGCTTTCAGCTCAGGGTTCTCAAACACAGCTTCGATGATTAGGTCTGAACCTTTAAGCTGATCATAGTCAGTCGTCGGCGTAATCAACGCAAGAAGAGCGTCAGCTTTTTCCTGGGTCATCCTACCGCGCTTTACTGCCTTATCGACAATACGCTTAGAGTAATCTTTACCGCGATCAGCAGACTCTTGCGCCACATCTATCAGAACAGTCGGGATACCCGCAGCGGCCTGAACATAAGCAATACCTGCCCCCATAAGGCCCGCACCGACCACACCAACTTTGTTGATCTCGTACTTTGGAACACCTTCTGGACGTGACGCACCTTTAGAAAGGTCTTGGAGCGATTGGAACAATGTCCGAACCATACCCTGTGCTTCAGGTGTCGCTACTGTTTTAGCGAAATAACGGCTTTCAACTTTGATCGCCAGATCGATTGGCAATTGAAGACCTTCATACACACAAGACAGGATGTTTTTCTGTGCCGGATAGTTTGCGTATGTCTCTTTAACGATCATGGCATTACCCATCATCATCATTTGCGTCGCACCCGGGTGTCTGTTTGGAATACCGCCTGGCACTTTAAACTTAGGATCATCCCAAGGTGCTTTTGCGTTCGGATTAGCTAACACCCACTCAGATGCTTTCTCAACAAGCTCTGCGGTTGGTGCAGATGCGTGGCAAACGCCCATACCAACAGCTTCTTGGGCTTTCATGCCCTTACCTTGAAGAAGGTATGGTGCAGCAGCCTGAATTCCCATCAATCGAGGTAAGCGCTGTGTTCCACCACCACCAGGTAGAAGACCAATTTTTCCTTCAGGCAGAGAAATACGCAGCTTAGGCTGGTCATCAGCGATGATGCGGTAGTGACACGCAAGCGCCAGCTCTAGCCCACCACCCATAGCAAGACCATTAAGCGCAATGGCAACAGGCTTGCCACATGTTTCCATTTCACGGAAAATCTTGTTTATGCCGAAAGCCAAGTTGAACACTTCAGCTTTTTCTTCGGGTGAGACCGCTTTATTGGCAAGCTTTAAAAGGCTTCCCATTTCACCAAGATCAGCACCGGCACAAAAGCCGCTCTTTTTTCCTGATGTAAAAACAAGGCCTTTAATGGCTTCGTTTTCAGTGACTTCTTTTACAATTGCGGCAATGTCTTCAGTTGCTGCTTTTGTAAGTGTGTTCATTGAACGCTCAGGTGCATCGAATTTTGCTATCGCAACGCCGTTATCACCAACTTCAAAGGAGAATTGTGTAATGTTCATAGCTGTAATCTCCCTTAAACGCGCTCAATAACAGTTGCAGTACCCATTCCGGCACCGATACATAATGTGACAAGCGCAGTTTCTTTGTCAGAGCGCTCCAACTCATCAACCATCGTGCCGAGTATCATCGCACCAGTCGCACCAAGTGGGTGACCCATCGCGATCGCACCACCATTCACATTCATTTTTTCATGTGGAATATCAAAGTGCTGCATCATTCGAAGGACAACAGCGGCAAAAGCCTCGTTTAGCTCAATGAGGTCGATGTCCTTAATGTCCATCTTCATTTTGCCAAGCAATTTTTCGGTCACATCAACCGGCCCAGTCAACATAATCGTTGGCTCAGAACCAATTGAACAAAAGCCCTTCATCCGCGCACGAGGTTTCAGCCCCATCGCTTCGCCCATTTCTTTGGAACCGATCAATACCGCAGCAGAACCATCCACAATACCAGAAGAGTTTCCAGCATGGTGAACGTGGTTCATTTTTTCGATTTCTGGGTAACGTTGCAATGCAACGGCATCAAAGCCCATTTCACCCATCATAGTGAAACTTGCGTTTAGGCTTGCAAGAGATTGCATATCCGTACCCGGACGCATGTGCTCATCATGGTCGAGCAAAATGCCGCCCATCTGATCTTTCACTGGAATAATGGACTTTTTAAAACGCCCTTCTTCCCATGATTTCGCAGCACGTTTCTGACTTTCAACAGCGTAGGCATCACAATCATCACGAGAGAAGCCGTGCTTCGTCGCGATAATATCGGCCGACACACCCTGAGGCACAAAGCGTGTTCCAATAGCGGGGATCGGATCAGTTGCCCATGCACTTCCGTTTGATCCCATTGGCACACGAGACATCGCCTCGACACCGCCACCAATGACCATATCCGCTTCACCGGACATAACTTTAGCCGCCGCCATGTTACAGGATTCTAGACCCGACGCACAAAAACGATCTATTTGCACACCAGCTACTTTTTCATCATATCCCGCATTCATAACTGCGATACGGGCAATATCTGAGCCTTGCTCGCCAATTGGTGCAACACAGCCGAAAATCGCATCATCAATTTTTGATGTATCCAAATCATTGCGATCACGTAGCGCTTCTAGCACTTGTGTCGCCAATGAAAGAGATGTCGTTTCGTGCAGTGACCCGCTCGCCTTACCTTTTCCGCGCGGAGTTCTTACCGCATCAAAGATGTATGCATCAGGCATTATATTTTCTCCCGTATGCGGCGGTTTCCCCGCCGCTAATTAGAAGCCTAAAATCAATAGACAATAATTTAAATGAGCTGATTAAAACTGCGTTTCATCCAAAAGGAATAGCGGCTCAGCTCCAGTTTTTACTTTTGCCAGATGCGCCGTAGCGTTAGGCAAGACCCGTTTCACAAAATATTCTCCAGTTGCGAGTTTTTCTTTGTAGAAATCATCGCCTGAATCTTTCTTTTCCAATGCGGCTTTCGCCATGCGCGCCCACATATAGGCAAATGTGGTATATCCAAATAAGTGCAGGTAATCATGGGACGCAGCTGCTGCATTGTCCGGGTTTGTCATCCCGTTTTGCATCAACCACATAGTCGCTTCTTGAAGCTGAGCCTTTGTATCTTTAAGGCCATCAACATAGAGTTTTAGCTCTTCATTGCCTTCATTCTCAGTGATAAAACTATCTAACTCTGAATTAAAGGCCATTATGGCGCGACCACCTTTTGAAGGCAGTTTACGGCCAACAAGGTCTAGTGCCTGAACACCATTCGTGCCTTCATAAATGAGGGCAATCCGACAATCGCGTACGAATTGTTCCATGCCCCATTCTTTGGTGAACCCAGATCCACCATGGATTTGCATGGCGTCGATACACCCTTGCAGGCCACGATCTGTCAGGAATGCTTTCACAATTGGCGTCAACAAACCCATATAGTCGCCTGCTTTTTCAACAGTCGCCTCATCCTCTGCGCGATGCTCAAGGTCGTTTTGCAACATCGTCCAATATGCAAATGCACGTGCACCTTCGTTAAATGCTTTTTGGTCCATCAACATGCGTCGCACATCTGGATGTACAATAACGGGATCAGCTGGTTTTTCTGGTGCTTTAGGGCCTGAAACCGAACGGCTCTGCAAACGATCTTTCGCAAAATCAACAGCGTTTTGATAAGATATTTCAGACTGAGCAAGACCTTGAAGTCCAACACCAAGGCGGGCTGCATTCATCATGACGAACATGGTGCGCATACCTTTGTTTGGCTCCCCAACAAGATATCCTGTTGCGCCATCATAATTCATCACACAGGTGGCGTTCCCGTGAATACCCATCTTCTCTTCTAGACCACCACAACCACACGCATTCTTTTCACCTGGGTTGCCGTCTTCATCTAGAATGAATTTTGGAACGATGAATAGAGACACACCTTTAATGCCTTCTGGTGCGCCTTCAATCTTTGCCAAGACAAGGTGAATAATGTTGTCGGTGAAGTCATTCTCCCCACCAGAAATCCAGATTTTCTGACCCGAAATCTTATATGTACCATCAGCCTGAGGCGCAGCTTTGGTTTTCATCATACCAAGATCAGTACCACAATGAGGCTCGGTCAGGTTCATTGTCCCCGCCCATTCACCCGATACCATTTTAGGTAGGTATAATTCTTTCTGCTCTTGAGAGCCGCCTTCTTCAATTGCTGCTGCAGCTCCGTGGGTCAAACCCGGGTACATGGCAAATGCCATGTTTGACGATGAGAGCATTTCATTGACTGCAACACCCAAGACGTGTGGCAAACCCTGCCCGCCAAATTCTGGATTTGCATCAAGCGATGTCCAACCACCTTCGGTTAGCGCCTTATAAGCTTCAGGAAAGCCATCAGGTGTCTTTACGCTACCATCAGAATTGCGAATAACACCCTGCGTGTCACCAACAACATTTAGAGGGTGCAAAACCTCTTTTGTGAATTTTGCTCCCTCTGTCAAAATCGCATCTACGAGGTCTTCAGATAGCTCTGAGAAACCAGATAAATTGTTATAAGAATGGATATCCAAGACTTCATTGAGGATAAAGCGCATGTCGCGCACAGGAGCATCATAACGAGGCATATTTATTCCAACTTCTATTAAATTCTTTTTATTCAATAATTTATGCGAGACTAAAGCTATTCAGCAGCGTGCTTCAGCTTAATCGTTTCTTTAATCGAACTCTTGTCCGCGTCAGGCTTGGCCAAATGCGTTTCAAGTACATTTATGTTTTCTTGAATTTGAGCCAACGCACCATCAATGTCTTCACGTTGCTTTTCTAATTTGGCAACTTGGCCTCTAAAACGCGTCAACATTTTTTCCTGTTGGGCGCGCTCGCCTTCAACATGATAGGTATCGATCAACTCTCGAATTTCCGCCAAAGAGAGCCCTATATTTTTGCCCTGCAATATAAGCTGAAGACGTCCACGATCCCGATAAGAATAGACCCTATTCATGCCATTCCTTGCTGGATGCAACAGGTCTTTATCTTCGTAAAAACGCAACGCGCGCGGCGTAACGTCAAACTCTTTTGCTAATTCACCAATACTGTAAGAACGCATGTTTTCTCCCGTATCTGCCAATTATCGATGGCTTATTTATCCAACGAGAAGTACCTCACCCTTACGCAAACGTCAACCTTATTATTATGCTTAACGTAAAGTATATATTCATTTTTGGCGATAAAGTCAGAAAAACTATGAAATTTTTGCCTAGTTAAACACATCTATTAACCACCCCTTAAGCAACTCAGAGGCATTGAATAGATTGGGTATAATTTACGCGAGTTGATTAACTTTGCGTTAGTAAAGAAGACTGGAGCCAAGGATGGGGCATGCACCTTGGAGCGTTAAAGGAATTGATCCTAAAGCTCGCGCAAAAGCTCGTGAGCACGCTCAACGAGATGGCATAACTCTAGGAAGCTATTTAAACCGCCTTCTCCTCGAAGACAGCGGAACGAATAGTGATGACAATAATAATAGCCGTCCTCAGTCTCCTTTAAAACCAATTTTACGTGGCGAAGCAGGTGCTGAACGCATCAATGAAGTTGCCGAAACACTAGAAGAAATTTCTCGCCGCATGCACGCTGGCGAAAACCGTTCGACCCAATCTCTGGCGGGTGTCGATCAATCCATGTTGACGCTATTAAACCGTCTTGAAGCATCAGAGCGCCAACAGGCTGGCCTTGCTTCTCGTTTTGACGGTGCTCTCAACGATATGCGCGCAACGCACGCTTCACTGGAAGAGCGTTTGGATTCATCGACACGCAAAGATAATTCTGGACGTATGCTAGAAGCGATGCGAGCGCTTGAAGGCGCTTTGAGCAAACTCGCCAAGCAAGTACATGAGACACAGGATCAAGTCGCTAACGATCAAAAATCACTACGAAGCGACGTCCAACGCGACGTTACGAACCTATCCAAAGAAGTCGACAGCGTGTCGCGACGTGCTGATGACAGCGCCCGCAAGTTTGACGATACAGCGAGCCGCGTTGATCGCATAGAACGCAACTCTGAAGATCGCTTCAGAGATGTATTGAGCCGGACTGAAAATGCGCTGGATGTTGCGCGTGCTCAATCTCGCAAATCAGAAGAACGCTTTAACTCTCTACAGGATCGCTTAGACAATTCAGACAGAAACATCGCGTCTGCATCTAAAGCGTCTCAAAAAGCGGTCAACGATCTTCAAGACAACCTAAAGTCCTTTGCTGCTCATACAGACAACAAGCTGGATGATGCGTTAGCGACGTCAGATGCAGCACTCTCAATTGCTAGAGAAGCAAATGAAGCTATTCCAGCGCAAATCGCCAAAAGCAATAAAGAGCTTTCGGACAAATTATTCGGTAATATAACTGATGTTGCTGGCCGTTTAGAAACAACACAGAAGAACGTCACATCTATATTTGCAAAAGTATCCGATGTTGATACGCGCGTAAACAAATTTGAAGGCAAAAACAAATCTGCTGATGATGCGCTTGCTAATCTTCAATCTGCGATGGACCGTATTAACGAACGTTTTTCTGAGTCCGAAGAAAACAAGACAAACGCCATCAATAATCTTGAAAAATCATTCAGTTCGCTCGATGAGCGTTTGGACGAAATTCAAGAAAAAGTTGGTGACTCCACGGACATTCGCAGTGAGTTTGACGAGAAACTTGCGACTATCGCAGACAATTTTTCCAAGACGCTTGAAGAGACACGTGTCGCATCAGTAGAGCAATTGGAAAAAGTCGGTGCAGCCAATCAATCAGGTGCCGTAGAAACACTTCAACAGCAAATGGAAGCTGTGCAGTCTGATATTGCTGCCTCGGAAGAACGCCAATTGCAGGCAGTTGAACTGATTACGGGTCAATTTGAACGCCTATCCGATGCACTTGATGACCGTATTCGTAGTGTTGAAGGACGCACAGCATCTGAAACATCAATTGCTGAATTGCGTTCTGAATTAGAACGGACGACTGAAGAAATTAATTCGCGTCTTGGCAATATCGAAAAAGACGGACCTTCAAAGCTATCTCCACTCATCGAGCAAGTCTCCAAAATGGCCGCTCACATGGAAGAGCGCCTGGATGAGACGAACAGCAAAATCGACAACAATGAGCGTCGCAGCGCTGAAGCAATAGAGCAAGTTGGTGAACATGTAGCCCGCGCAACCGAGCGTCTGCAGGCCAAAAATGAAGAGTCATTTGAAACTATTTACGAGAAAATCGAAGAAGTTTCTAACTCGAACCAATCTCATATTTCTTCGACAATGGACGACATTGAGCGCCGCTTAAAAGAAGCACAAGAACAGGCAGAACGTATTGTTTCACCTGTTCAAAACACGGTCTCTTCCCTGGCGCAGCGTGTTGAAGAATTATCAGAAAATTCAAACCTCGGACCGATTGAAGCGGTTGATTTCTCTACAGATATCGCTCCGCCACCTCTTCCAGATGAAGCAGAACCGCAAACTGATCTAGACATTGAAGCGCTCACAAATTCGATCTCCGACAGCGATACAGAAGAATTTGACGGAATATCAGCCGTTGAAGACGATGACTTGAACGACCGCGACGAAATTACGAATTCTAATCTCGACATTCCGCCAATGCCGAAGTCAGAGACAGTTACAAACATTGATACAATCAATGATGCGGATATCGCTAATATTGCGCACAATGCTCGTCGCGAATTCGCAGCTGAATTAAAAGAACAACGTGCCCAGCTTGAAGCGGAAGCGGAAATGTTCCGTCAAAATGACGAAGCTGTCTCTCAATTTGGTCAACGCGATTCAGATGATCTTTTCGATGAAGATGATGAAACCGATGCTTTTACCTCCTCTCTAGAGTTAGAGTATGAAGTAGAAATGCCGGCCGACGAAACCGCCCCTCATCTGCGTTCAGATGAAGGTATAGATGACGACCCATATGCACGCGCCAGCAAAAACAGCTCGGAATTTTTGCAATCAGCTCGTGCTGCAGCAAAAGAACGTGGTTCATCAAACCGCGCAGTGCTAAGTGGTAGCGAAGAACGTAAAAGCAGCAAATTGCCTATAGTAGCTGCCGGTGTACTTGCTGCTGCTGTCGTCGGTGGTGCGGGCATGATGGCAATGCGTGGCAAGCAAGCCAATGCAGATGATTCTTTCACGACGACACCTCCAAGGTTTACACCCGATGCGGGCCAAAAGGCTTCGTTGTCGGAAGATGACGACACGCTCTTTGATGCAGAAGAAGAAGCGCTCGAAGCAAGCGCCGCCTTTGAAAGAGAAAAAGAAATGGCATTTACTGATAATGAGGTTGATGAAGAACTTTTATTTCCTGAAGATGCAAAAATCCTGACATCAGAGAATATTCAAGCTGCTGAAGCGACATCCGGCGCACTAAACTCCAAATCTGCTCAATCAGCACCTGCTAAAGTATCTCCATTAGATGCTTTTGCTTCTTCACGTACCAAAGCTGAGACAGCTTCAGCCCCAGCCGCCGCCCCAACGACATTAGAAGCAGCTGCCGAAAGTGGATCTGATATCGCGCTTCACGAATTGGCTATCAAGCAATTGGCCTCAGGTGAAAAACGTCTGGCTGCAGAAACAATGCGCCGTGCAGCTGACAATGGCCTAGCCGCTGCTCAATACCGTATGGGTAAACTTTATGAGCGCGGTGAAGGTGTACCACGGTCCATAAAAGAAAGCCGCAAATGGACAACACGCGCTGCTGAAAATGGCAACGTGAAAGCTATGCATGACTTGGCAGTATTTTACGCAGAAGGTGAAGGCGGAGAGCAATCATTCCTGGCCGGTGTGGAGTGGTTCACCAAAGCAGCTGACTATGGCCTGATCGACAGCCAATACAATCTCGGCGTTCTTTATGAGCAAGGTCTTGGTGTATCTCAAGATCCAGCCAAAGCCGCATACTGGTTTAAAATCGCGGGCCTTAATGGCGATGCAGACGGTACACGGCGCGCAAGAAGCATTCTAGAATCATTACCTGCATCAGAAGCAAGAAGTGTATCCAGCAAGGCTGACTCCTTTACACCAAGAACTGTAAATCCAGCCGCAAATGGCAAATTTGGTGCCCAACCTTGGAATGCACCAGTAAAGGCCCAGGTTAAGGAAACTCAGCAATTACTGTCTCGTATTTCTGGAGCAAACTTATCTGCTGATGGCGTTATGGGACCACAAACACGCAACGCAATTCGTGAATTTGAAGCAAGCAATGGCCTGATTCCAACAGGAGATGTGTCGGACGCACTGCTTCGCTTGCTGCGATCGAAAGCCTCGGTGCCAGCATAAATCACGAGAAATCGGCGACTTCATTCATAGAAGTCAGTATTTATTTCGATTTTAGCTCTAAAGCTGAACTATAAGGCTTTCCATTAGGCCCCAGTGGTTTTATCCATTGAGTCAGGGCTTATTCTAATGTGATCCCCTATTCGGAGGAAAAATGCAGATACACCTGCCTATTGCTGAGATTGCCGTTGATCCTTTGGTGATCATCGCGATTGGCACAGGTGTGGGATTTGTATCTGGATTATTTGGTGTCGGCGGAGGGTTTCTTCTTACACCGCTGCTAATGTTTGCCGGTGTTCCCGCTGCTATTGCTGTTTCTACACAAGCCAACCAAGTTCTCGCTACATCTATTGCCGGTGCCTCCGCGCACTGGAAAAACCGCCTCGTCGATTTGCGTCTGGGTTGGTATATGATGGGCGGCGGATTAGTCGGCTCAGCTTTAGGCGTATGGGTGTTCAAGCTACTCCGATCGGCAGGAAATATCGAAGAAGTGATCGCCATTTCCTATGTCCTATTCCTCGGCGTCGTGGGCGGCCTCATGTTTTGGGAAAGCATCGGACCAGCGCTAGGCAAAGGCGGTGACGGAAATAAAGACCCCAAACGTCGAAGCGCTATGCGGGCATGGACACGCGTACTGCCCTTAAAACGAAGATTTCCACGCTCTGGCTTATACATAAGTATGCTTCCGCCCATTATTATTGGGTTTGTCGTTGGTTTTCTTGCGGCAGTCTTAGGTGTTGGCGGTGGGTTTATTCTCGCGCCAGCAATGGTTTATCTATTGGGCGTTCCTACGCGCGTCATGGTTGGAACATCGCTTTTTCAGATTATATTCCTGACAGCGTTTGTGACCTTCTTGCAGGCGGCTGTGAACCAAACTGTCGACCTTGTTCTAGCAGCAGTGCTGATGTCCGGCGGCGTTATTGGCGCTAAGCTTGGAGCAGCGACCGGCCAATACCTCAATGCAGCTCAATTACGTTTTCTACTCGCCTTAGTCGTATTGGCGATGGGCGGTAAACTGGCCTTTGATCTAGTCTTTAGTGGCGGTGTTGAGTTTAGTCTGGAGGCGTTACGGTAATGCGCCAGCTTGCTGTCATACTATCTCTCATCGTTAGCCTGATTGGTGGAACAGCCAGCTACGCACAATCGCCTTCTGTCAGCACTTTCAGACCACACCTTGCCGCGGCCCTCTCAGAACATAAAATTGAAGTAGACGTAGATTTTTCAGGTACGCGGATCACCTTATTCGCTGTCTCTGACGAATGGGACAATCCCGATGTCGCTTTTGCTGTCGCACTCGTTGGCCCGCATCGCCCATACGCTGTTACGCGCCATACCAAAGATACAAAAGAGCGTTTCGAATTTGTCTCCGCACCAGCTGTCCTTGCTGTTGCTGCTGAGCAATCGCTAAAAGAAATTGGCTCTCCTGAAGCGCTTGCTCTTGCGGGTATAAACCCGCGTTATAGTGCCAAACCCCTCCCAGATCACGCATCAGACCCTAAACTGGAATACTGGCAACAGGCGTTTGCTGAATTAAAAGCGAAAGATGGTCTATTCAGCAGTCATGATGAGGGTCTGGAACGTCTAGATGGCGGATTAATCCGTGCGGACATTGATCTTCCAGCTGCGGCACCACCTGGTGATTATGATGTCCGTATATTTCTTTTCAAAGACGGCGTGCTTTTAGCCGAAGCCCAAACACCGCTCGCCCTAAAAAGAGAAGGCGTGGAATACACTTTATACGGATTATCCAAAAAACAGCCGATTTTATACGGCCTACTAGCAGTGTTTCTTGGGTGTTTTGTCGGTATAGGTGCCGCTATGTTTGGAAGCCGTCGCTAGACCTATTTCAAACGATTTGATGGACGCGCAAGTGTGATAATTGATTCACCGATCTTCGCGCCAACTTTTGGAAACATCGCGACAACACCGTCTTCATCCAAAGCGTAAGGCTTACCGCCAACCGTCATGATTGTTTCGCCTTTCGGCAAGACATCAAAATTCATAATATCATCGCGGATCAGACCGTCATCATCATGCGATTTGATGATAACATCATACAATTCATAGCAATCGATACCACCTTCAATGGACGGCAGCTCTCCGTCGATGAGGCCAAGCCCCACCATGGCACCTGTAATGGCAGAAACGCCATTTGGAATACAATCAACTTCATCATGCTGACCACATTCTACCGTGCAAGCATATCCACCAGCAGAGCGCATATATTCTGTCATGCCTACGCTTTTTTCTAATGCTGGATATGGATCATCCGTTTTACCAATAGAGGCGTTAAATGCAGCTAGAGCGCGGTTATAGGAACCTAACCAACCATGGAGCACACGCTTAATGCCAACCGACGCTCCAAATGAAGTTTCTGCTACTTCATGGGTAAAATTCTCTAGGCCATCTTGATTGTCTTTAGGGCCTAAAAGCGCAAACGCGCCTTCACCTTTTCTGAAGCTGTGAAGGTCTAGCAAGACATCATGGCCTTCAAGCAATGCTCTGACCTCAGGAACGATTTTGTGTTCGCTTAAGTCACCAAGCTCTTTAGCACCCATGCAACGATTGAGATCGATATCTACAAAACGTGTATTTTGCGCGCGAGCTGCTTCATTTACCACCGGAACAAATGTGACTCGCCCCTTTTTCAAGACACGATCCCAGTTTTCCAAAAAGACACCAATTGCATCAGGGCCAGCGCGTTCATCTCCATGGACAGCTCCGGTCACCACCAAAGACGGCCCCTCATTACCAGAATCAAATACAAATTTTTCCATGAGAGACCTGCAAAATTAGCGCTTAAACAATCGGCCGGACGTTATTTAAACCCCTTACAAAAAGCAATGCTATGTTCGATGCTACATATTGCTTGATAACGAGCCAACTCATTAATAGAAAAATTATGCGGGTTTGAGTATGACACCAAACACTTCGCCTTATTTTCGTCTCAACTCGGACTGTATTTTCTAAACAACTTAGATACCCCTGCTCGCACGCCAATCGGGAACGCTCAAATGCTCAGCAAAACGAAACTAGCTACTCTCATAATTTCCACCGGAGCCATGTTTGCATCACCTATCGCAAATGCTGATCCATCATGGCCAGATTTGTTTCGTGAAGCAGCACTTCCCAAAACATCTTCAGTGCCTTCACTTGTAAGCTATGATGTTGAAATCATTCAAAAAGAAGACGATGAATGGGGCAAATTAAAATATAACGTAGAAAGTCGCCCCGAAACCGATATTCAAATCACCGTCGACAGTTATCCCACCAAAGCTAAGCAAGACGAGGTCAAGAACGATCTTTTAGCCAAGGAAGAATTGGATATCTGGTGCGACAATCATGATAGTGTCGTTGGCGGCAATGTTGAGCTCGTATCTGAGACAGAAACAGAGGCCCAATTTTCCTTCCCTGTAAATGTCGAAAAATACTTGGATAAAAGAGAAAAAAAGATGATGGAAAAGACCGTTGTCACCGTTACTATCGATAAAGATATCAAAGAAGTGACACGTTTTGAATATTCTCTGACATCCCCTTTCAAACCGGCCGTGGTTGCCAAAGTAACCAAATTTGAGCTGATGGGGACATGTAAATCTCACGCTTCTGGCCGTCCAATTGTCGAGCAGATTTCTATATCGCTTGAAGGCAAAGCAATGGGACAAAGTTTCTCTCAAAACACGCTGCAGACATTTTCAGATGTCAGTATTGATATGCCCTAACTGGGGAATTGCTCCGGTTTGGTAATCCGTAAACGTTTCTGCAAACATATCGTTAGACATTGGAGCTTGAATATATCACCCGCCTTTGAAAAGCCGGTGAGAATACTTGAGTTTTAATGAGGATCTAACTTATGCGATCTCGCTTTTTGACCTCAGCCTTGATGGCTGCATCCATGCTGGGAATGTCCGCTCACGCATTCGCTCCACCGAAAAACAATGGCGGAGCTGAGCATAGTGATCACAAAACTGAGCATGCATCAGATGATCACGGCAAAAAACACAAAGGCGCGCACTGGGCATATTCTGGTCCTAGAGGACCATCTCATTGGGGCGACAAAGATCCAAAAAACGCGGCTTGTAAGGTGGGAACACAACAATCACCTATCGACATGAACCGCACTGTCCATGCATTTGCATCTGCGCCTCAGATTGACTGGAAACCTATTAAACATGGTGAGGTCGTCAACAATGGGCACACGCTTCAGCTTAACGTGAAAGATGCAGGTGGTATCGTACAAGATGGGAAAGCTTATAAGCTTCTGCAATTCCATTTTCACACGCCTTCCGAACATACAATTCACGGTCGCCATTACCCGATGGAGGGACATTTCGTTCACCAGGCAGCAGATGGATCGCTAGCTGTTATCGGTGTTATGTTTGCCGAAGGCGCGAATAATGAACAGCTAGACCCTATGTGGTGGTCGGCACCATCAACACCAGGAAAAGCATCAGTCGCTTTCAACCTTGATATGGAAGATTTACTGCCTACGAATAGAACAGCTTTTAGATATCAAGGCTCCCTAACGACACCGCCATGTTCGGAAATCGTGGACTGGACTGTCCTGCAAACACCTCTTAGCGTTTCAAAAACCCAGATCGCTGCATTCAGAGCTTTGTTTGGTGATAATGCCAGACCCACACAACCGCTCTACCGCCGATACGTGCTGGAAACGCCATAAATAATAGCTCAGTAGACAGATTATATATGAAAAGGCGTGAAGTTTTTCGCGCCTTTTTTGCATTCTTTACCCGCTGAATATTCAGGCAAGCTGCGCGAAGTCATCTTCATTGAGTTGAATCCTATTGGGTTTGACAAAAAAATTGCGTAGAAAGAAACTCAAAGAATTATTGTTGGGATTAATCACGGGGTATTTGCCGTCCAAGAGATATCATTTCTCTTGCTGCTGGCGAGGGAGACACGCATGAATTTTAAATCTATATTGCTTGCTAGCTTAGCCAGTTTATCCCTAGCGGGATGTGATGTCATTCTTATGCCAGAGGGCGCGCCTCCGCCTCCACCTGACCAACCACCTCCACCGCCATTTGATGATGATTTTGAAGACGTCGTTGAACCCGCTCTGCCAGAAGCTGGTACAGAATTGGAATCAGCCCGGGTCTACACTGACTTAGCCGCGATCAACGCCGCTCCATGCGCTGCTGTTGGTTCTCAAGGATTGACCCAGACCATTGCACAAGTCGCAAACGCAACGGCTCCCGAAAGTGCATTTAATGACCGCTTATCAAGCCGCACAGTCCAGCCATCCGTCGTTGCCTCGGTGGGCGGCGCAATTGCTTTGACAGCATTGCGTGCCGACTTCCCCGGTATTGTAAAGCTAGAGCCACGCACAGCGATTTCCCCAACGTCCTATTCAAGTGGACATTGCGGTGCCACGAGAATTTCAGACAATTGGTTTGTTACGGCTGCGCATTGTCTAGATGAAGAATATGATGTGACCATCCTTAAAGTTGGACACGAAAAGCTGGATGGGCCTGTCGTTCGCGAAATTGAAGCGGACTGGTCTGCATGTCATGCAGCTTATGCGGGTCAAGAAGGCGGCCTCGCCAATGATATCGCTATGGTTCGTATCTCAAATGAAACAGCCGCGACTTTGGCCGATGTCCCTATCGCTCCACTGCTCGCCAGTAATGAAGCAATTACGCCGCTTACAACGCCTCAAGCACGTATGGCTGGATGGGGAATGACATCTCCGGGTGGTAGTCTTTCAACGACGCTATTGGGAACTGTTGTCGATGTGAATTCAGTTGGTCCCGCAATGATTAAAGTAAACTCGGTCAACGGCGCAGGTCCTTGTGTCGGCGATTCAGGCGGACCGCTATTTGTAACGGGTGACCAAGGCCAGCCTGTCCTCTGGGGAGTGTTATCGGGTGTAGAAAAAGCATCCAGCGTCGCATGTTCAGGCGATTACGTAGCGCGATATACAAATCTGCAAGGTTATACTAACTGGATAAATGATGTCATGGCAGCCTGTAGTTCGAATGCAGCTCTGTGTACAAAACCTGCAGACGTATTTTAGAACAATACACGCTCACTTTGCCGTGCCTCGCGCATAATTTCATCGCTATCGAAACTCGAAATTCAAATACTCACCAATAGAGGATTGAAAACGAGAAACCGTCGTGTTTTTTGTTCTATTATTACTTTGGGCAGAAACCCGATTCGTTGGATGACATTACGATGGAAGATATCAAGACTATGCTTTCGCAAATAGACACGATGCAATTGTGGACTCAATATCAAGATCCCATCCTAGCCTTTGCATTCAAAGCTTTGGGGGCCCTAATCGTCCTCATAATCGGGCTACGTGTTTCGGGTTGGCTGGCTGGCCTAGTACGCAAACAAGCGCTTAAAAGTGAGAATATTGACGACACACTAGGCAATTTCTTTGCCTCCTTGGTGCGTTGGGCAATTACTGCAGCAGTTTTCATCGCAGCGCTGCAAGTCTTTGGTGTTCAAGCAACTTCATTAGTTGCGATACTTGGTGCCTTAACACTAGCCATTGGTCTCTCCCTTCAAGGTGCACTGGGAAATATAGCGTCTGGTGTCATGATCATGGTCTTTCGTCCCTATAAATTGGGAGATTTCGTCACCACGGCAGGTGTGAGCGGTACGGTCAAAGATATCAATTTATTTCAAACCGTTCTGGCAACACCGGACAATGTCAAAATCATGGTTCCAAATGCGCAAGCGATTGACGGCGCTATTACGAATTTCTCCGGCTATAATACACGCCGTGTCGATGTCACCTTTGGCATCGATTATGGGGACAATATGGATAAGGCAATTGAACTTATTCAAGATATTCTAAAAAACGACGACCGCATCCTCAATGAGCCAGCCGAGCCATTTGTAAAAGTCGTCAACCTTGGTGATAGCTCGGTTGATATCGCCACACGGTCTTGGGTAAGATCTGAAGACTATTGGGATGTGAAATTCCACGTCACCAAAAAGGTAAAAGAAGCATTCGATACGAATGGCATTTCAATACCTTACCCAACCACGACAATCGAACAAAAGATTGTAAACACTTAGGCCAATGGGGTAATCGAGTAACAGAAGGGAATTTCCGATATGTTTCGATTACCCAAAATCTCTGTTTCCTGGGAAGACGATGCAGATATAAATTCTGTACCGAAACAACCACCTTCCTCCGCTCAAAACAAAACTGAAATACTGACAGACGCAGAAGAAAAAACTTCATCAACAATAAATGAAATCGCTGCACCGAAAAAACGTAGCTTGCTTGATCATGTATTGGGATTAAACAAACCTCCCATACCGCCGCGACCATTTTTAAAGCGTCTTTTAGGGCTACGGATTGGGCAATTTATAAATTTATTTATTTGGTCGGCAGTTGCAGGCCTCGTTATGCATTTAACGAACTTCAATCCACTCAACCCGCAATTCAATGCGACTGAGACAGCTGGAAACGTCTGGCAACAAGGCTGGTCAGCATTTGTATGGGCGATTAAAGCCAGTTGGAAACCAGCCCTTACCGGAGCAACGGTCATACTCCCTATATGGTTTTTCTGGCGTGTGCTTACGTTTCCATTTCGGCGCTAAACTTTAACAAAGTCCTAATGCCATTCTTCAGATTTACAAAAGCTTGAATAACTCCTCTAAACCATAATCCATTATTCTGCTTCTTTAAGAAGGAAAAATTGGGGCGGATATGTATAGTGACAACTTAAATTTTGGAGATGTTCGGAAGAAGCGGCGGTATGACCCCCGCCATGTCCGAGCAGTCGTTGCTGCTTCCAATCGATTCAACAGAAACCTTTTACTAGAAATATTGCGCACCTTGGGTGCACTGCAAGTTGACGGCGCACGCACCGAAAAAGATCTAATCCGCGTCGTAGATGATCAACGTTGCAATGTTATGCTCGTCGAATGGGGCGAAGATGACGCAATGAACTCTGTGGAACTCGTCAAACGCATACGTTCAATGAATGATGATGCTCTTCGTCGAATACCAATTATAGCTATCTCATCACAACTGACGAAAGAAATGGTCCTTGCAGGTAGAAACGCAGGTATTGATGAATTCCTGCGCCGTCCCTGCTCGCCTGCAGATGTGCAAAAGCGGTTGAGAATGGTGATTGAAACACCAAGACCATTTATCGATTCATCCGTTTATATCGGGCCATGTCGCCGTCGAAAAAATCCTGCCGACTATCACGGTCCTCGAAGACGTGACCGAGACAATGGCGCGCAAATCAAAGATCTAACCGATGCCGAGCGTCAACTCGTTGATCAAACGTCGCAGCTAACGATCGCGCTTAAAACGCTGAAAATGTCTTGTGCTTTAATGTCTTCTGACCCTAAAGGCGCACCAACACGTATTCGTTCCGCAATTGCCAAAGCAAGACAGGCTGGAAAACAGGAAAACGACTCATCCTTTCTTCGTGTCCTTGAAGCCTTTGAGGCATTTATGGAAATTCTGTTCCATAGCCCCAAAGCCGCTAAAGACACGCGCTTTATTGTGAATACCGGGATCACCACTCTGGAACAATTATTAGTCCTTCCAAGCGAATATGAAAGTGCGCGCACAACAGTCGCAAACGCATTTTCGGATGCCATCCACCGTCGAATGGCAGCATAGGAAACGCGAACCAGATGTCTCACCCTCCTTCCAATACGCGGTCTTTATCAATAGCGGATACACGCGGCCTTAAAGTGCTCGTTGTGGACCCTAATGCATATATGCGAGGTATCGTAGCTGATGCTTTGAGACGACTGAGTATTGGAGAATTGAGCACAACTTCATCAACTGATGAGGCCAACGACATATGCCTAAGTTTTCGGCCGAATATCGTCATAACAGACTGGGAAGCAGGCCGAACATCTGGTCTTGAATTTACGCGATCTATTCGTCGTGGGGAAAAAAATATTCCACGCGATGTCCCGATTATTCTTCTTGCGTCTACGGTCGCCCATGATCAGCTAATGGCAGCGAGACAAGCTGGCATAAACGAATTTCTCTTAAAGCCAGTTTCTGTGCGTGCGCTTAAGTCTCGCATTGAAGAAGTTGTTATTCGCCCTAGAAAATTCATTGATAGCCGCCACTATATCGGCCCTTGTCGTCGCAGAAAATCAGACCCGGACTTCTCTGGCCCATGGCGCCGCTTGATGGATGAGCCTCCCGTAGAGACGAAATCAAATGACTCCCCTCAGCAATTGGACAAGCTGAAAGCCATTGTTGGTCAGCTTTCTGGATTTGCTATTCGAGATTCGGAAGATACACGTGGAATCGTTCGCGGATTGTACAAACTATTGTCCGCTAATTCTGGGGAAGTAGAAAAAATTGGCGATAAAACAATCAGCGACATATGGCGCTCTGCCCAACGTTATATCGAAGGTGTCGGCATGACGCCAACCTATGACGCCAAAGTCATTCTACGTCATTTTGAGGGCATTGCAGCAGTAATGGAGATCCCCAAAGACAACTATTTGGCACGCCAGACACTTGTCAAAGACTTGGACAGATTAGTGACGAAGAAAATCCACTCCATTGAATCCGATGTACGCGGTGTCGCGAACGGTTAGCTGAACTAAATTCATTGTGGACCGACGGCTGGAATTCGCCAAAAGCAGACATTCGTTCTTAGCGCTCAAAGGGCGGAATAGCTCAAAATCAGTCAGTTGGGCAGCTTTAGGTTAGGAGCGGATGTAAACCCTTTACTGGTGTTTGACCTTTTAGGATTTTCCGGCTTACTATTGAAAATGATCGAGACACTATCCTTGGGTTGGATTGTAACAGTATGCGCAAGAACGGAGTTGATCCGAGAGAATTGTCTGCTCGCCTTGAGTCTATTACTGCTAGTGAACGCAAAAAATTTGGGGTGAACTATCAATTGTGGATAGCCGAAGGCGCGAATGCACAAGGTTGGTTTGGCTACATCGGAGCACTAGCAATTGGAGTCTCTGCATTCATCTTATTAATCGCGGCTGTATATCAATTTGGCTCTTTGCTTCTATACAGCGTATGCGCAATTACCGCTGGCCTTGGCGCATTTCTTTTTCGCATCGGCGCTCGCCGCGAGCGTCAATGGCGAGAATCTAATCCATTCAAGTACTAGAGGTTCAACGTCTCCTAAGATGCAGAGAACTGCCACTCGAGTTTTTAGCGTGTATGTCAAAAAAGGGCCACAAATACCCTCTTGATCAGGCAATCTTTCGCCAATGTACTAACGCGCAGTCGCGCGAGATGTTGTTTCACGAACTGGGATGAACATTGCT
>CAYGPZ010000011.1:0-48804 GCA_964352025.1 uncultured Hyphomonadaceae bacterium
CTCTATGGCCGTTATTTAGAAAGCGATGCCGCGCAATATCTTGGCGTATCAACAATGACATTACGCCGGATACGCACAACGCAGCGCATAGCCCATATCCGCGTATCAGCGCGCAAGATTTACTATTTCGGCTATCAACTTGTTGAATTTTTATTGCAATCTGTAGAGTCACAACGATGCCAAAATACCAAGCTCAACACACATTCCAGCTCGGAGACTATTGGCTCTCCAAACAATCGCGTAGCCCCTCATGGTGTCGCACATGGTTCGACACAGAGCGTCGACAAACATGCCGCGTTAGCTTGCGCACAACGGATTTTGAAGAAGCCAAACAACGCCTGACGGACTGGTTCATCCTTTACAACACGAAAAGCACTGAAAAGCCGTCTGAGGCGCTTCTGTCGGAAATATTTGCACGCTACTATGAGCAATATGGCTCCAACCTACGTACAGCAGATAGTGTTCAACGCGCGCTTAGTGATTGGTTAGACTTCCACCAAACAGCAACAGTTCAAGAAGCCTGCGCCATGCCGCAGCAGCACGCTTTTCAGAAATACTTATTGGAAACGCGCGGCGTCGCTCCAAACACAGCGCGCCGGATCATCACGATTGGTAAAGCAGCCTTAAACTGGGCTTGGAAGCGCAATGAAATAGAAGCCCTGCCCTATATTGAATTGATCAAACGCAAAGCCGCACCACCTAAAGGACGCCCGTTAGAAATAGAAGAAGTGCAGGCGCTATTGAAGCATGCAGAACCCCATTTGCGAGAATTCATCATTATGATGATCGCCACAACGGCCAGAACCAAAGCCGTCTTGGAAATCACGTTTGATCAGATCGATTTTAAGAATGACATTATCCATCTCAATCAAGCAGAACGCGATCAGACAAATAAATTTCGCCCAACCGTCAAACTTCCTTCTTCAATCAAGCCTTGGCTACTGCAAAAGAAGATCGATACCCAAACACCCAATGTTATCAGCTATCGCGAAGCACCCGTACTGAGTATTCGTTCGGCGTGGCGCAGTTTGCGCGCAGAATTGGAATTAGATGATCAAGTGCAGCCATACAGCATCAGGCACACCATGGCGCGTTGGTTGCGTATGAGTAGCGTACCAGCATGGGAAGTCGCAGCACAACTTGGTCACAAGATGCCAGACGTCACTACAACAGAAATTTATGCGCCATTTGACCCAGCATATTTGTCTAAATCAGTGCAAGCAATCGATGAATATATTCTGCGTGTGAATTGCGTGTGAACTGAGCTAAGTGCTCTATTCAAGAATTTCAAAAAATTCTTCGTTTTCAAGGGAATAATTGGTGGTCAGAGAGAGACTTGAACTCTCGACCTCAGGATTATGAGTCCTGCGCTCTAACCAGCTGAGCTACCTGACCAATTATTACAGCACGAGTTCGTATAATCGAGTTATAAAAATCCGCGGAAGCGGCGCTTATAGTCCGGGTCGTGCACTTAGACAAGATATAAATATGGCCCTACTCAAGTTTTTTAGAGAAAGGCCATATTCTTTGTTGAATTCCGCTAAGGAACTAAACTTCGCCGCGCATATCTTTGATAAACGCATCGGCTTCAGCAATGGAACGCTCCATATCAGCAATAAGTGCTGACACGTCCGTTTCGATCTGCTCTGCTTCACCCTCAAGAGATGCAATCGCGCGCGAATTCAAATTATGCTTCAAGAACAATACACGGTCCTTAAATACGGCCAGTACTGGGTCCATTGACGCGGATGCTTTTAACATACGGCGCTCAAGCTCTTCATAGCTCGCCTCTGTTTCACGCAGCTGACGCTCACTTGTCGCACGCAAAGACGCTGATGAATACTGATCCAGCTCTTTACGCCATTCTTTAAATAGATCTTTAGATACGATTTGAACGTCTTTCACACGTGTACGCACACGATCGGCTTCGCGCTCAGCACTTTCATAAGACGTATTCAGACGATCATAAGTGGCTTCAAGCTCACCACCATCTATGTCGACAACGGCACGAAAGGCATCAAGCGCAGATACGAATTCTTCTTTTGCATCTTCCTGAGAAGCTGCAGCTTTTACAACCCGCTCGACAAGCAGATCGCGTTTCTCCATTCCAAACTTTTCCATGGTCCCGTAATAGGCACCGGCACAGCCGGACATTGCTGGCATTGCGAGAATGGATGCAGACAAAAGTGCTGCGCGAAGTGCTGAATTGCGTTTCATAGCTATCCCCTCAGCTTATGGTTAATTTCACAAACAAGACCTAATTACAGTGAGCCGCCTTAAAAGGCCAATGATTTGCAAAAAAATTACACATGAAACGACACAACGCCTAATTCGATCTCAATATATCAATCCAACTTCCTAACCAATTTTAGCAATATTGTTTGACATTCAGCAGCCTCAACCCTACGAAAAAGGTAAGAAAATGCATAATTTTGGGTAATTTTGGAATAGATATGTCGTTAGATGTAGATTGTATAGATGTAAAAATTTTGGACCTCATACAAGATGACGCAAGCATGTCGGTGGCAGAGATCGCCGAAGCTGTTGGCCTATCTCCCTCTCCATGCTGGAGACGCATTAAGCGCATGGAGGAGCAAGGTTTTATCTCTCGTCGTGTCACAATTTTGGATCACGCAAAGCTCGGCCTAGGCTTTGAAGTCATTGCCAATGTCAAACTTTCAATGCCTTCCAGAGAAAACCTCGAAACATTTGAAAAAGCTGTATCGCAATGGCCCGAAGTTGTTGAATGTATTACAATTACAGGTGCAGTCGATTATTTTGTTCGTATCATTACGACTGATATACATGCCTATGATAATTTTCTGCGGGACAAGCTATTAGAGCTAGGGCTTGTGTCTGACATTCAGTCCCGCATCGTCGTCAATGTTGCAAAGCGCACGACCGCAGCTCCGCTTGGTTTAATTTCTCCATCTAATTCAAAAGAATAGATACAGAAACAACCAAACACGGCTGAAGCGTGACTTAGCTAATCATTTAGGTAAAGAGCGGATTATGCGCGCTCAACGGCTAGGGCTATTCCTTCACCGCCACCGATGCATAGAGATGCGACACCTTTTTTAGCTCCCTTTTGCTCCATAGCGTTCAATAAAGTTACGATAACGCGCGCACCTGATGCACCAATTGGGTGGCCCATTGCACAGGCCCCGCCATTTACGTTGACTTTGTCGTGTGAAATACCAAGCTCTTTCATCGCAATCATCGGGACGACTGCAAAAGCTTCGTTGATTTCCCACACATCAACTTCGTCAACGTTCCATCCTGCTTTGTCCAAAGCTTTTTTCATCGCTGGTACAGGTGCTGTCGTGAAATATTTAGGTTCATGCGCGTGCGCAGCTGCGCTGACAATACGTGCGATAGGCTTTAAGCCACGTTTATTGGCTTCTGATTCCAACATCATGACGAGAGCTGCTGCTCCATCTGATATCGCAGATGCATTTGCCGCTGTGACTGTTCCATCCTTTGAGAACGCGGGACGCAAGTTTGGAATTTTCTCAGGACGTGCTTCACGTGGCAACTGATCTTCATCAATCGTGACTTCACCTTTACGCGTTTTAATCGTAACGGGCACAATCTCACGCTTGAAACGGCCTTCTTTTGTTGCCGATTGGGCGCGCGACAAGGTTTCTAACGCATATGCATCCTGTTGCTCACGCGTGAATTGATATTCACCCGCCGCCATATCAGCGAACACCCCCATTGGGTTGCCTTCATATGCATCCTCAAGCCCATCTTTCGCCATGTGATCAACAGTCGTACCATGACCATATTTATGACCGGAACGCATTTGAATCATGTGAGGTGCATTTGTCATGCTTTCCATGCCGCCAACAACAACGATTTCAGCTTCACCCGCTTTTAGAGCATTTCGCCCCATAACCGCAGCTTGCATACCTGAACCACACATTTTGTTGATGGTTGTCGCTTCAACTGATTGAGGCATATCAGCCTTTATCACTGATTGACGCGCAGGAGCCTGCCCTTGTCCACCTGGCAAACAATTGCCCATGATGACTTCTTGGACATCTGAACCAGATACGCCAGCATCTTTTAGAGCACCTTTGATCGCAATTGCGCCAAGTTCATTGGCTGACATTGCAGATAAGTCTCCTAGCAATCCTCCCATTGGTGTACGGGCCATACCTACGATTACGACTGGATCACTCATAAATATTCTCCACAAAAGTTATATCTTATTACAGCGGCTGGTTGATGCAAATCATCTGAAACACAGCAAGTTGTCAATTTGACCCAAGGGAAACCTCGAGCTTCGATCAGAAATCCACCCCTTATCCTATATTTCAACTATCCATTTGCTCCATAATTTGCTATTGGAACAATATATATGAATTATCGTAAGATTTTATAATGATTAGATTTTTATCCATATTAAGCCTTAGTACAGCACTCTGTTCAACTGCACTTGCAGACACCACTATTCGTAGCAATTGGTCCGCTGCTAACACAACCGAAACGAGCATTATCAACGCTTCTGGTACACCTGATAACCCAAATAGGAACTTTACACCGCGCGCTTTCGTCACAGAGATATGTTATGATCGCGGGGAACCAGCCAGTGTAAACGTGCATATTGACGGCAAAAGCGCGACGTCAGTGTTGGCAAAAAACGCCTGTATAATTTTGCAAGGCAAGTATGACGTCACTATTGAAACAGACAAAATCTATACTGATGGCGCAGCTCCAGCAGGGCATTTACAGTTTATTCTACCGCGTCCAGTCGTTGGTCAAAAGACAACAAAAACAATCACTCGCCGTCTTTTGGATAAAGCCAAAATTCCAGATTTAAAGCACCAAGACTAATCAGTTTCAGCGTCGTAAGCTGATGCTCTGCGCGTAACAAATACGCGGTCAATTCCTCTGAAATGCATTGCCTGCGAAATAGAAACGCTGGCCTACTTGGGACGACTCTGCAATTGGTTCCCACGTCACACTTATTGCTGATGCTATTTTAGTCAAAACTTCCCAAAATCAGCAAAATTGAGCCTCATAGGACAATGATTGCGCATTTTATTTTTAATTCACTAGCTACACACCCAATTAAAAACTACACAGCCAATAAATATAAGAAAATTCATCCCTCCAAACCAACAATAGTGAAATAAATGTCCAATCCAGATCCATCTATACAAAAACACAAATGGTATGAAGATATTTTTGCCATGCTTCTTGGATTGCTAATGATCAGCTTTGGTATCGTTATTTATCTTGAGGCACAGATATCAACAGGCGGAATAGCCGGACTATCTCTACTTATCCAATATGCAACAAATTGGAATTTTGGCGCAATCTTCTTTTTAGCCAACCTCCCATTTTTCATACTTTCTCTCATGAGAATGGGCCTACTATTCTCAATCAAAACTTTTATCTGCGTAATATCTATCTCACTCTTGTCGGGTTTAATTCCAGTGTGGATTTCATTCTCTCACCTAAATCCCATCTTTGCCTCTGTTTGCGGAGGAGCGTTAATTGGAATTGGTTCTTTATCGCTCTTTCGTCACCGAGCAGGCGTTGGCGGAATGAGTATTTTGGCTCAATTTCTACAAGAGAAAAAAGCTCTAAACGCTGGCTATTTTATGCTCTGCTTCGACGTCATCGTTCTTAGCTCAGGATTTTTTATACTTCCGTGGAAGAACGTACTGATTTCAATATTGGGCGCAATAACCCTAAATATAATTGTGGCCATCAATCATCGCCCCGGACGCTATGCAGGTATTAGCTTTGAAAAAAAATTCGCAGCTAAATAATGCTACAAAACTAAACTGCGTCAGCTTCATAAGCTGACACAGTTCCGGTGATAAACCCGCCACCAAGCACACGAGATGCATCACCCATGGAATAAAGCACACAGGCTTGCCCTGGGGCGACGCCTTCTTCAGCATCGTCAAAACGAAAGCCCGGCTGGCCATTGATTATCGTCATAACACCCGCCTTGGGCGGACGAGTCGAGCGCACGCGCGCAAGAGCTGGCGTACTGGCTTTACAGGCTTCTTCAAGCGTTTCATTGCCAAGCCAATTGCTTTCGCCCATGCTCAAAGCACGTGTTTCCAATGCTTCCCGTGGCCCAACAATCACCTGACGTTTGGCAGCATCAATTTTGACGACATAGATTGGCTCACCCGTAGCGACACCTAAACCACGCCTTTGACCAACCGTGTATTTGATAACACCGTCATGCTCACCCAAAACACGACCATCCATGTGAACAATCTCGCCTTTACGGCCAGAGCCCGGACGCAGTTTTTCAACGATCGCAGTGTATTTCCCATCAGGCACAAAACAAATGTCCTGACTGTCAGGTTTTGACGCTACTTCGAGGCCAAGCGCAGATGCCGCTTTACGGGTCGCATCTTTATTCATACCGCCGAGTGGAAAACGCAAATAATCCAATTGTTCGTGCGTTGTCGCAAACAGGAAATAGGATTGATCTTTGTCAGGGTCAGCCGCCCGCGCAAGCTCAGGCCCATCTTCGCCAACAACACGGCGAATGTAATGGCCTGTCGCCATACAATCAGCGCCAAGATCTTTTGACGTTTCTAGCAAATCACGAAACTTGACCGTCTGGTTACAACGCACACAAGGAATGGGTGTTGATCCTGCTAGATAAGTATCTGCAAAATCTTCCATAACTTGTTCTTTAAAACGGCTTTCATAATCGAGCACATAGTGTGGAATGCCCAAAGCATCACACGCACGTCGTGCATCGTGAATGTCTTGCCCAGCACAACATGCGCCTTGTTTTTTCAAAGCAGCACCGTGATCATATAATTGAAGCGTTACGCCCACGACATCATATCCTGCATGATGAAGAAGTGCGGCAACAACAGTTGAATCTACCCCACCCGACATCGCAGCAACAACACGCGTTTCGCTTCGTGGTTTATCAAATCCAAGATCAAGGTCAGCGCCAGCTAGAATGTCGGCCATAGCCTCTAGCTTTCCGGGCGCAAGGAATGCGTCAGTGTTCATTTTTTCCTCTCCAATGGCTTCAAGGGCCAGAGCAGTCAGTTAAGCAGAGCGCTTGATACATCATTTCGAGGCAGACGCCTAGCTGTTCAAATCCCAAGTTTGAGAAAATGGTCAGTCATCTCTTGAATCTTACACATTCGCTGATAGGCTCACTAAAAACCATAAAATAAATAGGTTTAATTGGGAGGCAATACAATGGAGATAAATGAAAGTGAGCGCGCAACACAAAGGCAGCCAGCATCTGAACCAAAATCTCTGAACCTTCCTGACATCGCTATTATCTCTGCAAAAACGCCATTTAGCTGGTTATTGGGTGGATTTCGCGATTTCAGATCAGCGATAGGCCCCTGCCTTGCCTATGGTATCATCATGGCCATTATCAGCGCCGCTATTTCCTACGCCCTTGTCTTCTCGGGACATTCAGATTGGATCATGGTCTTAATCGGTGGATTTTTTCTGATCGGCCCTATGCTTGCCATGGGTCTCTATGAAGCTGGACGCCAAATAGAAGCCGGACGCCAACCCACATTTGCGTAAATGGCATTTGTAAAAAGCGCCTTTCGTCAAGATCTGGCATATCTGGGACTAGGGCTGCTTCTGTTGTATTTCTTCTGGGGACGCATGGCGCAATTGATTTACGCATTATCGACCTATCGCAAACACGATGATGTCATGCAATTTATCAATTTCATGCTCACGACCAGTGAAGGGCATAATATGGCCATTGCCGGAACAATTGCTGGCGGGGTAATCGCATTTATTGCTTACACACTCGTTGTCATTTCCGCGCCGATGTTGCTGGATCGAAAGACTGACGTTTTTGTTGCTTCAATTACGAGTTTCCGAGCTGTCACGAAAAACCCTCTACCAATGTTAGTCTGGGCTATTTTGATAACATTTTTAATCGCGATCGGAATATTAAGTGGCTTCATAGGGTTGGCCGTAATATTCCCAGTCATAGGACTTGCCAGCTGGCGTGCATATCGAGAACTTGTTCCCAAAGGACACTTTCCCGAAGAAGTATGATCACCAAAACCAGCTTAAAAATTCTAATTAAACGACGCTAGCAGGAAAATTGCACAGTTCCACTTAACCCAAATTTCAGGTTATCAAAGTGGGACAGACAATGCTTGAGTACATTTTAGGAAATGGCCTTAAAGGCGCTCTTCTTGGAGCTGGAATCGGATTGCTCGGCCTTCCAATCGCCTACTATTTCGTCCAGCTTTCCGATAATCCAAAGAAAAACGTTGTCGCATCCAACTTCATCGTCAATGGCATGTTTTTGATCGGTTTTTTATTCTTCGGCGCAATATCTGCTTTGCCATACGTGTTTGATGAGTTATTAAATTCAACAACCCAGCACGCTTTTGCTCTGACGCTGATTGCCCTTTCCATGGCTTGCGGTGTCTGCCTCTTCGATGCACGTAAGCGCAGCATTACGTGGGATGAAAATATCTTTATTTTAAACCGCTGGAACGAGTGTGAAATGCGCTATGAATGGAGACAGATTGATGCGATCGAATGGGATTCCTTCCTTCACATCTGGCGCATTGAGCTAAAAAATGGCGATACATTCGCATTTCATCCGATGATGACAGGCGCAAACCGTTTTCTAGACATGGCCAAAGAGAGAGCCCGTCTATTTACTGAAGGCAAATACAGCCAAGAATTAAATCAGTAAGCTACAGAACATCCAGCAAGGTCAGGCCACGCACAGTGTTAAACACAGATGCTGAGGCTTGATAGGATGTCTGCGCATTATTCAATCTGGAAGCCACTTCAGCTAAATCGACACTCGTGATTTCACCGATGGATCGGTCCAATGCATTTAGCTGCGATGTTTGTCTCTCAATCGCATTAGTCACGCGTCTTTGCGTGTGGCCATTCTGAGCCTGAAGATCAACAATGCCTTCAATAGCAGCATCCAATGTCGCCAACTGCCCTTGAAGCGCTGTTTTCTGCGCCGCCGATACAGGGTCTCCATAGGGACCACCTGCAGAAATATCCCTTAATATTGAGAATGCGTCACTCGCCGCTGTTGCCGCAATCGGCCCCATTGTAATTTCCTGATAGCCATCGACACTGACTTTTTGTTCTTGAGCGCCCTGCTCAAATGCACTTGTCAAAGGATTAGCCACTAAGTTTGCAACATCTGTCGCAATGACTGGAGGTGTATTATTGCGCGTTCCACCAAAGACATGACGGCCCGCAATTTCAAGATTGAAAGAATCTTTAAGCACCTGAAAAGCTTCATCAACTTTAGCATCGATACTGGAAGGACCATTCAAGCTGATGTCTTGCAGAATCGTTTCGCGTAATTGTTCCAAAACATCGCCTGAATGCCCTAAAACAGCATCTTGCATAGACAAACGCGTATTGAGCTCAGCAGCGTTTTCAACACGCGCCTGAATACTGGCGTGTAAGCGATTGCTGGAAACTAATGTATGAGTTTGCGCGCCATAACCTTTTAGGTCTGTCGCCTTAGTTTGAGATGCGGTCTGATTAGACACTTCAAACAAGGTTTTTTGCGACTTTTGCAAGTCACGCAAAGCATTTTGAGAAATCATTGCTGTAGAAATACGTGTCATATCTGCTCTACCTTATTCTCTCTAAACCATTCTCAAAAGCGTATCGAACATTTCACTCGCCGCCTGCATCATGCGTGATGCGGAATTATACGCTTGTTGATATTGGGTCATTTTTACTAATTCTTCGTCGACATTCACGCCTTCAACACTTTCGCGGCGTGTACCAACTTCAGTGTGAACAGCTTCAGCAGAGGCTAATGCTCTTTCACTTGCCGTTGCTTTAGCTCCCGCGGTCCCAGCAAGGCGCGCTGCGAAATCATTGATAGTTGTTTGCTGGGCCGGAATGCTGCCGACTTTACCAAAGCTGCGGATAACATCGCCTGCGAGCGATAAAGCTGTTGCACCGCGCCCATCACCGACATCCAGAACACTCGTGCCGGCAGCTGCGCCATCCAAATCTGGCTTAGCTGTCGCTAATTGTGAGTAATCGTTAAGTATGGTTTGTCGCACTGTTATGTCTTTGGCGCGATCCGAAGACCCAACCATGCTCAAACCAAACAACTGAGTTGCCGAAATATTCGATCCAGTCCGTGAGGTCGTATCAAAAACCATATCAAGGGTGTCGGCTTTGGTATTGCTCGCACCTTGAAAGGATAAGCTTCCATCAGCCCCCAAAGTCATCGTCCCATAACCCGTCAACGCGGTGTTGAATTGGGTTACAAGGTCTCCAATCGTTCCACCTGTTGTAGGATCGATTGTGATCTCATTTAGAACTGCACCAGTATTTGTCTTGATCTCGACTGTCATGGATTGACCAGTCGTAAATCCATGCGGAGACGTGCTTGCTAATCCTGTTGCAAAATCAGTCGGCGTCGGTTTCTCGATTAGATTATTGAGACCAAAACGGTGAGATAAACCTTTCCCTGCCCAGTCTGAAGGAGTGGTTTCGTCTTGGCGCATAGACACGCCATCGCCACCAGCAGCATTCGCAGCGGAAACCTCTAGAACGCCATTTGTAAAACTAACAGACCCAGATGCACCAAGTGCTGTATTCAGGGACGTTGCCAAGCCACCCACGGTGCCACCAATAGCCGTCACTGCACCTAATTCGTCCGTAATGTTTCCTGCATCAAAATCGATCGATAAATTCTTGACGATCTGCCCGCTGGAATCTGTAACAGCTAAATGGGAAATGCCTGTAAAGCCGTGCTCATCGGTTGAAATCAAACCTGTGTTCACACCTGTAAGCGAGCCCGGTGCTGGCGCGGCGCTAGCATCATTGTGCGCAGCATTGAGGGTATCTATGACACCTGCTGCATATTCACCAAAACCAATACCAATTTCTGGGATTTCAACATCACGGGCTTGGACCAAGCCCATGATTTCGCCGCTCTGAATATATCTATCCAAAGGCAATTTCGTGCTCGTGATAGAATGACTGACTTCAACTTGAGGATAGCCTTGCAGGCCAGTCACTTCTCCAAGTGAAAAAGTAGCTGGCTCATGTGATACCAACAAATATCCACTGGTCGTACGAAGGTTTACGCCACCAAGTTCTCTTTCTTCGGCGCGAATATCTACGATTTCGGATAAACGATCGATAAGCTTGCTTTGTTCGTTTTCAGCTTGAGTTGCATCAACGCCCGCGATTTTGGACTGCTGAATAGACGAATTTAAATCCGCAATTGTTTCCATCAAAGTGTTGGCTTCACCAATCACCGACCGCAATTGCCCGTTGGCTTCGTCACGCAATGCAGAAATTTCATTTGCCGTCTGATTGATCTGCCCAATCATGTTCTGAACATCAGAAACGACATTTCCCTGACGCAGTGAAGAAGATGGATCTAATGCGAGAGACCCCATTGATGAGAGCACATTATCAAGAGACGAAAATACAGATCCACCATCTGATGGGTTCCCTAAAAGGCCCTGCACTCTGTCCATAAAGCCAGAAATTGAATCAGCGGCTCCAACACTTGCAGCTGTGCGCATCTCTGACGCGGCTAAAAACTTATCTGCTGCGCGCTGTATTTCGACTTGAACACCAAATGCACCGTGACTTGTTGTTCTTGCGTTAAAGGTTGTGTCGAGGCGTGTATAACCTTCGGTATTCACATTTGAGACGTTAGTAGAGACAGTATTGAGAGCGCGTTGGTTTGCCTGCAAAGCCGAAAGGCTTGTCGACATCATACCACTTATACTCATGTCACATCTCCTACCAACTGGGTATATTTCGTACCCCTAGGCCAAGATTGCCCGGCGAATATTGCCTAGCAAACCGTTTCCAGCCTGAATTCTGTGTTAGGAAATTACCTTAGCGAACCTCACGCAAATATTTGATTTTGCTAGCTATATTTTACTTCACCCTGCTTTTAGCAAGACGGTTGCACTTAGAATAAATTTCCAGCGCATGTTAAGTATCGCAAGCTTTGGGCCAGTTTTTAAATTTAATGGAAATTTACTATAAAATTGGTTTCAAATTCAAAATCTAGGCGTTCAACGTACTCGAAAATGCTCAATAGGCAGAAATTTCCCAAGGCCCATTTCTAACCTGCAATTTCTGCCCAATCACAGCTTAACTGCCTTAAAAGGTTAACGCTAAATCCGCATTTTATAGGAAGTTTCAAGCGAATTCGTTACTGGCCCGTCTTTTGCATTTTTATAGTTAACAAGCACGACAAACGTGCGAGTAGTAAATTATGAGTGGGTGATTATCGTGATAGATGGGGTCTTCGTTCCAACGCTGAAAAATGACGCTGCGACGAACAATAAACCAGACGACACATATAAAGAAGATTTTCGTGCGCTTTTGAAGGAAGAAGACAAACCATCTTCCAACAAATCTATACGGGCGACGCACTTAAACTCAACGTCAGCTCAGGCAACAACACCTAACATCAATCCTGTTGAGGCTTCTTCTGATCACAGCATTCAAGTCTATAACACGTCAACGAATGCTACAGATGCAAATGCCGCCCTTCTTGGGTTGAATTTAGTCACTCCACAAAGCTCTACTCCTACTCTTGGATTGAAGCAGCCTGCCGCACCTCAAAACACTCAAACGGCTATTGCCCCCAACCAATTGTCCTCACAGCTGAACGTCATTGGAAATGAAGCTGCACAAACCGATGCCCAATCTGCAAATAATGGCGCAAAAACAGGTATTCAAACAAACGCAGCTACATTGAACGAAACAGGTGCAAAACTAGCCTCTATTATAAAAGGCAGCGAAACGGGTGTTTCTCAGGCTGATTTGGCTCAACTTGCACCAAACAATGCAAAGCAAGCTGCTACAACGCTGACAAGTAGTGCAAACACAACGAATACATCTACTCCAGCGACGACTTTAACGAGCGCTCAATCGGGTGCACAAGCTGCATCCGCACAACCAGCCGCTCAAGCTATTCAATCCCAACCTGTCGCTCAAGGCGCTTCAGCGCAATTTCTTCAAGCAGCTAAGACTGGAAACTCTACTGGCGCTGCAATAGGAAAAACCAGCTCTACCGGATCAAATGGAATCACTGCCACGACATCTACAGCAGCAACCAGCGCGTCTAGCCCAAGTGCCGCGCCAGCCGCAGCTAACGTTACCCCTGTGGTCGGTGCTCAAGCGGCAGTTCCCAATAATGTTTTGCCAACTCTAAACACAGCTGCCCAAGATGTATTGGCAGCCTTGCCAGATAGCGACACTATTGATGGCATGGAACTAGGTACTAAAGACTCTAGCACGCAATCAACAACATCATCCGCAGCCACAACGAAAACACCTGACCTTCCTCCCGGTCTGCGCAACGCATCGCCAGTAACGCAACAAGCGTGGGCTGGTCTAATTTCTCGAATGGACGGAAAATCTCACCAATTCCAAATCAGGTTAGACCCTGCTGAACTTGGCCGCATCAATGTGTCCATCGAGATCACAAAAGATAAAAAAGCGACCGTTGTTCTAGCCGCTAGATCAGCTGAAGCACTGGCAGAATTATCAAAAGGCGCAAGATCTCTTGAAGCAGCGCTGGCTGATGCCGGTGTCGAGCTAGAAGAAGGTGGATT
Source organism: uncultured Hyphomonadaceae bacterium (assembly GCA_964352025.1). Taxonomy (GTDB): domain Bacteria; phylum Pseudomonadota; class Alphaproteobacteria; order Caulobacterales; family Hyphomonadaceae; genus Hirschia. The sequence goes on from CAYGPZ010000011.1 coordinate 13,581, forward strand.
AAAATTAGAAATGTCGTCAGATGAAAGTAGTTCATTCACCTTTAGCGACGATGATGAAACTGAAACAAAAAATAATGGTGATGGGCAAACAAATGCACCAGCTTCACAGGAAGCTGATAATGACGATATTCCCCGCCAAATTACGCCAGAAATCACTGCTTGGTCTCGCAAGCGCGTGAACCTGACAGCATAGAAGTATAAGGATAGAACGCAGTGACTGATCTTATCTCTTTTGTAAATCAATCAGCAGGTGCCACGAGCAATACTGAAAGCTCTCGTGCATCGCTAGCTGGCAACTTCGATACTTTCCTGACGCTTCTTACTGCGCAAATGCAAAACCAAGATCCATTGGAACCGCTGGACGCTTCTGAGTTTACGAACCAACTTGTTCAATTTTCCGGTGTGGAACAGCAAATTCAGACAAACACATCTTTGGACTCTTTGATTGCATCAAACAATTCTTCCACAGGCGCTGCTTTGGCCGGCTATCTAGGACAGAATGTTGAAATTAACAGCCAAGGCGCTGGATTTAGAGGCGAAGATCTTAGTTGGCGTTATTCACTTGGTGGCGATGCGGTTACATCAAAAATCAATATTACAGACGGCAACGGTAGAGTTGTTTATTCTCAAGATGCAGAAAAAACAGCAGGCACACATGATTTCACATGGGATGGCACTTTATCCGACGGCACAACTGCGCCTGAAGATGCTGTGTACTATGCCAGCGTGTCGGCAACAAATAGCGAAGATCTTTCAATTTCAACATCAGCCAACGTTTTAACACGCGTAACTGGTGTCGATTTATCATATGACAGCCCTGCAATCGCAACGGATGCAGGCATATTTAGTTACGGTGATATTTTGCGTTTGACGCAGAATTAATCACTAAATTGACGTTCCGGATGGCAAAAGCAATCCGTTGATACATGGCGCAAAAGCGCCCTTTTGAAGACCTCGTCTCAATAGAAGGCGTGGGTAATAGAGTGGGTTAGTTTTAAAGGAATACCGCCATGAGTATCGGTTCAGCACTTCTAGCAGGAACAGCAGGTCTACGCGCAAACGCATCAGCAATGGCTGCGGTGTCAGACAATATCGCCAACGTAAATACAGTTGGTTATAAGCGTCTACGCAACGACTTCACTGCCATGCTAAACAATCAAGCACATCAGACATCTTATAACGCCGGTGCAGTGCGCGCTGAAGCAACAACGCTTATGCGCGAACAGGGCACACTTCAAGCATCATCAGTCTCAACACATATGGCGATTTCCGGTGAAGGCTATTTTGTAACCCGCGAACGTGCTGCTGACGCCACAACAAGCGACAGTTTTAACTTCACTCGTGCTGGCCAATTTTCACCTGATGCAAATGGATACCTTCAAAACACAGGTAGTCAGTATCTTTACGGATGGCCAGTTGGAACAGACGGCACAGTATCAGCCAGCCCAACAGACTTAACAGCATTAGAACCAGTGCGCGTATCTGGATTTGGTGGCATCGCAGAAGCTTCTGCCAACCTTTCTATTACAGCAAACTTAAACGCGGACCAAACAGTCAACCCTGCTGCGTACACGGCTGGTGATATGGCTGCAGGTACAATCACACCTGATTTCACAGCCCCGCTTGAACTTTATGACTCACAAGGTGGCCGTCACACCATTAGCTTCTCATTCCTAAAGACAGCGAACGCCAATGAATGGCAAGCAGAAGCCTACGTAACACCTTCAACTGACATTGATGGCGCAACTAACGGCCTGCTTTCTTCTGGAACTGTTACATTCACCGCTGCTGGTTTAATCGATCCTGCAAACTCGACATTTGATCCAGCAGGCACTCTAGCAATTGGTGCCTCATCTGCAACCACAGGTGTACGTTGGGCAGCAGGATTAGGAATTGATGCGCAAAACATTCAACTCAACCTTGGAGATGGCACGTCCACAAATGGACTGACACAATATTCCTCAGACTCTCTATTGGATACATCTAGCGTTGACGGTGTGCCATTTGGTTCGCTCGCAGCTGTTGATGTTGATGCTGATGGATATGTAGTTGCACAATACACAAACGGACTTAGCAGAAAGATTTATCAAGTTCCTGTTGCGACTTTCGACAATGAGAACGGTTTGATCGCTCAAGCTGGAAGTAGCTTTAGAGATGGCCCGAATACTGGAGACATGAACCTGCGAGCGCCTAAGAATGCAGAAGCAGGAACAGTCGTTTCAAGTGCACTTGAAACATCTACTGTTGATCTAGCTGAAGAGTTTGCAAACCTTATTACGACACAAAGAGCATATTCAGCATCTTCTAAAATTATTACGACTGCAGATGAAATGCTTGACGAGCTAATTCGTATCAAACGGTAAATAATTAAGACAAAAATCGAACTAACCGCGATTTTTGATCCAAAACGAAACAAAAAGACCATAAAGACAAACAAAACGTCTCTATGGTCTTTTTTTATTCTTCAAATTTTCAACAAAACCCACACGATGACTTCAGCGTGAACTTAAAACACTTGTAGTACTGTACACAGCATAGACCAGACCTAAGAAAGGGAATTCTATGCTGACCCAGAACGCAAAAAGCGCGGCAGTAATCGGACCCGACGGAAAAACACTAACGCTGGCAGACCTCCCGTCTCCAGAAATCAAACGTTGGGTGACTCGTCGGAAAGCAGAAGTTGTTGCAGCAGTACGTGGCGACTTGCTTACACGCGATGAAGCTTGTGCAAGATATGGTATCTCATCTGAAGAATTTGAAGGATGGGAAGCTCTTTACGATCGCTTTGGTGTAAAAGGCCTTCGTACAACACGCTTACAAAACTACCGCGCCTAGTCCGATCCCTATATGAATGAACGCGTTCATTCTATCTAAATTGGAAAAGTAGCACCTATCACAATGCCTCGGCGTCGCAAGATGTCGGGGCATTATGCTATTTGAACTCCATTTATATACAGAAAATAAAAAATAAATTGAATTGTTTTCGTCCGCGTTAATGAGGCGTTTACGGACTGCTGGGAAATTATTGCCTAACGCCCCTCAAATAGGGTGCAATAATTACCGGGTAAAAGATGGCTGATACAGTTTCAATCGTTCAAAGGGTCACCAAAGGTGGACAAATGCGCATTATCGCTGCGCTAGCCGTTGTCGCCTTGGTTGGAGCTAGTCTTGGCTTTATCATGTTACGTGGAGGTGCCGACGAATCCCTCCTGTATTCAGGGTTGGACCTAACTGAATCGGCTGAAATTACTGGAAAACTAGATCAAGGGAATATCGCCTATACTCTTCGGGGAGACGGTGCATCCATTTATGTGGACCGCGATAAAGTTCATATTGCTAGAAATATGTTGTCTGAAGAAGGCCTGCCGACACGTGGATCGCTCGGTTATGAAATCTTCGATAAGACTGAGACCCTTGGCACAACCAATTTTGTTCAAAACCTAAACCGTGTCCGCGCTTTAGAGGGTGAACTAGCCCGCACCATAACATCTTTAGACAATATTCGCGGCGCACGTGTGCATTTGGTTCTTCCAGAACGCAAACTGTTTGAAAGAAACTCTCAAACGCCTTCTGCATCTGTTGTTATGTCTGTCGCAGGCCGCGGCATGTCCCCTTCTCAAGTCCGCGCGATCAGAAACTTAGTTGCTGGCTCCGTACCTGATCTGGAAGTTAATCGGATCACACTTTTAGATGATAAAGGTCGCCTCCTCGCAGCGGGTGCTGAAAACAGTGAAAACGGCTTTGCTGGCGGTAGCGCAGATGAACGCCAAACTGCAATTGAACAACAAATCCGTGCTAAAGTACTCGCAGTTGTTGAAAGCGTGACCGGACCGGGAGCAGCGCGCGTTGAAGTCGCAGCTGATATCGACTTTAACCGTATTACCCAAAGCTCAGAAATATTTGATCCTGAAGGCCGCGTTATTCGCTCTTCCACAACAACGGAAGAAAGCTCTTCTGACTCTTCTTCAGAACCTAATGGCGCAGTTACCGCAGGCAATAATGTTCCTGATGGAAATGGAGATGAGGCCCCCAACGGTCCAACATCACAGGCGCAATCCAATCGCCTACAGGAAACAACAAATTACGAGATTTCAAAGTCCACTAAGACAGAAATCACTGAAGGTGGACGTATCAACAAAATATCTGTTGCCGTCGCACTTGATGATGCCCGTGTTCTTGGAGAAGAAGGCGAAGGACCTAGCTTTGCTCAGCGAACAGCTGAAGAAATTGAAAATATCGCAACACTTGTTCGTTCCGCTGTCGGTTATGACGAAGCACGCGGCGATATAGTCGAAGTCGTCAATGTCTCCTTTATGCGCCCAGAAACTTCTGTGGATTTGGCGATCGAAGATCCTAGCATGTTCGGCCTGACCAAAAACGATATCATGCGTATATCAGAGCTAGCTGCCCTGTTTATTGGCGCCATTCTCCTGATCGTGTTTGTGCTTAGACCTCTGGTTAAAGGCCTAATGAGCCCCGGTGCAGCAAATGCAGACAGCTTTTATACAGCTGAAGCACAAATTACTGGCGCTAAGGCAGCTAGTATTGCAAGCGCGGCAAACCCCAATCTTGTCTTACCCGGCAGCGAACCTGCCGTTGGTGCTGATGGCCAACCTATTGCCGCACCCAACAGCCTAGATGACTTTGGCCTTGATGTGGCCCGCATTAGCGGAAAGGTGAACGCGTCATCGGTTAAAAAGATCTCTGAAGTTGTCGAAAGTCACCCAGACGAATCCATCCAGATCATTCGTTCCTGGCTTGCAGAAGACCTTAGAAATGGGAGTGATGCAGCATGAGCAATCTAGCAGCTCAGGCAGAAGAAGCATTAAAAACCATGTCAAAGCGGGATGCTATTCAGCAAGCCGCCGCAGATGGAGAAAACCTTAGAGGTGCCGAAAAAGCCGCCATCCTACTTCTTGCCCTTGGCGATGAAACGGGACCGATATGGGAAGCGCTGGACGATGAAGAATTGCGCGATGTCTCTTCAGCAATGTCGACCCTTGGCGCGGTACAATCCTCCCTCGTTGAAGACTTGATTATCGAATTTGTTGGTAAGCTTTCAACGTCTGGGTCCATCACTGGTAACTTTGAACAAACGCAAAAATTACTGGCTCAATTCCTTCCGGGTGAAAAAGTTGACTCACTCATGGAAGAAATCCGTGGTCCGGCGGGTCGCACGATGTGGGACAAGCTTGGAAACGTTTCCGAAACTGTACTCGCCAACTATTTGAAAAACGAATACCCGCAAACGGTTGCTGTTGTCCTATCCAAAATCAAATCCGACCACGCCGCTGCTGTTCTGGCCTGTCTACCACCGGATTTTGCCATCGAATGTATGCAACGCATGTTGCGGATGGAGCCTGTGGCACGCGACATTATCGAAAAAATTGAAAGTACACTTCGTACCGAGTTCATGACAAACCTTGCTCGCACATCCAAGCGCGACAGTCATGAACAGATGGCTGATATCTTCAATGCTTTTGACCGCCAGACTGAAGGTCGTTTCATGTCGGCGCTTGAAGAAAAAAGCAAAGACGCTGCGGAAAAAATTCGTTCCTTGATGTTCGTATTTGACGACCTTTCCAAGCTAGACCCGGGCGGCATTCAAACGCTTCTCAAAGCTGTCCCTAAAGACAAGCTTACCCTTGCGCTTAAAGGTGCCAATGAGGAAATGCAGGACCTGTTTACGTCCAACATGTCAGAGCGGGCTGCAAAAATTCTAAAAGAAGACATGAACTCAATGGGGCCAGTGAAACTTAAAGACGTCGATGCAGCCCAACAAGACATGGTCTATCAGGCTAAAGAACTCGCCGAGCGCGGTGAAATCATGCTCGCCGATGGCGGCGCAGAAGACGAGTTGGTGTACTAATGACAAAAGCAACTCCCTATGAAATATTCACAGAATTCACGCCAACTGGCGAAGTCCTGACTGGGAAAAAGCCCGACTTCAAACGCGTTGACGAAGTTGAAAAAGAAGTTAGTCAAGCGCGCGAAAACACACAAGCTGCCGTAATGGCTAGCGTGGAAGCACGCATCGCGACTGCACTTGAAACCATCGCAGCCAATTTAACACCTTCTGAAGCCGTCGTTTCAAAAATTGCTACCAGTTTACGAAATGAAGCTATCGATCTAGCCATGGCAGCATCGGAAACAATCGCCGACCGCGCCCTAGATGAAAACGGGCATGAAGCAGCCAAAGAAGCCATTGCCGAAGCCAGCAAGCAATTGCGTTCGGAACCTCGCCTCATCGTGACCATTCCACCGGATGCAGAAACAATGGTGAAACTGCGCCTGGAAAACATGCCTGATATTGCAGAGCGCATTCATTTTGTTGCTGATCCTGCCGCACAGCCGGGCGACTGGAGAATTGAATTTCAAGGTGGCGCAGCTGCTTTTAGCCGCGATGCCATCAAACAAACCGTAGAAGACTGCCTGAACAATCGCAAAGCCGATCCTATCGAAGATCAGCTCGATTTGTTTGGCGCAGCTTAGTTGTAGAGTTTTAGGAGCTTAACATGTCGACAGACGATCTAAACCTTCCAGAACTTGAGCCGACAGGCAAAGTGCTCGCTAAGCCGATCACTGCTAAAGAAGAAGCCGAGCGTCGCGAGAAATTCGCCGCTGACCTTGCGCCTATGTTTGACGTCCCTGTGTCTGTGCAAGCCGTTATTGGCCGCACAACAATGGAAGTATCTGACCTGATGCACCTTGGCGAAGGTTCCGTTTTGGAACTCGATCGCCGTGTTGGAGAAGCCATCGACATTTACGTCAATTCACGCCTCGTCGCGCGTGGAGAGATTGTTGTCGTGGATGACCGACTAGGTGTGACCATGACCGAGATTATCAAGAACGAAGGCGGTTAACCGCAAGGAAATACGCTGATTGTTCAGCATTTAAAATACGAATTTTGCACCTGCAATACCTTTTGAAAGTGAAGACATTATGCGCGTTTTGATTATTGGAGATTTAAGTGGACAGCTTTCAGCAGCGACGAAAATCGCGTTTGAACGCGGAGCCCAAGTCTCTCACGCAGCATCAGCCGCAATAGCACTCGATTCACTTCGTGCTGGCCATGGCGCAGACCTTGTCATGGTTGATGTAAAAGCAGACATTGCTTGGCTACATGAAGCCCTTCAAACAGAGCATATTGCAGCGCCAATCGTGGCATGTGGTGTTGAAGCAGATGCCGATGCAGCTGCTGGAGCTATTCGTGCTGGTGCCAGAGAGTTCATCCCTCTTCCACCTGATGCTGAATTAATCGCAGCAGTCCTAACAGCTGTATCAGATGATGATCGCCCAATGATCGCTTCTGACCCGGCAATGACACAAGTTGTCGAGCTTGCCGAGCAAATCGCACCATCCGATGCATCAGTCCTAATCACAGGTGAAAGCGGTGTCGGTAAAGAAGTGATGGCGCGTTTTGTTCACCGCAAATCACGCCGCGCCAGCAAACCTTTCATCTCTGTCAACTGTGCAGCTATTCCTGAAAACCTTCTTGAATCTGAACTATTTGGACACGAGAAAGGTGCTTTCACTGGGGCCATGGCGCGCCGCATTGGTAAGTTTGAAGAAGCCAATGGTGGAACATTATTGCTTGATGAAATTTCCGAAATGGATTCTCGCCTTCAAGCTAAATTGCTACGTGCTATTCAAGAACGTGAAATCGACCGCGTCGGTGGTAACCAGCCTGTCAAAGTTGATATCCGTATCATCGCGACATCAAACCGAGATCTAGCTCAGGCAGTTCGCGAAGGTAGTTTCCGCGAAGACCTTCTTTATCGCTTAAACGTCATGAACCTACGCATCCCAGCATTAAGAGAACGTCGTTCTGACCTTGTGACGCTTTCAGAATTCTTCATTGAAAAATACAGCGCTGCAAATGGCCTTCCTAGTAAATCAATGTCGGATGAAGCGCGGACGCAAGTAGAAGCATCTCGCTGGCCTGGAAATGTACGTGAGCTAGAAAATGCGATGCACCGAGCCGTTATACTATCTCGCGGTCCAGTTATTGAGGTCGACGCAATCCGCACACCAGATGGCGCACCTCTTGGTGCAGCGGGCGGTTTTAATGCCAATGAAACCCACATTGACATGACAGTGCAACGCGCAACCGAAACAGCGCACACTGCTATTACTGCTGGTTTGGCAAGTGTTCAAGTTGGCCGCACCGTTGCTGAAGTTGAACAAGATTTGATCCTATCAACCCTAGACCATTGTCTTGGGAACCGTACTCACGCGGCTAACATTTTAGGCATATCTATCCGTACTTTACGTAACAAATTGCGTACTTATACAGATGCTGGCGTCGAAGTCGCTGCGCCTGGTGAAACTCGAGCGGCAGGCTAATAATTTATGGCTGAAGCAAACAATAATGCAGGTGGTTTCTCAATAGGCGGATTTGACCTAAACGCGCTAGCTAAAGGCGCGCTCAAAGGTGAAGTCGCATTGGGATTGGGTGTCATGACGTTGATCGTCATGCTCATAGTACCTTTGCCGTCGTTTCTGCTGGACTTCATGTTGGCCATCTCCATCACATTCTCTGTGCTGGTATTGATGACTGCCCTTCTGATCCAGAAACCACTTGAGTTTTCCTCTTTCCCGTCCGTTCTTCTGCTAGCCACTATGCTGCGGCTAGCGCTGAACATGGCCTCTACCCGCCTGATCCTTTCTGAAGGAGATCAAGGGCCCGAAGCTGCTGGAAACATTATTAAAACTTTCGGCTCATTCGTTATGGGCGGAAATTATGTGATTGGGGTAATTGTCTTTATTATCCTCGTCATTGTGAACTTTATGGTCATCACCAAAGGTTCAGGCCGTATCGCCGAAGTTGCCGCTCGTTTCACCTTGGATGCGATGCCCGGCAAGCAAATGGCTATCGATGCAGACCTTTCTGCGGGCATGATCAATGAAGATGAAGCGCGTACACGCCGTAAAGAACTTGAAGGCGAAAGCAACTTTTTCGGGGCTATGGATGGTGCGTCGAAATTCGTCCGTGGTGATGCCATGGCGGGTATCCTCATCACAGTCATCAACATTATCGGCGGCATACTCATTGGGGTAGCCCAAAAGGGTCTTCCTTTCGAACAAGCTGCTGAAACCTACACAATGCTTACAATTGGTGACGGTCTGGTTTCTCAAATCCCAGCACTGATTATCTCAGTTGCGGCCGGTATGCTGGTTTCAAAAGCCGGTGTTGATGGCTCAACTGATAAAGCTCTTGGTCGCCAATTAATGGCCTCTCCACAAGGGTTGGCAATGGTATCAGGTGTAGCTGCCTTTACGGGCTTGCTACCGGGGATGCCAATCCTTCCATTCTTCCTCCTTGCAGGTGGTGCCGGTTACGGAGCATGGAGAGCGGCAATCACCAGAAAAGAAGCTGCCGAAGCTGCCGTACTCAAAGAAAATGAGATTGTATCTGATCCAAACAGACCTGCTGAAGAGGCACCAATTTCAGATAGCGTTGCAGTTGATGAGCTAAAAGTCGAACTTGGGTTTGGATTGCTTTCACTCATCAATGAATCTGAAGGTCGTAAACTCACAGATCAGATCAAAGCGGTCCGCCGTCAGGTCGCGTCTGAATTTGGTTTCATTGCACCACAGGTCCGTATTGTCGATAATCTAGAACTAGGTTCTGAAAACTACCGCATTATGATCAAAGAGGTCGAGTCGGGCCACGGCATGTTGCGCCCTCTTCTTGACCTCGCGATGGATGCTTCAGGTGCAGCCGCCCCTATTCAAGGTGAGCGCGTCAAAGAACCTGTTTTTGGGCTACCTGCGGTCTGGATTGACAAAGGTATAAAAGAAGAAGCTGCAATGAACGGATATACTGTTGTTGATGCGGCGACGGTTCTGACAACTCACTTCACAGAACTCGTGAAGGAAAACATGTCTGACCTGCTTTCCTTTACTTCACTTAAAGAACTTACCGACGAACTTCCTTCTGCTCAAAAAGCATTGCTCGACGATATTGTGCCTAATCAAATTACAATGTCAGGCATTCAACGTGTTCTTCAAAACTTGTTGCGCGAAAAAATCTCCATCAGGGACTTTGCAACTATTCTTGAAGCCATTGCCGAAGCTTCGGGTGCATCGACTGACCTCACTCAGATCACGGAACATGTTCGTTCCCGTCTTGCACGTCAGTTGTGTAATGCCAATCAAGCACATGATGGCCAGCTATCGGTCGTCACGCTGTCACCAGTCTGGGAGCAATCTTTTGCCGAAGCTCTTATTGGTGAACCAGGCGCAATGCAATTGGCGCTCGAGCCATCAAAACTTCACGAATTTGTTGGGGAGATGCGCCGCGTCTTTGAAGCCGCAGCCCAAACTGGCGATACGCCGGTTCTGCTGACCTCTGCCCCTATCCGTCCTTATGTGCGCTCACTTGTAGAACGTTTCCGCGCACAAACAGTGGTGATGAGCCAAAATGAAATCCATCCAAAAGCCCGCTTAAGAGGCGCAGGAACAATTTAGAGAAAAGAACAATGACCAGACAGTATATTAATTCCCAAACGCCAAATAGGAGGCGCCTACCATGAGAATGAAATTATTCTCCGCAGCGACAATGGAAGAAGCCATGGAGCTGATGCGGGCGGAACTTGGTTCTGACGCGGTGATCCTGTCGACCCGTAACGAACCGGGTTGTGTCGAGGTTCGCGCAGCTGTTGAACGTGCTCCAAACGCTAGATTTGCAACACCCGTTTTTGCAGAAGCCCGTCCATCTTTTGATGAAACCACACGTGACCGCATTCGCGACGTCATGAACTGGCATGGTGCACCTAGCGGTTTCACCGACATTGTCACAAGTGCTGGTATGAAATTGATGGGCAGTACAGCCGAACCCGGTCCTGCAATGGCAGCCGGTCTAGAAGGTGTTCTATCTTTCTCACCAATTCACTCTGACACGCGCAAGTCACTATTGCTCCTTGGTGCACCTGGCTCTGGTAAAACATCTGCAGCAGCCAAACTTGCAGCGGTAACCCGTAATTCTCCGCTTGGTTTAAAAGCGACATCTGCGGACTTTGATGCAGCCGGTGGTCATGCAAGACTATCTGCATATGTTGGCCGTCCGGATGTCGGATTATTCAAATCTCCAGAAGCTCTACAAAAGCATCTTGCAGCTCGCACACCTTCAGAACGCAAACTGGTTATTGATGGCCCAGCATTTAACCCGACCAGTACAAATGAAATCGCACGTTTAAGAAACCTTTTACATCATCTAGACGTTGAACCTGTGCTGGTTATGTCAGCAGAAGGTCACCCTGAAGACCTCGAGGAGAATGCCAAAGCTTTCTCAAGTGTCGGAGTTAGAAGGGTAATTTTAACTAAATTAGATGTAGTTAGACGTAGAGGTGGTGCTTTTGCTGCAATTTCTTCTTCGCGGTTAAGCATCGCTCAACTAAGTTTGACGCATTCTATATCAAATGGGCTTATTCCGGCCACACCTTTGCGTATAGCAAGATTGTTACTGGAAACCGCTCCCGATAATGGATCAGGATCTAATATGTCATATAGAGGAGCTGCATAATGTCGTTCTCTGGCAACAAATCAGGACAGATGTCCTCAGGACCGCGCGTTTCGCCGGCCCAGATCCTGGCGGTCGCATCAGGTAAAGGCGGGGTTGGTAAAACCTGGCTTTCAACAACACTCGCGGCATCTTTTGCAAAAGCAGGTAAACGCACTCTCCTCGTTGATGGTGACCTCGGCTGTGCAAATGTCGATGTTCAATTAGGTATCGCACCAGATACAGACCTCGCAGCTGTTATGGCTGGTTGGGTTGAACTTGATGATGCTGTGACACCCGTCAATGGCGGTGCAGGTTCTCAAGGTGGCTTTGATGTCCTTCCGGGTCGTTCCGGTTCTGGCGCACTTGCTGAACTTCCCAAAGATGACGCTGCCCGTTTAGCTGCTGGCCTCACAACTTTGGCGATGCAGTATGACATGGTTCTTGTCGACCTAGCTGCTGGTATCGATGCAAATGTTATGCGTCTAGCACGTGCAGCTGACCGTGCATTGGTTGTGGCAAATGATGAGCCGACTTCAATGACGGATGCTTATGCATTTATCAAAGTCCTTCGTGGTTACGCACCAAGCGTTGCACCTTGGATAGCGGTAAACATGGCAGACACTCGTGTCGCAGGACGTCGCACTTACGAAGCTCTTGCTCGCGCAAGTCAGACCTTCCTTGGCTTTAGACCGCCTCTGGCTGGTATTGTGCTAAGGGACTCAAAAGTACGTGAAGCTATTCGCACACAGAAAACGCTTCCATCTATCCACCCTGACGCGCAAGCGGCTGTGGATGCTGAACAAATAGCGGAAGCTATTCTACGCGGTGGTGCGGATTCTATCGCTGAAGCTAGCTAAATAAACTAGAATTTTAATGTTTAAAGCCGTTCCTTCGTGGGACGGCTTTTTTCGTTCTAGTACACTTATTTTCCAATGAAGTATTGGTAAAGACGTTTCAAACAATTCAACACCCCAAATAGATAAAGACCTTAATCATAATCAGATAGTCTTTAACTAATGGAGGAATTGTCTGTCGTGATTTTGCGGTTTTTATCACATTTTAAAATACCAACTAACGAGCCGGAACTAAACCGCGCTCGCTATGATGCTATTAAAATGCAAATGCCGATTAATTACTTCCTTTTGACTCTAGCTAGTCTTGGAATGTGTATCGCACACTTGAATTTGGTGTCGCCATTTTTGCTATTTCCAATACCGGCAATATTGCTTTGCGTCAGTATCGCTAAACTTCCTGCGGCCCTTCAGCACAAAACGATCATACTAACGGACAAACAAATCGTCCAAAAACTGCAAATGTCCGTCAAGATAGCACCGCTGCTGTCTTTTGCACTGTTTGGCTGGAACGTAATGCTTTTTGAAGTTGGAGATCCTGCGTTACGTGGCTTGGTTGTCTTCTACGCTGCAGTCGCGATAATTGGCGGCGCAATGACATTGTTGTCCGTTCCTCAGGCTTCTAAAGCGATGTTGTTCACGACCATGCCGACAACATTCGCCTTCCTCATTCTACAGTTCGATTTAATCTATACGTTATCAGCGCTCAACCTTCTAATGGTTGCTGGTGTCTTGTACATAGCTATTTTGAGCCAAGACAGGGGCATCAGCGACATTGTAAAACACCAAAAAGCTCTTCTTGGGCAAAGTCGCCGGCTTGAACAGCTAAATGCCGAAACCTTGCGCTTAGCGAACACGGATCCGCTGACTAAATTACCCAACCGCCGTAGCTTCTTTCAAACAATTGAAGACACAATTGAAGACTATGAGGATGCGAATGAAGAGTTTGTTCTTGCGCTGCTCGACCTAGATGGGTTCAAACCCGTCAATGATATCTTTGGGCATCCTGCCGGTGATCAACTTCTTGCCTCAACAGCCAAACGCTTAAGCTCGAAACTTGGAACTGACGTGGTTATTGGGCGCTTAGGAGGAGATGAATTTGGTCTCCTTTTCCTTCAGCCTCAAGACGACGCAACCATGCTAAAAATATCGGAAGATATTTGTACGACGCTGCGTCAGCCCTTCCGTCTTGAAGAAGGCACAGCAAATATTGGTGGAACGATTGGCCTTGCGCGTTTCCCTCACGCAGGAAATAAACGCTCTACAATGTTTGACCGCGCCGATTATGCACTTTGTTATGCCAAACAGAATTCAAAGGGTGCGCCGGTCTTCTTTTCTCAGGAACACGAAGTCACCATTCGCGAAGCATTAGCACTTGAGCAAAGACTTACTGAGGCCAACCTTGAACAAGAGCTTTATGTCGAGTTTCAACCAATCGTGGATACGAAAGCAAATCGCGTTAAAGGGTTTGAAGCACTGGCGCGCTGGTATAGTCCAATCCTAGGTCAGGTCTCCCCGTCTGAATTCATCACAACAGCTGAACAAGCTGGTAGCATTCGGGTACTCACGACGATATTGCTCAAAAAAGCACTGTCCGAAATGAAGAACTGGCCTGAAGATGTCTATATGGCGTTCAACCTATCGGCCATATTACTGTCATCAAAATCAAGCATGCAGCGCTTGATAGAGCTTGTTCACGAAGCAGGTATTTCTCCAAATCAGATTGTCTTTGAAATCACTGAATCCATGATCATGAAGGACTTTGATCGTGTTATTGAGTCCCTTAATTACATTCGCGAAGAAGGCTTTGCTCTGGCACTTGATGACTTTGGAACGGGATATTCAAGTCTGAGCTATGTTCAGAAGATGCCGATTGATCGCCTTAAGATTGACCGCACCTTTATCAAAGATATGGCAAGAAACTCCGCTGATAGAAATATCGTCAAAACAATCGCCGACCTCTGTCGGAACCTGAAACTTGATTGTGTAGTTGAAGGTGTTGAAACTGAACGCCAATTGCAATTGGTAACAGACTTGGATCTGCACTTCATCCAAGGGTATTATTTCAGCAAGCCATTAGCTCCAGCTGCTGCGAAAGCTTTTGCGCATTTCATGAATGAAGACCAGGAATATGTTCCTGAAACCAAGGTCCATACGCCGCGCTGGTGATATAGCTAGGCGCGCCGCGTAAGTGCGACTTCATCAAGCAAAGCCTGCTCTTTCGTTATTGCTTCGCGTTTTGCTTTTTCAGCATATTGAGTTTCAAGATTTTCCAGTTTTGATTTTTCTCGATAAGCAGCGATAAGACGTTCACGCACATGTGCAATCGTCGCCTCAATCTCTGCTATATCCGCATCAAACTTTTCCTGCTGCCATTTTAGCCGATGCATATAGGCAGGCATGCTGCCTAGCATATTGATAGCCAAAGTCTCACCCGCCATTGCCTGTTCAGCATCTGCCTTGGCCTTGGCAGTCTCTTTGGCCAAACGCAATTGATCAATGCGTGCTTGTGCTTCAGCTATTTCAACTGCGATTGTATCTATGTTTCTTTGCGCAAGTTTGATGAGCGTAGGAAGAGAGTTCATAAATTACATTCTGAGATTAAAAGACAAAAAAGAAGTAAAGCCGACTAAAAAATCCGCTTAGTTGCCGCCTAGCTGCTTGGCCAGAGAAGGTCGACTGCTAGCGCGACGGTCACCGCCTTGTGCAACCATTGTCGCCTCCGCGGCATGTGCATGTGGATTGGCTGCTGGTCCAGCATCTTGCCCCATACCTAAAACTTGCGCCAACATCGCAAATGTTTCTTCAGGTGGCGTCTTCTCGTCGACATGCTGCGTTAGAATAGTTTCAATTTCAGGCGATAACTGCACTGCCCTATCCACTTCAGGGTCAGCTCCACGCACATAAGCCCCAATCCGCACGAGCTCTTCCATATCCGAATATAGAGACATGAGCTTTCTAGCCTGACGGGCGATTTCAGCAGTCTCTTGCGTGTAAAGCTGGCTCGCTAGACGGGACAATGACTTAAGCACATCAATCGCGGGATAACGTCCACGTTCAGCGATCTTGCGGTCCATAACAATGTGACCATCCAAAATACCACGCACAGCATCTGCCACAGGTTCGTTATGATCATCACCATCAACAAGAACGGTAAATAGCCCAGTTATCTGCCCCTGAGGCTGGCCAGCAGGCACAATTTGGCCTGGCCCTGCGCGTTCTAGCAATTTAGGAAGTTCAGCGAATACAGAAGGCGTATAACCTTTCGTCGTCGGCGGCTCACCGGCTGCTAGACCTATCTCTCTTTGCGCCATCGCAAACCGAGTCACAGAGTCTAGTAAACATAGGACTTTAAAGCCCTGATCGCGAAAATGTTCAGCCACAGACATTGTCATCCATGCCGCACGGCGACGACGCGGAGCAGATTCATCCGATGTTGCTGACACAACAACCGAGCGCGCTAAACCATCTGGACCGAGTGTGTCCTCAACAAATTCCCTCACCTCACGCCCACGTTCACCAATCAGGCCAATCACGACAACATCGGCCTGCGCATTTCTTGCCAACATGGACATCAGTGTCGATTTACCAACACCGGAACCTGCGAAAAGTCCCATTCTCTGTCCAACAGCACATGGTGCAAATCCATCAAGTGCCCTCACCCCCAATGACATTGGTTCAGAAACACGCGCTCTGGAATGTGCGGCAGGTGGAATTGCCTTGATTGGACGCGATATCACTCCTTCTGAAAGTGGTGCCCCACCATCAACAGGTGCGCCAAACGCATCTACAACTCGTCCAAGCCAAGAATTTGAAATCCTAACAAGTGCATCATCTGCAGAAAAACATACAGCTGCACCCGGACGTAATCCTTCGACATCATCACAAGCGAGGAAAACTGCACGCTCTCCTTCAAATCCGACTAGCTCTCCACGCGGCCCATCTTTGCCGCCAAACCGTGCATAAGCTCCCAATCTAAGCGCTTGTGCTGGGCCACTTGCCTCAATGCGCAACCCTTCGACAGCGACAACCCGGCCCTCAAACATCTGTTTTTCAATGCTTTTAACGTCTTTTATCGCTTGTTGAAGCACGTGCACTCACCTTCGCCGAGTCGCATTGAGTCAAGACTCATATGCGCAAATATTCTTATTTTTCTGACTCGGCAGAATGTTCCCATTGCCCTAAGCTGAGGTTAACGCAACCGATTCTATCGTGAAATTTTATAGAAAAATTTGTACAGTTTTTCTGCAACTTAACGGTATAAAATTAAGGCTTCGCCAATAGGTATGAAGCCGCGTTAACCATTCTTAAAGAAATAATATGCTTGATTGTTAATGGTTAATACGTCCAGATAGACGTAAGTGATTCGGGAGAGCCTTATGCGGGTCTTGTTGATTGAAGACGATGATGCGGTAGCACGCAGTATCGACCTAATGTTAAAAGCCGCTGGCTTTAACATCTACATTACTGATCTTGGGGAAGAAGGTGTAGACCTAGGTAAGGTTTATGAATACGACCTCATTATCCTCGATTTATCATTGCCGGACATTTCCGGTTATGAAGTTTTGAAACAGCTGCGCATGTCGCGCATCAACACACCAGTGTTGATCCTGTCTGGTAACCCGGACATTGAAGCGAAAGTCAAAACGCTTGGTTATGGGGCAGATGACTACCTCACAAAACCATTCAATAAAGACGAGCTTATTGCTCGCATTACAGCGATCGTACGCCGTTCTAAAGGCCACGCCGAAAGTGTTATCCGCACAGGCGACATCCTCGTGAACCTCGACGCTAAAACAGTTGAAGTGAAAGGCCAACGCGTTCACTTGACTGGTAAAGAATATCAAATGTTCGAGCTTCTTTCTCTACGTAAGGGGACGACCCTCACGAAAGAGATGTTCCTGAACCACCTTTACGGTGGCATGGACGAGCCAGAACTGAAAATCATCGATGTGTTTATTTGTAAGCTTCGCAAGAAACTACAAAAAGCAACAGGTGGAGACCACTTCATCGAAACAGTTTGGGGCCGCGGTTACGTTCTTCGTGATCCATCCCCACAAGTAGCGGTAGACGCGGCCTAGGCCACACTACTCTACGACCCTAATTCTCCCATTTATGGGAAAATGGCAAAGACCGAAAAACTAAACCCGCAAGCGCAAGCCTAGCGGGTTTTTTGTTTCGTTGGATTGTAATCATACACAAAGAGCTACCCCTAGAAATATCCAAATCCCATATTATCTCTATAGAATAGGAAATATCTAAAAGCAGATAGAATAGGACCGATGGGACACAATCATATTCGCACTTTCATGCTGATCGCAGGGCTGACAGCTCTGTTCATGGGCATAGGATTTTTGTTGGGCGGCCAGTTAGGTATGCTTATCGCATTGGCATTTGCCGGTGTCGGAAATTTCATCAGTTATTGGAATGCAGATAAAATCGTGCTGTCCATGTATAAGGCGCAGGAAGTTGATGAGCATCATTCCAATCGTCAAATTGCTGAATATGCCAGAGACGTAAAAGAGATGGCACGTAACGCGGGAATGCCAATGCCGCGAATAACAATTATCGAAAACCCTCAACCCAATGCATTCGCTACTGGCCGCTATCCTGAGAATGCTGCGGTAGCTGCTACAACTGGATTACTATCCATGCTCAACCGTCGCGAAATTCGCGGTGTGATGGGGCATGAGCTTGCACATGTTAAAAACCGTGACACGCTGACTATGACACTGACTGCCACAATTGCGGGGGCTATTTCTGCATTAGCTAATTTTGCTTTATTCTTTGGCGGCAATGATAGAGAGAGACCTGGCGGCTTAATTGGTACGCTCGCAATTATGTTTCTTGCACCTATGGCGGCAAGCCTCGTACAAATGGCAATTAGCCGTGGGCGCGAATATGAAGCAGATAAAGGTGGTGCCGAAATTTCAGGTGATCCAGAGGCACTTGCTTCAGCTTTGCAAAAGATTGAACAGATTGCCCATGGTGAACGCGGAGCCGTAAACGTTGCTGCTGAACGAAATCCAGCGACTGCACATATGTTCATTATCAATCCGCTAAACGGTAAAGGCGCTGACAACCTGTTTTCGACTCACCCTGCGACTCAAAATCGTATTGCTGCACTGATGAAGCTTAAAAGACATCAGACCCCAAAGAACGCTAAAACAGATTTTCCATCACGCCCAAAGAAAAAAGTCGACCTTCCGGCATTTGCACGACCTATTCATGATAAGAAAGATGACCCTTGGTCTTAACTCAGTGGTGTAAGAATTATTTTGTCTCGGTTTGAAACACACTCATAACGGTCACAATCAAATTCGGACTAGATCAGCCCAAACATCGAAGAAAAAGCACAGAAATCGCCTCCCCAATGGCGCGAATATTGGCACGCGACTTGAAACGTATAAGGGGAATTCGCTCCGCAGCGAACTTCATGGCTACCTATATCCCCCGTCCCTCCTTGAATAGCGAGGCCCGGGGGATTTTTTTTGCTTACCTAAGAGGTAGCAACTAGTTTGCCTTTTCTCTCATTTTGGATAGCACCGCAGGAAAACAGAATGACACCCAACCAGATACAGCCAAAAGTTACGGCATGAGCTGGTGTAAAAGCCTCACCAAAATAAAGCCCCAGCATGAATTGTATTGTGGGGCAAACATATTGGAGAATGGCGAGGGTTGAAAGTCGTAACCTCTTTGCGCCCAAAGCAAACAAAATCAATGGAGCGGCTGTAAAAATTCCCGAAAGAGAAATCAATATGCTCTCATACCTTGTTTCAGCAATGAGCGGAGCTCCTTGCGACCATGCATAAGCAAGATACGCCAATGCAAAAGGAAACATGAGCAGTACTTCCAACAGGAAGCCAGCACGGCTATCGACTATAATTTTCTTGCGAATGGCCCCGTAAAAACCGAATGTCAAACACACACTCAGTGCAACCCACGGAAATTGCCCAACGACAAAGGCCTGATTTAGAACACCTAAGCCTGCTAATAAAATGGCGATCATTTGCAATTTGGAAAATCGTTCACCAAAGAATATCGCGGCCAAGACGAAACTAAAAAGCGGGTTGATGAAATATCCGAGGCTTCCCTCTAGGACACGTTCATTTTGGACAGCCCAGATATATATAAACCAGTTAATTCCCGTTAAAGCACCAGACAGCGCTAACCAACCGAGTGTTTTGAGGTCTCTGAAGATCGCAATTAAGTCTCTCATGCGACCAGCGAGCATTAAGAGCAATAGCCCCGTGGGAACTGACCACGCCATACGCTGAGTTAGCATGTGCAATGGTTCAATATTCTCTAGTACCTTAAAATATAGGGGTAAAAACCCCCATATAATGTATGAGAGGGTCCCATACACAAAGCCTAATTGCCCTTTAGATATCGATTTTGTTGTCATGACTTTTGCTTACTTTTAAACCTGAGATCAGCTTGTTGAAATTCCATATTGTTGAAGACATAAAACGCAAAAAGGCCGGACATTACTGCCCGGCCTTTCAAATCGATCTACGTTTTGTCTTGGAGACTACGCAGGAGATCCTTTTTCGAGCATTCCGTTATTTAGGCTATCCGGTTTCAATGCGCCGCGCTGAACCATCAATTCAGCAATCTGAACTGCATTTAGTGCAGCACCTTTGCGTAGGTTGTCAGACACACACCAGAAAGCCAGACCATTGTCGACAGTTACATCCTCGCGAATACGCGAGATGAATGTTGCCCACTCACCTACACACTCAACAGGTGTAATATAGCCACCATCTTCACGATTATCGACAACGACAATACCGTCTGCTTCTTTTAGTATCGCGCGTGCTTTCTTTGCTGAGATCGGGTCAGCAAACTCAACGTTCACAGCTTCACCATGCCCGACAAATGTCGGAACACGTACAGCTGTTGCAGTCAGCTTGATATCTGGATCCAAAATTTTCTTAGTTTCAGAAGACATTTTCCATTCTTCTTTTGTGAAACCATCAGGCATAAAATCATCAATGTGTGGAATGACGTTAAATGCGATCTGTTTTGTATAAACAGTCGGTGTTGGTGCATCATTCACAAAAATACCTTTGGTCTGGTTCCAAAGCTCATCCATAGCTTCTTTACCTGAACCAGATACTGACTGATAAGTCGACACGACAACACGCTCAATACCAGCGGCATCGTGCAATGGTTTTAGAGCCACAACCAATTGTGCTGTTGAACAGTTTGGGTTGGCGATGATGTTTTTCTTTGTATAACCATCAACCGCTTCTGGGTTCACTTCAGGAACGACCAAAGGAACATCAGGGTCCATGCGGTAGTGTGATGAGTTATCAATGACAACACAGCCAGCTTTTGCAATCTTTGGTGCCCACTCTTTAGCGACAGATCCACCAGCGGACATCAAACACAAATCAAACTGTGACCAGTCTGTTTGCTCAATATCTTCACACTTCAGAATCTTATCGCCATAGCTAACTTCAGCACCTTTAGAACGACGCGATGCAACAGCGGTTACGCTGTCCGCAGGGAATTTGCGTTCATCAAGGATATTCATCATTTCGCGGCCGACATTGCCGGTTGCGCCTAGAACGGCGACACGAAGAGCCATGGGGGGTCTCCAATAGACTTAATTAGATTTATAACAGAGGAAGGCGACCTAGCGCACTTTTGCGATATATGCAAAGGTTGTTACATCATATACAATATTTATTATCGATTTATACGCTCTAAGCCATTGTATGAGAGCCGACGAATATTCAGGAGTTGAAATGACAAACATAGCAGATCTAGTTGAGCGCTACGTCACATTAAGTAATCATGATGACATTGACGGTGTTCTTGCCTGCTGTGCTGACAATGTCATGTTTGAAACTGTAATGAACCCACGTGGTTCAATGCGTCTTCAAGGTAAAGATCAAGTTCGTGAAGTTCTTGCTGGCACAATGACGGCTTTCAAAGATCGTTCACACCGCCTTGCGTCTATCATAGTCCAAGACAATCGCGTTGCTGCTGAAACAGTTTTCACAGGGACTGCGCTTGCAGATCTAGGCGATGGCGTTAAATCAGGTGATCAAGTCGCCATTCGCGGCTCAACAATCTTTGAAATCGAAAACGATCTTATCGCACGTATTACTGACTATTCTTAATAGTCAGAATATCCTCGAAATATATTCAATTTAGAGAGCAAGACCTATTGCTTCTCAAAAGATATAGCTGCGCACTCTAGCAACCAAACTTCGATAGATCTTTATATAATTCTCTCTGACCTTGGAATTGGCTCATCAAACCAGTTCAAACAATTTTCAGCCTCGCGATCAACGACGAAGTGGTCTTTATGAACCTGCTCTTTTCCGGATTTCACCTTCAATGCACGCATTGGCAATGAAGCCGCAAATTTAGCCATAGTGTGCACAGTCCCCATTTTATCAAATGATGGATTTGCATTGAAACGACGCCTTAACATTCCATTTGCGTATCGTGCACCATGCCTCATCCGACTTGCCAGAGTCGTAAACTCCGTTGTGATGGATACATTGAGAGAATTGCCATTATCAACCTTGTGCGGCGATGAGTGCGGCCAACTGACAAACTGGCCCGGCTTTAGATCAATAGCAGCGGCGTGCTCATCATACCAATCTTCATACGGCAGCTCTTCGCTGTTTTCAGATAATATAAGACCTTCATAGGTTTCATCATCCAAGAAAGGCGCTTTATTTGGATAGCAGGTCACGCGCTTTTCACCGCTAATGTGCCACAGAATAACTTCTCCGGGGTCAGCGTGATAATATACTTTGGCGTTCGGAGAAGAAATAAGAATAGACCCATAAACAGAGTAAGGCTTAAACCCCGGTATCATCTCGCTCAGATGACCGAACATCTTATCCTGAGCATTGATGTATTCCGCCTCGGTATTCATTGCATGTCGTAGATTGACCCACAAACGCCCCTCTTGAACGGCATCCAGCAGCTCTTTACCTGACAATTTTCCACGGTGACCACCAACCCAAGTATTTGGTTCGTGTTTCCCATATCCCATTGTCACGATATCTAACTGAGAATCGTCGATCGTATCGATCAACTCTGCAAGAGCATCGTGCGAAAACAAATGAGCTGTTTCAGAGTCGCTAAGCAAATTATGAGCACCGTGAAGAACCTTTTTACCAAAGTCTTCGGTCTCACCATTTAGCCACTTATCTACAATAGCGCTCATAATTCTCTCCAAGAAATTACAATTCCTATTACCTTAAGTTCACAAAGATGTTACTAGTCAACACAATTACGTTATATTATTGATATTATTCACTTATTAGGAGTTTTTATGACAAACTCTTCAACCAGCAAGCGTTTTTTCGTTGGACTCGAGGGCCTTCGTGGTCTGGCTGCATGTATGGTCCTAGTGTTCCACGCGACATGGACCCACAGCTTAAAAGACATATCAATTGTACAAAATTCTTGGCTCTTCGTCGATCTGTTTTTTGTTTTGTCTGGTTTTGTCATAGCCAATCGATACATTGGCCACATGCATTCAGGGAAAGATAAAATCGCTTATGGGATATCGCGTTTCTTCCGCATTTACCCGCTGCATTTATTCTATCTACTCCTCTTCGTACTCCTTCATTTTGTTGTGCTTAAGCTTTCATCGACAGGCCTGATATCCGGCAAAATGACAGAAACAAACGAGCCGTTTTTAACACAGCTCTTTGCAAATATTTTCCTCCTTCACTCCACAGGTATAACGCCGAACAATGCGTTCAATCTTCCTTCTTGGAGCATCTCGGCGGAGGCAGTGGCCTATTTCTTTTTCTTTCTTGTTTCAGCAATCGGCCTGACAAACAAATACCGCCCTCTGCTCTGGGCAGCACTAGGCCTTATATTTGGAGCGATATTATTCTCGGCATCAAAAGTGGACGCCTTAGACACGACTTATCAATTTGGTGCCGTGCGAGCGATATTTGGGTTCTGTCTTGGTGTCTCTATGAGAGGATTGGCAGAACACCTGCTCGACTCGCAACTTGTCAAAGATAACTCAAATAAATTTAAAGCAGCCCAGTATTTGGGTTTTCTACTGGTTCTTTGGATTTTACACGTGGGAGAAGCAGGAAACCCAATCACATTCCTTGCCCCCTTCATTTTCGCATTTTTCATCACAAGCCTAGCCGTGCAGGAAAAAGGCGCACTCAACGCAGTTCTAACCTCGAAACCATTCCGTTTCCTAGGTGTCGTCTCCTATGGGGTCTATCTGATCCACCTGCTCGTCATTATCGTTTTGAAAAACGTTGTCGATATTTTAGGGCTAGTTCAAGGCCAACAAGGCTTGGACGATATTGTCTCTCCACTGGTCGGTAATTTGATGGTGATTGTTGTTCTTGCGTCTTCTCTTCTGGGCGCTTGGATCATCAACCAGATCATAGAAAAGCCATTCATCAAGCTTGGTAAAAAATTGTCAGCGAAATTACCAAGCGAAAGCCCAAAATCGGTAAAAGCCTAAAATTAGATACCTACTTCTGATGCCCCTCAAAATGCTTTGAGGGTGTCATGAACGGTCGGCTTTTGCCTTCGCGGACAATAGTTTCGTGATTTTTTCATTCAGCTCGCGCTGCTCAGCTTTGGCTTTAAGCTTTGCACCATCGGTAAATTGAGCGTGAAAGCGCACGCGACGAGAGTTTTTGATAGCCGCCGTCGCAGCGACGCCGCCAATAACTGAATTAGCCCATGTGACGATGGCTTTTTGTCCCCAGACAAATTCCGGCAGCATAAAGTTGGCCCCAGCTCCCGGTAGTCCGGCCAAACCTGAGGCCAGAACCGCCTTCGTCCAATCACTGGATTTGTCCCACCAACGTATCCACATGCTATCGCGTATCTGCACGGCAACAATATCTTCCAGCCGATAATTAACGGATGTGAACTTTCCGCCATTTCCAATGTATAATTGCATTCCCGAACGCACAAATTTTGTCTTTGGATGCGGAAGAAAATCACCACCAATAACTTCGATTTTCAAATAGGCCTCCTGCAAATTTTGCAGGAGAATACACAAAGAATTAGGCGAAGCTATGATTTTCTAATTTCAGCGACATACCTCGATAGAAATTTATGGATTTACGGCTGGTAAGACCTGATAAATCAGCACGCCATGGCCATTGGGACCAGATATAACGACTTCTTTAAACTCCGTATCAGTACCGGGAATAAGACTAGTTTGAGATGCTCCGATCTTAAATCCCTTTTCTACTGCGCGGGCAAGCACACCCTCTAAATCCTGTGACCGGATGACCATAGCGTTATGACGTACATGCTCAGCCGTATATGAAGGCGCATCTTTTGAGGCCATGACAAACAATACGCGCTCTTCTGTATCGCTGGAAAAATATGCGCGACGAATTTCAGTGCCAGGCTGGTTGTTAAACACATTATATAAAACAGAGTCATCTGGTACATCTAAATCGCCTACACCAGCGAGACGAAATCCCAACACGTATTCATAAAACTCTATCGCGCGATCAAGATCAGAAACCCATATAGAAACCCGCTTAAGCTCAGCTGATTGCACCTGCTCTACAACAGGTTCCGGGCGCGTAGAAACGGCATTGTTCATAGAGCATCCGCTAAGGAACAAACTCAATGCCAAGGTTGAATAGCGCATCATATAACTCTCCCAAACTTTTTGATTTGAATTGATATATCATTTAAATCGATTCTGGCCAATCATTCGACTTTAATCACCACTCACCTCTAATATCACCGCTAGAACAAGGTCGATAATGTTGACCACAAAGGCACAAGCGCAATCAACATTGTCATTATCCAAGACCAAACTCTCTCCACGACTAACTCTGCGCAGAACGCGCGACCTCTAACTGTAACCGCTTGATCTCGCGGATAATTGCAAAACGGTTTAAATGATTATGAAACCATAATTTCATCGCTATTTGAGCTGAATTTGCGATGACTGCCAAAGCTGCCCACATAATCTGATCTTTTACCGTATCAGCCTGAAAGAAGGCATAGATTGCATACAGCAGCACTCCGGCAAATACGAAGATGCCCGCCCAAGCCATTATATTCATACCCTTGCCGGGCCCACTAAGGCTATCAAACGCTTCTTTGTAATAGCTCTGCTCATTCAAACTTTTATCGATAAATATTTCGTCTTCTTTGCTAAGAAGACCCTTTAGCTGATCATCAAAATTATTCATGGTCATATTCCTTCTTCTGTTACTTCATATATGGATTTAAGTTTCTCGCGTGCCGTGAATAGGCGCGACTTTACCGTGCCTGCTGGTATACGAAGGCCGGCTGCAATCTCGGCTATTTTCATGCCGTCGACATAGAAAAGTGTCAGCAATTGCTGGTCAGCGTCAGGTAAATCCTGCAGTGCCTGCTTAAGGGTCAATGCTTCTTCGGAATCCGCAGAGGATTCTGGTTCAGGCTGACGCTCCAACTCAGATTGAACTTTTCTGGCGCGAACATTGGATTTCACAAAGTCGGCTGCACGCCGTCGCACAATGGTGTAGGCCCATGCACTAAATGCTGAGGGGTCTTTGAGACGATATATATCTTTCGCCATTGTCAGGGCAGCATTCTGCATCACATCATGTGCTGCCTCAGCCTCGCCAGTTTGCCGATAGGCAAAGCGCAAAAGCTTGGGATGCCACCTTTTATAAAGTAACTCGAAGGCTTTTCGATCACCGCCGGCAGCTAAAGTCGCTTGGTAGTCATCAAGCGCATTTAAAATGCGGGCATCTTTTGACTTGCGTGTCACGATGATAATTGCCTCCCTGTTTGACTATATAGTCAGTCGCAGGGAGGAAAAGGTTCATTCTTTTTGCGTTTAGACCGTTAAACTAGTCTTTTTTAATATAGCCATAGATGTAAACGCGAACACCATTGGGGTCCAACACAGTTAGTGTCTTCGACTTTCCTGACGCTGATAACGTAAGAGGAGACACGAACTCCACACCGTCTTCTTTTAACAGCTGATACACTTTTTCGATATCTTCGACATTAAAAGTCATAACCATTTCACCCGCTAATCCAGCGCGGTTCACATCGTGAGTTAATGGCAGAGATTCCATTTGCGGAAACTCCATAAAACTCAATCCAGGATATTCGTCTGTTTCTGATGTCCACACAGGTGGCACCAAAACAACAAAATCCATCATTTCATCGCCGGCATATCCATAGATTTTGCCACTCAAACTTGCAGGAAACCGAGTTCTTCTGTCTTCAATGTAACCCAGATATTTTTTGTAGAAATCGGCGCTTGCATCTATGTCTTTTGTGATGAAAGAATTCGCAGATAAATGAGATATCAGCTTATTCTCATCATCGACAGAAACAGAAGATTGTTTCACCTCTGTGTTTGGCTGCTCAACTTTTGCAATCGCTGCACATCCCGCCAAAGCGACGGAAGCAAATGCAATACCCAGTAATGAATTTTTCAATTTGATATCCCTTCTTTTTAAAAAGGTATATCATTTAAATTCATCTCATGAACAGAACATTCTTCCAGCTACACGCAATCGTGAACTCTATTCCACATAAAACTATAAGGTTCGATATCTAACAATACGCGAAAGAGCTGGATAACCTAAAGCGCTCTCTCAAAGATCAGACATAAGCAAAAAACCTACATCCCTGTTTGACTATACTGTCAGACGTCTGATTTATTTACATATTTCAAAAATGGGGATGAATGCTTATTTTTCGTCCAAAGGTCGAACTCTGCTTTTTATTCTACTGTTGACGGAAAGAAAATTTGGTGCACATTCCAAATATGGGCAAAATATAGGGGGCTCCATATGACTATAGAAACGCCAAATCCGGCAGAACCGGATACGCTAAGCGTCGTCAATATTTCCAAACCTAAACGTATGTTTTGGATAGGATTTTATACATTACTATTAAACTTGATCACACTCACAATCTTTCGATTTTGGGGAACTACTCACTTTAGAAAACAATTATGGTCTGACACACTGATTGATGGAGAACCTCTGGAATATACAGGTACCGGAAAAGAATTATTCATCGGATTTTTGATCGCTACACTTATTCTAGCTGTACCGTTTGTTGCTGTTCTTGTGAGCGCGCAATTATTCCTGTCGCCAGCATTGCTTCCGCTCGTAATTCTGCCTCTATACTTTTTCATGTTCATCATAATTGGTGTCGCAATCTTCTTACAGCGTCGATACCATCTTTCACGAACACGCTATCGCGGCATCCGATTTGCGATGACCGGATCAGCATGGAAATACGGCTTTTCATACCTTGCTTGGCTTTTACTTTCCGCAATCACTTTAGGGTGGGTTGCACCGCTAATGCGTATTCGTTTGTCCGAAAAACTATGGAATAATTCTTCGTTCGGCGATGAAAAAATCACCTTTGCGGACAATAGTGAAGCTATGTCTGAGCCAGTATGGCTTAGTTTTGCTGTCGCTTGGTTTGGCGGTATTGTCAGCTATATGGCATGGGGCGCGAGCTTCTTTTTCCTTGTGCAAGCCTCAGGCATAGACATGACAACTGGCGCAGCCAGTCCAATGTTTATTGTAATCCTCTATGCATCAATGATCCCGCTTATACTGCTGGTCACTATTTTTTACAGTTGGCACCACGTTACAGTCACGCGTCGAATTGCAAAAAGCCTTAGTATGGGAGAATTAAAAGCCACGTCCAATCTATCGATGTGGAGCTTTCTCTGGGTAAATATATCCAATTTATTGCTGATCATCTTCACATTGGGGATAGGCCTATACGTAGCGCAAATGCGCCTATGGAGACGTTACGCAGACAGTTTATCCTTTGAAGGTAAGGTTGACTTTGCATCCATTGAGCAAACAACTATTGCACAGCCTAAAACCGGTGAAGGCCTTGCTGATGGCCTAGACATTGGAGCTGGCTTCTAATGACCCAGACCGCCTCATTCGACGGAACATTTTACGATGGTCAAAGCGCAATGGCTCAGGCGGTCAAAGTTACCCTTACTCCGCATGGGTTGAGCATTCAAAGTGATAGTTCAACCCATGAATGGTACGAAACAGACACAGAAAGACAAAAAACTAGCACCTCCGATATCAGGCTAACAAACGAGCTCTTCCCAGATGCTCTTCTGATTTTAAAGCAAGAAGCGTCAGCTGCACTCGAAGACATACTACCCAAAGTTTTCAATTATTCCTCCGGTCGGAAAAAATTCGTCGTACTTGTTGGAAGCCTGATAGCTGCAACTGCGCTCATCGGGGTTGGATTATTCTGGGGTATCCCCGCTGCTTCTGGTCCGCTCGCGCGCAAAACTCCCATTCATATCGAAGCCCAGATCGGCGAAAACATCTCTGCTCAATTAGGTATCTTTATAAAATCTTGCGAAAATGAAGAAGCTGAAACACTCGTTTCAAATGTATTGAACAAGATGGCTGACAATAGCGGTATTGAGTTTGATATTACATATAAAACAGCAAACACGCCTCTTCCAAATGCATTTGCTTTTCCGGGTGGGAATGTATTGGCTACACGCGGCCTTATAGATGCCATCGGTGACGATCAGGAAGCATTCTGGGCTGTCATGGCGCATGAACTCGGCCATGTTAAAGAACGCCACTCAATGCAAGCCGTATTCCGCTCCATGGGACTAAGTATGTTTTTGGAGGTCATTACTGGAGGAACAGGTGTCGCCCAACAAGTCGTGCTTTTAGGCGGGCAAATGAATGAAATGCGCCACTCACGTATTCAAGAAGAAGCCGCAGATGATATCGCCTACGAAATCATGCAAACTGAAGAACTAAACCCTGAAGCACTAGCACGTGCATTCGAAAAAATGCTGAACAGTATGGGTGCGGCTATAGAAGAAGAAGATGATGAAAACAGTCTAGCAGCGTGGACAAGCAGTCACCCCAATACATCAGAACGTATTGAACGTGCTCGCCAGCTTGATACTAAAACAGCATCTGCCGCCGCCCTCCCTTTGACGAGTGAAGAATGGGCCAGTGTCAGAAATATGTGCGACTTTACCGATGAAATTGAAGAAGACGAAACGTCTAGCTAATCCATTTGAGTGGAAATCCCCAAAACGGGCTAAGCAGGACAGTATTGTGCGCCGAGTATACGTCCTTGATTTTTCTCTTGGATAAGAAGCGCGCAGGAGAGTTCGCTGTCTTGCAAACGATATCTCTTCTCCGCCGTCTGCTTACCAACATTTCCTAGCGGAATGGCCTCAACGACAACATTAGCTTCCTCCACACGCAGCCCTTTATTCTCGCCACCTCGAATTTTTGTATTGGCCGTGGGGTGGAACAAGACAAGCAGCGCGTCAGCTTCCACCGTTTGAGGCGCAACACTTTCGATCGTGAAAACAATCTCGTCATTTTCGATACGGGATATGACATCATAACTTTGAGATGCGCGCGCATTAGCGATGTGCTTGTTGATCTTTCGGGTATAAGAGCCGACTAATTCAGTCTGACCATTGATGACTATTTGCGGCGTATAGGCGCGATTTGATTGCCTAATATTGTGATTATAAACGTATTGCCGCTGTGTATGCTTAGGCGAAGAAAACGGATCTTTCCATTTACCCGCGCTTCCATGACGAAGATCATCCCAATAATCCACATGCCATTCTAAAGCCAGAATATGATCTCGTTTAGCTAATTCCCTTAGATTTTCTTCTGCTGGTGGGCATGAAGAGCAACTTTGAGACGTGAATAATTCTACGACGACTGGCTGCTCAGCTTGAGCATAGGAATATTGGCCAACAACAGCCAGTAAAGATGTGGCAATTACCGCAGATTTTAGAACTCGACGCATATCAAACCTCACTTGTTTGATTAGATGAGATCAAAAATCTGCGGACAACACAAAACACAGATGCTCACATAAGCGTTAGACGTCACATAAAGCTGTATGGCTCGATATCTAATGATACGCGCACAGAACTGGATAGTTTAATACGTTCGCGCCATGAGCTAAGATACGCGGATAAATCAATATTTCTATCAGACCGAATGAGAAGTCGACGACGGTGGCGACCACGTAATACAGCAATAGGTGCAGGCGCTGGTCCCCAGATATCAACGCCATCCACATTGGGCGCACCGCGTGCAAATGTAGCAGCAGCATCGTCCGCCGCGAGTGAATTCTCAGCAGATAGAACCACCGCTGCTAAACGTCCATATGGTGGAAAGCCTAAGTCTTCACGGGACTTCATTTCCAATTCCATGAACCAGTCACGATCATTTGCCAGCAAAGCCTGAATACTTGGTGATTCAGGTGCATAGGTCTGGATGATTGCCCGCCCCGGTTTATCAGCCCGCCCAGCACGACCAGAAACCTGACTGAGCAATTGGAATGTCCGCTCACCTGCGCGAAGGTCTGAGCCTTGGCCGCCTTTTAAGCCGGAGTCAGCGTCTACCGCTCCAACGAGCGTCAAATTAGGAAAGTTGTGCCCTTTAGCGGCGATCTGCGTTCCAATCAGAATATCAACTTCGCCCTGCTCCATGCGTGTAATAATGCCATCCAGCTCCTCTGGATTACGGGCCGTATCTGAAGAAAACACTTCTACTCGCGCGCCTTGAAACAGGCCTCGCACTTCCTCTGCCAAACGCTCCACACCGGGGCCAACACCCATCAATGAATCTGCCGCACCACAATGGGGACAATTGATCGGTTTCTTCATAGAAAATCCGGTCAGGTGGCAGACGAGCATTCCGGTATATCTGTGCTCAGTCAGCCAGCTTTCAGTATCGGGCGCTTTTAAGCGTTCACCGCACCCTTTACAGATGACAAGCGGAGCATATCCACGTCTATTCAAATAGAGTAGCGATTGCTCACCAGCATCCAGATTTTGCTCGAGCGCGTCCACCAGTAGCGGCGATAACCAGCAATCTTTTGCTGGTGGATTTTCTTTCATATCAGCAAGCAAGATATCTGGCAGAACAGCGGCACCAGGTCGCGCGAGCAATTTTATATGTTGATATCGCCCCTGATAGGCATTCGCCAATGTCTCGAGCGAAGGTGTCGCAGAGGCAAGCACAACTGTCGCTGCTCCCAAATGCGCGCGCATAACAGAGAGATCACGCCCTTGATACACAGCGCCCTCATCCTGCTTGTAAGACCCATCATGTTCTTCATCGACAATAATTAATCGTAAATTCTGGAACGGGAGGAAAAGCGCTGATCTTGCTCCCACAACGATCTGAGCACGCCCCGCACCCACTTCGCGCCATACACGGCGACGCTCTTTCTGGCTTGCGTTCGAATGCCATTCAGCTGGTGCTGCACCAAAGCGATTTTCAAAGCGCTCTCGTACGGCTTGCGTAAGCGCAATTTCGGGCAGCAATACCAATATTTGAGCGGTCGGGTCAGATCTCAATGCCTCGGCTATCGCTTCAAAATAGACTTCGGTTTTACCTGATCCGGTGACACCATCGAGCAAAATAGGTTTGAACGCTTTGCTACGGACGGCCTCGCACAAAGCCTCTGCTCCGGCCTGCTGCTCGTCAGTTAAATCAAAGCCTTTTAATTCCGAGTTTGGTTTGCCAAAAGGCTTATCAATCGGCGATTCTTGTTGAACCAATGCCCCGCTATCAACAAGACCTTTCACAACCCCTGTTGAGACATCGGCCTGACGCGCAAGCTCAGATGCAGTTACACCATCAGCAGCACTGGCTGGCACAACATCTAAAACCTTCTGCCGCGCAGGTGTGATTTTTGGAAGCTCGCCATCACCGCGATACACATAGGTTTCAGTTGGCGAAGGCTGTAATGCATCTCGGGACCGCAAACACATCGCCAACATATTCCCCATTGGCGTACAAGTATATTTGGCAGCTCTTTCTACAAAGTCACGCGTCACCTTAGGCATTAAAGGTGCTGCTTCGAGGACTTCTTCAACATATTTCAAAGGACGCTTGGAAGGGCCTTGTTTTACGTTCCACACAACGCCAGTCACAGAACGTGCGCCCAATGGCACAGTTACAAAACTACCCAGCTCAACCGTCATATCTTCATGCACGCGATAATCGAATGCCTCAGGTAAAGGCATTGGCAGCAATACGCTGGCAATCTGATATTCAGGACCAAGCTGAAATTCTGTTTCCGGAAAAAGACTCATACCCCCTATTTCGCCTTTTGGGAGAGCGCCGACAAGCGGCATTGTCATATTTCTTGTAGAAATCCAGAGCTAAACTCGCCGCCATCCACTTTGAATTAACCTCGCCACGCCAAAATCATCAAATGGCTGATACACTACCCGTTTCCGAGCATACACATACGCACGCCCCTCGAACGGGGTCAGAAGCGCTATATGCGTTTGTGCAATATCTGCAGCATGAGCGCCGTATGTCCGAGCACACGGTGGATGGATATCGCCGCGATGTTGGAAATTTTCTTGGATTTCTGGTCGAACACATTGGCGGCGAAGCACATGTTGATGATCTAGTAAAACTCACGCCAAGCGATGTGCGTGCGTGGCTTGCCTATCGCCGCGCTAATTATGATTTACAAGCGACATCCATTAGCCGCGCACTTTCGGCGGTGCGGGCGTTTTATAAGTTTCTCGATCGCCAGCTCAATAAACCAAATGCGCGCATCCAGATGGTCAAAGCACCCAAGCGCCCACAACGTCTGCCGCGTCCTGTGTCTCAAGAAGCTGCGCAAAACCTTCTGCAAGAAGTACAAGACCAAGATGTCGAACCATGGATTGCCGCTAGAGATGCTGCGATGATCGCCCTCATGTATGGCGCTGGGCTACGTATTTCCGAGGCACTATCCCTAACGGACGCGGATATTCCGGCTAAAGAAATTCTTAGAATTCAAGGCAAAGGCGACAAAGTACGCTTAGTACCCCTTATTCCCGTCGTCCGAGATGCCCTCAATGACTATTTTGAAAAACGGCCTTTCTTGCGAGATGAAGAAGGCCCACTTTTTCGTGGCGTAAAGGGAAAAAAACTCAACCCGCGCATCATTCAAAAACTAGTCGAAAACCTACGCATCGTCATGGGACTGCCAGATACGGCAACCCCCCACGCATTGCGCCACTCATTCGCGACACATTTACTCGCCAATGGTGCAGACCTCCGTTCGATCCAAACGCTATTGGGCCACGCCAGCCTATCCTCGACACAAATCTATACCGGCGTCGAAGCAGACAGACTCAAAGCTATTCACAGAGCCGCCCATCCTAGGGGGTGAGTGGTGGATGAAAATGGCCCTAATCGGACTGATGAACAAGAGTATAAATGTCTGATATTTTACGTATCCCCTATATTGTATTTAGGGACAATCTACCCTCAATTCCCATCCACAAGTAGTTCGAAAAAAGTTTCCATTTCCACCTCCGGGAAAACCAAAACGCCCTTTTCCTGTAGAATTCAAAAAGAATGCATATTCTCCTTCTTCTACAGATTGGGGACTTTGCCACCATTGATCATGGCCTCCCACTTTGACTGGCATCGTTTTCTGGAGTTCTGCACATTTATCCCTAACTGGATTATCGTAGAACCAATCATCATCATCCGATTGGACAACCATTTCTGGTGCTCCATCAAATGCTTCCCAATCAGGTAAATCACCTTCTAGACCATGCCACTGTACAGGAAATGTCGGAAAAGTTTCGTGCTCTCGATACTTAGGGCCTAGTGGAACCAAATTAGTTGAGGAATGGTACGTGCGAATTTCGAAACTATGCCCGTTGGAAGCTTCAAATACCCCACATGCTTCAAGATCAAACCATAAGGTCAGATAAGCCGCATCAGACAATACTTTAGGAACGAAAAGCAATTCATCCATCCGCATCTGCAATACTGGGTGCATCTTCCTACCGCTATTTTGACAGACAGGAACCGACTCATTGTCTGTACCGATGAAATTGCCACCCCACCAGCTTCTGAGGAGGTCTTCCTTTTCAGGTCGAACCCCTCCTAGTTCGCCAAAACTAGCATTCCGTCCCGTCTTAATCAGATTGTCTTTGGCTATCTGTAATTCTTCAGGTGTGGGGGGACGAAAACGAGAGTGTTTTGTGTTTTTGTTCAAAATGCCTTTGAATAGCTCAACCATTATCTTTTCCCCACAATCAGCCATATTGTCGTTGTATAGTATAAATATACTTTGGAATAAACGAATGTCCGTTTTTGGCGATTTTAGCCGTTTGCTTGCCCGATACTCTCACAATCCCCAAACACAAATCAGCCCACTCTCGCGATTGGCAAGAATGGGCTGACTTTCGTTAAATTGTCGTCGCTAGTGTTTAGCGTGCAAAGCTTGGTTTGCGACGTGGTTTTCCGTCTGAAGATCCACCACGCTTAGCGCCGCCGCCCGGCTTTTTCGGCGAACTAAACCCACCATCATTGCGACGGAAATCTGGACCATCATCTGAACGCGGCTTGCGCTTTTTAAAACGATTACCGTTATCACCACCATCCGCATGGTTAGCACCTTTGCTAGGGTATGCAGGACGCTCTGAACGGCCGCGTGGAGGTTTACGCTCTGAACGCTCCCCTTCTGCACCTTCTTCAAAACGGTTATTGGAATTGTTCGTCGCTTTTTTATTCCAAGTACGTTCTGAACCGCGTCCGCCGTCTTTCTTGTCTTTACCCCAAGAACGACCATCTGCAGCACGTGTCTTGTCATAATTCGTACGTGGACGTGGGTTTGCCCCCTCATAGCCACGACCTTGCGGACGATCACCCGCTAAACGCTCTTCGCGGTTTGGCCCTGAACGCTCATTGCGATCATTGCCGC
Organism: uncultured Hyphomonadaceae bacterium; assembly: GCA_964352025.1. Lineage (GTDB taxonomy): Bacteria > Pseudomonadota > Alphaproteobacteria > Caulobacterales > Hyphomonadaceae > Hirschia. The sequence goes on from CAYGPZ010000011.1 coordinate 48,654, forward strand.
CACGATTGTCATCACGGTGTCCTTGGTAGCCACCACGCTCTTCATTGCGACCACCTTCACGACGTCCTTGGTATCCGCCACGCCCTTCACCGCGACCACCTTCAGAGCGACCTTGGTATCCACCGCGACCTTCACCGCGACCACCTTCGGA